>CACEAR010000001.1 GCA_902557575.1 uncultured SAR86 cluster bacterium
GTTGAGCGCTGGCAATTGGCATTTCATATAGGAATTCTTTTACCAGCTGGCTCTTATAAAAATTTAATGGAGCACAGCCTTTGTTAGATTCGATCTTGGCACCCATTTCATTTAAAGGTTTTATTATCCTGTTCATTGGACGCTTACTTAAAGAATCATCGCCTGTGAGTTCGGCATCTATTTTTTGACCAGCAATCAAGCCTGAAATTAATCTAAATCCTGTTCCAGAGTTACCTAAATTGCAAGAAACTTTTTGATCAGAAATATCCTTCCTAGAATTCTTAACCGAAACTATGTCATTATCGATTTCAATTTCATGACCTAGATTTCTTAAAGCGCCAATGGTAGACAAAGGATCTTCAGCAAATAGAAACCCGCTTATTTGAATATCTTCATCTAGTAGAGACCCTATTATCACAGATCTCTGTGAAATAGACTTATCTCCCGGGCAAGTAACTGTACCTTGTAAATTATTCGATCTTTTTGAGTATGCTTTCACAATTTTTGTTTTTTGTTTCTTATTTCAGCTAGTAATTCTTTGAGAATTTCAGGATCTTTAAATAAATCAACAATTTTATTCAAATTATTAATGAAAATTTCTGAGCCAACTTTTAAATTTTTTGAATTTGATGAAAAAATATCTGCCCACAGATCTGGATTAGATTCTGCAATTCTTAAGAATTCTTTTAAACCACCACCTGAAAATTTAGAAATATCTACCTCGTCATCTATTGAAAGCATTGTAGTGTATGCAATTAAATGGGGTAGATGGCTGGTAAACATTAAAAACCTCTCATGATCATCAAGCGACATATTTATAATATTTGATCCAATAGAGGACCAAATCTTTTTTATTTCGTGAGTCTGATTTTCTTGAAGATCGTTTACATTAACACTTATGACATTTTTTTGATTAAACAAATCTGGGGTTGCATTTTCATAACCTGATTTATGTGAGCCCGAAATTGGATGCGTAAATATAATATTTTTTATACCCTCTGATTCGACAAAGTCATTTATTGAGGATAAGGAGCTTGCTAAAGAGACAAAAAGAGTTTTTTTATCTATAGCTTTCAAAGATTTCAAGTTTTCAATTGTTTTATCAATAGATGAGCAAAGCATAATCAATGACAGATCTTCTATTTGGAGTATTGTCTCTATTTCATCAACCGCTTCATCAATTGATCTATCATTTAATGCATTTTCAAGACTTAATTGATCTGGATCATAAGCATAGATTCGATATTCAAGCTCACTCTCTTTTATAGCTTTTGCAAGTGAGCCACCGATTAAACCTAAACCTAAAATTAAAATACTTTTCATGAATGCATGGGGTATGATCCAAGAACTTTTACAAAGCTGCTCACATCTTTTACTTTTTTTATAACTAGCTGCATTTCTTTCTCATCGATATGTCCTTCACTATCAATAAAGAAATCATGAGAACCTCTATCAGATCTTGAGGGCCTGGTTTCAATCCTGAAGAGATTTATGTTGTATTCATTAAATGGCTTTAATATTTCTAAAAGAGCTCCAGGTTTATTTTCAGTCCTGATCAAAAAACTAGACTTATTTATTTCTGCAATTTCTGGTTCAAAATTCCCTATTACAAGAAATCTAGTTTGATTATCTTTAAAATCTTGAATTGACTTTGCAACACAATGTAATTGATATTTTTCGATAGCTAAATGACTAACAATTGCAACACAGTCATCGTTATTGCTAACAAACTTTGCCGCTTCAGCAGTGCTGTTCATTGGAACTTGGTTAATATCTCTAAAATTTTTAGTAATCCATTTTGAACACTGACCGAGAGCTTGTGGATGAGAAACTACTTTCTTGATTTGGGAAATCTCAATATCTTTTTTAGCAGCAAGATGATGCTCAATATTAACGATTGTCTCTCCACAAATTTGGATATTGAAATCGGATAAGCAATTTAGAGTTGAGTTTATTACTCCTTGAGAGGAGTTCTCAAAAGGAACAATGCCAAAATTTGTAGCTCCCATCTCGACACTCTTGAAAATTCCCTCAATTGTACTTTCTGACTGTGAAGTAACAGAGCTTCCAAAATGATCTTTTTTAGCGGAATCTGAAAAACTCCCCTCAGGACCTAAATATGATATTGATAGTTCGCCTTCAATTGAAAGACACGCAGAAATAATTTCTTTAAAGATATTCTTTACGTTATTAATCCCTAGAGGCTCACTATTTTTCTTAGTCAGCCTATCGATTATTTCTTTTTCTCTTTCTGGTTTATAAAAGACTCCATCGAAATCGGGAGATTCTTTTTTAATTTCGCCTATTTTAGAAGCATGAATAGCTCTTGATTGAATTAAATCAAGTATTTTAAGATCGATTTCATCTATTTTATCTCTTAGATCTTTTACTTTATTTTCCATTCCCAGTATAGCTTCTTTCAAAATCACTCATGAAAGAAACTAAATCCTCCACAGCTTCAAACGGAGTAGCATTATATATACTTGCACGCATACCTCCAACTGATCTGTGACCTTTTAGATTTAAGAGGCCTTTAATTTCTGCCTTTTCAAGAAATAAAGAATCAGCATTCTGATCATCAAGAAGAAAAGGAACATTCATAATTGATCGATATTCTTTATCAACTGGATTTGAGTAAAAAGAAGAGGAATCTATAAAGTCATATAGGAGCTTTGCTTTTTTTTCATTTTCTTTTTGAATACTTTTTACTCCACCTTTTTTTAAAAGCCATTTAAATACTTTTCCTGCAAGATACCATGCAAAAGTAGGTGGAGTGTTTAACATAGAGCCTGCCTGACTATTTTTTTTATAACTAAGGATGTCAGGAATATCTTCATTAGCTTTTTCTAAAAAATCTTTTTTTATGATTACTAAAGTTAATCCAGCAGGGCCAATATTCTTTTGAGCGCCCGCATATACAAGATCAAGGTTATGAAAATCAACTTCTTCACTAAGAATGCATGAAGACATATCACAAATAACAGGTATCTCAGATGGGATTGGATCTCGCATTGCAAGCCCCTGTATTGTCTCATTCATAACATAATGAAAATAAATGCTATCGGAATCTACTCTCCACTCATTAGTACTAGGAACATATGTATAGTTTGATCCCTCTGAAGATGCGACAACATTAACTGAGGCATATTTTGATGCAGCCTTAATAGCTTTTTTTGACCATAGTCCGGTATTTAGGTAGCTTACAATAGAACTGTTTTTAGTGAAGTTTAATGGAACAGATGTAAATTGGAGGGTTGCTCCGCCTTGCAGAAAAAGAACTTCATGATCGTCTCCAATATTTAAAAGAGCTTTTATATCTGTAGTTGAAGAGGTTGCAACTTCAGCAAATAAATCAGATCGATGGCTCACCTCCATGACTGAAGAACCAGAGAGGCCCCACTCCAAGAGTTCGTTTTGCGCTTCTATTAATACTTCTTCAGGAATTGCTGCAGGGCCAGCACAAAAATTCCACTTCCTCATTCTTCCTCATCTTCAGGATCTATCCTTACACATTCAAGGATTTTCTCACCCTCTTTCGGAGTAATTATTTTTACACCTTGAGTATTTCTGCTAATTGTTGGTATTTGTTCCGCAGAAGTTCTGATCATTGTGCCTTTATCGCTTATAAGCATTATTCCGTCATTATTATCAACGAGAGTTGACGCAACCATGAGCCCATTCCTTTCACTAGTTTTAATAGAAATTACGCCCTGGCCTCCTCGATTATGTGTTGGAAAATCATCAACTGGTGTCTTTTTACCAAACCCATTTTCAGAAACACATAAAATCTCTTTTTCATTATCTGCGACCATTAAAGAAATAATTTGTTGATCTTTTTTGATACGCATTCCTCTTACGCCTCTAGCTGTTCTTCCCATTGGTCTGACTTTCTTCTCTGAAAATCTTATTAGCTTTCCTGCTGAGGAAGCCAAAAGTATTTCATCGCCTCCATTTGTAATTGCTGAGCCAATAAGTTCATCATCAGCATCTAAATTAATTGCTTTAATTCCTGATTTATATTTTTTCGCAAAAAAGCTTAATTGTGTTTTTTTAGTTGTGCCCTTTCTGGTTGCCATGAAAACATATCTATCCTCTGAAAACTCATCAACAGGTAAAATGTCACTGACCTTTTCATCATCATCTAAATTAAGCATGTTCACAAGAGGTCTTCCTTTTGATGTTCTGCTTGCAACAGGAACTTCATACACCTTCAACCAATAAACTTTCCCTTTTGTTGTAAAACAAAGCATTTGTGAATGACTGCTTAGTACATAAAGATTTTGAATAACATCCTCTTCTTTAACTGAGGCAGCGGCTTTGCCCTGACCTCCTCTTCTCTGCTCTCTATATTCTTCAAGCGGTTGAGTTTTTGCGTATCCTGTCCTTGATATTGTTAATACTCTTGTTTCCTCTGGTATTAAATCTTCATTTGAAATATCTTGTCTAGTGTCATTTATATCTGTTCTTCTATCATCACCATAAGTTTCTTTTATCTCATTAAGCTCATCTTCTATGACCTTTTGAAGAACCCCTTTATCATCAATGATTTCTTGAAGTGAAGTAATCTTTTCAATTAGAGAATTAAACTCACTAGATAGATTGTCTTGCTCAAGTCCAGTTAATCTTCCAAGCCTTAATTCAAGAATGGCTTTTGCCTGATCATTAGAAAGTTTATATGACTTCCCTGACAACCCAACACCTTTTGCTACACCCTTTGGCTTGCATGCATCTTTTCCAACTTTCTTGAGAATTGCTTCTACAGGCCCAGCTTTCCATTTCTTTTTAACTAACTCTTGAGCTGCTATCTTTGGATCTTTAGATTTTTTAATAATCTTTATGATTTCATCAATATTAGCTATGGCAACCATCAAGCCTTCTACAATATGACCTCTTTCCTTAGCCTTCCTAAGCTCGAATTTTGTTCTTTTTAAAACAACATCTTTTCTATGTTTCAAGAATTCCTGAAGAATCTCCTTTAGATTAAGTACTCTTGGTTGACCATCAACTAAGACGGTAAAGTTTATTCCAAATGATTGTTCAAGCTGAGTTTGCGCAAAAAGATTATTTTCTAAAACCTCAACGGACTCTCCCTTCTTTACATCGATAACTATTCTTAACCCATCTTTGTCGCTTTCATCTCTAATTTCACTAATTCCATCAATCTTTTTCTCTTTTACAAGTTCTGCAATTTTTTCAAGGGTTCTAGCTTTATTTACCATGAAAGGTATTTCATAGATAACAAGGGATTTCTTTCCAGTTTTGCTTTCCTCTACTTTTGATTTAGATCTGACATAAATTATTCCTCTTCCAGTTTTATATGCCTCATAGATACCCATTTTTCCATCAATAGTTCCCCCAGTTGGGAAATCAGGACCGCTAATTGAGTCAATGATCTGATCAATAGATAGTTTTGGATTCTCAAGCAGCTTTAAAGAACCATTTATGACTTCAGTAAGATTATGCGGAGGAACATTTGTAGCCATGCCCACAGCTATTCCTGACGATCCATTGATTAAAAGATTTGGTATTTTGGTTGGCATTACATCAGGCATTTGTTCGGAGCCATCATAATTTTCTGAAAATGCTACAGTTTCTTTTTCTAAATCTGCCAGAATCTCGTCAGAGATTTTCTGCATTCTAACTTCTGTATACCTCATAGCTGCTGGAGGATCGCCATCTATAGAGCCAAAATTACCCTGACCTTGTATTAAGGTATATCTCATTGAGAAATCTTGAGCCATCCTAACAATTGCGTCATATGCTGCAGTGTCTCCATGAGGATGATATTTACCAATAACATCGCCAACAACTCTGGCTGATTTTTTATAAGGCTTATTATAATTATTTTTTAAATCATGCATCGCATAAAGGATCCTTCTATGAACGGGTTTTAAACCATCTCTAACATCAGGAAGTGCCCTTCCATGAATCACGCTCATTGCATAGCTTAGATATGATTGTTTTAGTTCGTCCTCAATATTTACAGGAAGAATTTCTTTAGCAAAATCCATTTATTTTTTTGTAAAAATGATGTGTTTTTATCTTATAAATTAAGCTTATATTTTATCATGAATAAGGCTTTATTTTATTGATTTGATGAATGATTTAGCCTTTATTTTTTTGCACAAAATCGGCCCATTCATCAAGAATTGATGATGATGAATTTTTTTTAAAATTTCCGCCAATACCAAATAAGAATTGAACACCTTCTTCAATCATCTCAGGTATATTCTCTCTATTTCTGTCGCCTCCATTGGCAAAAATAATTTCATCATTTGGGAACATGTTTTTAATTGATTTAAGAGCATTGATACAGCTACCTAAATCATCATCCTCAAAACCAATTACCTGATCAACACAGCTGATATTTTCAAGAACGACTTTTCTTTCTTCAAAAGGCATAAATTCTTTACCTTTTTTTTCAATTAGCCATTCATCACTATTAAGAGCAACAATTAATATATCTCCCAATTTTTTCGCCTCTAGCAGGTACTGGATGTGACCCGAGTGGATTGGATCAAAGCCGCCACTTACAATGACAACTTTCATTTCTTAATCTTTGAATTCAGACACAAGACCACTTATTGATTCTTTTGCATCACCAAAAAGCATTCTAGTATTTTCTTTAAAAAATAATGGGTTTTGAACACCTGCAAATCCCGAAGACATTGATCGCTTTAGGACAAATACTGTTCTTGCATTTGCAACTTCAAGAATTGGCATGCCATAAATTGGACTTCCAGGCTCTTCAGTTGCAGATGGATTAACTACGTCATTAGCTCCAATAACAATTGCAACATCAACGGTGTCCATCATTGGATTTACATCATCTGGTTCGGCGAGGAGATCGTAAGAAACATTAGCTTCAGCAAGCAATACGTTCATATGACCTGGCATCCTACCAGCAACAGGGTGAATACCATACTTAACATCGGTGCCATTTTCCTCAAGGAGTTCTCCAAGCTCTCTTACAACGTGTTGTGCTTGAGCAACTGCCATTCCATATCCAGGCACAATTAAGACTGATGAGGCATTTTCAAGAATTAAAAAAGCATCCTCAGCATTTATTGGTTTAACCTCGCCCTGTTGAGAGCTTGAAGAAGTGGCTGAGGCAGCATATCCAACAAATAGAATATTACCTATGGTTCTATTCATAGCTTTTGCCATGATAATGGTCAAGATTAAACCACTTGCACCAACAAGCGAACCTGCAACTATTAAAACATTGTTAACAAGAATCAAGCCGGCAAATGCGGCAGCAATTCCAGAAAGAGAATTAAGCAATGATATTACAACTGGCATGTCTCCTCCTCCAATAGGAAGAACAAAACCTACTCCGCCCAACATAACTAAGGCAAGGTATACATAAAAAATTGTTTCAAAATTTAGCGGCAAACTTCCAATCATCGGCAGGACAAGCATTGCTAATATTGAAACTAAAGATAAATAGAAAATGGAGATAAATGAATTTGTAACCATATGACCTTTACCAATTTTAAGTCTTTCGGAAAGCTTCCCGAAAGCAATCAAGCTTCCTGAGAAGGTTACTCCTCCAATATAAATTGTCAGTATTACTAATAAATATTGAAAAAGATTATCATTTGTATTGCTCATCTCGGACCAAGCAATGAAGAAAGTTGCTAATCCCCCAAAGCCATTAAAAAGAGCAACCATTTCAGGGATTGAGGTCATTTTAACTTTCACTGCAATTACTGAGCCGATAAAGGCACCTAGCAAGATTCCACCTAGCACAACAAAAGGATTAACAATGTTAATAGCAGTTACGACAATTGCTATAAACATTCCTACAGCAGAAATGACATTACCTTTCTGAGCTGTTGCTTCTTTTCCAAGCATCTTGATGCCTGTTATAAACAATATCGCAGCAAAGATGTAAGCGATGTTTTGTAAGAGTGTTATATCAAAATTTTCCATATTATTTCTTTTTGAACATACTCAACATCCTATTAGTGACCAAGTAGCCACCAAAAACATTAATTGATGCAAAGGTTATAGCTAAAAATGCAATTACAGTTTGAAGGAAAGTATCTTGTGTCAAGGTTAATGCTCCAACAAGCGCAATTCCTGAGATTGCATTAGCACCAGACATTAAGGGTGTATGAAGAGTGCTAGGAACTTTTGAAATTAATTCAAGACCAAGATAAATAGAAAGAATAAGAACAAACCCAAGCAAAATATATATTTCCATTATTTGAACCTCTCATTTTTTACTTCGCCATCAAAAACTAAAACACTGCTCGAAATGATTTCATCTTCAAAATCAAATCTTATATTTTTGCTTTCCTCGTCATAAAATTCTAATAGCCAGTTATTAAAGTTATTTGATAATGCATAGGATGCATGTCCGGCGACTTTTGATGCAAGGTTTGATATCCCAACAATCTTGACTCCATCAACCTCTACAATCTCATCAACCTTTGAACCCTCCACATTTCCTCCAGATTCAACAGCCATATCTAAAACTACACTTCCTCTTTTCATTTTTTTAATGGTGCTATTATCAATTATTCGTGGAGCTGGTCTGCCAAAAAGTTGAGCTGTAGTTATAACAATATCTGATCTTTCACAAACTTTTGATTGTAGTTCTTTTTGTTTGGCCAACTGCTCATCAGTCAATTCCTTTGCATATCCTTGACTAGTCTCACCTGTCTCGCCTAAATCGATTTTTACAAATTTTGCACCCAATGACTGAACTTGTTCTTCTACCACATCTCTTGTATCAAATGCCTCTACTCTTGCTCCGAGTCTCTTTGCTGTTGCTATTGCTTGAAGGCCAGCCACACCAACCCCAATAACGAAAACTCTTGCCGGCTTAAGGGTCCCTGCAGCTGTCATCATCATCGGCATAGCGCTTGATAATAAAGATGAAGATTCTATTACGGCAACATAGCCGGCTAAGTTTGCCTGGGAGCTGAGAACATCCATTTTTTGCGCACGCGTAATTCTTGGAACAAACTCCATTGATACTAAATTTATATTTGAATCACACAAATTTTTTAATAATTCTTGGTTATCAAATGGGTTCACCATCCCCATTAAGGTCTTACCACCACCAATTAGTTTGACTTCATTATCATCAATTGGGCTTGGAGTTAAAATTATTTCGGCATCGGAAAAACAGCTTTCCCTACTTACTGGTTTTGCTCCTAAATCTATAAAAGTTTGATCGCCCACATGTATTCCATCGCCAATACCGCTCTCAAAAATGATTTCTATTCCTTTTGAAATTAAATTTTTAATAGTTTCAGGATGTAAGACAGATCTTTTGTCTGAAACATCTTTTGATTTAATAGCTGAAATAATCAATTTGAACTCTTTCTTTATCTTTTTGATATTATTATAAAAAATAATGTGTTTTGATTATAAACTCAATATTAGTCTTAAATAAAATTAGTTTTTAGTTTTTTAAAAATGGATAAAAATATAGATCAAAATGAAGTAAATAAGTTTGCTGAACTTGCTGATAAGTGGTGGGATTCCTCTGGGGAATTCAAGCCTCTTCACAATATAAACCCAATAAGATCTGAATATATTGCCTCTAAAATAGATTTAAAAGGAAAAAAAGTCTTAGATGTCGGATGTGGCGGGGGTTTATTAGCTGAAGCACTTTATGACCTTGGTGCAGAGGTCGACGGAATCGATGCTGCCGGTCCTGGCATTGAGGTTGCTAGGATTCATGCAGAAAGAGAGGACAAGCAAATTAATTATGCAACAGCTCAAGCTGAAGATTTTTGCATTGATAAAGAAGGTTATTATGACGTAGTTACTTGTTTAGAAGTTTTAGAACATGTTCCAAGTCCAGCCTCTTTGGTTGGGGCATGCTCAAAAATGCTCAAAAAAGATGGTCTTTTATTTCTTTCTACGATTAATAGAAATCCCAGGTCGTGGATAACGGCAATTGTCGGAGCTGAGTATATTTTTAGTATTCTCCCAAAAGGAACTCATGAATTTAAAAAATTTATAAAACCATCTGAGCTTAGTGAATATATGGAAAATGCTTCAGTGAAACTTATGGAAGCCAAAGGCATGTTCTATAACCCTATTACTCATCATGTAACACTCAACAATGATTTAGGAGTTAATTACATGATGTACGGAATCAATGAGTAAAATAGAAGCTGTTTTATTTGATCTAGATGGCACTTTGCTTGATTCTTTCCCCGACTTCTTAGCATCTCTGAAAAATATAAACATAAATAGTTCATCAAAAAAAATTGATGAGAGAATTGTTAGAGCAAATGTTTCTGATGGAAGCTCAAAACTTCTTAAACTTGTCTTTGATATAGATGCAGATGATGAAGGCTTTGATGAGCACAAAAGAAACTTCTTAAACGAATATGAGAAGAATATTTTAATGTATGGAAACTTATTTCATGGAGTTTCTGACTTACTCAACTTTTTATTGGATAAAAAAATTCCATATGGAATAGTAACTAACAAGCCAAGAAAATATACTGAAATCATACTTAAGAAATCAAGCCTACTTAGGCAATCTAAAGTAGTTATCTGTTGTGATGATGGCTTTAAATCAAAGCCTAATCCAGAAGGAATTAATCATGCATGCAACATTCTTGGGGTCCCAAATTCGAAATGTATTTATGTTGGAGACCATGAAAATGATTTAAATGCTTCTTTGGCCGCAGGAACAATTTCAGGTGTATGCACTTTTGGCTATGGATTTAAAAAAGGATTAATTATTGATGGTACAGAGAACTTTGAATCACCATTACAAATCTTAGATTTTATTAAAAGAAATGTCTGAAGTTGTTCAAGGAAAGAATATTATGATTACCGGAGCAACAAGTGGTATTGGTCTTGAGCTGGTCAAATCATTTTCATCAAAAGGTGCCAATATTATTATGCTTGGGAAAGATGAAGATAAGCTTGATGAACTCTATGATGAGATTTCAGTACATAGTGGTAAAAACCTAATTATAAGATCTGATCTAAGACAGTTAGATGAGAAAGGTGCAATTCAGATCTCAGATGAGATAAAGAAATACTATGAGAATATTGATGGCTTAATTCATAACGCAGCTATTTTAGGAAATCTTACAAGGATTGAAGATTACCAATCAAAAACTTGGGATGATGTTTTGCAAGTTAATCTTACCTCTTCATTTTTAATCACAAAGCATTTGTTAGAGTTGGTATCTTATTCTAATGATGCAAGGATTATTTTTGTTTCTTCAGGTGTTTCAAATATCGGAAAAGCATTCTGGGGCGCATACTCAGTATCAAAATTTGCACAAAGGGGTTTGGCTGAAATCCTAAGTGAAGAGACTGCGGTGAATAAAAATATGAAAGTTTTTAGTTTTGATCCTGGAGCAACAAAAACAAAAATGCGTTTCGCAGCAAGGCCTTCTGAAGATCAGGATTCTATAAAGACTCCAAAAGATTTAATTCATTGTTTTGAATGGTTTTTTTCGGATGAAAGTTTGCTTTCAAAGAACGTTCATTTTAAATACTCAGATTTTCATCTTCCAAAAGACGCCACATAAATAAGCTTAGATAGGAATTATATGGACTAAATTGTTTATAAAATTTTTCCTCTATTTTTTTCTTTGGAAATGCAATCTTGTGAGCATATATAATTCCTAGATCCGTTAAGGGCATCACATCAGAATCTCCTAAATAAAAGATTCTTGACATATCCACGGTCCACTTACCAATCCCCTTAATAGACAGCAAAAGCTTTGAAAACTCCTCGGTTGATTTAGTCTTTAATTTTCTTCTGTTAGAGCCTCTAATTTCATCGTTATAGATAATTCCAATCATATAATCTACTTTCCTTGCAGAAAGGCCAGCATCCTTTAATTTTTTTTGAAGATTATTAGTTGGTTTCTTAGGCAGCTTTCCCTTTAAGATTTTTTCTACTCTTACCCAGATCGCATCTGCGGCCTTTGTAGAGATTTGTTGTCCTACAATTATCTTGCATAAATGATGATCAAATTTGAGTTTTGAAAGCTTAATTTTGAGTGGGCCAATATTTTTTATGTGACTGTGAAGCTCATTAAATTTGTATTTCTTAGTAAGAATAAGAAGGCCTTTGTAAGCCTGTTCACTTTCCATAGGTATACATTTTTTCTAAATCTTTAGATTTTAATTCCTGCCAGTCTCCCTCCTTTAATCCTTTTGGAAGAAATATTGGTCCAAACCTTACTCTCTTAAGTCTGCTTACTTGAAGTCCTTGAGACTCAAAAATTTTTCGTATTTCTCTGTTACGACCTGTAAGGAGGCAAACTGTGTACCATCTATTTGAATTTGCTTTATCACCATCAACAATGTCGCTTAATCTTAGCAACTGATTATCTATCTTTATTCCTCTTAACATATTTTCTTTAATCTCTTCATCAAAATGGCCTCGTGCTCTCACGAGATATTCTCTATCAAATAAATTACTTGGGTGAGCTATAAATTCAGAAAGCTTTCCATCATTAGTAAAAAAAATTAAGCCTGACGAGTTTGCATCCAGCCTGCCAACAATCATTAAGTTTTTTTCATTATCAATCTTAGGAATTAAATCATATATAGATTTCAAATTGCCTTCAGTCTTTTTAGAACAGATAACTCCCGTTGGTTTATTTAGAACAAATAGTCTGGTTTGAACATCTATAAATTCAACTTTTTTGCTACCTATTTTAATTTCATCATCAGAGTTAACCACGCAACCAAGTTTTGCTATTTCTCCATTTACAGTAACTTTTCCTGAGCTAATTATCTCTTCACATCCTCTTCTTGAGCCATAGCCTGCTCTTGCAAGTATTTTTTGCAACCGAGTTTTTTTCATTAGTGATTAACTTGCCTCTAGATTAATCTCCGTTGTTTCGGTGATTTCTTTAGAAGAAATTTCTTCTTTTTCAGGTAACGCCGGCAAGTCTGAGATTTTCTTAATATTGAGATCATTCAAAAAGGTTTTTGTAGTTACCAACAATGCTGGTCTTCCGGGTGTTTCTTTATACCCTGAAATCTTTACCCAATCTCTTTCAAGCAAATTTCTTATAATATTAGTACTAACCTGGACTCCTCTAATTTCCTCAATTTCTCCCCTAGTTACAGGCTGCTTATAGGCTATTATGGAAATAGTTTCCATCAAAGATTTAGATAATCTGTTGTTCTCTGTCCACAATGAAGATAAAAGATGAGTGAAATCTTTTTTAATCTGCAATCTAAAACCAGAAGCTACTTCGGATAATTCTAAAGAAGATTCTGCATATCTCTCTTCTAGATTATTTAATCCAACTTTTATTTCAGCTAAATCAGCTTTAATTCCTTCATTTTCAAGAATTGACCTAATTTCAGATAGTCGCAATGGCCTTCCTGATGCAAATAGTAAAGATTCAATAAAATTTTCGGTATTCTTATTCATTCACTGCATTAAGTACTTTTGATTTGATATAAATTTCTTCATTATTATTTTGGATTAAGTCTACACATCCATCTTTAGCAAGCTCAAGCGAAGCTAAGAATGAAACTACTACTCCAATTTTGCCTTCTGATTTTTGAAGGGTCTTATAAAAACCAATTAAATTCTTTTTTGAAAGAATTGATAATATAAGCTTAATTCTATCCTGCGTTGAGAGCTCTTCGAAAGCTATCTGATGGCTTTTATCTAGTTTAGGTCTCGATAAAACCTCGACCATACTTGACTTGAGTTTTGCAGCATTAAAGTCAATTACATTTGTCTTTTTTTCAACTTTAGGCATACCGACGCTTGCTAAGTAATAGTCTCTATTTACTCTATCCATATTTGCAAGCTCTTCTGAAACAGTCTTAAAAACTTGGTATTCCTGAAGCCTTCTTATTAAATCTAGCCTTGGATCAGTTTCATCATCTTCCTCTTCAACTTTCGGCAGAAGCATTCTTGATTTAATTTCAGCCAATGTAGCAGCCATTACCAAGTATTCTGCAGCTAGCTCAAAGTTTAAAGAATCCATAAGATTTATATAATCTATGTATTGATCGGTAATTTTAGATACTTCCAGATCTAGGATATTTATATTTTGTTTTTTTATGAGGTATAGCAGCAAGTCCATTGGACCAGTAAAAGTTTCTAGACAAATCTCTAGAGCTTGCGGAGGAATAAAAAGGTCTTCTGGCATTTCTGGCAGTGGAACGCCATTAACAATGCCTAATTCGCTTTGTTTAGGTTGGAAAGTGCTCATAAACACTACATAGTGTAATTGTGGAAAGTCTTAAATACAACATATTGTGTTTATACAAAAAAACGGTTTTTTAAGCATGATTGGGCTAACAAAAAATAAATCTAAATATTTAATATATAGCTTTCAATTGATTTGCATCATAGTTATATTTGTAAACCTAATTTAATAAGTGATTAAAAGATGAATTACTCAACTGACAATACCCGAATAATTGATAAAGTAGATTTAGTTACTCCTAATGATGTGATCTCAAAATATCCTCTAACTGATGAGATATCTAAACTAGTATATGGAACTAGGAATGAGGTAAGTCAAATACTGCATGGTAAAGACGACAGGTTAATAGCTGTAGTTGGTCCCTGCTCAATTCATGATCCGGATTCAGCTGAAGAATATGCAAAACTTTTAATTGATGAAAAGAAAAAATATGAAGAAGATATTCTTTTGATTATGAGAGTCTATTTTGAGAAACCAAGAACAAGCATAGGCTGGAAAGGTCTTATTAATGACCCAGATATGAATAATACTTTTGATGCAAATAAAGGGCTTTTTCTTGCAAGATCTATACTTCATAAGATTTCTCAGCTTGGACTTCCTGTTGGCACTGAGTTTCTTGATCCGATTTCTCCTCAGTTTGTAGCTGATCTTATTTCATGGGGTGCCATTGGGGCAAGAACTGCTGAAAGTCAGATTCATCGAGAGTTGGCATCAGGACTTTCGTGTCCAATTGGCTTTAAAAACGGAACAACGGGCGATTTAAATCCGGCTATTTATGGTATGAAAGCATCAAATCATTCACATGTATTTTTTTCTAATACTAAAGAAGGAATGGTTTCTATTTATAAGACATCTGGAAACTCTGATACCCATATCATTCTCAGAGGTGGAACCAAACCAAACCTTTATCCAGATGATGTAAGAGAAACTATTAATGCGCTTAACGAAGCGAAAGCAAATGACTCAATCATGATTGATGTGAGCCATGGCAATAGTCAAAAGGTCTTTAAAAGACAGCTTGAGAATATCGGAGTTGTATCTAAGCAAATATCTGATGGTATGAATGAAATAAGAGGAGTAATGATAGAAAGTCACTTACGAGAAGGTAATCAGAAGATTGGTGAGGATTTGGAATATGGACAAAGTGTTACAGATGCATGCATTCACTTTGAAGATACAAAACAATGTCTTTCAGAGCTCTCCTCAGCTGTTCAAGCAAGGAGATCAAAGAGCTAGGTGGAGTCAGATAATCTTTCTTTTTCAAAAGATGTTGCTGACACAATTGGTGTAGAAGCTGCAGTTATCCTTAAATTCATTGAAGACAATAAGATTTCATCAAGTTCGATTGAAGATATTGCAGAAATTATTCTAGAGAAATTCTCTTTTATGGAAGAGAGAAAAATAGTTAGCAGCATTGAAAAGATTGCTAGCCTCGGATTGATTAAAATTAAATCTGGTAAATATCGTAAGGATAAGCTTAAGTTGCCGCATAGATCGAGATCAGATAAATCAAATATATTGGATTCTGACTGGGAGCCTTCAAGAGAGGCTATTGAAGTTCTTGAGCTTGGTGGAATTGACTTAGATTTTGCTTCTTTAAAGCTTAAAGAATTCAGGATTTATTGGAAAGAAAAGAGGGTCCAAAAAGATAATTGGAACTCTGTTTTTATAAACTACATAAGAAAAGAATGGGTGCAATTCAATTCAAAAAATAAAGGCATGCCTCATACTATGGCTGACGATTGGATACCAAGTAGTTCAGCTCTTGATATCCTTGAGTTATCAGAAATTAAAAAAGATACTGCTCTGAGCTACCTGAGTGAATTTATTCTTTTTTGGAAGGATAATGGAGCTGCATTAAAAACATGGAACGTTAAATTTGTTGATTTTGTAAAAAGAAAAGAGATTGGGAGTTATAATAGTAAAAATGAGCCAGGAAAATTCACCAAAACATTCAAAGAAAGAAAAAGTGACCAGTCTTGGGCAGAAGAAATCGAGTAAAAAAAAGCTTGATCAAGATTTTATAAATCTTATTGATGATTTATTCCTAAAACTTGAAATGTCCTATCATTATCAGTTCTATAAAGTCTTTGGTGATGATGAGAGGCTGAAAGAGGGCAAAAAGCTTTGGGCTATGAGTCTAAAAAGATTTGAAAATCATCATATCAAGGATGCAACACTTAAAGTTGTGGCCAAGAATGACTTTTTACCAACATTATCTGACTTCATAAAATGTTGTGAAGAAGCAAAGCTATCAGATTTTCAGGAACCAAATGATGATTTAGATGAGAATTTTGATAGATTTGATCTCGATACACTTGAAAAACTAAGAAAAAAACACCAAATCTAGGCCACAAGGTGTGAAGTAATAAATTTATGAATCAAAACGTTAGAATCTCCCTATACATAGTCATCCCGATCATATTCTGGATGTTATCAGGCATATTTGTTGAAGAGAAAGAAGTTGATATTGATGATCAAAATCTTTCTACATCAATAGAAGTAAAAGAAAGCATTCCTCAATTTTACAGCCCCACCGTAAAACTTAAAGCCACAAGTAGCTCTGAAAGAAGGGTTGAAGTAAGAGCTAAAACCACTGGAGAAGTAGTGGAAATTGGTGCAAAAGAAGGTGATTTTGTAGCGAAAGATACTCTTTTATGCAGATTAGGCATTGTTGAACTTAATCGAACTGAAGTAAAGTCCCCTTTTGGTGGCTATATTGAATCTATTGTAAAGCCAGGGAACTTCCTCGATAGAGGTCAAGTTTGTGCAACAATTATTGATTTAGATCCAATTAAATTTATTGCTGAAATCCCAGAAATAAAAATCGCTGATGTAAAAGTTGGCCAAAAAGTTTTAATTGAATTAATAACAGGAGAAAAAATTGAGGGAAAACTCTCGTTTGTATCTAAAAGTGCTTCTCCTCAAACAAAAACTTTTAGAGTCGAAAGCGAAATTGATAATACAAAAGGGTTGATAAAGGATGGCATAACTTCAACCATAACAATTAAAACTGATCCAATTCTTTCACACAAAATATCACCATCTATTCTTGATCTAGATGATTCAGGAAATATTGGTGTAAAAATATTAACATCAGAAAATATTGTTAAATTTATTCCAATATTTATTGTTGAAGATCTCGAGGATGGTTTATGGATATCTGGTATACCTGAAAAAGTAGATCTTATTGTTAAAGGTCATGGATTTGTCGAGGATGGTCAAAAAATCTTAGCTGGTTTAGATTCAATCTAGTATGACAAAAATAATTGATTTCGCTCTTACTAAAGCTAAAACGATTATAGTTATTGCTGTTTTAGTATTACTGGCTGGATCATATGCCAGACAAGAAATACAAGTTTCATCGAGCCCAAATATACAGCTTCCCTTCATAAGCGTATCAGTATTCCTTGAGGGTGCATCTCCGGAAGATGGATCAAGATTAATAGCGAGACCCTTGGAAAATAATTTAAGAAGTGTTCAGGGTGTTAAGAATATTAGTTCATATAGTACTCTAGGAATGACAAGGATGATCGTAGAGTTTGAAATAGCTCATGATATGAACGATGCGCTAATAGATATCCAGCAATCAATTGAAGAAGTAAAATCAGAACTACCTCTGGGAGCAGAGGATCCTCAAATTCAAGAATATTCCGAAAGAAGTTTTCCGGCAATGACAATTAGTCTCCAAGGAGAGGGTTCATTAAGGCAAAAAATTTATTTTGCTGAAGAAATGAAAGATATGCTCGAATCTATTGATGGAATTTATGAAGCAAATCTTGTTGCAGCACCAGATGAAGTCCTTGAGGGAGTTATAGATAAATCTAAAATGGAAGCATATGGAGTTACTCTTGATGATCTTTATAACTCTATCAATAACAACAATATTGTGATTCCTGGTGGCAGACAGGACACTGGTCTCGGAAGTTTTAATGTTGAGGTTCCAAGTGTTTTAGAAACTCCAAGTGACGTGTATAGCATTCCTGTGAAAGTTACAAAAGACGCTGTGGTTACATTCGGCGACATTGCTACAGTAAAGCGAACGTTTAAAGATTTTAATGAGTATGCTCGCATCAATGGAAAAGATACAGTTGCATTGGATATATTTTTAAGAGACGGTGCCAATGCTTTAGATACTAAAGACTCTATAACACTTGTATTGAATAATCTTAAACAAAAGCTTCCTCCAAATCTTGATATCCTGATCACTGATGACGAAACAGTAATTACTGAGCAAATGGTTTCTGAGCTCGAGGGGAATATTCTTGGAGCAATTCTTTTAATAATGGTCGTTGTAGTTGCATCAATGGGCCTAAGAGTAGGATTGCTCGTAGGTCTTTCAATTCCATTTTGCTTTTTATTTACATTCATAATTCTAATAAGTCTTGGATATGAATTAAATTTCCTTGTAATGTTTGGCCTACTTTTATCAATGGGTATGCTTATTGATGGCTCAATTGTTGTAACAGAATATGCTGACAGAAAGATTAGTGAGGGTCTTACAAGATTTGAAGCTTATAGGCTTGGTGCAAAAAGAATGTTTTATCCAATATTGGCTTCAACTGGGACAACATTGGCAGCTTTCATACCTTTAATATTTTGGCCAGGTTATACAGGTCAGTTCATGAAATATCTTCCAATGACTGTATTTTTTGTTTTAGTTGCCTCTTTCTTTTATGCAATGATTGTTACTCCAGTAATTGGAACTTATTTTGGTCAACATAAATCTGTTCTAAGTTCAAAAGACTCTGTTGATAAAACGGGTCAATTTATCTTTGATAATATTTCTGAATTTTACTCAAAAAAAATAAAATTCTTTATCAAGAATCCTATTGAAACAATGATTGCATGCATTTCAATAGTGGCTTTAATCGTTACTACATATAACTTCTATGGTAAGGGAACTGAGTATTTTGCGACCATTGATCCTCTTGAAGCAAAAATATCCATTAGAGGAAGAGGTAATTTTTCTGCGCTTGAAAAGAAAGAAATTATTGAATCTATCGAAGAGAGGCTATTAGAAATTGATGAATTAAAAAATATTTATCTTAAAGCTGGTTCAGATTGGTTTGATTCAGGAAGTGATAAGATTGGGAGTGGCTTTGTTGAGGTTGTGCTCCCATCAGAGCGAACAATCAGTGGCCTTGAAGCAATCGGACTAATTTCAAAAGTAACTAGCGATATTCCTGGGGTGGTTGTGGAAGCAGAGCCAGATATGGGCGGTCCGCAGTTTGGAGCACCAATTATGTTAGGAATATATGGAGATTCAGAAGACACTGTAACCGACGCGGCAACAGAGATTGAAAATTATATGCGCTATGAAGTAAATGGATTAACAAATATTTTTTCTTCAAGGGCTTATCCTTCTGTTGAATGGAGTGTAGAAGTTGATAATCAAAAAGCGGCTCAACTTGGAGTGAGCGTATTTAATGTTGGTGCATTAGTTCAGATGCTTACTTCTGGCTTTAAAGTTGGTGAATTTACTCCTGATGATTCAAAAGATGCAATTGAAATTAGGGCAAGATTTCAGCCTGAGGATAGAACCATAACTGGTATAAATAATCTTAAGGTTCAAACCACAAATGGATTAGTGCCTGTAAGTAGCTTTATTTCTCTTGAACCTCAACAATACAAAGAGAATGTTTCAAGAAGAAATGGGTACTTTTATCATGAAATTTATGCCTCCAATGTTCCAGGAGTTTTGGTAAATGATAAAGTTGAAGAATTAGAAAACTGGCTATCAAATAGATATTCTGATGGAAACATCAAATATGGATTTCAAGGTCAGGCTGAAGAAACTGAAGAAGTGAATGAATTCCTGGTAGTTGCTGGTGGTACAGCTATTTTTGTTATGCTTCTGATGCTACTTACTCAGTTTAATAGCTTCTATCAATCTCTCTTAATAATGTCTTCTGTTGTCATGTCTTTTGTTGGAGTACTACTAGGACTCTTAATTACTAATAAGCCCTTCAGCTCTACGATGACAGGGATTTCAATAGTTACTCTTGCAGGTATTGTTGTTAATAACAATATTGTTTTAATTGATACATTCAACAGACTTAAAAATGATATGCCTCATGAAGAAATTACTAAGATTATTAAAATAGCATGCATGCAGAGATTGAGACCTATCCTTCTAACAACTACCACAACAATACTTGGACTTCTCCCCCTAGCTCTTGGTTTAAGTGTAGATATTATTGGAAGAGATATTTCAGTTGGGAGTAGAGTTGTCGACTGGTGGTCGAATCTTGCTCAATCAATTGTTTTTGGTCTAAGTTTTAGTACTTTGCTCACTTTAATATTTACTCCTGCAGCATTATCAATACCTCCAAAGATAAAAAGATTTTTAGAAAAAAGGGAGCAGCTTCAAATTAACCCACAATAATAATTTTTAGTTACAATATGGTATGAGTAATTCAAAGAATAACTTCGAGTCCTCACTGAAGAAGCTTGAAAAGATTGTTGCTAAGCTTGAGGAAGGTAACATTGACCTCGATGATTCAATAAAATCCTTTGAAGAAGGAGTGATGCTTGTTAAAGAGTGTCAAAAGCAATTATCTGAAGCAGAGTTAAAAGTTGAGAAGCTCTTAGATAGTGGTGATTCTGAACTTTTAGAAGATTAATTTAAATTATGTTTCCTGAAATCCTTACAGAGGCTAGGTCACTAGTCTTAGAAAGAATAAATAGCCTTATAAATGCTGAATCAAAAGTTTCGGATTCAATGTTATATACTTCAACAGCTGAAAGTAAAATGATTAGATCTGCCCTTCTAATCGCAGCTAGTAAAAAAAATACCTGCCTAACTAAATCATCTGCTATCAATTTAGCTACAAGTATTGAATTACTTCATAGCTACTCATTAATTCATGATGATTTGCCATCAATGGATAATGACAATATAAGAAGGGGCAAAGATTCTAATCATATTAAGTATGGCGAAGCGATAGCTATATTGTCAGGAGATGCATTGCAAACATTGGCTTTTGAGGTAATAACAAATGATGATGATCTTGATAGCGATTTAAAAGTCTCTGCTATTTCTCTTTTAACCGATGCATGTGGTTATAGGGGAATGGTGCTTGGTCAAGAACTCGATATCACTGCTGAATCAATGCAAGCAGATGAAGAATTTATTAAGAAAATGCATTATTTAAAAACAGGAAAATTAATAGAGATATCATTAGTTTTAGGTTTTCTTGGGTATGAAAGATTCTCTGAAGATAAAGACCTAATTTATAAACTTGGAAAATCTATTGGAGTTGGATTTCAAACAGTTGATGACTACTTAGATGAATTTGGCAATCAAAAGGAAATTGGAAAGCCAACGGGGTCGGATTTAAAGAATAAAAAAATTAATATTCTTAGCATCCTTAATAAAGAAGAATGTTTGAAAGTAATTAGTGAAAATCATGCTGAATCCCTTGAGATTGCTGAAAAAATCTTGGATAAAGAAAATGATGAAGATATTTTTAAAATAATAGATTATATTTACCAGCGGAAAATGTAATGAAAATATTTAGTGAAATCCCTAATGAAGTTCCTTCAACTAAGCTGCTTGATAGAATTAATTATCCTGAGGACCTTAAAGAGCTTTCGTCTCCTGATCTAAAGATTTTAGCTGATGAGTTGAGAGAATTTTTGCTTTACTCAGTTGGTAAAAGTGGTGGGCATCTTGGAGCAGGTCTTGGTGTTGTTGAGTTAACAATTGTTTTACATTACCTTTATGATTCTCCATCGGACAATATTGTCTGGGATGTTGGTCACCAAGCTTATCCCCATAAGATACTGACTGGTCGTAAGAATCAAATTAGCTCAATAAGATCAAAAGATGGCCTAGCTCCCTTTCCATCAAGAAGTGAAAGTAATTTTGATGCTTTTGGTGCGGGACATTCAAGTACATCTATAAGTTCAGCAGTCGGTATGGCTATTGCTAATAAATTAAATGAGGGAGAGAAAAAAACAGTAGCTGTTATTGGAGATGGTGCAATGACTGCCGGAATGGCTTTCGAAGCAATGCAACATGCTGGAGGCATAAAGCCAGATATGCTGATAATTCTAAATGATAATGACATGTCAATCTCTGAAAATGTTGGAGGCCTAAATAATTACTTCTCAAGAATATGGGCTTCCAAACTTTATAAAGGGATTAAAAGTAATGGTAAAAAGTTTTTAAAGAATATCCCTGCTGCTCATCATTTAGCCCGCACTGTTGAGACTCATATGAAAACAATGGTAGCTCCAGGAGCTATTTTTGAGGAGCTTGGACTAAATTATATTGGGCCAATTGATGGTCATGATATAGATCAACTTTTAAATGTAATTGGAAATCTAAAGAATTTTGAAGGGCCACAGTTCCTTCACATAATTACAAAAAAAGGTGCTGGATATGATTTAGCTGAAGAGGACAGAATTAAATATCATGCAATATCTAAAACTAATACCTCAAAAAATACAGGAAAAACAAAACCAAAATATCAAGATATATTTAGCAAGTGGGTAGTAGACATGGCTAGAGAAGATAGTGATCTTGTTGCAATAACTCCAGCTATGAGGGAAGGATCAGGATTAGTTGAATTTAGTAAAGAGTTTCCAGAGAGATATTTTGATGTTGCAATAGCTGAACAGCATGCTGTTACTTTATCTGCTGGATTAGCCTGTGAAAAAAAGAAGCCTGTGGTAGCAATCTATTCTACATTCCTTCAAAGAGCCTATGATCAACTGATTCATGATGTAGCACTTCAAAACTTAGATGTTACTTTTGCTATTGATAGAGCTGGACTAGTTGGTGAGGATGGGCCTACTCATTCGGGAAACTATGATCTGGTTTACTTAAGGTGCATACCTAATATGATAGTGATGACTCCCTCAGATGAAAATGAAACTAGAAAGCTTTTAACAACTGGTTTTTTTCATAATGGCCCTGCATCAATAAGATATCCAAGAGGATCTGGTCCTAATGTTGTTGTTGAGAGTGATCTTTCACCTGTTGAAATAGGTAAAGGAAGGTTAATTAAAGAGGGATCAAAAAATTTAATTGTTATCAATTTTGGAGCTTTGCTCGATCAAGCAGAAGAAGTTGCAGATACTTTAGGTCTTACTCTAATCGATATGCGTTTTGTGAAACCTCTTGATGAAGATATTCTTAGAAAATATCTATCTGAGGCACAGGCATTTGTTTCAATTGAGGATGGGTCAGTTGCTGGTGGTGCCGGAAGCGCTGTTCAAGAATTTTGTTCAGATAATAATATAAATGTTAAGTCTAAACTTTTTGGCATACCTGATATATTCATTGAACATCAATCCAGAGAGGAAATGATTGAAGAATCTGGCTTAAAAGCTTCTAGAATAATAAAAGAGATAGAAGAATTAGAATTAGAAGAGTAATTATTCCTGCTATAACATCATCTATTACTATACCAAAACCGTTCTTAAATCTTTGATCAAAATAACTTATGGGGAATGGTTTCAAAATATCGAAGACTCTAAATAAGATTAAAGCAAGGATTGCGATTATCGTTCTTTCAGACTGAGTATCAGCAAAATAGATGGCTGGCATCAGTGCAATCCACATTCCTACCAGCTCATCAATAACGATTGATTTATCATCTTTTTCTTCAAGATCTTTCGAAATATATTCACAAACCCAAATCGCTAACAAGAATGCCAAAAAGGTAAAGAGGATCATATTTAGGTAGTGAGATAAGAAAATAAATAAGAACCACGCAAAAATAGAACCAAATGTACCAGGTGCAAATCTTATTAATCCAATTCCACCCAATGAAGCGATGAAAAAAATCGGATTTTTTAATGTTTTCTTATTATTCATTATTAACAATTCTAACAATATTTCTTGCTATTGAAGGTGCTGTAGTCCATTTACCTCCAAAAAGACTTAATAAATTATGGTCTTTTTGTATATAGAAATCTCTTGATGATGAATGAAAATCTTGAGCCTTTGACTTAATAAGCGGCCTTACTCCTGAATAACTTTTAATTATTTCATCTTTGTTAATAGGTCTATCAATATAAATATTAATACTCTCTAAAAGATAATTTACTTCTGAATCTAATACATGGTTATCTTCAGGTGATCTCACTCTCTGTTCAGTTGTTCCAAGAAGAAGATTGCCTTGGTATGGAAGAGCAAATATATATCTATGTTCTTTTTGGTCTCTGAACATAAGACCCTTTTTAATTTTCCTATTAATTATTAAATGACTGCCTTTTATATAGTCAATAGTTTTATTTGTATCAATTTTATTTTGTTTTAAAAATGAAGATACCCAAGGGCCAGTAGCAATGATAATTTTTTTATATTGTTTTTCTTCAATACGCCCTTCCGATCTAATACTCTTTATTTCATTATTCTCATAGAAATTTACTCCATTACTTTTACATCTTTTTATAATTTCTTGCCCTACACTTTCTTGCATCAAACCATCATAGAAAGATATACCTGCTGAAATGTTATTTTTTATACCTAAAGATAAGAGATTATCCTGCTTGTATAGCCTGCCAGTTTTTATATTTGATCGGCCGGCAAATGTCTCATAGACCTTTATACCAAAGAAAAACTTAAAAATTTCAGGCGATAATTTTTTTTTTGAAAGAATTATTATTTCCTGAAGCTTTGTTTCATTAGGAAAATTTTCAAGCCACCATTTTCTATCATTAATTCCATTTTTTACTTCATGAAATTGCAAATTTTCTAGGTATCTTATACCACCATGTATTAGCTTAGTTGTCTTAGAGCTTGTCTCACTCAAGAGTGTTTTCTTTTCATATAAATCGACTTTATATCCCTCTAGAGATAGAAAATATGCAGAGATGAGACCTGTTATTCCGCCACCAACAATACCAATTTTATTATTCAAATGGGTCCCATCCATTTTTCTCAAATGTTATTTCAGAGCCACCCTTTTTAACTGAAAGACCTAACTTTTGTATTATTTTCCCGATAAGAAAGAATCCTTGGCTTTTTAGCTGATCATCAAGATGGCATGGCGCTGTAAAACAAAGCTCATAATCATCTCCATAAGTTAAGTCTTTATGATCATGGAGAATGGGAATATCCTCATAACATAATTCAGCACCTACATTCGACTGTTTGCAGATATCACCTAAATCTTTAATAAGTCCATCCGATATATCAATACATGAAGTTGCAAAATCTGAAAGTTCTTTCGCTTTCTGGAATTGTGGCTTTGGTCTAAGAAAGTCCTTGCAAAATATTGAATCTTTTTTATTGAGCCAATCATTCAGGCCTTGTTTTGCTTTTCCTAACTGACCTGTTACATAAATAGAGTCTCCAGGGATCGCGCCATTTCTAAGTATTGGTTTTTTAAATGGATATCCAAAAACATTTACCGAAATATTTAATTCTCCCTTGGTAACATCTCCGCCAACGAGATCAATACTAAATTCATCTAAAGCTTCCTTGATGCCATTAGAGAATTTTTCATACCAAGAGATTTCCTCAATGTCGCAAGTCAGTGCAATAGAAATAAAAGAAGGAAAAGAGCACATTCCTGCTAAATCACTCAGCGCTGTAGTTATAGACCTATAAGCAATATCTTCGGGTCTCATGCTTTCATGGAAGTGAACCCCTATTTTTGAAATATCAACAGAGTGAACTAACTGTCTGCCTTGAGTATCTATTACAGCAGCATCATCTCCTGAACCTAATAGAATAGAATCTTTATGATAAGAGCTGTCAACAAGGTGTTGAAAGCATCTAAGAATGTCAGATTCAGATATCAAGAAGGATATCTTTCAAACAATCCACTTGCTCCCATTCCACCACCAATACACATAGTTACAACACCAAATTGCTTATCATGAGAATGAAGCTGTCTAACTATGTGCCCTACTTGTCTTGAGCCAGTCATACCAAATGGATGGCCTATAGATATAGATCCTCCATCCAGATTAAGTTTTTCCATTGGAATACCAAGCTTATCTCTGCAATACACTACCTGGACTGCAAAGGCCTCATTAAGCTCCCAAATATCTATATCATCCATTGAAAGATTATAGTTGTTCAGAAGTTTTGGAACTGAGAAAACAGGGCCTATACCCATTTCATCTGGCTCACATCCCATTGTTGTAAACCCTCTAAAATAAGCTAATGGCTTAAGACCAAGCTCAAGCGCTTTATCTTCGGACATTACCAAGGTAACAGATGCGCCATCTGATAATTGTGAAGAATTTCCAGCAGTAACTGATCCATTTTCTGGATCAAAGACTGGTTTTAAGGAAGCCAATCCATCAAGCGTTGTTTCTGGTCTATTGCACTCATCTTTTTCTACACAATAATCAATTTCTTTTGAGTCGCCAGTTTCTTTATTCATAAGAAGCATTTTTGTTTCCATTGGAATTATTTCATCATCATATGCTCCAGCTTGCTGAGCTGCTGCTGTTCTCATTTGGCTTTCGAAAGCATACTCGTCTTGAGCTTCCCTAGATACGTTATATCTTTTTGCAACGACTTCAGCAGTCATTCCCATTGGGTAGTATATTCCTGGAGACTTTTCAGCAAGTCTTTCATTAACAAAATTATCCATATTTTGCTTTCCTTGCATCATAGAAATTGTTTCTGCTCCTCCAGCAATAACAGTGTCATAGCAGCCAGCCATAATTTGAGATGCCGCCATGGATATTGACTGCATTCCAGAAGAACAATATCTGTTTATAGTTGTTCCTCCTGTAGTTATAGGAAGATTAGAGAGAACCGCAGCATTTCTTCCAACATTATGTCCCTGAGCACCCTCAGGATTTCCACACCCCATAATGATATCTTCAACAGCTTCTGGAGGTAAATTGGGATTTCTCTCCAATGTTGCATTTATAATATGTGCCAACATTTCATCGGGCCTAGTCATATTAAATCCGCCTCTAAATGACTTAGCTAATCCTGTTCTAACACTATCTACTATTACAGCTGTTTTCATAATCTACTCCGAAATTTACTTTGTTATTCTAATCTATCATCCTGCTCTCTTAAAGCTTTATACCACTTAGGAATTATATCGATATTATTTTCTTTAGCTTTTTTAACAAGGTAAGGAATACTTACGGGGCTAAAAGGTAAAACCACAAGTACGCCCATGCCCAAGCTTTTAAGTATCTCTGCAAGCTGTTTGTTCGCATCTTCTAGATCTTGTTCCGAGGCTTCGCCCTCAAGATATTTCAGATATAAATCCAACATTTTCGTGTTTTGTACATTTTCTTCTAAAAATGCATCTTTAAGCTTCAGTAGATATTTCCTATACTTGATCATTTAGAATTAATTTAAATATTTATTATATGACAAGAAAAGAGAGAGCATTAATAGTTAAAAAGATTTTAGGCAAAAAATATCCTAATCCACCTATACCTCTTAATCATTTCAATAACTTTTCTTTTTTGATAGCCGTTTTACTATCAGCTCAGTGCACTGATGAAAGAGTAAATCAGGTAACCCCCAAGTTATTTAAGTTAGCAAAAAGTCCTCTTGAGATGTCAAAACTATCTGAAAAGAAAATATATTCTATTATCAAGCCTTGTGGTCTAGGTCCTAAAAAATCAAAAGCTATAAAACAGTTATCAAAAATATTAGTCAAAGAGCATGACAGTAAAGTTCCTGAAAGCTTTCATGAGTTAGAAAAGTTACCAGGAGTCGGCCACAAAACTGCATCTGTTTTGATGAGTCAGGCTTTTGGTGAACCTGCTTTTCCTGTAGATACTCATGTTCACAGGTTAGCTCAAAGATGGGGGCTTACTTCAGGAAAGAATGTAGTGCAAACAGAAAAAGATTTAAAGAAAGTATTCTCATCTAAAGACTGGAATGATTTACATTTGCAGTTCATTTTTTGGGGAAGAGAATATTGTCAAGCTAGAGAATGCTTTGGATTAAAGTGTAAAATTTGTAAACAAACATCACCTAATAGAAAAAAAACTTTTATCCACAAAAAACCATAGTTCATTTAAAATGTTCTTAACTTTTACAAATTGTAACCTTCTATTTTGGAGAAACTTTAAAAATGTCTTTGCTTGATAAGAAATCTAACCTTAAAACTGATGCAATCTTTTCAAATAAAAATGATATAGAGCTTTATGATGCTGAGCTTTGGGAATCCTTTGAAAAGGAAATGATTAGACAGGAAGAACATATTGAACTTATAGCTTCAGAAAATTATGCAAGTCAAAGAGTGCTTCAGGCTCAGGGTTCTGTATTAACAAATAAATATGCTGAAGGATATCCTGACAAAAGATATTATGGAGGCTGTGAGTTTGTTGATATTGCTGAGAAGTTAGCAATAGATAGAGCCAAGGAGCTTTTTAACGCTGATTACGCAAACGTTCAGCCTCATTCTGGTTCCTCTGCAAATGCTGCTGCATATTTAGCATTACTTGAACCAAATGATGCAATACTTGGAATGAGTCTTGATCATGGAGGACACCTTACACATGGATCGAAAGTAAATTTTTCAGGAAGAAACTATAAATCTTTTCAATACGGTTTAAATCCTAAAACACATGATATTGATTATGACCAAGTTCGTGATTTAGCAAAAAAACATAATCCAAAACTAATAATTGCTGGGTTTTCAGCTTTCTCTGGTTTAGTTGATTGGAGTATATTTAGAGAAATTGCTGATGAGGTTAATGCTTATTTCTTGGTAGATATGGCCCACATATCGGGACTTGTAGCGGCAGGCATGTATCCCTCACCTGTTCCGTATGCAGATGTTGTGACATCTACGACTCACAAAACACTAAGAGGTCCAAGGTCTGGGATTATTCTTGCAAGAGAGAATGAAGATATACAAAAAAAATTAAACTCCGCAGTTTTTCCAGGATCACAAGGTGGTCCTTTGATGCATGTTGTTGCTGCTAAAGCAGTTTGTTTTAAGGAAGCTCTTGAACCTGAATTTAAAACCTATATGTCTCAAGTTATTAGTAATGCTAAAACTATGGCGAAGACTATTATTGGAAGAGGAGTCGATATAGTAAAAGGCGGCACTGAAAATCATATGATTCTTGTCGACCTTAGAAATAAAGGGATAACAGGAAAGGACTCTGAATATAAACTTGGTTTAGCTAATATCACAGTAAACAAGAATGCTGTTCCTAATGACCCACAGTCTCCCTTTGTAACATCAGGAATAAGACTTGGAACACCTGCAGTTACAACAAGAGGCTTTAAAGAGGATGAAATTATTCAAATTTCAAATTGGATCTGCGACATAGTCCTTGATTTAGATAATGAGAAAAAAATTGAGGGAATTAAAAATAAAGCTCTGTCTTTATGCAAAGAATTCCCAGTATATAAGTAATGTATTGTCCTTTTTGCCAAGCAGAAGATACAAAAGTTGTTGATTCAAGAATATTTGCAGATGGCTCTCAAATCAGAAGGAGAAGAAAATGCGATGTTTGCAACGCAAGATTTACAACATTTGAGGTTGCTGATCTAGCTCTTCCAAAGATTATTAAGAATGATGGGAAGCGACAAGAGTTTAATGGTTCGAAGTTAAAAAAAGGGATGCTTAGAGCCCTTGAAAAAAGACCTCTTTCGGCTGAGAAAACAGATGCCCTCTTTTCAAAGATCTTAAGTGATATAAGAGTGCTTGGAGAAAGAGAGATTCACTCTGAAAAAATAGGAGAGATTATGATGAATGCTCTTAAAGATGTTGATCAAGTTGCATATGTCAGATTTGCGTCTGTTTATAGAGATTTCCAAGATATCAGTGATTTTTCAGATGAAATAAAGTCGCTAAGCAAAGAAGACAAGAAAAAGTCTAAAAAGAAATAATGCATGAAATTTTTTTAAAAAGGGCTATTGATCTAGCCCGTAAAGGAAAATATTTAACTAAACCTAATCCTATGGTTGGTTGCGTTATAGTCAAAGACAGCGAAGTAATTGCAGAGGGGTACCATATGAAATATGGCTCTAATCATGCAGAAATAAATGCGCTTGAGGATCTTAATAAAAATAATAATATTTCCGAAGCAGAATTTAGACAGCTCACTTTATACTGCACGCTAGAACCTTGCTGTCATCATGGTAAAACTGGGCCTTGTACAGATGCAATAATTAAGTCTGGTATTAGGAAGGTTGTAATCGGGATCAAAGATCCAAACCCAAAGGTTTCTGGATCTGGTATCAAACAATTAGAGGACAATGGTATTGAGGTTCTCTTTGGTTTTTTTGAAGAAGAATTGATTGAACTTAATAAACATTTCTTTTTCAAAAATACTTATAACAGGCCCTACATAGCAGTAAAAATTGCTTCCTCAGCAGATGGAATGTCTCACAGAAAAGATAATACATTTACTTGGATTACCTCTGAACAATCAAGAGATGATGTGCAAATTGTAAGAGCAGGATTTGATGCAATCCTTACTGGTGGCAATACACTCAGGAATGATAATCCTAGGATGAATGCTAGGGTTGATTTCGAAGTTAATCAGCCTCAAAAAATACTTTTAACTTCTCAAGAAATTGATAAAGAATCAAATTTCTTTAAAAGTGGAGATGTAATGATTAACCGCTCGTCTGATTTAAATAAAGTAATTACAGAGCTATCAAATACAGAAATAAATTCAATTTTAGTTGAAGCGGGTCCAAATTTGGTAAATGCTTTTCTGGGTAACGATTTAGTTGATGAAATAATTATATATAAGTCTAATATTACATTGGGAGATGTAGGGGTTTCTTGGTTTGAAAATAAAACTATAGAAAGCTTAGGTTTTGATTTAAAATCCTCTTTTAAAATTAATGATGATATTAAAGAAACTTATTTAAAAACACCATGAATACAACAAAAGAAATCATTGATGACCTTAAAGAAGGGAAAATGGTAATTATCGTCGATGATGAAGATAGGGAGAATGAGGGCGACCTAGTTTGTGCAGCAGATAAAGTTAATTCAGATATTGTTAACTTTATGGCAAAGCATGGAAGAGGCTTAATTTGTCTAACGCTCACCAAAGAAAAGTGCTCTGTTCTGGGCTTAAAACAAATGACTGATTCTAATGAATCCAGTAATAAAACCGCTTTTACTGTGTCCATAGAGGCAAAAGAAGGTATAACTACAGGAATTTCTGCTCAAGATAGAGCTACAACTATTCTTGCAGCTGTTAACCCAGATGCGACTAAAAAAGACATTGCTCAACCTGGCCATGTTTTTCCACTGCAAGCAATGGATGGCGGTGTTCTAGCAAGAGCCGGTCATACCGAAGCTTCTTGCGATCTTGCAGAGCTTGCTGGATATTCTCCATCAGGTGTTATTTGTGAAATCATGAATGATGATGGCTCAATGGCAAGAAGAGATGATCTTATTGAGTTCGCTAAGAAACATAATTTAAAGATTGGCACTATTGCTGATTTAATTGATTTTAGGCTGACAACTGAAGCAACTGTAAAAGAGGTTGAAAAAAGATCTGTTGAAACAGACTTTGGAGAATTTGAGTTAAGGATTTGGGAAGATATGCTAGAAAAAAACTTCCATTTTTCTTTATCGAAAGGTGATATCCAAAATGCAGATTCCCCATTAGTCAGGGTTCAAACACAAAGCGTTTTACAAGACACGTTAGCAATTAATGATCTTGGAAAGAAGTGGTCAGTTAGGAATTCCTTGGAAAAGATATCTAAATCAGAAGCAGGTGTGTTTGTTTTAATAAATCATAGAGATGCCAGTAGTTATTGGCTATCCTTACTTGAAGGTAAAGAGCTAACTAAAAAAAGCAGAAGAGTTATTGGAGCTGGATCTCAGATTTTAAGAGATCTAGGGTTAACAAAAATAAAAGTTCTTGGTACCCCAACTCAATATAATAATATTTCTGGATTTAACATTGAAATAGTAGGTTTTGAAAATGACTAAAAATGATGAAATCCTAATTATCTATACCAGCTGGTACGCAGACCTTATTAATGAGATGACGGATGCGGTTATGGAAAGATTGGAATCTGAGGATTGTATGATTAAATCTTTTAAAGCACCTGGATCACTTGAGATTCCAGCCTTAGCCAAAGCAAAAATTACTTCTAAAACAAAAGGAATTCTTGCCATAGGAATTGTCATTAGAGGTGAAACATCTCATTATGACTTGGTCAGTAATGAAACTTTTAGATCACTGGGGCAGCTAGCTCTTGATTATCCTGATATTTCGATAATAAATGGCGTAATTTGTGTGGATAACAAAGATCAACTTGAAAAAAGATATATCACAACAACAGCAAATAATGCCGATGCATTAATAGCTCTCATTAATGAAAAATCTAGCAAAACATAAAATAGCTATTAAAACTAGAGAGGTCCTAGTTCAAGCAATTTATCAGCATTTATTCGAGAAAACTCCTTCTCAAGAAATATTAGAGCAGTTTAAAAAAGAGCATCGGTCTGAAAAAGTAGACTTCAAAAGATTTAAACTTTGTTTAGATAAACTCATTAAAGACAACGACGCTATTGAGAAAACTATTTCAAAAAAAATGGAAATTAAAGAAAATGAAATTGAGCTTATTGATAAAGCAATCTTGTGTCTTGGCATAATAGAAATGAATAATGAAATGGCACCAAGACCTGTTGTCATTGATGAATGTATAAGATTAACAAAAAAGTTCTCTAATCCTGAATCATATAAATTTATAAATGCGAGTTTAGATAAAATTTAGCTGAGATAAATTTATAAATGTATGCTTTGCTCTCTGGAAGGACCAACAGAGATTATGGTAACTTTGCAGTTAACAGTTTCCTCAATGAATTTTACATAATCTTTTAATTTTTGTGGAAGTTCGTCATATGAACTGCATTGGCTAGTATCCTCTTGCCATCCTTCGAATCTCTTATAGATCGGTAAGTTGTTGTCATCATAAGCTACGCAAACACGTATATTTTCAAAAGTATCGAGCACATCGGCTTTGGTCATACATAAACTATCAACAGAATTTATAAAAATAGCCTTTTTTAAAGCAACAAGATCGAGCCACCCACATCTTCTTGGCCTACCCGTAGTTGCTCCAAATTCATTTCCCCGTTTAGCTATTTCTTCTCCATCCTCATTAAAAAGCTCAGTTATAAATGGGCCTTCTCCAACTCTTGTTGCATATGCTTTAACAATTCCGATTACATTATTAATATGCTTTGGTCCTATTCCAAGACCTGATGAAACTCCACCTATAGTGGTGCTTGATGAAGTAACATAGGGATAGGTTCCATGATCAATATCAAGGAAAGTCCCTTGCGCGCCCTCAAATAAAACCTCTTTTCCCTTTTCAGACCAATCCATTAATAAATCTGTTGTATTAACTGAGAAAGCTTCAGCAAAGTTTTTAAAAGATAGAAGATTATTTAGGATTTCTTCTTCAGAAAAGGGTTCTGAATCATAAAAATGTTCCAACAGTTTGTTATGAATCTTAATTAACCTTGAAACTTTTTTTCTTAATAAAGTCTCATCTTTAAGGTCGCCTAATCTTATTGCTCTTCGTCCAACCTTATCTTCATAGGTTGGTCCAATGCCTCTTCCTGTAGTGCCAATAAATTCATCTTTATCTCTTACTTGATCAATCTTTATATGACTTGGGAGAATTAATGAGCAGTTTTCACTTATATATAATCGATCACGTATTTCAACACCAAATTCCTCCAATCCTTCAATTTCTTTTTTAATTGCTTCAAGAGATAGGACTACTCCATTTCCTATGAGGCACTTAACATTTTTATGAAGAACTCCTGATGGTATCAAGTGAAGAACGGTTTGAACCCCATCTACTTTTATTGTGTGTCCAGCGTTATGACCACCTTGGAATCTGCATACTGCATAAACGCTTTCGCTTAAGGCATCAACAATTTTTCCTTTTCCTTCGTCTCCCCATTGCAGACCAAGGATAAGGGTATTGTTAGACATTTTACTTTTCTTCGCCGGAAGAATCTTTGAAATATTTCAGAATTTCTTGATCTGAATCGATCAACATAACATCTGACTTATTACTGAATGCATCTGGAAGAAGTTCCATAGTTCTTATGAACTCATACCATTCTGGATCCTGATTATGAGCCTCAGCATAAATTGCAGCTGCAGTAGCCTCGCCCTCTCCTCTTAATTGTTGAGATAGCTTATTTGCTTCAGCCAGAATTATTATTCTATCTTTGTCAGCAGATGCAGTGATTTCTCTTGAGAGCTCCTTACCTTCTGATCTTAACTCCTCTGCGAGTCTATTTCTTTCAGTTCTCATTCTTTCGTATACAGAATTACTTAATTCAGGGGGAAGATCTATTCTTTTAACCCTAAAATCAATAACCTCAATGCCAAGGTCAACAACAGACGCAGCTAGATTATCTCTCATTATTCTCATTAGCTCATCACGCTCACCCGAAACAACTTCAGTGACACTTCTCTTACCAAACTGGTTCTTTAATTCGAATTCAGTTCTTTGTCCAAGCAAGTTATTTAAGTTATTAAAGCTTCCACCGGTAGCTTTATAAAAAAGTAGAACATTACTAATCTTATATTTAACAAATGAATCAACTAACAAATATTTACTTTCATTTGTGAGAATTCTATCTGGATCCTCATCTAACGATCTAAGCCTAGCATCGAACTTTTTAACTTCCTGAATAATAGGTACTTTAAAATGGAAACCCACGCCTACATCTTCTCTAACTGTTTCTCCAAACTGAAGAACAATTGCTTTTTCACGCTCATCAACAATAAAAAAGCTATTAAATAAAATCAATACAGCAAGGAGAGAAAATAAAACTGTTGAATTCTTAAAAGACATACTTAATCCTCATCCTCATCTTGTGTTTGTTGCAAAATATCACCTAAGGGAAGAAGTGTTATATTGCTTCCATCGTTGACATCAATCATTATTTTGGTTGAATCTGAATAAACTTTTTTCATAGCATCAAGATGGATTCTCTTTCTAACTACTTCAGGATTCTTTTTATACTCATCATAAACTTCATTAAATCTTACAACTTCACCTTCGGCAGTAAGTATTACTTGTTCTTTATATGCTTCAGCAGCTTTAATAGTTGCCTCAGCCTGACCTCTTGCTTCAGGGACAATAGTAAGAGCATATCTTTCAGCCTCATTTTGAAGCCTAATCTTGTCTTCTCTTGCAGCAACCACATCATCAAAAGCGGCTTTTACAGCAACCGGCGGATCAGTTTTTTCAATGTTAACTTGTTGAACAATTAACCCAGCTTGATAAATATCAAGGTATTCTTGAAGCCTATCTCCAACATCTTGAGCTATCTTCTCTCTACCTACTGTTAAAGTTTGTTCCAACGAGTTATCGCCTACAACAAATCTCAATGCACTCTCCGTAGCCTTTCTAAGGCTTGCTTCCGGATCTCTAACATTGAGAACAAAGTCTTTGATATTGCTTATTCTGTATTGAACTGAAACTGTAACATCGACTAAATTCTCGTCTTGTGTAAGCATATTTGCTGTTTGAGAATATCTTCTCGTAAGAGCTACGTCCTCTTTAAATCTTTGATCAATTCCAAATAACATAAAGTTAAGACCTTCTGTTGTCTCTTTGTGATACTCACCAAGTCTTAAGATAACTACCCTTTCACCAGGCTGAACTGTATAGATGGATGCAGATAGATAGACGACTGCTAATATGAAAAATCCGTAACCAAGAAATTTACTAGGTGAAAAATTAAAGCCACCGCCTGATGATGAACCTTTTCCTCCACCCGACTTGCTGCCTAAGATAGAAGAAAATCTCTTTAGAAGATCATCAAAGTCTTGATCATTTCCATTGGAGCGATTACCCCAAGGGTCTTTGTTATCCTGATTATCCCAATTCATAACGCTTATTATATATGTTTAACATTAATATATGGATGAAAGAAGATAATTAAACAAATTATTTTAAAAAATTTGCTCTTCTAGGTATTTCTCAATTTCAATAGCTGAGTTGATATCAAAAGTTTTTGAGAAATTAAAACTCCTCATCCAAGTAAGCTGTCTTTTTACCAATTGTCTAGTGGAAATGACGCACTTCTCCTCAAGCTCATTGGCATCTAATTCTCCATTAATTACTTGAATTGCTTCTTTGTAATTAATTGAACTAAGAGCTGGATGATTTTTTGCGATATTGTCTAATTTAATTATTTCTTGGGCTTCTTTAATTAAGCCCATGTTGATCATTTCTTCTATTCTTTCTCGTATCCTTACTTGAAGAATCTCTCTATCGCTTGGAAAAATTCCTAAATTTATAAACTCAAATTCTTCAAAGATATTTTCAGTATCTTCTTTTTTGAAATCAGAAATCTTCTTACCTGATATTTTGAAGACCTCTAGAGCCCTTATTATTCTCTGTTTATCATTTTCCTTTATAGTTTTAGCTGACTCTGGATCTATTTCTTTCAATTCATTAAATAGTTTATCCACTCCTCGATTATCAAGCTCTCGCTGAAGCTCCTCCCTGATAGCTTCATTTCCTTCAGGTATATCATTTATTCCTTTAAATAGTGCATTGAAGTACATCATTGTTCCACCAACTAGCAAAGGAATCCTATTATTTGAATGCGCTTGCATGACAATTCTGTAGGCCTGATCATAAAAATCTTTTACTGAAAAAATATTTTCTGGATCAGCGCTATCAACTAAGTGATGTTTGTATTTTTCAAGGATTTCTTTGGGAGGCTTAGCAGATCCAATATTAAATCTTTTATAAACTTGAACTGAGTCTACGCCTATGATTGAAATTGGAAATTTTTTTATTAAATGAACTGCAGTAGAAGTTTTATTACATGCAGTTGGTCCAATCAGGGTAATTATTTTCTTTTTAATCTTGCTATTATGCAATTTACAAACTAGCTCTAATCAATGAAAGTTGGCGCATGGTTGCTCCGATATTCTTTTCCACAACTGTGTTTGCATTACGAATCATACCTTCTCTAAAGTCTTCTTGATTCTTATAGGTTTTGCAAAAAATTTCAAATATATCCAATGGGGTTCTCACAATGTGTGTTGCATTAGTATTTATGAAAGATTCAACAATATTTTTAAAATTAAAATAGTGTTCTCCCAATATAAATGGGCACTGAGCTATTGCAGGCTCAATAATATTATGCCCTCCTCTTTTTATTAAGCTTCCTCCGATAAAAGCTAGCTGAGCATCTGCGTAAAGTGTGGGAAGAATTCCAAGTGATTTAACTATTAAAATATCTGATGTAGTCTCCTCTTCATTTTCATAAATTGAATTTGATCCCATATTAAGAAAAAGGGCTTTAATTTTTTTTGCCCGCTCTGGGTGGCGAGGTACAACAATTAACTTAACTGATGGAAAATCTCTTTTTATCAGGTTAAAAGATTCCAAAATAATTTTATCCTCTCCCTCATGGGTGGATGCAGCGAGAAAATATGGGTGCTCTAAAAACTTTTTAAAACTTAGTGATTCTGATTTACTAAGATTAGATCCTTGGTCAAATTTAACTGAGCCTGTGACGTGAATATTTTTGCAGCCAAGCTGATGATAGTAATTCTTATCTTCATCTCCTTGAGCCATTACAAGATCAAGATTAGAGAAAACTTTTTTAAAAAAGATATTAAGCTTCATATATTTTTTAAAACTCTTTTTAGATAGTCTTCCATTACTAACAATAGATGGTATCTCCAGTGCCTTGCATAAATGGATAGAGTTTGGCCAAATTTCTGTCTCAAAAAAGATAGCTGCCTTAGGTTTTACTTTATTTAGAAAGAGTAAAGTAAAAAAATAAAAATCCCATGGCGCATATGCAATATCAACTTGCTTATTATCAAAAAAAAGTTGTTTTGCTTTTTTAAATCCTGTTCCGGTTGTTGTAGTAAGAATGACTTTATGATCCTTTGATAGCTTTCTAACTAAATCACTCGAAGAAATTACTTCTCCTAAACTTACTGAATGAAACCATATTGATTCAAGGCCAGGTTCCATAGAAGTTGATAAGACGCCAAATCTATTTTTTAGATTCCTTAAATAGCTTGAATCTCCAATTGCTTTGAAAAAGATCCTGATAATAAATATTGGGGTTAAAACCAGAAAAATGAGATTATAGATAAAGATAAGCATAGTTTATTACTCTGGTTAGTATAATAACTGCGCAACAGGATTTAAATGAAATTTATCAATCAAAAGATAGGCGTATTTTTTTGGAAGCTGATTGTAGCTTTTCCAATAAACTTTCAAAATGTTTTAGCAAATATTTTATTTTCTTTTCTAAAAAATCCCAATCTTAAAAGAAACATTTTTAGTAGAAAAAATATTGATGCTGCTTTTCCTAACTTGAATAAGCAGGAAAAAATAAATCTTTTTAATAAAAATCTCAAGTCGATGATTCGTGGAATATTTGATACTGGTAAAGCGTGGTTTTGGAGTGATTCAAAGATAAATTCTTTAATTAAATATGAAATATTTGGTTTAAATAAGCTTATTGCAACCAAAGGCAACCTTCTCATTTTTAAACACTCTCATCATTTAGAGCTGGACTCAAGAATACTTGGAATGCATTGTGAGCTTTACGGGGTAGAAAGAGCACATAACTCACCCTTCATGCAGAAAGTACAAAGCATGGGAAGATTGAAAGGGCTTAATGCTCTCGCTGACAAGAATTCACCAATTACATTCATTAAATGGCTCAAGAAAAATAAAACTGTTCTTTATGCCATTGATCAAGATTATGGCTTAAAGAATAGTTCGAATGTAGATTTTTTTGGTATTAAAACAGCTACTACAAATGCTCCTGTCAAAATTGTAGATGCAACTCAATGCAACGTTTTGTTTTTAAATTCATATTATGACTCAGACAAATTAATTCTTTCTGTTGAAGAGATAAGCATCTCAGATTCAAAATTGATGATTCAAGATATCTCGTCACATATCGAGGCTAGAATCAGAGAGGAGCCTTCAGAATATTTATGGCAACACAGGAGATTTAAATCAACTTTGGGAAAGGTAAGTTTTTATGAGCACTAAGTTAGATCGGTTTAAGAACATAAAAGGTTTTCTTCACCCAGATGAAGGAAAATTCCTTTATGAGCTCTCTTCAAGAGAATGTAGAGAGAGATTTGCTGTCGAGATTGGCTCCTATTGCGGTAAATCTGCCTGCTATATTGGTTTAGCTTGTAAAGAAAATGATACAAAGTTATTTTCTATTGATCATCATAGAGGATCGGAAGAGCAACAATTTGGTGAAGAGTACTTTGATGAAGAGATCTACGATTATGAAAAGAAAAGAGTTGATACCTATCCTCTTTTTATAAGCAATATAAAAAAATTTGGTCTCATTGATACTGTTATTCCAGTTATTGATAATTCTGAGGAAGCATCAAAAAAAATTGAAGATGACTTAGACCTTGTTTTTATTGATGGAAGTCACACCTTTGAGTCAGCAAGAAATGATTATTTTTCATGGAGAGATAAAATAAGAATTGGCGGTATCCTAGCTATTCATGATATTTATGACTCAGAATTAGAGGGAGGCCAAGCTCCTAAAGAAATTTATGAAAAAGCATTAGTTGAAAACTTTGAGCTAATAGATAGAGTTCACAGCTTAGTTGCTCTCAGAAAGCTAGACTAAGAATACATTTCTTTTTTGTGAGATCCCAAATACACAATCTGCAGCAATGATAACCGCAGCATTTGTCCAAGTTGAAAACTCATCAGGCCATAAAATATCCAATTTATATTGATAGCCAGTTGGGAATATTCCTCTGTTATCTTGGAATCTCATTATTTCTTCTAAAATTTTTCTAGCATCTTCTTTTCTGTTCATTTTTACTAAGCTAATTATAAATTCTGATGATTCCGCAAAAGTTACCCACGGCTCTTCAATAACGCATTTAATTCCTAATCCTTCATGGTAAAAATTACTAATAGTCTTATTAATGAGCTCATCGTTTCCAATACCACATAAAAAAGGATAATAATTATCCATAGAAAATCTTTTCCTGCTTACACCATCACGATCAAATTTCTTTGAATTAATTTTTTCTTGATTCAATAGTATTTTTTCATGACAAGAATCTAAATCTAAAATATCAGCAATGTTTTCATATATTTTTAATGAGATATGAACTGAGCATGAAGCTGTTATTAGAGAGTTATCAGAAAATCCATCTTTGTCTTTTGCCCAAAATAAGAATCCGTCTGAATCTGCAAAAGCTAAGGTCGAACTATATATATCCTGTATTTCTTTTTTATACTTAAGTAAGTAATCAATATCATTATCAATTAAAAATTTTTGGTATAGAGGAAGAAAAATATAAGGCGAATGATGGCTTTCGAAATGGTTCTTAGTAACTTTTTCATTGATATATTCTGGTGCGATTTCTCCATCAGCATTTAAATTTTTAAAGAACCACTCAATGCCCTTATTAAATGCATCCCACTCTTCATATATTGCAAGAGCTATTAAGCACTCGCAGTGATCCCAGGGATCACATTTTCCTCTGTGGTCCCAGTTTATTGATCCACTCTTATTTTGATTCTCAATTATCCAATTCTTAGCAGGAACTAATTGATGCTTAATCATTTTCATAACTTCTTAAAATAAAAAGAAGTACTTTTTCCTAAAAATGGATTAAGAAGATTATCTAAGGCCCTCAAAATCATAGGATTTCTTAAAATTTGTATCTCTAATATCTTTTTATAAACTTTAACAAGAAAATTATTGTCCTGTGATGACCAAAATAGACATCTAAGCCACCAATAAGGACTGTGCAAGGCATGATACTTTTCAGTTCTCTCTAAGTTATAACCTTTTTCTTCAACTTTCTCTTGAAGCACGCTTTTTCTGAAAATTCTCACATGGCCGCCTGGCATATTTTGATAATCTTTAGAAAGTAACCAACAAATCTTTTCAGGAAAATAAGATGGTACGCTTATAAGCAGATTACCACCAGGCTTAAGTAGTCTTGTTAATTCCTTGAGAGTGGCATCCACATCTGCAACATGCTCTAAAACTTCAGAACAAATTATTGTCTCAAAGGCATTGTCACTAAAGGGTAAGTTATAAACAGATCCTTGAAGGAATGTTGATTCTTTATTAGAGATGGAGCTAAATAAAGTTAAGTTTGTTTTCCCTTCTTGAAGCGAATCAGAATCTAAATCAACTCCAACACAAGTTATATCAGGAAACTTATCCATGAAACCAAAAACATGCCTACCGGGACCACATCCAGCATCAAGCATAAAAGAATCTTTTTCTGGACTAATATTATTAAAATTAAACGTTAACATGAATTAAACTTTTGTATTGTCTCTAAAAATTGTTCTTCGTAATCTAATGCAATTTTCTCCCAATTAAAAGTTTCATTTGCATATAGAGATCCCTCTTGAGCAAGATTATTAAATAAAGGTCTATTTAGATAAAAATTTTCTATGCACTCTTTCAGGACATCTGGATTGCCAGGCTCATATAACTGTCCAAAGTCTTTAACAATTTCAGGGAGCGCAGAGGAATTTGAAGAAATTATTGGTGTTCCGCATGCCATTGCCTCAGCTGCAGGAAAACCAAAACCTTCATACAAAGAACTAATAACTGCAAGAGAGCTAGACTGATATTCATATGCAACTTCTTCTTTAGAAAGATTTGTTTTAAAGGAAACATGGTTAGTAAGATTGAGTTGTCTAATAAGTCTTTCTGTATGACCATTCTCTCTGGGATTTCCAACAACTGAAAGTTTTGTATTTGGATATTTATCTAGAATTAATGAAATAGCTTTAAGTGTAGTATCTAGTCCTTTTAAAGGAACGTCAGCACTTGCCACAGTTACAATTTTAAAATTTTCTCTCTCTAATACATCATTTTTCTTAAAAACTTCAAGATCCAGTCCATTAGGAATAACGTGGATTCTCTTTGGATCAGTCTTAAAATCAATAGCAATGTCTTTCTTTGAATTTAAAGAGACTGTAATAATCTTTTTAAGTTTAGGTGCTACTTTTTTGTTCATTTTAAGGAATGAATACCATCTTTTTTTAAAAAATCTTTGTATAAAGCCATTTGAATAAATAAGATCATATTTAAAGTCTTTCGTTATAGGATGATGAATTATTTCAACAAAAGGATAATTTTTTTGAATTTCCAACATCCCTGAACTTAGAGACTGATTATCGATAACGATGTCATAGTCTTTTTTTTGTGAGAGATGTTTCTTCGCCCTTTCTCCAAAAGAGTACATCTCTGGGAAACCACCTATCAAGGTTTTAAAAAAATCATAATAATCGAGAAAGTCTTTATCTTTTTTGTTCCAAAGCTTTAAAAGCCTATCTCTAAAACTAAATGTTTCAAATAAATTTAAACCTTCCAATTTTATTAATTTGATTCCTGGTTCAAGCATTGGCATTGGAGGCCCTGAAATAATGTCTATCTCATGTCCCCTTTTTAAAAGAGCATTAGAAAGTTCTTTAACGAAAATGCCTTGGCCGCCCGAGAAAGGTGCGCTCCTATAACTTAGTAGTGCAATCTTTAATTTATGCAAAATATTATTCGATGTATGTCAGCCAGTTTCTTGAGTTATTGTCAGTTCCAAGAACTGCATTCTCATAATTTGTTTGTATTTCTTTTGTAATTGAGCCAACGGTTCCATTAGAGATTATCTTTCCATCTATCTTTGTGATAGGAGTAACTTCTACTGCTGTGCCAGTGAAAAATGCCTCATCACATTCAAGAATATGTTCATATGACCAGTTCCCCTCTTCAACTTTATAGCCAAGACCTTTTGCAATCTCTATAACCGATTGTCGAGTAATTCCATTTAAGCAATTCTTTGTTGTCGGCGTCATAATTAGGCCATCTTTTAAAAAGAAAATATTTTCCCCGCTGCCCTCTGAAATATAACCGTCATTATCAAGAATTAATGCCTCATCAGCTCCTTTAGCAACCGCATCTTGCAAGGCTACAATTGAATTCACATAAGTCCCGGTTATCTTATAATTTGACCAATTTGGGTTCTTGTATTGTTTATATGGAGACTTAACCACAGAAATTCCTTTATGCTTTGATTCAGGATCCATATATGAGGGCCATTCCCATGCTGCGACAATTACATTTACTGATAGATCTTCTGCTCTAAGACCAAGAGATTCATTTCCCAAGTAAATTATTGGTCTTATATATGCCTCATCAAAATTATTTTTAAGCAACACAGTCTTTTGGGCTTCAATAATTTCCTCAGTGGAATATGGAATATCTATATTGACTATTTTGGCAGCCTCAAAAAGTCTTTCTGTATGCTCTTTTACCCTGAAAATTGCTGGTCCATTATCTGTATTGTATGCGCGGACTCCTTCGAAAACACCAACACCATAATGCAGGGTATGCGTCAAAGAATGAACATTACATTCGTCCCACGAAACCAGGTCTCCATTTTTCCAAATCTTTTTATTTTTATTCGTTAAATCAAACACTCTATTGCATTTATAATTAATAAAATCGAAGGTATTATGACAAACAAGCTATCAAATCAAAAGTAAATGTCAGAACTTATAAAATCAATATTTAGGGAATATGACATAAGGGGTATTTTCCCGGATGAACTTAATGAAGATTCGATTGCAAAAATTGCTAAATCCATAGCTCAGAAATGTCATCAAGAATCAGTGGCTGAAGTTGTGATTGCCCGAGATGGAAGACTATCCGGTCCATCTCTTTTGGAATCTCTCCAAGAGTCTTTAAATATGCATGGAATTAATACTATAAATATAGGACTTGCTACAAGCCCTCTTCTCTACTTCGCAGCAAAAAAACAAGCTTCTAAGTCTGGAATTATGATTACCGGGAGTCACAATCCTAAAAACTACAATGGAATTAAGCTTGTCATAAATGATAAACCAGTATCTGGTACTGAAATATTTCAGCTCTCTAAAACAGATATATCTTTAGAAGACTCAGCTGGTGAAAATAGATTCTTGGATATAAAAGATGACTATATAAACGAGGTTAAAAATAGCTTTAATTTTAAAAACCTCAAAGTAGTGATTGATTGTGGAAACGGTGCAGCCGGAATTATTGCTCCAGAGTTATTAAGAGCAGTTGGCTGCGAAGTCATCGAAATATTCTGTGATGTTGATGGGAATTTCCCAAATCATCACCCGGATCCAGGAAAAGAAAAGAATTTAGTGGATCTTACTGAAAAAGTAAAAGAGGTTTCTGCAGATGTTGGTGTTGCCTTTGATGGAGATGGAGACAGGCTTGGAGCAGTGACTTCATCAGGAAGATTAATTTATCCCGATCAAATGATGATGTTGTTCTCAAAAAAAATACTTTCAAATAATGAAGGCAAAACTATTGTTTTCGATGTTAAGTGCTCAGACTTTCTTCCTCAAATAATTAAGGAAAATGATGGGATACCTTTCATGAGTCCTACTGGGCATTTTCATATTAAAAATAATATAAAAAAATATAATGCTGTACTAGGAGGTGAAATGAGTGGTCATATTTTCTTTAATGATATTTGGCATGGTTTTGATGACGGTCATTATTCAGCAATAAGGCTTTTAGACATCATGAATGAAACAGGATCATCATTAGATGATTTGTTGGATAGCCTTCCTGTTTCTTATTCAACTCCAGAATTAAATATAGATGTTCCTGAGGAGAGAAAGTTTAAAATAATTGAGGATTTCATAGAAAATGCATCAATTGATGGAAAAAAAGATTTTACTGACGGTCTTCGAGCCTCGTTTGAGAATGGTTGGGCTCTGTTAAGAGCTTCAAATACGACTCCGAAGCTCGTCTTGAGATTTGAAGCAAATAGTCAAGAATCACTAGAAAAAATTCAAAAAAACTTTTTGGAAGAATTAAAAAAATTCTTACCAAATGAAGATATTAATTTAGAATAATATAAATGCCTAAAGAAAATAGGAAACAAATCATTCTTCAGTCACTAGCAAGTCTTCTAGAAGAAAGAAATCTTTCTAAAGTTACAACTGCTCTCTTGGCAGAAAAATCTTCAATTACAGAAGCAGCCTTATATAGACATTTCCCAAGCAAAAGATCTATTTATTTAGAATTGTTTTCTTTTTGTGACGAGACAATAATTTCAAAGTGCGCTGAAATAAAGAAAAGTAAAGATAGCGCAGAACAAAATGCAAAAAATCTATTTATGTTTTGTATATTATTCATTGAAAAAAATAAGGGCTTTGCGAGACTCCTATCAAGAGAAGCTTTAAGTGCAAACGAACAAAATGTAGTTGATGCCACTAACCAATTCTATGAAAGGCTGGAACTAAATTTTAAACAAATATTACAAAAAGATTCTGATTCGCTTCTATCGCAGCCAGGGATATCATCTCATTTATTAATAACTTCTCTTGAAGGTACAATCTCCAGATATATAAGATCTAAGTTTAAAGAGAAGCCAAGCTCGTATATTGAAAATATTTGGACACTCTTACAAATATCTCTTTTCAAATAAACCTATAAATCTTCACTTAAAAAAAGCTCGAAATAGCTTTCATCTTCAGCAGACTTGCTAAGCTCTCCAGTTTTTTTATTTATCCTTACATAAGAAATGCCATCTGGAAGAGTAAATTCATCTACATCAATCTTTTTAAAAGCAGAGTTCATATAATCTACCCAAATTGGTAATGCTGTTGTAGAACCAAACTCATTATCGCCAAGAGATTCAAAATCATCATTCCCAACCCAAACCGTTGTTACAATATTTGAGTTGAAACCACTAAACCATGTACTTACAGCATCGTTTGTAGTTCCTGTCTTCCCAGCAAAATCTTTTCTCTCTAAATATCGTGTAAGCCTTCCATTCGATCCCCTTTGGGAAGCTTCTTTTAGAATATCTTTCACCATAAATGCAACTCTTGGGTCAATAACAGGATCTGATTTATTGAGAGGTGGCAAAAGAAAATATGGCTTTGATGCATCCAGCTGAACTGTGTTTAGCCATGGAAAAGCAGAAATATTGGAAATATTTACAATATCTATTTCTGAGTGATCGAAAATGATATTTCCATTCTTATCCTTAATCTGACTTACATAATGAATATCGGAAATCATTCCATCGTTTGCAAATACACTAAAGCCTCTGGCAACCTCTGCGGGAGAAAAATTGCCTGATCCTAAAGCTAAACTAAGATCTTGAGGCAACCTCTCTAAGCCAAAACCGAAATTATCAACAGTTTCAGATGATTCTTTTATACCGATTTCTCTTAAAAGCTTAATTGAAACAATATTTATTGATTGAACAAGCGCTTCCCTAAGAGTTGTTAAACCATAAAATTTGCCTGAATAATTTTCAGGTCTCCAAAAAGTTTCAAGATTCTCGTCTTCAAAAATAATTGGAGCATCATTAATTAAAGATGATGGGTTATAACCTCCGCTGAAAGCAGATGCATAAATGAAAGGCTTGAAAACTGATCCTGATTGAGGATAAGACTGTCTAACTCTATCAAATTGAGAATCATTAAATACTGAGCCGCCGACATAGGAGAGTACCTCGCCGGTCTTTGGGTTGAAAGAAATTAATGACGACTGTGCTTGAGGTATTTGATCCAACTTAACCTGATCATTTTCTGCAGACAGATAAACTAGATCTCCAATATCCAATAAATCCATGAATCCTTTTGGCGCTTTTCCTCTCCTGTTCTCATCTAAAAATTCTCTAGCCCAAGAATAACTTTCATCCCATTGGATAGTTTCAAAATTAAATTTCTCATCAATAGCTGTAAATCCTGAATCCCAAACTTCAATAACAATAGCTCTTTGATGAGATTGAATAAATGGATTTTCTTCAAAAATATCACGAAGTAACTCCTCTGATATATTTTGATAATTAATTGGGTCAGATTGAATTACATAATCTTGAGATAATAAGAAATTAAAATCTTCGCTTTCTATTGATTTAAAGAATTCATCACCTAGCCTATCTATATAATTATTCTTTTCTCGCCAGCCATGCCTTTTATCATACTCAAATAGCCTTTTTGTTATTGCTTCGTTTGCACTTTCTTGGAGTTCAGAATCAACAGTTGTATATACAGACCAGCCTTCCTCATATGCTCTGATACCATATCTGTTAATTACTTCAAATCTTGCAAGTTCAGCAAGATGGCTAGCTTCAAGATCATAATTATTGATAGATATGGGAAGGTTTATTTCACTATTTATTGCAGTTTGATAGTCTTGCTCAGAGATAAAGTCTAAAAGTTTCATTCTGTATAAAACCCAATTCCTTCTAGCTTTAGTTCTCTCTGGATTTCTAATCGGATTTACCCTTGATGGAAGTTGGGCAAGAGAGGCTATTAAAGCTGATTCAGCTACCGTCAATTCTCCAACCGATTTACCAAAATAAGTATTAGCAGCTGCCTCAATGCCATAAGATCTATTGCCTAGAAAGATTGTATTTACATATATCTCGAAAATCTCTTCCTTTGAGAATGCGCTTTCAAGGTGAAATGCTAAAAAGATTTCTTTAATCTTTCTCCTTACTTTCTTTTCTCGAGTTAAAAGATAGTTTCTAACAACTTGCATTGTAATTGTTCCACCGCCAGTTGCATCAAGGCCTACTCTAATATATTGAGAAAAAGCTCTTATCAAACTTGGATACGAAACACCTCTATGCCCAAAAAAGCCGTCATCCTCTGCAGCTAGAAATGCATTCTTCAAATCTTCAGGTATTTCTTCAAATCCTAATGGTCTCCTTTTCTTTTCTCCAAATTCTCCAATTAATTTCTCATCGGATGTATAAATTTTTAGAGGTATTTGAAGTTTTGATTGATCAACATTATCTACCCTTGGAAGTTCAGATAATAAATAAAGGTATGTTGAGAGTATTATTACGCCAATAAAGGTTGCAACAAAAATTGCAACTTTCAGGAATAACTCTAAAAGCCTACTAACCATAATTTTAATATTTTATATGTTTAGGTGCTAAAATTCGCAGCTTAGTGAAAAATCTTTTATGAATATTTATATTGTTGGGCCTATGGGATCAGGTAAATCCACTGTTGGTAAAATAGTAGCTCGCTCGCTTTTTTTAGATTTCTTGGACTCTGATGAGGAGATAGAAAAAACAACAGGTGCTAGTATTGATTGGATTTTTGATCTTGAAGGAGAGGAAGGATTTAGAAAAAGAGAGACGGCTGAGCTTGAAAAGATTGTGCAACTAAATTCTCATGTTGTTGCTACTGGTGGTGGAATTATTTTATCTGATCACAATAGAAATCTTCTTAGTGCTAGAGGAGTTGTTATTTACTTAGAAACTCCCATAAAAATTCAAGTTGAGAGAACAAGTAAAGATAAAGATAGGCCCTTATTAAAAGATGGTGATCCGGAATCAATACTTACAAAACTTAATAGTGAGCGAGAACACTTATATAAAGAGGTATCTGACTATGCAATTCAAACGAGTGATAAATCCAGTCAAGAGGTTGCAGATCAAATAATAAATATTATTAAGAATAAATAATGATTAAAAAAGTTTTAGTTGGTGATGAAAAATATAAGGTTCTTATTGGTAAGAATAAGATCTTTAAAGATTATCTTCCCAGCGCAGTATCAAAGAATAATAAAATATTTATTATTACCGATAAAAATATCCCTACTGCATACATTGAACTCATAAAAAAATCGATTCCTTCTAATAAAGTAATTGACTTGCTTAAAATTAAGCCTGGAGAGGAATCAAAATCATTTACTAACTTTCAAATGATCCTCAATAAGCTTGCTAAAAAGAAATATGATCGATCAGATTGTATAGTTGCCATTGGAGGTGGCGTTGTTGGGGATTTGAGTGGTTTTGTAGCTGCAAGCTTTATGAGAGGCATAGATTATATTCAAATACCAACCTCACTTCTTGCTCAAGTTGATTCATCAGTAGGAGGAAAAACTGCCATTAATATTGAGTCTGGAAAAAATCTTGTCGGAGCTTTTAAGAATCCAAAGTTAGTTTTGATATCTTCAGCCTTATTAAAATCACTCCCGGAGAGAGAATTCAAATCTGGAATAGCAGAAATAATTAAGTATGGGCTGATTCATAACAAGAAAATTTTCAATATTTTTGATAAACAGCATCAGCAAATTCTGAAAAGAAACCAAAGAGTAATTGAAGAGCTTATTCATGAGTCAGTTAAAACAAAAGCAAAAATTGTTACTGAGGATGAGAGAGAGTTAGGCATAAGAGCTATATTGAACTTTGGGCACACCTACGGTCACGCAATAGAAGCAATAAATAATTACAAAAACATTCTACATGGAGAAGCTGTGGCTATGGGCATGAGAATGGCTTCTAAAATGTCCATGTTAGAGGGTCACTTAAATGAAAAGACTTATGAAAAAATAATTAATGTTTTTGATGCTCTTAACTTTCCTAAAAATACATCAAATAATTATTCACACCTAAAGAAGTTTATTTTGAGTGACAAGAAGGTCAAAGGTGGGAATGTTAATTTAATACTTTTAAAAGGAATTGGCCTGTCATTCCAGACTCAAAAATTTAATTTTGAGAATTTCAAAAAATCTTTTTATTAGGCAGCGCTGGCTGTTGTAGTTTTAAGGAGATCATTCACACTCAGAGCGACTGGCGAAACAAGCCAAAAGTTTGGCAGATATCTTTCAAAATCTTCTAATATTTCTTTTGCTTTCATGCTCTTGGTATTCTTGTAATGTTCCTCGATAAGAAGTTTAAGATTTTGTCTATGTGGATCCATAGTTTCGCTTAAAACTCTGTCCAAATTGATCAATTCACGATTGCATTTGTCGAAGAATGATCTCTTTTCATCCAATACATATGAGAATCCACCCGTCATTCCTGCTCCAAAATTTGCTCCAACTTCACCTAAAATAACAACCTGCCCTCCTGTCATATATTCACAACAATGATCTCCAGCTCCCTCAATGACTGCAGTTGCTCCAGAGTTTCTAACTGCAAAACGTTCTCCAACCCCGCCTGAAACAAATAATTTTCCTCCAGTTGCTCCGTAAAGCGCTGTATTTCCTGCAACTATATTATTGAGATTCTTTTCTAGCCTTTTAGGCGGCTTAACAACTATTCTTCCGCCGTTCATCCCCTTTCCAAGATAATCATTTACATCACCTTCGACTTTTAAATTCAAACCTTTAATGTTCCAACAACCAAAACTTTGTCCTGCTGAGCCAGTGAAATTTAAACTAATTTTGTTATCTAGACCATCTTCCCCAAAATTTTCTGCAATGAATCCAGAAATAGATGCCCCAACAGACCTATCGCTATTTGTAATGTTAAATTTTAAAGTCTTTGATTTATTTGAAATAATACTTTTTTTCGCTTTTGATAAAATCTCTCTATTTAGTTGGCCTTTATCCCAAGGCTTATTCCTACTTGAATTACAAAAGTAAGGTTGTAAAGACTTTTTGTCAGAAGCTAAGATTGGACTTAAATCTAAATCACCATACCTTTCAGGCATATTTTTAATAACATCTAAAAGTTCAGTCTTTCCAATTATATCCTCAAGCTTTTGTTCCCCAAGTTCAGCAAGAATTTCACGCACCTCATTACTTATAAATTTAAAGTAATTTACAACTCTTTCCTTCTCTCCAACAAAATGTCTATCAATTATGTCAGATCGCTGCGTTGCAACACCTGTTGCACAATTATTGAGATGGCATATTTTAAGATACTTGCATCCCATAGCTATCATTGGACCAGTCCCAAAGCCAAAAGATTCAGCACCCATAACCGCAGCTTTAACTACATCTAGTCCAGTCTTTAAGCCGCCATCAACTTGCACTCTTACTCTTCCTCTTAATCCACTTTCTCTCAGAGCTTGATGAGTTTCAGATAAACCTAATTCCCATGGAGACCCTGCATATCTTATTGAGGAAATAGGGCTGGCTCCAGTTCCTCCATCATGACCAGAAATTGTTATTAAATCGGCATAAGCTTTAGCAACCCCACAAGCAATTGTTCCAACTCCTGGCTCAGAAACTAACTTTACTGATACAAGAGCTTTGGGATTTACTTGTTTAAGATCAAAAATTAATTGTGCGAGATCTTCTATTGAATAAATATCATGATGCGGTGGAGGAGATATCAGAGTGATACCTGGAGTTGAATATCTTAATCTAGCAATTAGCTCATTAACTTTTCCACCTGGAAGTTGCCCTCCCTCACCAGGCTTTGCCCCCTGTGCAATCTTTATTTGAAGCACCTCTGCACTTACTAAATATTCAGGAGTGACACCAAACCTTCCAGAGGCAATTTGCTTTATTTTTGAACGTTTATTTGTTCCATATCTTTCTTTTGCTTCACCTCCTTCACCTGAATTCGATCTACCGCCAATAGAATTCATAGCTTCAGCAAGAGTTTCATGAGCTTTTGGTGATAATGAGCCTAAACTCATCCCTGCTGAATCAAATCTTTTTAGAATATGTTTTTGTGGTTCAACTTTTGATTTTTTGATCTTTGGTTTTTTACTCTTAAACTCTAAAAGATCTCTTAGCATGGAGGCTGGTCTTGAATTTACTAAATTAGAATATTTTCTATATTCATCTTCATCTCCACTTCTTACTGCTTCTTGTAATGTTTTCACTACATCAGGGTTATAACTATGGTATTCACCACCATGAATAAACTTTAATAACCCACCAACGCTTACATCGGATATATTTGATTTTGCGAATAATGAAATATTCCTGTTTTCATTTTCAAGATTCCTAAAGTTCTTTCCACCAATTCTGCTATCCGTATTTGTAAAACATTTATCTACAACTTCATTTGATAGTCCAACGATTTCAAAAAGTTGAGATCCTCTATAGCTAGAAATTAATGAAATGCCTAACTTTGAAATTATTTTTAATAAGCCTTTATTAATTCCCTTTCTATACTTTGCGCAATTTTCAAAAGGATCGCCTTTTAATTCTGTTTTATGACTAAGGTCTAAGATTGTTTGGTATGCGAGCCATGGATAGACGGAGGTCGCACCGAAAGCAATAAGACAAGCAATTTGATGAGTATCTCTGGCAGAACCAGTACTGACAATAATGTTTACTTTAGTTCTCTTTTTTTGCTCAATTAAGGCTTGATGAAGAGCTCCGGTTGCCATCAAAGCATTCAAAGATAATTTATTTTTTGATGGCAGTGCCTCATTTAGATGAATAATTGTTGTGCCTTTATCTATGGCTGAAGAAACATCCAAAATGAGCTTATCAATTGCATCTAAAATTGAACTACTTTCACCATATTCAAGATCAAAAGTTTTAACTTTAAAAATCTTATTTTTTAAAATCCAATCAAGTTTTTTATAAGAAAGAATTGGGGAGTAAGTAACTAAGCGTTTTGCATGCCCAGATGATGGTTCAAATATATTAAGTTCAGGTCCATAACATGTCTCTAGAGACATCACTGATTGTTCTCTTAATGAATCAATTGGTGGATTTGTGACCTGAGAAAATTGTTGCCTAAAATAGTCATATATTTGTCTATTTTGTCTACTTAGCACTGCAAGAGCTGTATCATCTCCCATTGAGCCTGTCCCTTCTTGTGCTGCAGCTCCAAGAACCTTAATGACGCTTGTTCTTTCTTCCAAAAATAAGGAAAAAATCTTTGTTGCAAGAGTATATTTCTCAGGAGATATCTTTTTTAGTCCACTACCTTCGGATTGATCAAGTTTAGATTCAACATAATTTGAATGCTCTTTTAACCAATCTCTATATGGATATTTGGAAGCAAGCTCTTGGTCAATATCAGTTTCAGTTAAGATTTTTCCAGTCTCTTTATCAACTGCAAATATTCCCCCTGGAGATATCCTTCCTTTAGCTTCAATCTTTGTTGCGCTTACTGGATTTACTCCAGTTTCTGAGGCTACTGTTACTGTCCCATCTTTTTCAATCTGATATCTTGACGGGCGCATGCCATTCCTATCGAGGAAGCTTACTGCATATCTCTTATTTGCAAGGGCAATGCCTGCCGGTCCATCCCATGCCTCCATGTGCATAGAATTGTATTCATGGAATGCTCTTATATCTGGGTCAAGTATTTGTATATTCTGCCAAGCGGGAGGTATTACAGCTCTAATAGCCCTAAATAAATTCATACCTCCTTCAACAAGAAGTTGAATCATATTATCAAGCGCTGATGAATCTGAACCATCAATATTGATGAGGTTCTCATGCATGTGCAGATCTGGTAGCAGCTTTGACTTAAACAAGGAGCTACGTGCTTTTGCCCAGTTTCTATTACCTCTAATAGCATTAATTTCTCCATTATGAGCAAGCAGTCTAAAAGGTTGGGCTAAATGCCACTTTGGAGCTGTATTGGTCGAGAATCTTTGATGAAACAGACAAGTTGAAGCTATAAACTTCTTATTTTTAATATCTAAATAAAAGCTTTTAAGGTCTTCTGGCATCATAAGTCCTTTATAAACAATGGTTTCATTTGAAAGACTGCATGCATAAAATTCCTCGAAATTTAAATATTTGTTCTCAATGATTTTCAATGCTTGAAACAAAGATGATCGCAGAGATAAATCAGAACTATTATCTTTTTGTTCTAGAAATACCTGAAAAATATCAGGGAGAGTATCTTTAGCTTCTTCCCCAAGAACAGATGTATCTATGGGAACATTCCTAAAACAAATCACTTTAAGATTTTCAGATCTAAAAATCTTTTTTAAGTCGCTCTGCAATTTGTCTTTCAATCCTTTTTTAGAAAAAAAGCAGCCAATAGCAAATTCTTCTGGTAACGCTATAGATAACTCAGATTTTATTGTCTTTTTATAAAAGTCTTTATTTATATCAAATAGTAATCCTGAGCCATCTCCAGTTTTTCCATCAAAACCAAGACCTCCTCTATGGGCCATGCTTGATAGAGCATCAATTGATTTTTCTACTACTTTTCTGGAGGGCTTCCCGTTTCTATTGCAGATTAGACCGTATCCACAGTTGTCTTTCTCAAGATTTTTATTAAATAGCATAATGGAAGGGAATAGATTTTATCATAAAAGTGTCATACTATGTCATACTTTGTGAAAAGGAAGAATAAACAATATCAAATTGAAAAAGGTCTTTTGCTGTTTACTCAGCCTAAGTCACCCTACTTCTATGGGAAAATAAGACATAACAAAAAATATCTGACTAAGTCATTTGCTCCTATTACTGATAAACAAGAAGCAATATATGAACTTTATAATTGGAGAAGTGAGCTTTTGTCAGAAAAAGATAAATCAGTAGCTGAGCCAAATAATCCAAGATCGGAATATGTTGATTTTAAAGAGATAGATAATGATTTTCAGTTCTTAGATGTTGGTAGATTTGATCCACAAAAAAAAGATATAGAAAGTAGAAAAATCCATTTTGTTGAGATTTATGGTGAATACAATCAAACTCAGGCTGCAAATCAGGCTCACAGATGTCTTGATTGTGGTAATCCTTACTGTGAATGGAAATGCCCTGTTCACAATTACATACCAAATTGGTTAAAACTCGTTAATGAAGGGAATATTCTTGAAGCTGTTGAGCTATGTCACCAAACAAATAGTCTTCCAGAAGTATGTGGCAGAGTTTGCCCCCAAGACAGGCTTTGTGAAGGTGCTTGTACATTGAATGATGGATTTGGTGCTGTCACTATTGGGTCTATTGAAAAGTATATAACTGATAAAGCTTTTGAGATGGGATGGAAGCCAGATTTATCAAATAGATCATGGTCTGGGAAAAAAGTTGCAATTGTGGGAGCTGGTCCTGCCGGGCTGTCATGTGCTGATGTTCTAACAAGAGCTGGAGTTAGGAGTCATGTATTTGATAAGCATGAGGAAATTGGTGGCCTGCTAACTTTTGGTATACCGGAATTTAAACTTGAAAAAAATGTGGTTAAAAAAAGGAGAAAAGTTCTTGAAGAAATGGGAGTGAAATTCTTCTTAGGTAAGGAAATAGGGGCTGATATAAATTTCAAAGATATCTATAAAGATTATGATGCTGTCTTCCTGGGTATGGGCACATACACATCGCTTGAGGGCGGTTTTAGAGGTGAAAAACTTCTAAACGTTCACAAGGCAATTGACTATTTAGTTGAGAGTAATAAGAAGCTTCTTGGAATTAATCAAAAAAAAGATTCCTTTATCGATTTAAAAGGAAAGGATGTTGTTATTCTTGGTGGAGGAGATACTGCTATGGACTGTAACAGAACAGCTATCAGGCAAGGAGCTAAATCAGTTACGTGTATTTACAGAAGAGATGAGGATAATATGCCAGGATCTAGAAAAGAAGTAATCAATGCTAAAGAGGAAGGAGTGAATTTTGTTTTTAATAGTCAGCCAATAGAAATATTAGGAAATGACAAAGTTGAGGCTGTCAAAACTATATCTACCAGGCTTGCCGATCCAGATCATAACGGCAGGCGAGTACCAATCCCAATTACTAACTCAGAAAAAATCTTTAATGCAGATGCAGTAATTGTTGCTTTTGGCTTTCGCGCCAGCCCACCAAAATGGGCAGAAGATTATTCAATTAATTTAAAACAAAATGGTCTTGTTGATGTTGATTGTCAGAATGAACTTGATTTCCAAACAACAAATCCAAAGATATTTTCTGGTGGCGATATGGTCAGAGGATCTGATCTTGTGGTGACAGCAGTATGGGAAGGAAGAGAAGCAGCAAAAAGTATTATAAAATACGTCCATGACTGAAATGAATCGAAATTTCATAGCTGCACTTAATAGAGAGATTCAGAAAACTCCGCCTATATGGATAATGAGACAGGCTGGTAGGTATCTTCCTGAGTATAGGAAGGTAAGATCAAATTTCAAAAATTTTCTTGATATGTGTAAGACTCCTGAAATTTGCTGCGAGTTAGTTTTACAGCCTATAGAAAGATATGATTTTGATGCTGCAATTATTTTTTCAGACATCCTAACGATTCCTGATGCTCTCGGTCTTGGTGTTTCTTTTGTAGAGGGGAAAGGTCCAGTGTTTTCGAATCCTATTAAAAGACCAGAAGATATTTCTAACATGATAAATTTTAATCCAGACAGTCTTGACTATGTATACAAGACCGCTGAACTAACAAGAAAAGAGTTAAATCCGAGCATTCCACTAATTGGATTTGCTGGAAGTCCATGGACTCTTGCAGCATATTCAATTGAGGGAAGTAGTTCCAAAAACTTTGATCTAACCAAATCATTTATAGAAAGTCATTCTGATGATGCTCATAAATTTCTTGAGATCCTGGCTGATGCTTGTTTTGAATATCTAAAAAGGCAAATTGTTAGTGGCGTAGATGCAATTCAGATATTTGACTCTTGGGCTAATCTTCTTTCAGAAGAGCAATATCTGGAATACTCTTTGAAATATATAAAGAAAATTCTCAAAAAATTGTCAGAAGATCCTGTTACAAATAAAACTCCAACAATAGTTTTTGCTAGAGATCCAAAATGTAATCTTGATGAATTTAAATTAGATGATCTTAGTTGTTATGGCATGTTTACTTCAATTGATCCAAGTAGTGCAATAAGAGTATTTAAGGACTCTCATGCTCTTCAAGGTAATTTAGACCCTAAGATCCTTCTTGAGGAAGATTCAGTTATCAAAGAGAGTGTTTTAAAGGTTCTTTCAGAATTTAAAGACTTTCCAGGCTACATTTTTAACTTGGGGCATGGCATAACACCAGATATAAATCCAGATAAGGTAAAGGTCTTGGTTGAAGCTATAAGGGAGTCTGGAAGTTAGTCTTTCGGCTTGTCCCACATCCTCATTAATCCTTCCTGAACGCAACTTGCAACTAGTTTGCCTTTAGAATCAAAAATAGATCCTCTTGAGAATCCTCTTGCATTCCTTGCTATAGGGCTATCAATTCGATAAAGCATCCAGTCTGAAAAATCTACCTTTGAATGAAACCACATAGCATGATCTAAGCTAGCGCTTTGAAAATACTTAGACATAAAATTAATTCCATGGGGCAGTTGAGCAGTACCAAGCAAACCACGGTCTGATGCATACAATAATAGGGCTTGATTAATCACCAAATCACTGGGTATTTCACCATTTGGCCTCATCCAAATATCCCTTAATGGCTCACTCTTTTTTGGTTGAACATAATCAAAGTTTTGAGTAGCTCGCATTTCAATTTCTTGCTCTCTTAAAAAGAACTTATCCTTTTTTTTCCCATGAAGTTGTTCAATTGCTTTATTTCTCAGCTCCCAGTCGCTAGGAAGATCTTCAGGTTTTGGGATCTCGTTAAGGTCTATATCAATTTGATGCTCAAATCCTTTTTCTTCTTTTTGGAAAGAAATTGAACATGCAAATATTGCCTCGCCATTTTGGATAGCTCTTACTCTTCTCGTAGTAAAACTTTTCCCATTCCTGATTCTATCAACATCAAATAATATTGATTCCTCCATTATTCCTGGTCTTAAAAAATAAGAATGGAAAGAATGAGCCTGATGAGGAGCCTCTACAGTATGATTTGCGGCGATAAGACATTGCGCCATAACTTGGCCACCATAAATTCTTTGCCAGCCAAAGTTTTGACCTTTCCATTGGAAGACATCTCTGTCAATTCTATCCAAATTAAATAGCTCTAAAGTACTTTTTATAGCCTTCCTATTGGGCACTTAAACCTCCATCAATAACAAGTTCAGTACCTGTTATCATTGAAGATTCATCTGATGCTAAAAATAATGCAGCATAAGCAATATCGATAGGCTCACCTAATCTCCTAATTGGTATCTGTTTTATAAGCTTTCCTTCTATGTCAGCATCTGGGTTCATATCAAAAAGACCTTTTAGGATTTCTGTTCTCGTAAAAACAGGATGAATAGAATTACATCTTACAAGGTCGGTAGTTCTTGCGCAGTGGAGAGCAACTGACTTCGATAAATGCCTTACTCCAGCCTTCGCTGAGTTATAGGCTGAGAAGTTATGTCCTGCAACAATCCCAGAAATTGAAGATATATTTATAATCGAGCCATTCCCTGATTTCCTCATCAATGGAAGAGAAAACTTACATCCATAGAATACTGAGTCTAAATCAACTTTGTGAACCTGATCCCATGTTTCTAGATCACAAGATTCGACATCTCCGCCACCGCCTATACCAGCATTGTTTATTAAAATATTGAGTTGAGAGAACTCAGTTTCAATATTACCTAAAACACTCTGCCAATCCTCTGGCTTGGTAACATCTAAAACATAGTATGGAGCATTAAGCTCTTCTGCGCTCTTCTTCAAAAGCTCTTCATTTATATCAGTCATTACTATTTGGGCACCTTCCTCAATTAATAATCTAGCCATTTCTTTGCCCAAACCTTGAGCAGCACCAGTTATTAAACCAACTTTATTTTTTACTCTATTGCTCATTTTATAAACTCAAAAACATTTTATAATTAGTGGAAGTTTAACTTCTCAGGATGTAGTATACAGGACTCAAAAATTGCTTATAAGATGAATACTGAAGAAAAAATTAATCTCCCAAAAAAGCCAGACCAAAAGGTTAATGTAAGGTCTACTTTTAAAATAAATTCTGATTTAACTGTCAAAGGCTTTAGTGAAAAAACTGAATGGGTTCCCGAAATAGATAATTCTTATATATTTGATGAAAAAACTACACTATCAATATTAGCTGGATTTGAGCATGACAGAAGAGTGATTATCCAAGGCTATCATGGTACTGGTAAATCAACGCATATAGAGCAAGTTGCAGCAAGATTGAACTGGCCGTGTATCAGAATTAATTTGGATAGTCATGTTAGTAGGCTAGATTTACTCGGCAAAGATGCTATTAAACTAGAGGATGGAAAACAAATTACTAAATTTGTAGAAGGTATTCTTCCATGGTCAATTCAAAATCCTGTTGCTCTTGTTTTCGATGAGTATGATGCTGGAAGACCTGATGTTATGTTTGTAATACAAAGGATTTTAGAGGTCGAAGGGAAGCTTACTTTGTTGGATCAAAATAGAGTTTTAAGACCGCACTCGAACTTTAGGCTTTTTGCAACTACAAATACAATCGGAATGGGCGATTCAACAGGTCTTTACCATGGCACTCAACAAATTAATCAAGGCCAAATGGATAGATGGCATATTTTATCTACTTTGAATTATTTAACTCCTGAACATGAGTCAAAATTAGTTCTTGGAAAACTAAAAGGCTTTAATTCTGCTAAAAGGAAATTAATACTTTCTAATATGATTAAACTTTGTAACTTAACAAGACAGGGTTTTATAAATGGTGATATATCGAACCTTATGTCTCCAAGGACACTCCTTACTTGGGCGGAAAACTTTATTATTTTTAAGGATATTCAAGAATCTTTTAAACTCTCTTTTCTCAATAAATGTGATGATCTTGAAAAACCTTTAGTTGCCGAATATTTCCAGAGGTGTTTTGCCGAAGAGCTGGAAGTATAAAATAGTTAATGGCTATTAACAGTGATGAACAACAAAATGCAGCTTTATCCTGGACTAAGGCATTAACTAAAAACAAAGAGATTGTTGCTGAGATATCCAATAGGCTTATTCCCAGAGGTTCCAAATTAAATCTAAAGAATCCTCCAAGAATTAAGAGAAAATTATCTGCTTGGAAAGGCAGAACAGATAGGCAAGCATTTTGGTTGCAACATAATCAAATTAAAAAGACTTTGCCTGGCGAAGCTGGTGAGATCTTTGATGAGCTTAAAATGGCAAGAGCAGAAATTCTAGGCTCTGAAGAATATAGCGGAGCTAAGTTAAATATCCAAAATTTTTCATCTGATATTACTAAAAATTTAGCCGATGATGAGATTCAGCTACCTACATTAATTAATCTTTGGTTTAAAAATCTAAATGGATTTAAATTAGACAAAGAGCAAAAAAGATTAATTGATCAAATCCCAAATATAAATTCAAGAAATTCCCAAAAAATATCTGAAGATATGATTTCTTCAATTAAAGATGAAGAATCTTTTCTTAAAAGCTCATTGTCTTTACTAAATGCTCTTAAATTACTAGAGCAAGAAAAGTCAGAGGAGAATGAAGAAAACGAAAAATTTGATGAGCAAAGTGACGAGAATGAAGAGAGCTTATCTGATGATTTGAATGAAATTGAAAGTGATGAGAAGCCTAGTAATGAAATAGATCTCATGCAATCACTTGTTGATGAAATGCCAGATGAGCAAGAGATATTGCAAGAGGCTGAAGTATCTATAGATGAAGAGTTGGAAGCAAATGTTGATTTTGATGATAATCAAATAGGAAAAGAAAACTCTGATTACTCTGTTTTTACTACTCAGTATGATGAGATTATTTCTGCAGCAGAACTTTCAAATCTAAAAGAAATCAACCGACTAAGAATACAGTTAGATAAACTCATTCAACCTCATTTGCAAACAATTGGAAAATTAGCGAATAGGCTTCAGCGTTTATTGCTGGCAAAGCAGAATAGATCTTGGAAGTTTGATCTAGATGAGGGAGTTTTAGATACATCAAAGCTTACAAGGATAATTACTGATGTAAACAAACCATTAAGCTTCAAAGAAGAGAAGCAAAGTGATTTTAAAGACACGGTTATCTCCATATTGATTGATTGCTCAGGATCAATGAGGGGAAGATCAATAAATCTTGCTGCTGTTTGTGCTGAAATCATAGGAACAACCCTTGAGAGATGTTCTGTGAAAACAGAAGTTCTTGGTTATACAACAAAACATTGGAAAGGTGGAGATTCAAGAAAGAGCTGGTTGCAAAGAGGTGGTTTTTCACATCCAGGAAGATTAAATGACTTAAGACATATCGTTTTTAAATCAGCAGAGGATAGTTGGAGGAAATCACGTAAATCTCTTGGCGTCATCTTAAAAGATGGTTTATTAAAAGAGAACATAGATGGCGAAGCATTGCAGTGGGCAAATAAAAGATTACAAAAAAGATTTGAAGATAGAAAAATTATGATAGTAATATCTGATGGTGCTCCCGTTGATGATAGTTCTCTATCTGCCAATAATCCTCATTATCTCGACAATCATCTTAGAGAAGTTATTGCGGATATTTATGAAAAAGATCAAATAGAGTTATTAGCAATAGGTATCGGACATGATGTTACTAAATATTATAGTCACGCTATCACAATAAGTAATGCAGACAGTCTAGGTGAAACGTTGTTAGATGAATTGACTGGTCTTTTTGAATAACTTTATAATTGATCTATGAAAATAAAAAAACAAAGCGGACCGCCTGAAGATCTAATCTATTTTGATGATGATCTTCCTCTTTCACAATCACAAGTTGAGGATGTTGTCGAAATCTTTAAAACTCCATTAACTGGTTCATATAACTGGGACTACACAGTTGCAGATAACAGAATAAAAAAACTTTATGAACTTGGTAAAGAATTAAACTGGAATGGATCAATTGATCTGAATTGGGATTATACACATCCTGCAGATGAACGAATTCTTGAGACCGATGATGAGCTGCCTCATGAAACACTAGAAGCTTATGAAAATCTTTCAGATGAAGAAAAAATCCTTTTTGATAGGCATGATGTCGCAGAATTAATGAGCCAATTCTTGCATGGTGAGCAAGGCGCCCTTCTTGTTGCTTCTCAACTAGCAAGTTGTGCACCTACCTATAATGCTAAGCTCTATGCAGCTTCTCAAACATTTGATGAAGCAAGACATGTTGAAGTTTTTAATAGATATCTTCAAGAAAAGATTGGTATTCACTACCCTATTAATCCTGCATTAAAGTCACTGCTTGATAAGATTCTTACTGATGAAAGGTGGGATCTCAAATTTATAGGGATGCAAATTATTATTGAAGGTCTTGCACTTGCAGCTTTCTCTATGTTGAAATCTACATCAAAAGATCCTCTTTTAAAGCAGCTACTTCACTATGTTATTAGAGATGAGGCTAGGCATGTAACCTTTGGTATTAATTACTTAGAAGATTTTATTAAAACCTTAAGTCCAGAAGAAATTAATGAAAGAGCTGAGTTTGCATATGAAGCTTGTGTGATTTCAAGAGAAAGACTTATTAATACCAAATCTCAACAGCGATTCTTAGGAATGTCAGAGGAGGAAGCTAGAGAGTTTCAATTAAATACTGGAAGTTTTGAAATGTTCAGGAACTTCCTTTTCTCAAGAGTGATACCAAATCTATCAAGGATTGGTCTGCTCACTGATGAAGTTAGGCCGAAATTTGAAGCTCTTGGTCTTTTAGAGTATGAAAATGCCCCTGATGACTTTGAGTGTGATTGGGCAGAGATGAGAAAGCCACTTGAAGCATTTGAAAAAATTCCTGTTTGATCCTATATAAAGAATATGTCTAAACATTCAGCTTTAAACAACTTTGGTAGGTCTGGGAATCCGGCCTTCCGAAATCACTTTGATAATAGTCAAACTGCTTCTAATACCTCAGTTAGAAATCCTTCTTATCAAAATCATTTTGAGGCAAATCAAAGTCTTTCAGAAGGAACAATGTCTCTTGATGGGACGGTAAATAAAACAGGAATTCTATTGGCTTTATGTGTAGCTGGTGCATTTTTTGGTTGGAATGCTCCAGGATTGGCTCTTCCTGCAGTAATTATTGGTTTTGTAATAGCTTTATTTACAATCTTCAGGCCTAAAAACTCACCATATACTGCCCCAGCTTATGCTGCAATTGAGGGCGTTGCTTTAGGAGCAATTACAATGGTTTTCGAGGCACAATACCCTGGTATTGGTATCCAAGCAATTGGTCTGACTTTTGGCATCTTAGCTTCACTTCTATTTTGTTATAAAAGTGGGATTATAAAACCAACTGAAAACTTTCGTCTTATGATTTTCTCAGCGACTATGGGTATAGCTTTACTATATTTAATAAGTATTATTATGTCGTTTTTTGGAAATAGTATTGGGTTTATTCATTCAAATGGATTGATGGGTATCGGTTTTTCCCTTTTTGTTGTTGGTATTGCTTCACTTAATCTAGTTTTAGATTTTGATTTTATTGAAGAAGGTTCTGAAGTTGGTCTCCCAAAATATATGGAATGGTATGGAGCATTCTCACTGATGGTAACTTTAGTCTGGCTTTATCTGGAAATCCTAAGACTTTTGGCAAAGATTAGATCGAGATAGATCTTGGAAAATTTATTTTTTTTAATCCTTGCTGCTTTTTCTCTCTTCGTTTTTTTTAAACTTGGAAAAGTAAAAGCGTCAAAAAAACAAACTGACAGGGAAGATCGTATAAAGAGGTTTAAATAACCTAGGAATTAATTATGTTAAAAAACTTATCTCTACAAACTTTATTTTCCATTTCTCTTTTATTTTTAAATTCACAATTAACTGCAAATGATGCACCAATTATTTTGCCAGGAGCTCCCGGTGAAGAATCTAAAAATTTGGATGCCGAGGATGCAACAAATATTGCTAATACTTCCTATATTGAAGCTGACGTCAAGTTTCTTCAAGGAATGATAGTACACCACGAGCAGGCAATTCTTATGTCTAGCATGGTTGGCAAAAGAACAAATAATCCCACTATTGTTGATTTGGCAGATCGGATCGATGCATCTCAAGAGGATGAAATTAGCTTTATGAAAGGTTGGCTCAAAGATAGAGGTGAAAATGTTCCTGAAGAAAATGAGCATTCTATGATGAGCCATCACGATATGGAAGATCATGACATGAGCATGCATCTAGATATGGTAGGTATGGCTAGTCCAAAACAATTAAAAGAATTAGAAAACTCTAAAAGTACTGACTTTGACAGACTCTTCCTTCAGTTAATGATTGCTCACCATGATGGAGCTCTTGAAATGGTGAAAGACTTAAAGAAGTTTTCAGGTGCTGCATATGATCCTATTTTGAATGAGTTTGTGTCTGACCTTGTTAATGATCAGGGAGTCGAAATTGAGAGAATGAACACTATTGCTGTTGGTTTATCCGATGATCCAAGATCTGGACTTGCTCATGGTCTTTATACTGCAGACGAAGCAATTTTAAATTTAGAGTTGATAGCTTCATTAAGAAAACCAACAGGTTTCTATGACCCAAGCAATCCTGAGGGTAAAGGCTCAGAAGATCTTACTGAAGATAATGAAGGTAAAACGACTGAGGAAATTTCGAGATCTCTTAGATCACCGATGCTAAGTTTTTCAAATACTGATATGGCATTTAGAGATGACTTACTAGTTGCAGGAAGTTATCACGGCTTCAATATGTATAAGATTGACTCTGATGGAATCCCCAATCTTATATCATCAGTTGTTTGTCCAGGTGGTCAAGGTGATGTATCAATTGTTGGTAACATACTTATTATGTCTGTTGAAGAGAACAGAAGTAGAATAGATTGTGGACTTGAGGGTGTTAGCAGAGACGCAAGCCCTGAGAGGTTTAGAGGAATCAGAATATTTGACATATCAGATTTAGAAAGACCAAAACAAGTCGGCGCTGTTCAAACCTGCAGAGGTTCTCATACTCACTCTGTTGTCGATGGACCAACAGCGGATGGAAAAATAATTGTCTATAACTCCGGAACTGGAGGAGTCAGAGATGATGAAGAGATGGAAGAGTGTGTAGGAAATATTGCTGGTGATCAAAGAACAGCATTATTTAGAATTGATGTAATAGAGATACCAATTTCAGATCCGTCAAAGTCTAGAATTGTATCAAGCCCAGCTGTATTCGCTGATCCTGAAACTGGTTCATTAGCTGGTCTATGGAGAGGTGGTGATCACGGAGATGATACTCAGGATACTCGAAGAACAGATCAGTGTCATGATATTACAGTCTTCCCATCAGCTAAGATAGCTGCAGGTGCTTGTTCTGGAAATGGGATACTTTTTGATATTTCTGATCCATATAACCCAAAAAGATTAGATGTTGTCACTGATATTGGGTTTGCATATTGGCATTCCGCTACTTTTAATAATGATGGAACTAAAGTTATCTTCACTGATGAATGGGGTGGTGGTGGAAGAGCTAGATGTAGAGCATGGGATCCACTAGATTGGGGAGCAGATGCCATTTACGATATTGTTGATAATAAATTAGAGTTTAGAAGCCATTACAAAATGCCAGCTCCACAGATGGAAACAGAAAACTGTGTTGCTCATAATGGCTCAATAATACCGATTCCTAACCGCGATATTTTCGTTCAAGCTTGGTATCAAGGCGGCCTTTCAGTAATGGATTTTACAGATTCTTCAAATCCAATTGAGATAGCGTATTTCGATAGAGGCCCAATTCTGAAAGATCTTTTAATCTCTGGGGGCTATTGGTCGACATATTATTATGAAGGTTATATATACGGTACAGAAATTAAAAGAGGTTTAGATGTCTTTAAACTTTTACCAAGTGAATATCTTAGCAAAGAAGAAATAGCTGCTGCAAAAAATGCTTATCCAGCTCAAGGTCCCAGAGTATTCAATCCACAGCAACAAGTCCCTTTAGTTTGGCCAAGTGCTGGATCTGAATAGTTTTAGTCAGTAGATATGTCTATAAATCTTTTCTCCATTGGAAGAGTATTGATTGGCATATATTTTCTGCTGCCAGGAATTGCAAAGGTATTCCTTTTTTCAGCAAACTTAGAAGTTGTTATTGCAAAAGAAGTGCCCTTCCCAATCTTTTCTTTGTCTATTGTGGCAGTTGCTCAAATCTTATTAGGATCATTTATCATATTGGGGAAGCATCTTAAAATAAGCTCTATTGGTTTAGCAATAACTACTTTGCTTATAAACTTTTATATTCATGATTTCTGGAATTTAAGTGGTGATCCCAATCAAGCTCACGAAACACAAAATTTTGTTAAAAATTTAGGAATACTTGCTGGTTTACTTATCTTATCTAAAGAAGAATGATTGCGGTCTTTGATTTTGGTATTTCAAATACTGATATTGCAATATCTGATAATGGGAATATTGATTTTTTTAATTTTAAAACTCGATTGCCTATTGAAGAGAATGATCTCTTAGAGCTTCTTGATAAAATCAAAATTTCATCAAAAGATATTAGTTGTATTGGAATAAGTGGTGGTAAAACTAAAGATTTCCCAAATGAAATAGATGAAATCAGAATAATTCAGGTACCTGAGGTTGAGGCAATTGGAAGAGGAGCTAAAAAAAATTTTGAAATAGAAGATTCTTTTCTTGCCATGAGTTTAGGTACAGGAACTGGATGTATTTTCGGTGACAAAGACAATAACTATCAATACATTGGAGGCATCCCGGTTGGAGGAGGAACACTTATTGGTCTTTCAAAATTACTTTTAAATGAGACAAATATTGAAAGTATTTCCAAACTAGCAAATGCTGGAGACCGCTCTGTAGTAGATTTTTTAATAAAAGATGTTGTATCTGGGATAAATATTTTAAAACCTAATCTAAGCGCCTCAAATTTTGCAAAAGTTTCAGAGGGTATTCACAGAAAAGAAGATATTTCAAAAGCTCTGACTAATATGATCGGAGAAATTATTGGTACAGTAGCTTTTTCGAATGCCCTTATATTTCAAAAAGAAGAGATTTATTTTATCGGTAGGACATTTTTAGAGCCTAATGTAAAAAGTGCAATTGATGAAAGATTGGCAATTGCAGGTATAAGCGGTATATACTCGTCTTCCCTTGGATTTGAGAATTGTTTAGGAATCTTAGATTTTATTAAAGAAAACTATTAAAATTATTTTATGGATAAGTCAGTATTAATTTTTTATGCAATACCAGTTTTTTTTCTATTAATAATAATAGAATTCATCTACGGTCTAATCATTAAAAAGAATACATATAGAATTAATGATACTTTTGTAAGTATCTCTATTGGCTTAATTAGCAGATTCCCCGTTATATTGAATTTAGGCTTTAATGCTTTCCTTTTTACTTTAGCGGCTACAACTTTTAATCTTAAACTACTTCCATTAGATAGCTGGGTAACTTGGGTTATAGCTTTCTTAATGTATGACCTAACCTACTATATCCAACATAGACTGCACCACGAAATAAAAATCTTGTGGGCTACACATGTTGTTCATCATCATGGTGAAGAATATAACCTAGCCACTGCTTTGAGGCAGACAAGTACAGGCTTCCTATGGAAATGGATGTTTTATGTACCTATGATGGTGGTTGGGATACCTGCGGAAGTATTTGCAACAGTCGGTGGAATTAATCTTCTATATCAATACTGGGTTCATACTGAACATATTCCTAAACTAGGCTGGATGGAAAAAATTTTCATTACCCCGTCAAATCATAGAGTTCATCATGCAAAAAATCCTGAATATATTGATGCAAACTATGGAGGCGTCTTTATTATTTGGGATAGAATCTTTGGAACTTATATCGAGGAAAAAGATGATATTAAGCCTGTATATGGAACTGTTAAAGCATTAAATAGCTGGAATCCAGTCTGGGCAAATTTTCAAGTTTTCTACAATATGTTCTTGGATTCTATGAGAACTAAAAAACTCTCTGATAAATTCAAAGTTTGGTATGCCCCAACTTATTGGCGTCCAAGTGATGTAGAAGAAAAGTATCCAAGCAAGCCAGTTGATCTAAAGAATAAATATAATCCTTTTATGTCAACTTCAACCAAAGTCTTCGCTGCAATACAGATGCTAGCGATGATTTTGATTTCTAATTCATTATTTCTAAATATAAGCAGTTTTTCATATGAGCAGGTAGCAATATTTGGTGCCATTTTAGTTGTCATTCCAACAATAACTGCATTATTGATGCAAAATAGCCCTTTTGCTCTCCTTAGTGTGGGTACCTTAAATTTAGCTATTTTGATCATTTGTTTTTCTGGTCTAGTCCCTCTTCCAGCTCTTGCTACGCAATTTACATTATTCACTAGTTTGATAAATATATTATTCTTTGTTTATCAAATAACTTTTGCTGGAAAATATGAAGAATTCAAACTTAGCAATATCAGATCGTAGATTTCTCAGGTCTCCTTTTTTTAACTGCTATCATCATGAAGACGTTCTTTATGGAGTCTATAACAATAGGTTATACCCTCTTAGCTGCGGATATGATGACCAAGATCATTACAGGCATCTTCGAAAATACTGTTGCTTGTATGATGTGCCTGAAACTCCTTTAAGAATAACCGGCAAAGATAGGAAAAAGTTCTTAGAAAGAATATTTACTAGAAATATAGATAAGATAAAAACTGGCAGGGCCGTTTATGCATTTGCCTGTAATCATGATGGTGGGATATTAATGGATGGAGTTTTAATGCATCCAAGCGAAAATGAATTTATTTATGTTCAAGCAAATGGCGATTTCATTAATTGGGCAACTGCGAACATAGGTAATCTTGATGTAAAAATAGAGGACTTTAATTCTTGGGTTCTTCAAATACAAGGGCCAACTTCACTAGATGTTCTCTCAAAAATTACTGACATCAATCTAGAAGAATTTACATATTATTCATGCTCTAAAGTAAAAATCCTTAATAAAGATTTTTATGTTTCGCGATCTGGTTGGACTGGAGAAAAAGGTTTTGAACTATATTCCGATGGTGATAATTTTTCAGGAGAAGAGCTGTGGAATTATCTTCTTGAAGCTGGAAAAGATGACAAGCTCATTGCTTCAGATATTGCATCAATGCATATAAGAAGGATTGAGGCTGGAATACTAGATTATGGTACAGATTTCGATCAAAGGCTTGACCCTTTTGATCTTGGTTTACAGAAATTTATAGATTTTGATAAAAAGAATTTTATTGGCAAAGAAGCGTTAGTAAAAAAAGAGAAAAGTCCTATAAAAATTAGGGGTATAAAGTGTCCTTCCGTAAAGCCGGTTGTTGATGATGAATTACAGTCACTTGATGGAAAAATTATTGGATCCGTTACAGCCGGAGCGTGGTCTCCTTTTCTTGAAGCCGGTATTGCCATAGTGCAATTAAATTGTGGTTTGGAGAATGTTAGTGAAGCCAAATTAAAAAATAGCGGAGGCATTCATGATGTTATGATATGCGACTTACCATTCCATGATAAAGAAAAAAATATACCAACAGGTTAGAAATGTTTGATGATAAAGAATTAATTTTTACTGCGGAAACAACACCAGATCTTTCTATGGATTTAGAAAGCAGTGTCAATAAAATTGCACCCTTAGTTGGTTTAGCGGATGCTGTAAATGTCACTGATTCACCAAATTGTAAAACTAAGTTATCCAGTATTCTTGTTGCAGCAGAAATTAAGAAAAAAGGACTAGATGTTATTCTGCAATTAACAGGTAGAGATAGAAATAGGATTGCCATAGAATCTGAAATAATTGGTGCTGCTTCAATAGATATAAATAAGGTTCTTTGTTTGACTGGTGACCAACCTGGTGAAAATGGTCCTAAAGCTGTAAATGAATTTAATGGTGCTTCCCTTATTGAGTTAATTGATACACTCAATTCAGGAAAAATAACAGATGGAACACAGATTGCTTCTCCAAAAGAAATCTATGCAGGAGCCGCAGATGATTTGTATACCCATCAATCCAAGCCAGAGGCAATCGGTTCCTTGATGTCCAAGATAAATTCAGGTGCAAAGTTTGTACAAACTCAATATTGCTTTGATATAGATATTATAAAGTTCTATTCAGATTTACTTTTAAATAATGGGAAAGATGATTCTTGGAAAGTATTAGTCGGCATGGGTCCATTAAAGTCTGCAAAACAGGCAGATTGGATGAGAAAAAATCTTTGGGGTATAAATATTTCTGATGAAATTGTAGAACGATTAGATAAAAGTGAGGATCCAATTTCAGAAGGTGAAAAGATATGCGTTGAGCTCATTCATCAAATCAAAGATCTTCCAGGTATTGATGGAGTTCATCTCATGGGTCCTAATTGCGAAAGTCAGTCTGCAAATATAATCAAAGCTTTAACTTAAATCTCTTTTTCTTTTTTTATTCGCTTAATATATATACAATATGCAAACTAATGTGGGGCTATAGCTCAGCTGGGAGAGCACCTGCTTTGCAAGCAGGGGGTCCGCGGTTCGATCCCGCGTAGCTCCACCAATTCTTAAGAGTCTTCTTCTTCTCTAATTTTTAGTTTTGACAAGCTGTTTTTATCTTTAAGGCTCATGATATAAGCAGCAACTGACAACAATAAAATACCCGATGCCTCATAAATAATATTTATAGCATCAAGTCCTTTACTCTGAAGAATTATCATTCTTGTTAATGCAGTAATAGCAATAATTATAGGAAGTGTAACTGGGATTCTATTGTCCCTATAAAACACTCCGACCATACCGAGAACTTCAGCATAAATAAATAACAAAAATAAATCACTTAAATTAACAGTCATCACATCAAATATACGCACCAGTTCAATTATGGTTGCTCCAATAGTAGCTAATGCGATGACAAGCAAAATTACTTGTTCAGCAATCCAAATAGATGATTGAATTGGGTTAGTCTTTCTACTCATAAGAAACCTCTCTTTTATTTGAATAAGTCCCATAAAAGCTATGTAAGAAATAGAACCAGAATGCGTTAATTATCGGCTCTACAAAAGCATCAATAGCAGCGAGATTGACCGAAGCAGAGAAGATTATTACCGCACACATTGTTGCAATAAAAATATGCCCCACAGTATATACAATGGTCAAAGTTATCTTGCCAAGAATCTCAGCACAAGCCTTATGAAGCGCATAAAACCAAAAACCATTTATAACTGGTTCGATAAAAGCATCTACTGCAGCAAGGTTAAGTGGAGCATCAAATATATAAGCAGCACAGAGAATAGCAATCCATATATGTCCAATGGTATAAATCACTGCCAAACCAAGGCTGCCAAGATTCTTTGCAAAAGCTTCAAATCTATTTACTAGGGCTAAATAACTCTTAACTATATATTTAGTCATGTTTAGATTCTATATGGATTTTTTTAGATAATACAATTTTTAAAACAAAAAAAAGGGGTGACAAAAAGTCACCCCAGTGAATGATTAGAGAGAATAACCGTCAAAAAGGGGAAAGTATATTGCATTCTAACCATTATGAGAGTTTTAAGTTAAGGGCGACTAAGTCGCCCTTTTTTAAAATGAAGAGTTAAGGGGTGTGTGATTAAAGGAAGTATTACCCGATTAACTCTTTATCCTCAACTTAAAACTTATCAAACTCCGAATTAGAAGCTTCGTGTTAGAGAAAGTCTTACGTTTCTTTCTCTTCCTACTGAAACTTGATGAGTACTGTGTGAATGTGGGAAATATAACTTATCTGTTAAATTTTCCATATTTAGCTGAAGTCTGAAGTCATCAGAAAGCATATAGTAAAGCGCAGCATCAACTCTTGTGTAAGCAGGTAGCATTTGTGTGCCGCCATCCTTAATAAGTGAGTCGCCCTGATGCATAACACCTACAGCCCATCCAAGTTTAGGATTCACTGAAACGTTTGCCCACATTGAAGCTGTTTTTTCAGGAACTTCTCTCGCATCTTTTATACCATTCTTTGCATCTATGATATTTGAAAGGCCAAGAGTTAGGTCTAGCTTGTCGTTAACTCTCCCTTTAAGCTCTAGCTCCATTCCATTAACTTCAAGACCTCTTTCAACTATATATTCAGCGCTTGACCCATCATAACCAGCCTTATCAGCTTTGCTGTCAAAATAAGCAGCGGTTAAGCTGAGATCAGAAGTTAAGTCAACTTTTACACCTACTTCTGTATTCTCGAAATAGTCAGGTCGTAAAGTTTCACCAGAACCAGGAGATCCGCCAGTAAGTTTTTTGTACTGTTCACCAGATCTCGGTGCAAAACTTTCACTGTAACTATAGTAAACAGATACAGCGTCTCTTGGTTTATATATTAGTCCCATTCTTGGAGAAAATTCGCTATCTTCACTAGCTGCTGATGTTCCATTCTTAATATCATCTACAGTCACATCAAAAGTGTCATGTCTTCCACCCAGAACAAGAATTAAGTTATCAGTAACATCAACTTGATCCTGTATAAAGAAAGAAGTAACACTGATATCAGTCTCTGTACTTGATTTAAGTGAACAAGGATTTGTATATTCTACTGATGTTGGAGCTCCGCCTGCAGTTACAGTGAAGTCCATTGGGTCAGTAATATTGAAAGACTCTTGATCATAACCACTTGCTGAGCAATCTTTCGAAGTCCAGTAAGTGTTAAATCTAAAGTTACTATTTTCTGTTTCAATGCTTTCAAAACCTGCAAGAACAGTATGTGTAGTGTTTCCAATTGTAAGTTCATTAACCAAGCTACCAGAAAGAATAAAGTTATCTCTTTCTGTTGGATCATGATAACCATCCATAGTTACCACACCACTTCCAGCAGTGTGCGATGCAGCATAAGTATTCTGATACATCTTTTCAAAACTATTTGATGTCATAGATAGGTTTCCTTTTCTTGTATCTGAGAAAACATGACTTACAGTTGCTCGAAAAACAGAAGCTTCAACGGTATGGATATTATTGTCTTTATCCCCGAAAACAATACCTGCAAAATCTTTTACCGGTACATTGTTAGCTGTTGGTATACCTCTATCAATAAATCTCTCATGATCAATATGCTCATATGAAAGATCCAATGTTGTATCAGAACTTAACTTCATTCTAAGCGTAGGATTAAAGCCCAATCTGTCGCCTTCGTAGTAATCTCTGTGATTTTCAAGAGTGTCACTATGAACATTTATACGAAGCGCCATTGTGTCGCCCATGTCCATATTTATGTCAGCAGCTAAATCAAAAGCGCCAAATGAGTCCATACCCACATTAACTGTCCTGAAATCATCTCCGACCATAGCTTTTTTTGTTACCCTGTTAAGAGCTCCGCCTGTTCCGCCTCTTCCAAATAGAAGCGCATTAGGCCCTCTTAAGATTTCAACCTGTTCTACGTTATATAGTGAACGATAATATTGAACATCATCTCTAGCACCATCTTGGAAGAAATCAGCTGTGGATCTTACACCTCTGAAAACCACGGCATCACGATGCCCTTCACCTTGTGATGTATTTACACCAGGTGTATATCTGATTATGTCTCCAATAGATCTCATGCCTTTCTCAAGCATCTCTTCGTCAGTAACAATTGTTAGAGATTGGGGAACATTAATAATAGGTGTTGGTGTCTTCAGAGCGTTTACTTGATCTGATTGGAGCACTTTACCTTTTACTACAACTTCTTCTATTTCAGCATCTTGAGCAGAAACTGAACCAGAAATGAAAAAACCGCATACAGCGATTAAGCTTAAAAATAATACTTGTCTCATAAAACTACCTCTGATATCTTAAGTGATAGTGAGAATGATAATGATTCTCATTTAGATTTACAAGTATTTTTTTTTACTTTTTTAGTTATTCCCTCTAATCGTGAAATATAAACCAATAATAAATAAGAAAATCTGTTCACTTGTGAAAAGCTTTCTTAAGTCGGCAAACCAATCCATATGAGCCAAATAAATAGCACCAATCATTATTACTACAACTGCCCCTCCGGATAGTCTTGTAACTAAATTACCAAAATTGCCTGGTAGTAGTCCTCCCAAAATTATTCCGGCACCAGCCCCTACTTCACCCAAAGCAACAAGACTTGTAACAATCTCCGGATACATAAAGCCCATGCTTTCAAACCAGGTAACCATTCTTTCAGGTGGTAATGGAAACTTACCGATTCCATGGTAGATAAATGCTATCCCAAGACCAAGTCTAAGCAGCCAAGGAGTTATAGGCATAAAGGGTTTTGCCATTGCGTCTAGATATTTATTCATAAAATCTCCTTAATGAATACAAGCGATTAAAACTTTTATATAAATCTATTGTTCTAGCATAGCAAAAAAGATATTTAATTATCTTTTTTAATGCTGCCAAATACGTCGATGGCTTTTTGTCTTGAAGTTTTTAAATCAACAATTGGCTCAACATAACCAAGATCTTTTGGATTACTTGGCATGTGAACTTCTTTATTTGGGCAATCTCGGAGTTCTTTTACATATTTCCTAATATATTCGCCTGTTTCATCAAATCTTAGTGATTGAGTTTCTGGATTCATTATTCTGAAATACGGAGCAGCATCAGTTCCTGTAGAAGCACTCCACTGCCAACCGCCATTATTTGAAGCAATATCACCATCTATAAGATGCTTCATAAAAAATTCTTCGCCTATTTTCCAATCCACCAACAAATTCTTGGATAAGAACATTGCCACAATCATTCTTAATCTATTATGCATCCACCCTGTTTCAATCATTTGTCTGATTCCTGCATCAACTATAGGTATCCCCGTTCTCCCATTTTTCCATGCTTCGATAAAATCTGGATTATTCTCCCAAGGGATATTCTCATACCGCATTTGGAAAGGTTTGCCTTTTGATACTCTTGGATAATTAAATATTATGTGCCGGTAGAATTCTCTCCAAAGTATTTCAGACACCCAGTGAAGAATTCCTTTATCTCCCTCATCTAAAGCATCGTAATTAAAATTTCTTGATTGATTCAAGCACCACTTTGACGAAACAACACCCGTATTCAAATAAGGAGAAGCCATAGATGTTGCTTTCATCGAAGGAAAGTTCCTATCAGTTTTGTATAAGGTTCCTTTTTTCTCTAAGAAATTTGAGATCATTGTCTGGACGTTAGTCTCGCCGACAGGCCAAAGATCTTGATTTATTTTAGATTTGTCATAGCTATGAATATCAAATTCATTCTGATGAGAAATATTTATCTGACTTGCTGGTGAAGGAATAGGAATTTCTTCAAGCATTGCATAATCTAATTCAGCAAACCAACATCTTTTAAAGGGACTGTAAACTGAGAAATCTCCTCCAGCTTTTGTTTTTAATGTTCCAGGTTTATGAATAACCTGATCATGGAATGAAAATACTCCCTTATTTTGATTTTCAAAAGTCTGAGTAACTTCTTCATCTCTTTTTCTTTCATTTACAGGATATTCAATATTAAAGAAGATGTTGTCTAAATTATTTTCAGTTGAAAACTCTAGAAGTTTTTTTGAATGATCTTTGTAAAAATCTGACTTTAAAATGATTAGGGGAATATTTATTTTTTTAAGCTCTTTTTCAAGCTCAACCAAGCATCTAAACCAAAATGAAATCTTATTTACAGAATCATTATGCTCATCCCACTGTGATTCACTGACAATATAGACCGCTACAACCTCATTATTGGCATTACATGCTGCATCCAAAGCAGGATTGTCATAAACCCTTAGATCATTTCTAAACCAAACTAAATTTCTCATCTAACTTTCTATTTTACTACCATCAAATGCAAAAACTGATCCTGAATCACCTTCTTTCAGTCCATCTACAACATTAATCATGGCATCTGCAGAAAACTTTGGAGTGAAAAGTTTATTGTCTGGAACATTTTTTTGAAATGGTTTACTCAACTGAGTATCAACTGTGCCTGGATGAAGTCCAATAACTTTTGCTAATTTATTAGTTCTAGCTAATTCAATTGCAAAATTCTTAATCAGCATGTTTAGTGAAGCTTTGCTAGCTCTGTATGCATGCCATCCACCCAAATTATTGTCTGAAATGCTACCAACTCTTGCACTCAAAAAAGCAAAAACACTAGAATTTTTATTATCTAGCATGGGTAAAAAGGATTTGCCAACTAAAGCGGGTCCAACGGTATTTATGTTAAGAACTTTCTTAAAGTTATCAGCTGATATTTGTTTCAAGCTTTTTTCTGGAGAAAAATCAGCGCCATGGAGGACTCCAGTTGCAACAATTATTAATTGGTAAGGCCCATATGCCTCTGCCTGTTTTGCGGCACTCTCAATGGAGTTCTCATTTTCTAAATCTAAAAAATGATGGGCATGAAGGTTTTCAATATCTGTATTTTCTGATCTTGATAGTCCAATAATCTTATTATCGGCATTTTGTTTTGCAAAAATATCAACGAAAGCTTTGCCAATCCCGCCTGAGGAACCAATTATTAATATATTTTTATTTGTCATAAAAAATTCAGTGGTGTAAATTCTAAATTGACTATTAATTTAAGAATTAAGTAATGAAATTTATATTGACGTCATTTTTATTTTTTTCAAGTCTTTTGGGGGCTGAAACTCGTTTGGCTATCTTGGGGTCAGGCACTCCAAACCCAGATCCTCAAAGAATGGGATCTGCTTACGCGGTAATAGTAAATGATAATGCATACTTGGTGGATTTTGGTCCCGGAGTTATCAGAAGAGCGGCTGAACTATCTTCGAATTGGGGTGGAGATATAGATGCATTAATTCCTGCCAAATTAAAGCATGCATTTTTAACTCATATTCACTCTGATCATACTATGGGGTTATCAGATTTCTTAATAACTCCTTGGATCATGGGTAGAAATGAAAAAGTTGAACTTTTTGGTCCTAAAGATCTCGAGAATATGGCAACAAATATTCTCAAAGCCTACAAAACAGATATCGATTATCGTATTTATGGAACTCAGCCAGCAAATAAATTAGGTTATAAATTTAACTTTCATGAATTGAAAAATGGCGTAATTTTTCAAAATGAAGATGTTAAAGTTGAATCCTTTAGAGTTGATCATGGAGGACTTCATGAATCATATGGCTTTAGGTTTACATCTGCAGATAAAGTGATTGTTTTTTCAGGTGATACAGGGCCATCAGAAATTTTAGAAAGTTACGCTAAAGATGCTGATATTTTAGTTCATGAGGTTTACTCATATGCTGGCTTCTTGAATAAAACTCCAGATTGGCAGAAATATCACAAAGGTCATCACACTTCTACTCTTGAATTGGGCGAAATAGCTAAAAGGATAAAGCCAAATAAGTTGGTTCTATCTCATATTTTATTTTGGGGGTCGACTCCAGATGAGATATATAAAGAGATTTCGTCTGTCTATGATGGGGAAGTTATTGTTGCTGAAGATTTAATGGTTATAAATTAGCAAAAAATCATTGATTTCTATTAAATTAAATTGAAAAAAAGTTTAGAATCTTTAAATAATATATATAAATTGATTAAAGGAGTTTTCGATGGAAAATGAAGGTAAGTGTCCTGTTATGCATGGCGCTATGACAAGTAATAGTTCAAGTGGTACATCCAATAAAGATTGGTGGCCTGAGCAACTAAATTTAAATATTCTGCATCAGCATGATAGAAAATCTGATCCAATGGATGAGGGTTTTGACTATAGAAAAGAATTTGAAGATATCGACTATGATGCTCTGAAAAAAGATCTAAATGATCTCATGACTGATTCACAGGAATGGTGGCCTGCAGACTATGGTCACTATGGTCCATTTTTCATAAGAATGACTTGGCATGCTGCTGGAACATATAGAAGTACAGACGGCCGAGGTGGAGGTGGAACTGGTGCACAGAGATTCGCTCCCTTGAATAGTTGGCCTGATAATGGAAACCTTGATAAAGCTAGACGACTACTTTGGCCAATCAAGCAAAAATATGGCAAGAAAATAAGTTGGGCTGATCTATTAATATTAGCCGGCAATGTGGCAATTGAGTCCATGGGTGGAAAGACCTTTGGTTTCAGTGGTGGAAGACCTGACATCTGGGGTCCAGAAGAAGATATTCATTGGGGTGTTGAAACTGGATGGCTAGAGAATAATAGATATAAAGGTGATAGAGAGCTTGATAATCCCCTTGCTGCTGTCCAGATGGGATTGATTTATGTTAATCCTCAGGGTCCAGATGGAAATCCTGATCCGCTTGCAAGTGCAAGAGATATTAGGGAGACCTTTGGCAGAATGGCTATGAATGATGAAGAAACAGTTGCACTTGTTGCTGGTGGACATACTTTTGGTAAAGCTCATGGAGCAAGCACTGAAGATCATGTTCAAGCAGAGCCAGAAGGAGCTCCTCTTGAAGAAATGGGATTTGGATGGACAAGTAGTTATGGTTCAGGGGTTGGAAGTGACACTATTACTAGCGGTATTGAAGGTGCATGGACTGCAAATCCAACACAATGGGATAATGGATACTTTGACTTGCTCTTTGGATATGAATGGGAGCTAACCAAGAGTCCTGCAGGTGCTCATATTTGGCATGCTGTTGGACAAAAAGAAGAAGATATGGCTCCGGATGCGGAAGATGCTTCAGTGAAAGTTCCAACAATGATGACAACTGCTGATATGGCGATGAGAGAGGATCCAAGCTACAAAGAAATATCAAAACGTTTTCATGAGAACCCAGACGAGTTTGCAGATGCTTTTGCAAGAGCTTGGTTCAAGTTATTGCATAGAGATATGGGACCCAAAACAAGATATATGGGGCCAGAAGTTCCTGAAGAGGAATTGATTTGGCAAGATCCTGTGCCTGCTGGAGATTCAACTTATGATGTAAGTGCCGTAAAAGAGAAAATTCTCAATTGTGGTCTATCAATCCAAGAAATGATTGAAACAGCTTGGTCAAGTGCATCTACTTATAGGGGTTCTGATATGCGAGGTGGAGCAAATGGCGCAAGAATTAGATTAGAGCCTCAAAAGAATTGGGAAGCGAATAATCCTGATCAATTAAGTAAAGTGTTAGAGATTTATGAAGCAATAGCAGAAGAAACCGGCGCCTCAGTTGCTGATGTTATTGTTTTAGCAGGTAATGTTGCTATTGAGAAAGCTTCTGGTATTGAAGTTCCTTTTACTCCAGGGCGAGGCGATGCAACACAAGAAAATACTGATGTAGAATCTTTTGAAGTTCTTGAACCACAATCTGACGGCTTTAAAAACTTTCATAAAGCTGGGCTAAATGTTAATCCTGAGGAAATTATGCTTGATAAAGCGCAATTACTTGGACTTACAGCTCCAGAGATGACGGTTTTAGTTGGCGGACTCAGATCTTTAGGAATAAGCTCAAGCGGATATGGTCTTTTTACCGAAAATAAAGATGAATTATCTAATGACTATTTCAGAACTCTCTTAGATATGTCAGTTAAATGGAGGCCTAACGGAACTGGAAATTCTTATGAAGCAATCGATAGAGTTTCTGGTGAGAAAGTTAGAACAGCTTCAAGGACTGATTTAGTTTTTGGCTCAAACTCGCAGCTTAGAGCTCTCGTAGAAGTTTATGCAAGTGATGATTCGCTTGATAAATTTAAAGGTGACTTTGTTCATGCATGGAATAAAGTTATGAATGCTGACAGATTTGATCTAAATTAATCCATCTTTTTTATAATTTATGGCTTGAAATTTATTTTTTGAGCCATAAATTAATTTATTACTGCCTTGTCAGGATCTTGATTTAGAGCGGGCACGCTTAAATCTTACATATCTCGAACGCCCAGTATTACGAATATAAAAAACTTAAAGGGAAATTTTCTCTATAAATATTTGTTTAGGAGGCTTATATGTATAGATCAATTTTTAAAAACATTTTAGTTGTTATAGCTACTATAACCATAGCTGCTTGTGGTGGCGGTGGTGGCGGTGGCGGCAGCGATTATGGTGGCGGCGGTGGCGGCGGTGGCGGTGGCTACGGTAACAATCCACCAACAATCACCAATTCTACTTCCATGTATTCTGTTTCAGAGAATCAAACTGGTGCATTTTTAGTCACTGCTACAGATCCAGACGGAGATACAATCACCTTTTCTATTTCTTCAGGAGCTGACGCCAGTTTATTCAGCATTAACACAACTGGAAGTGTTACATTTAATACGGCGCCAGACTTTGAAATGCCCAGCGATGCTAACTCTGATAATACTTATGAATTAACCGTAACTGCATCTGATGGAACTGCTTCGGATTCTCAATCATTTAGTGTTACCGTTACGAACGATACTTCTGATGATCCCGTAACTTCAAACTATGACGGAATCTTAATAATAGATGGTTACATTCAATCTGCAGATGTCTGTATACCAATAACTAATTCAAATGATGAAGAAACTTGTAATGGTGCAACTTATATTACAACAACAGCTTCTGATGGATCATTTTCATTAGAAATCGATGAGGGCGTAACTGGAAAAATTATAGCTCAAGACGGATTTAATCCTGTTATTAGTAATAACCCCGTTGGTCGAACGATGATCATAAATGACCCTACAGTTGATCAAAATTTTGTTATCTCTCCATTGAGTACAATGCTTGCTATTGATGATAGGTTTTCTTTCACTTCGTTAAAGGAAAAGCTTGGCATTGATCCAAACTTTATGATTCGTTTTGATGATCCGTATCTAAGCATTAATGATGCAGCATCGAATAAGGCTGCTGTTGTTAATACTCAGTTATTTATTTTGGATACAACATTAAATTCCCTCCAATCATATGCGGGTGTCACTGGAACATTAACTGCTACATCAACCATTAATAATGCAATCTTTAATCGAGATGCATCAACAGAAACGTCTTTGGGAGATACTACTCTTATTAGAGATATTCTCCTAAATCTTGATTTAGCTGATACCACTCTATCTAATACACAGCTTGAAAATTTATCTGGTGGTCTGTCATCTTATCTTCAAAAAGTTTATGTGGATTCTGAAAGTGAGCAAGCTTACTTTACCCAAACTGCAGGAGATTGGTTAAGTCCCCTACTGGAAGGTATTTTAGAAGGAACAGCTACACAAGAGGAGATTGATCAACTCATCTTTGATACCCTTCAATGGTATTCAGATAACAGCAGTAGAACAAATCTAACTGATGTAGAAGACTTCAGAACAACAACCTATACAGTTGGAAATAGTGGTTCAGCTTATTACACAGTTGACGGGATTAATGCTGACTCAACTGCATTAGTAATTTATGCACGAGTTGGAGACACTATAGTATTTGAACCAACAGCTAACAGCGTTTTTTCTGCACATCCATTTGAAATATCTACTACAGCCAATGATACAAGCGGATCAAATAATATCGGTTCCCCTGAAGGCTGGGATCAATCCAGCCATACATTAACAGTAACGGACTCCACGCCTACAACTCTTTATCCTCATTGTGGAGTCCACACTGGCATGTACACCAATGGAAGGATTGAGATTGTTACAACGTTTGATGATTCTCTGATTGATGTTACATCTGCAAGTAGTGGTTTAGAGGTTAGCGGAACAGTTTCCGTTGGACCTTTTAAAGGCGCATCAGGTAATACTCATACAGTGTACTTAAGAGCTGCAGATGCAGGTGCTGACTATCATGAACATCAATTCCATGAATTACCAGGACTAACATTCTATATGCCTGCTGACCAAGGCTATCATGGCGCAACAAATTCATCGGGGCAAACTAAGTTTAAAACAAAGTCGCACTACTAAGTTTTGGCTATAAAGCCTCCTCGGGCTGGCTTCGGTCAGCCCATTCTTTTTTTAAATGCTTTAAAATAATTCAATGGCATTAACATATTCAAGCATGCTAGAGCTTGGCTCTAGCTTAGAGGAGTTTAAACTTCTAAATACAGTTAGCGGCAATGACTTTTCTTCAAATGAACTTGATGAAGCTAAACCTTCGTTAATAATGTTTATCTGTAATCATTGTCCATATGTCATTCATTATCATCAAGAAATTAAGCGTCTTGCTGGAGATTATGCTGAGATTCTTAATATGGTAGCTATCAGCTCAAATGATATAGAAAACTATCCTCAAGACGGGCCGGATAAGATGGGTGAGTTATGGAAAGACCTAGGACTATCATTCCCCTACTTATTTGATTCAACTCAGGAGATAGCTAAAAAATACAAGGCGGAATGTACACCTGAATTCTATCTTTTTAATCGCTCGCAACAGCTAGTATATCGAGGCAGGCTTGATGAAAGCTCACCTAATTCAGGCATTGAGCCAACTGGTAAAGATCTTAGAGATGCAATAGACAATCTCATTGGTGGCAAAGAAATTAATTCTAATCAGCTTCCTTCAATGGGTTGCAACATAAAATGGTTTTAAAAAAAATTTTAAGAGTTGTTTTCAATCAATAAGTTTGGTTGATCTTTACGTTTTTTAAGAAGAAATTCATCATATAGCTTTCCCGTTGCCGTATATGCGCGGAACCTAAGATTATCTTTGTTAATATCTATAATTTGATAGAGCTGAGTATTTTCTCCAAGCTTTTTTGCATATGAACCTTTAGTAATTTCATACATTTTTGGTCCGCTTACTGAAACAACATGGACAGTGCCGATTTCTGGATCATAAGCTTGCTGATAACCTGTTGGAATATTTTCAACTTTTTTTGCATCAATTAGGCCGGTACGAGAGTAGGTATGATCGTGCCCGCTTAAAACAAGATCAACTTTAAATTCATCAAGTAATGGTTTCCATAGTTGACGCATTTCTAAATTATCTCGATCTGATGCAGGAGAATATAGTGGATGGTGAAATGTAATTATTGTCCAACGATTATCATTCTCTTCTAGAACTTTTCTAAGCCAATCTACTTGAATCTCCATTTCAATATTTGAATCAAGCGATATAAAACGAACACCTTGGTAATCCAGATAGTATAAAGTCTCTTTTAATCGTTCATCGGGAACATTCTGGATTGGAAAAGAGAATTGTGGTCTCCAATGATTGCTAACCTTTTGAATACCATCCGGATTTTGAAGACGATCATATAGTGGAGCTTTGCCACCCAAAATTGGTTTATCTATAAGTTCTTCTTTTTTGTACCCCGTAATTAATTCAATGCCCTCATCAGCATCTATTATTTCTCCAGAATCTTTAATCTTTATTGTTCCTGTTCTATTTTGAAAGTCTTCGATATCAACAATAAAGATCTCTGGATTATCATTGTTTAAAGATTCAATTTCGATATTGATAGGTTGGCCATCTTTGTTTGTCCATATTCTTTTAGTCTCAGAATCTTTTTGATATTCATGATTGCCAGGGGTTGCTATTACAGGAATTGTTCCATTTACCCAATCAGGACCCTGATGCCATTCACCCCATTGTGAGTCCATATTGTGTTCATCAATTAAATCACCAGCATGTAATGTAAATGCAGCTCTTGGTGCGTCACGAAAAGCTTCCCTAAAAACTCTTGACCAATGAGTTCTCACTTCATTTTGTGCGTCACCGAAATAAATAAAACTGAAGGGATCTTCTGAAGAGCTTGCAGTTTTAAAGTGATAATACTCTGTCCAATTTACTCCATCTCCAACTCTATAAGCATATAGAGTATTGGGTTGAAGATTCTTAAAAGTAACACTATGGTAATGAGCATCATTTATATCACTCTCGAAGTAACTTGTTTCTGCTTTAAACTCATCTGGCTTAAGCGCCCTCCCATTTGCATTTGCTATAGCAAGCTGTGCAAGCCCCACTTCGATAGATGTATCAGTTCTCCATGTTACTGCTTGGGTTGTTGCAGGATCATCATTCCAAGTTAAGACTACTCTATCTGGCAGAGGTGTTGGAGCATGTGCCATTTCGTCAGGATACTTCTCAATAGAAGAATTTGGATGCGATAGAAGAGTTATCGAAAAGAAGAAAGTTAAAAAATAAAAAAATCTGTGCATAACGGTATAGATTTTACTCGAAAAAATTTATGTAAGTGTGGCTAAGAAGAAACTTTTTGTATCAGGTTTGAAAAAGATGGTGGGTCTGGGTGGACTCGAACCACCGACCTCACCCTTATCAGGGGTGCGCTCTAACCAAGCTGAGCTACAGACCCAATTAAATTGGAAGGAGCATTTTACCCTCCAAATGCAATCACAACAATACGTTTAGCTCTTTATAGATTTATATAGGCTAAAGTAGATGTACATCCAGGGGAGAATGCAAACATACTCTACAAGCCCTGCCCCAATAGTTCCTGCAACTGGATTGCCATCGAATATTACACCTGACATTAATGAGCCCGCTACAAGAGTAAGTACAAAAAATATAAAGGTTAAAAAGAAAAGGGTTGTTCCGTGTTCATCGGTTGCTTCCCATGAAGCTCTAAGAGAATCCATAACGCCCTTATCTTCAAACATAATATATGCTGGGAAAAGGTAAACACGTCCCATAAAATAAAAGGCAGGAAGTATTAAAAGGATTGCTCCCAAGCCAATCAATAAGGATGAAAGAATAGTTGCTCCAAGCAATGGAAAGAATTTCTTAAACCCAGCAGATAATGCATTTATTGGATTAGAGGCCTCTTGCGACATAATTGATTGATAAGCAACCATCAATCCGCCAGTAAGAGATACACTGAGCACAATAGCAATAAGTGAAACTATCATAATGCTTGCTACGTTTCCGGACATATACTCGCTTATATCCATTGGATCCATTCCATCAATAGGTATTAATAAATATGCGACTAGCATTTCACTCACCATTACTGGTAAAACTAGTAAAAATAGATATTGAAAGTTTTTAAGCGCAAATTCCCATGCTGCAATGAATTGATTCATGTTTTTACCTCTAATTTATTGATAAGATATTGTATACATGAAACTATCCCGTATCTACTTTATAACCTTTATTTTTGTAGCAGGTTGCTCAAATATGAATAATGATGAAAATTACCCAGAATCTAGGAAAGATGGCACTGTTGAGGAGATCTTCGGAGTAACAGTTGAGGACCAATATAGGTGGCTTGAGGACTTCACATCGCCTGAATCTACCGCTTGGGAGCAAAATCAGAACAAATTTACTGAAAAATACCTAAAAAAAGGTCCTTTTACTCGAAAAATTGGTAAAGATTTAGAAAAAGTATGGGATGGGGAGTCAATTAGTACTCCATATGTGCAAAATGATCGAATTTTTTACTATTTTAATGAGGGTGATTGGCAGCATAGCAAATTAATGATGAAAGACTGCCTTGAAGAATGTGGGGCAGAAGTATTAATTGATCCAAATTCATTTTCAGATGACGGAACATTCTCTTTGGGCGGAACTAGCATTAGTCCAGATGGAAAATGGATCGCATATTCAGTTTCGGATGGAGGATCAGATTGGCGCATTTGGAAAATTATGAACATAGAGACTCGAGAGCTTTTAGAGGAAACGATTAATTGGTCAAAATTTTCTGGAGCCGTTTGGGAAAAAAATAATTCAGGTTTTTATTATCAAAAATATTCTGAGCCAACAGATGAGTTGTTAGCAGATATAAATGAACAACCAAAATTAATGTTTCATAAATTAGGTACATCACAAGATGAAGATGAGCTAATTTATGAAAATCCTGACCAGCCCAGATGGGGTTGGTCGATTTCGATCTCCGAAAATAATGCTCATAAAATTCTTTCGATCAGTGATGGGACAGAAGAAAAAAATAGAATCTATATTAAATCTAATGATTCTGAAAATTTCATTCCAGTCATCGATGAGCTAATTGGTGAGTATGGATACATAACAAGCAAAGATGATGTTCTATTTTTCTACTCAACAGAAAATGCTCCTAATGGAAAAGTTTCAGCGCTAACAATTAAAAACGGATCTTACGTTTGGAATGACGTAATTAGTGAATCTGATTTTGCAATTCGTTCTGTCAATATAGTCAATGAAAAAATAGTTATTAATTATCTGGTAGATACCATTTCAAAAATTAAATTCTTCGACATGAATGGAAATCATCTGAATGATCTCAATTTTGAGCTAGCTGGAACAATAAGCGGATTTGGTGGCGGAATAGATAATAAAGAAACTTACTTTAATTTTTCTAACTACGTTACCCCGACAAAAATCTACAAGATAAATATGGAAGATTTCTCTTACGATGTTTTTTGGGAAGAGCGACTAGCAGATCATAATGTAGATGATTATGAGACAAAATTATGGTTTTATGAATCAAAAGATGGAACGAAAATACCACTGCATATCAGTAGTTTAAGTAATATTAATGTTGATGAAAATACACCAGTGTTGCTTTATGGATATGGAGGTTTTGATATCTCAATTCTTCCTGGGTTTAGTAAAAGATTTCTATCTTGGATGAATCAAGGTGGCGTTGTTGCAGTTGCAAGTTTGCGAGGTGGTTCTGAGTATGGAGCAAAATGGCATGAGGATGGGATGCTCTTTAACAAGCAAAATGTCTTTGATGATTTTGCCTATGCTGCAAAATTTTTACATGCAACTGGAATTGGTTCTCCAGAGACAACTGCAATTGAGGGAAGATCAAATGGTGGACTTTTAGTTGGAGCAACTATGCTTCAAAATCCTGAGTTATTCAAAGTGGCTTTACCAGGAGTTGGAGTTATGGATATGCTGAGATTTCATAAGTTTACAATTGGCTGGGCGTGGACAAGCGACTATGGATCACCAGATGAAAAAGATGCTTTTTTAAATTTGTATGAGTATTCGCCCTATCACAATATTCAAGATGGAGTATGTTATCCAACTACTTTAGTTTTTACTTCTAACAGAGATGATCGTGTTGTGCCATCCCACTCATATAAATTTGCAGCCCGTCTTCAAGAAGCTCAAGGTTGTGAAAATAAAATTTTAATTAGAATTGAAGATCGAGCTGGACATGGTGCAGGTACTCCTCGATCAAAACAGATTGAAGCAATATCTGAAATATATGGATTTGCTCTAAATGAAATTTCTAAGAAATAATTAGGTTTTAATTTTTAAGAATCTTCTCTTGCCAACTTGGACAAGTAACTCTTGATTTTTTTCAATACTGAGTTTTGGGTCATAAATTTTTTCATCATTAATTTTTACTGCTCCTTGTTTAACTAAACGCATCGCTTCCGACGTGCTCTGAACTAGTCCAGATTCTTTAAGCAAGTTCCCAATCGCAATGTCATCATCCAAAGAAATTGAGAACGTTTCTATATCTTTTGGCTTTGCCCCTTTTTGGAATCTATCAAGAAAAGTATTTTTTGCATTTTCAGCATCTTCTTTGGAATGAAATCGCTCAATTATCTCTTCAGCAAGCAAAATCTTAGTATCTCGAGGGTTCATACCCGATTTCACCTCTTTTTTAAGCTCATTTACCTCATTTATTGGCCTAAAACTCAGTAATTCGAACCATCTCCACATCAAATCATCAGAAATTGACATAATTTTGCCGAACATTTCATCAGGATCTTCATTGATACCAACATAATTATCTAAAGATTTAGACATTTTATTAATTCCATCCAAGCCTTCTAAAATAGGAAGAGTTATACAAACTTGAGGCTCTTGATCAAATGCCCTTTGCAGCTCTCTTCCCACAAGAAGATTAAATTTTTGGTCAGTCCCGCCCATTTCCACATCTGCCTTTAAAGCGATTGAGTCATAAGCCTGAATTAAAGGATATAAAAACTCGTGAATGGCAATTTGTTGATTTGCTTTGTAGCGTTTCGAAAAATCATCTCTTTCAAGCATACGGCCTAAATTATATTTTGATGCAAGCCCAATAATTCCATCGGCACCCAGATCTTCACACCACTCAGAGTTAAATCTGATATCTGTTAAATCTTTATTTAAGATTTTAAATACTTGATCAGAGTAAGTTTTAGCATTTTTTTCAAGTTCCTCTTTATCAAGTGATGGACGTGTTTTGTTTTTGCCAGATGGGTCCCCTATTCTTCCAGTAAAATCTCCGATTAAAAAAACTACCTTATGACCGAGGTCTTGGAAGTGCCTCATCTTATTTAAGATCACAGTGTGGCCAAGATGAAGATCGGGTGCAGTTGGGTCAAATCCAACTTTAACAGTTAGTTGTTTTTTAGATTTAAGTTTTGAAATAAGGTCGTCTTCAGTTAAGACCTCATCGATGCCTCGCTTTATTAATTCAAGAGATTCTTTCATAAAAATTTTTCTCCATCATAGTATAAAATAACTTTATGAAAGATTTCACAAAATTCCATTCAGATAAGGAAATTGCTAAATATTTAATAAGTGAATTTGATAACTCTAAAGAGAAAGAAATCTTTTCAGCAACAAAAAAAATAATCACTGAGTGTAGGAAAAATAAGTCAGGCAGAACACTACTAGATAAATTTCTAAGTGAGTATGGTTTAACAAATGATGAAGGCGTTGCCTTAATGTGTCTTGCTGAATCTGTTCTAAGAATCCCAGATGACAACACAAAAGATGAACTAATATCTGAAAAGATTACAAACTCAAATTGGGTAGATCATATTAATCAGGCAGATAGCTTATTCGTTAATGCAGCTACTTGGGGCTTACTAATTGCAGGTAAAGTTATTCAGCCTCCAAGAGCATTATTTGATAATCCGCTTGAGTGGATAGGCAAACTGACACAAAAAACTGGAGAGACTTCTGTGCGGCAAGCAATCACGACTGCAATGCAGATCTTGAGCAAAGAATTTGTAATGGGAAATGATTTTGATTCTGTTATCAAAAGTTCAAATCTGAAAAAGTCCATCCACAGCTTTGATATGCTTGGTGAAGCTGCAAGAACTAAATCACAAGCAGAAGGTTTCTATAATTCTTATGTTGAGGCGATTGAAAGGGTTGCTAAACTTAATAGAGAGTTTGGAATCAATCATGGAGTATCAATAAAGCTTTCAGCACTTCATCCAAGATACGAAACTCTCAAATATGAATTAACAAAAAAAGAGATCCTCAACTCAATCCTAAGCCTAGTTAACCTCGCATATCAAAATGATGTAGAGATAACAATTGATGCTGAAGAACAACACAGGCTCTCTATAAGTCAAGATTTGATTGAAGAAGTTGCTATGAGTAAAAGAATAAATGATTGGAATGGATTGGGTTTTGCTATTCAAGCTTATGGGAAGAGAGCATCAAATGTTGTCAATTGGGCGAATGAGTTGTGCTCTAAAAGAGAAAAAATGCATGTCAGGCTGACAAAAGGCGCTTATTGGGATGGAGAAATAAAATTCTCTCAAGCCGGAGGTCATGAGGGGTTCCCAGTCCTTGTTAATAAAAGTCTTACTGACCTTAACTATTTATTTATTGCCTCAAAGCTTCTTGGCTCAGATAATCTGAAGCCTAAGTTTGCTACTCATAATGCTCATTCTATAGCCTCGATTTACTTTATGGCCGAAGAGAAAGAATATGAATTCCAAAGACTTTTTGGAATGGGAGAGCTACTTTATAAGTCTGCAGATAAGGTTCTAGGAGGAATACCTTCCGCCGGAATATATGCACCCATTGGTCCATATAAAGATCTGCTCCCATATTTAGTAAGAAGACTGCTTGAAAATGGTGCTAACAGCTCATTTGTGAATAACTTACTTAATCCAGAAGTGAGTCCAGATGATCTAGCAGAAGATCCAGTTAAATCTGTAAAAAAAGCTATTGATAAACTTCAACATGAAAAAATAGTAAACCCATCAGATATCTTCTCTCCAAGAGTTAATTCATCTGGATATGACTTAAGCGAACCTAAGAATCTACTTGACTTAAAATCTGACCTTTTGAAATTTGATAATTTAAAAGTTGAGGCAAAAAACTTTTGTAGCGAAATTAATGAATCTAAAAATGAGAAACGATACTCAATAGCTAATGGAAATGAGATTGGGGATTGTTCTTTTGCAGATATAGCAAATGAATTAAATTTCCAACAATGCACTGAATGGAAAAATACTCCTGTTAGCGAGAGAGCAGATATCTTTTATAGAATTGCTGATAATTTAGAGAAAGATTCTACAAAATTCTTATATTACTTAATTCATGAAGCCGGGAAAACATACAAAGATTCCTATGATGAAATTAGGGAGGCAGTCGATTTTCTTAGATATTATGCAGACAATGCTAAAAGTCTTTTAAGCGAACCCAACAACCTCAATGGTCCAACAGGTGAATCTAATCAACTTTTCTACCAGTCAAAAGGTACTTTTGTGTGCATCAGCCCATGGAATTTCCCGCTTGCCATTTTTGCAGGCCAAATAGCCGCGGCTCTTGTAACAGGAAATTCAGTTATATCAAAGCCGTCTGAGCATACTCCAATCATTGCGACCATGATGATTGAGCTTTTTTATAAAAATGGTGTACCAAAATCTGCATTAAAATTAATTCAGGGAGATGGCTCAATAGGTTCAAAACTAATTTCATTTGATCACATTTCTGGAGTTGCCTTTACGGGATCCTCAGCAACTGCAAAGAAAATTAATCTCCAGTTGGCTAAAAAAGATGGCCCTATCTCTTCTTTAATTGCTGAAACTGGTGGCCTTAATGCAATGTTTATAGATTCCAGCTCTCTTCATGAGCAGGTTGTCGATGACATAATGCGATCTTCCTTTAATAGTGCTGGGCAAAGATGTTCTGCTTTGAGGTTAGCAATTATTCATGAGAGTATTTTTGATGATCTGGTAGAGATGATTAAAGATGCAATGGCTGAACTCACTGTTGGTAATCCCGAAGACTTCCACTGTGATGTGGGTCCAATTATCGATGAAAGATCAAGAAATATGCTTCTTGAATATATTTCAGAATGTTCAAACAATGGATATCAAGTTTTTAGCCATAATCAAGCTCCTGATGGTAATTTTGTTTCGCCTACCTTGATTGAATTAAATTCGATTGATGATATAAATGAAGAAAAGTTTGGACCGATACTTCATGTCATCAAATACAAAACTGATGAGCTTGATCAAATTCTAACTGCTCTTAAGAATAAACAATATGGTTTAACCATGGGTGTCCATTCTAGAATTGAATCAAAGGCAGACGACATCATAAATAAATCTATTGCTGGAAATACTTATATTAATAGAGATATTGTGGGTGCTGTTGTCGGCTCTCAACCATTTGGAGGAACTGGTTTATCAGGGACTGGATTCAAGGCTGGTGGCCCAAACTACTTACTCCAATTTGTTGATGAGAGATCGATAACTAAAAATACAGTTGCTTTTGGTGGCAATGCCGAAATACTCAATTTAGAAGACTGATGATTGAATACAAAAGAATATCATTTAAGTATGTTGTGTTGGCATTTCTAATTGCAGCCTTTTTAATTATTCTTCTAAGCGTCGATCGCAAGAATAATGAAGCTCCGCCAATTGAAGATGTATTTATTGAAGAGCTTTTTAAACCTGAGCTTGAAAGAGTGGAAACATCCGCGATCCACGAAGTGAAAGATGGAGAAAATTTATCAATTATTTTTGAAGACTATAGAGTGCCTTTAAATACTGTTTATAAAATTCTTAAGCTTGATAGAAGTAATGAGCTAAGAAATATTAGACCTGGTGATGAAATTAAGTTTTCTTTCCTTAATGATGAGATAAATAGAATTGAAATCAAAAAAGATATCTTGAATAGCATAATGGTCGATATAGGAGAAGATATTTCAATTGAAAAGATTGTAAAAGAAGTTGAAAAACTTAAATCAATTAGCATGGGAGAGATTCAAAGCTCTTTTTATGAGTCTGGTCTAAAAGCAAATATGCCGGACAGTATTATTATGGACTTCGCTTTTATTTTTGGCTGGGATATTGATTTCATATTTGATGTTCGAAATGGAGATACTTTTTCAGTTATTTATGAAACTGACTATTCAGAAGGAGAAAAGATTTCTAGCGGCGACATAATTTTCGCTGAATTCATTAATAATGGTCAGAGATATACTGCCCAGAGATATTTTGATGATGAGCTTGGAAAGCAATATTTTGATGAAAATGGTAAGAATGTAAAAAAAGCTTTTTTAAGAGCGCCATTAGATTTTGCTTATATTAGTTCTCACTTCAATCCAAACAGGATGCATCCAATACTCCATAAGATTAAGGCACATAACGGAGTAGATTATGCAGCTAGAAGAAATACTCCAATTAAGGCCTCAGGCGAGGGTGTTATTTCCTTTGCCGGATGGAAAAGTGGTTATGGAAGGACTTTAGAGATCCGTCATGGCGGAAATATATCAACTCTTTATGCCCACTTGGAAAAGTTTGAATCAAAAATAAAAGTCGGCACCAAAGTCTCTCAGGGTCAAATCATTGCTTTTGTGGGTGATTCTGGATTGGCAACTGCACCGCATCTACATTATGAATTTAGAATTGGTGATAAAAGGACTGATCCAGTTAAAGTAGAACTACCATCAGCTAAGCCAATTGATCAGTCTAAGCTAGAGGGTTTCAAAGCTATTGTCCAAGAAAGTAAAGAGGCGTTAAAAGTTTTTGACTTAGAAAGTAATGAAGTAGGTTATGAGTAAATATTTTATTGGGTTAATGACCGGAACAAGCGCTGATTCAATTGATGGGTGTGTGGTGGATTTCAGTAATGGATTTGAACTTATACACTCAAAATCAAACAATCTTGAAAAAAACTACAAGTCAAAATATGAGGAAGCTATTAAAAAAGGCTTTAAGAACAAAGAAGATGACGAAATTGTGCTTGAGCTTGAGGAGAGCTTAAATAAGAGCTCTGTGAAGCTAATTAAAAACTTGTTAGAAGAAATTGATACATCTTTAATATCTGCAATAGGTTTTCCTGGACAAACTATGTTTCATGACACTGAGCGAAGCTATCAAATCGGATGCGCTCAATTTCTAGCTGATGAAGTTGGAATTAAAGTAATTCATGATTTTAGAAACTATGACATGCAAAAAGGAGGTTTGGGTGCGCCGCTCGTTCCAGAATTCCATAAATATCTTTTTGCTGAATCAAACAAAAGAAAAGCTATTTTCAATATTGGAGGAATATCTAATGGTACTTACTTGGATGGAGAAGATATTAAAGTAGCTTCAGATGTCGGACCTGGTAACTGTTTAATAGATTTAGTCGCAATGCGTGACTTTGGGATGCCATATGATGAAGATGGAAAGATTGCAGCTACAGGACAAATAGATCAAAGGCTTTTAAATAGCTTGCTCGATAAAATCCGCACTAAAAGCTATCCCAGAGCAGATGATAAATCTTTTTACTATAATCTTGATGAACTTGAATCAAATAAGCCTGAAAATCTATTGGCAACTCTAAGCGAGCTAACCGCTTTGTGTATATCTGATTTTTGCCGTTCTTGTGATATGCCTGTGGAGATATTGCTGCATGGTGGTGGTACCAAAAATAAATTCCTCATGGAAAGACTGGAGAAAAATATTGGATCATCTTTAAGATTTACAGACCATTTTATCCCTTCAAAATTTGTAGAATCTGCAGCTTTTGCTTATCTAGCTTATTTGAAAAGAGGTTTATTGGTTGAACCTAGACGGTAAAAGATTCACCACATCCGCATGTGGTCTTGGCGTTAGGGTTTTTAATAATAAATTTAGCGCCTGAGAGATCTTCAACGTAGTCAAGCTCAGAGCCATACAAATATGGATATGAAAGAGAATCTAATAAAACTCTGAAATGGCCAAAATCAATTACATCATCATCGAAAGCTTCTTCTGAATCAAACTTAAAACCATATTGGAAGCCGGAGCAACCTCCTCCCGTGACATAAACGCGGAAAGCATTTGATTCATATTCTGGAAGCAGATTCTGAATCCTTTTCTGCGCACTTTCTGTGACGTTGATAGATGTATTTTGTTTCATAGCGTTATCTTAATAAATTAATAGTATTAGTTTCAATAAAAACAATATCACTTAATGAAATATATCTTTTGCAAAATCATCCACTTTTGACCAATCTGTAAATTCAAATGATTCATTAATATCTGTTGGTCCATTTGTAATCCACATAATAAATCTAATCATATGTTTATCAAAAAACTTATACTTTGGATAATCAATCTTGCCCGCAAAAACGCCCAATTTTTTGGGCTGCCAAGCTGATTGCTTCATAAATTTAATTAAATATGGATTTGTTTCTGGATCACATTTTTCTGGTTTTCTTGCTACTGCATTAACACTAAAAAAAGCATTCTCTTTTGAATCTAAAATACTTTTATATTTCTTAGAAAAAATAAAAAGTCTTTTATTATGCTTTCCATAACGGATGCTTGCACCAACTAAGACTTTATCAGCACTCTTTATCTCAAGCTCTGAACAATCTTCGAGGCTGGTAATTGTGACTGATGCATTAATAGATAAGACTTCTGCAATTCGATTACATATCGAAACAGTGTGGCCATCAGTTGTTGAAAAAAGAATTAATATTTTATCCATTTCTATTCTGTTATATTTTATATCGTGATTGATGCTAAAGATAAATTAAAGGGTATTTATGCAGTAACTCCTCCAAAGTTTGATGAAACAAAACTTTTGCATGATATCAATATATGTCTTGGTTGTGGGATAAAGATATTCCAAATCCGCTATAAAGAGGAAATAACGAGAGAGCTGAAAGATTTTTTCTCAGTTCTTATCAAAGAAATTAAAAAGAAAGAAGGGATTACTATCATAAATGATTATCCACACCTTGCTCATGACTTAGGGGCAGATGGCGTCCATTTAGGCAAATCCGATTTATCAGTTCATGCTGTTAGGAATAAATACAAAAATCTTATTATTGGTAAAACCTGTAAATCATCAATTGAAGAAGCAAAGAAAGCTATAAATGAAGGTGCTAATTATGTCTCATTTGGTGCCTTCTCTCAGTCTTTAACAAAGAAGGAAGCAATTCCAATTGAAAAAAGTGACTTAGACCTAATAAATAAGTTTAATGTTTCTAATAAAGCAATTATTGGTGGAATAAGTAATAAAAACTTTCACGAGGTTGCGGAGCTAAATTTTGATATGATTGCTTTAAGTAATGCTATTTTTAACTCACAAGATATTGCTAAATCAGCAAGCTTTTTTGTAAACAACTTTAATTTTGAGTAAAACGAATAAATCTAAGTCTCTTTTTAATAAAGCAAAATCGGTAATGCCTGGGGGTGTAAATTCACCTGTAAGAGCATTTGGGAATGTTAATAGTACTCCTATTTTTATTAAGAGCGCCTCTGGGGCATATCTTCATGATGTTGACGGAAATGATTATGTAGACTTTATTGGATCTTGGGGTCCAATGATTTTAGGTCACAGTAATCCAAAAATAATAAAAGCAATCAAGGATCAGGCTGACTTAGGAACAAGTTATGGAGCTCCAACAGAAGCAGAAACATCTATAGGCGAGTTAATAAGAACGATAATGCCCTCAATCGAAAAAATTAGAATGGTAAATTCTGGAACAGAAGCAACAATGAGCTGCATAAGGTTGGCTAGAGGATATACAGGTCGCAATAAAATTATTAAATTTACTGGCTGTTATCATGGTCATGTAGATTCTCTTCTTATAAAAGCAGGTTCAGGAGTATCGACTTTTGGGCTACCCGACTCTCCAGGTATACCTGAAGAACTTGCAAGACATACCATAAGTGTCCCCTACAATGACATAAATGCTTTTTTAGAAGTCTTTGAGTCAATTAAAAGTGAGCTTGCGGCAGTCATAATTGAACCAATTGCTGGAAATATGGGTTTTATTCCCGGAGATAAAGATTTTTTAGAAACTCTGAGGACCAAAACATATGAAAGCGGTTCGGTATTAATCTTTGATGAGGTAATGACAGGCTTTCGAGTATCTTTAGGAGGAGCTCAAGAATTATATGGAATCACGCCAGACCTAACTGCTTTAGGAAAAGTTATAGGTGGAGGCCTTCCTGTAGGAGCATTTGGTGGCAAGGCCGAAATAATGAACTTTCTCGCACCAGAAGGACCCGTTTATCAGGCAGGTACTCTTTCAGGCAATCCTCTAGCAGTTGCTGCTGGAAAATGTCTCATTAATGAGCTTATAAAAATAAATCCTTATGATGAGCTTGAGGCAAATGCCAGCTATCTATTAACAAATATTAAAAATGAGATGTTTAAAAAAGAAATACCCTTCTCTTTTAATCAAATTGGTGGAATGTTTGGATTCTTCTTCACAGATGAATTTCCAAATAACTTTGATGATGTAAGCGCATCGAGCGATAAGTATTTTGAAAGTTTTTTTAAAGACTGTCTAAATCAAGGTATATACTTTGCTCCATCAAAATATGAAGCTGGATTTATCTCAACAAAGCATACTAAAAAGATTCTTGATGAGGTAATAAATAAGGTAAAGGTGATATATGGCACATGATATAGCGGCAATAGGTAATGCATTGGTTGATACTCAGTTTAAGATTGAGCAAGATTTTCTTGACGAAATTGGTATGAAGCCAGATGAGATGGTTATTCAATCAAGAGAAGAGCAAAATGCTATATTGGATAAGCTTTTGCTATTAAATCTTGAGTCAGTTATTGACTGTGGTGGCTCTGCTACCAATTCATTAGTTGCTGCATCTTATTTCGGCTCTTCCTGTCATCATGTTTGTAAATTGAATGATGATGAAGATGGTAATAAATACCTAAAAAGTCTATCAGAGGCTGGAATTGATCACATTGGTATTAGCTCGAATGATCAAAATACTCCAACAGGAAAATGTCTTGTTCTTGTTACCCCTGATGCAGCAAGAACTATGTGCAGCACCCTTGGAATTAGTGAGCATTTAAGTGAGAAAGATATAAATTTTGAGTATCTTCAAAAATCTAAAATCTTCTACATAGAAGGCTATATGGTAACCAGCGATTCTAACTTTAACTCTGTTACAAAATCTCTTGATTCTTTAGTGGGTTTCGGAACTAAAAAAGCATTATCTCTATCAAATGATGGCATTGTTCATGGTTTTCGAGAGAAGTTTGAAAAAATACTTTCATATGGAATCGACTTCGTTTTTGGTAATCATGACGAGGCATTGGCTCTTACCGAAACCGATAACATAGATGACGCAATAGAAGTTTTAAAAGAAAAAGATTTCACTACCGTAATTACTGATGGGCCTAATGGCAGTTTTATTATTACTGATGGAGATGTTATTAAAAGTAATGGGTTTGAGGTTGAGGCAATTGATACAAACGGAGCTGGCGACATGTTCGCAGGTGCATTTATGCATGCAATGCTGAGCGGTAAAGAGCTTCATGAATGCGGCGCATTTGCTAACTTAGCAGCTTCAAAAATAGTACAAACATTTGGCCCACGTCTTAAAAAAGAGGAATACCAAGATCTCTTAGAAAATTTATAAACTTGATAATTAAGAATCTCTTTAAAAAAATCAACAGCAACAAATCGCCTGTTAGCTCTAAGGATTGGAAAAGCATAAGTCCTTTTGCTGTAGAGATTATCAATAAGCTTCAAGATCATAACTATGAAGCTTACCTTGTTGGTGGTTGTGTCAGAGATTTGTTAGCCAATATTAAACCAAAGGATTTTGATATCGCGACTAATGCTGAGCCAAAAGAAATTAGGAAAATTTTTAAAGCTTCAAGAATTATTGGGAAAAGATTTCAGTTAGTTCATATATATAAAGGAAAGCAGATAATAGAAGTTGCAACATTTAGAGCTGGTCTCAATAAAAATAGTACAACTATAGAAAATGATCTCATCAAGGATGATGCTGGGAAAATAATCAGAGACAATATCTGGGGTAATATTGAGGATGATTGCAATAGAAGAGATTTCACAATAAATGCTATTTACTTTTGTCCAATAAGTAATACTTTTAAAGACTTCCATGATGGCGCTCAACACGTTAAAGAAAAGAAAATAATTTCTATAGGAGATCCTTTATATAGATTTGAAGAAGATCCAGTGAGAAGTCTAAGGGCTATAAGGTTTGCAACTAAACTTAATTTCAAACTAGATAGCAAAGTAAAAGAAGCTATTTATGAAAAAGGAGACCTTTTAGGCAACATCTCTAATGCAAGATTGTTTGATGAGTTCTGTAAAATCTTTTTGAATGGGCATGGATATGAAAATTATAAAAAACTTCAATCTTTTGGTATTGCAAAATATCTGCTTAACTTAGAAAAAAAGTATTCTGGAAACAAAGTTTATGATGAATCATTCAAAAATACTGATAAAAGGTATAGAGATGGTAAATCTATTACTCCAGGTTTCCTTCTTGCAGCAATCTTATGGCCAAGGTTAATTGAAAGATGCTCTTTTGATAACGGGATTAATGTTAGAAAATTTTTTAGATCTATGGACTCTATTATCGCTGAACAGCAAAGAATTACTGCCATCCCAAGAAAATTCTCTAGCTACATAAAAGACATCTGGTATTTGCAATTAAAATTAAATGATAGATTAAAAAATAATCCTAATAAGATAATTAAGCATCCAAGATTTAGAGCTGGATATGATTTCCTCTTAATCAGAGAGATGGCCTCAAAAGATAAATCAGATCTCGGGAAGTGGTGGACAAGCTTTCAGCATGCAGATGCTAAATCCAAGGAAAAAATGATTGGAAAAGTAAGAAAAATTGCAGAAGGTGATGGAAATTTCAACCCAAGAAAGGGTGAGGGAAAAGAATTTGGATTTTCTGAAGAATTAAGATAATCTAATTTTTATATATTTTATGAAATTAGCATATAAAGAAGACCCTTTACCTAAATATATTGCTGTTGAAGGGCCAATTGGGGTTGGAAAAACTACCCTGGCAAATAAGCTTGCAAAATCTTTTAACTATGACATTTTGCTTGAAATGCCAGCTGAAAACCCCTTTTTAGAAGCATCTTATAAAAATCCAACACAGTCTGCGCTCGCTGCTCAATTATTCTTCTTATTTCAAAGAGTTCAGCAAATGGAAGAGTTGAAACAGAGAAGCTTGTTTGAACCAGTTAGGGTTGCTGATTTTATATTGGAGAAAGATAGACTGTTTGCTGAAGTGGTCTTATCGGCAGAGGAAATGAAGCTTTATGACAAAGTTTACGAACACTTAACTCTTGACTCGCCCACACCAGATCTGGTCATTTATCTTCAAGCACCTGTTGAAGTATTGATGGGAAGAATTGATAAAAGAGGTAATGAATACGAACAATATCTTACTAATGAATACTTAACAAAAATCAATGAAGCTTATTCCCGATTCTTTTTAGACTATGAAAAAGCGCCAGTTCTGATAGTTAATGCTGCTGACATAAACTTCGAAGAAAATGAAGAAGATTATGAGATGTTGGTTACAAAAATTATGTCCAATCCAAAAGGAAAGACTTTTATAAATCCCCAACCATCTATTCTTTAAGATGACACAAGAAATTTATAATCCTAATCCCGGATTTTCAAATCCGCATATAAAAGATTTTGATGAATACTTAAGTCTATATAAAGAGTCAATTGAGAATCCTGAAAAATTCTTTGGCGATCTGGCAAAAGAAAATATTTCATGGATTGAAGATTTTAAAGAGGTGCATAATTCTGAATTCCAGGAAACTAAATGGTTTGTTGGAGGAAAAACAAACATAACGCTCAACTGTATTGATAGACACCTTGAAAAAAATGGCGATAAGGTTGCCTTAATTTGGGAAGGTGATGAGCCAGGAAACTCTAAAGAAATAACTTTCAAAGAATTACACTCTGAGGTTTGCAGGTTTGCAAATATCCTTAAAACACTTCAAATTAAAAAAGGCTCCAGAGTTTGTATTTATATGCCGATGATTCCTGAAGCTGCATTTGCAATGTTTGCATGTGCAAGAATTGGTGCGATCCACTCAGTTGTTTTCGGTGGATTTTCTCCAGAATCTTTAAAGGATAGAATTTTGGATGCTGATTGTAGAATTGTAATTACTGCTGATGAAGGTGTTCGAGGCGGTAAAAAGGTTCCTTTAAAAGATAATGTTGATGAAGCCCTAATAAATTGCCCTGATGTTAAGAATGTCATCGTTGTTAACCGAACTGGTGGAAAAATTAATTGGTTTGAGCATAGAGATCTTTGGTTTCATGAACTAAAAGATAAAGTTGATGATGTTTGCGAGCCTGAGCCGATGGATTCTGAAGATCCACTCTTTATTCTTTACACATCTGGATCAACGGGAAAGCCAAAAGGAGTTTTACACACAACGGCTGGATATCTTTTAGGAGCACATATCTCTTTTAAGTATTTATTTGGATTCAACGAAAATGATAAATATTGGTGCACAGCAGATGTTGGCTGGATTACTGGACATACTTATATTCTTTATGGTCCCTTATCAAATGGGGCTACTTCACTTATGTTTGAAGGCGTGCCTACATATCCAACTGCATCCAGATGTTGGGAAATATGCGATGAGCATGAAATAAATATTTTTTATACTGCCCCAACTGCCATAAGAGCTTTGATGTCTCTAGGAGATGAATTTGTTGGAAGTACCTCGAGAAAATCGATTAAAGTTCTGGGTACTGTCGGTGAACCAATAAATCCTGAGGCATGGGACTGGTATTACTCAGTTGTAGGAAATAAATCTTGTGAAGTTATTGATACATGGTGGCAAACAGAAACTGGTTCAGTCCTTATCTCTCCGATTGCAGGCATTACGCCAACAAAACCAGGCTCTGCAACATTACCATTTTTTGGTGTAAGACCTGAGCTGTATGATGAGAATGGTACTAAGCAGTCAGGAGAAGCATCGGGTAATCTGGTGATTGAGTCTTCATGGCCCAGTCAAATTAGAAGTGTTTATAACGATCACCAGAGAATGATTGATACTTATTTTTCAACCTATAGCAATATTTACTTTACAGGTGACGGTGCAAAAAGGGATGAAGATGGTTACTTTTGGATTACTGGAAGAGTCGATGATGTTCTTAATGTTTCTGGGCATAGGCTTGGAACAGCTGAAGTTGAAAGTGCGCTTGTTCTGCATCCAGTTGTAGCTGAAGCTGCTGTGGTGGGCTTTGAGCACCCAATAAAAGGACAAGGCATATACGCTTTTGTTACTTTAATGGTAGGTGAAGAATTTTCAGATGAGTTATCAGCAGAATTAAGAAACTTTGTTGGCAAAGAAATTGGTCCTATTGCAAAACCTGACTTAATTCAAAATGCTCCCGGTCTACCAAAAACTAGATCAGGCAAGATTATGAGAAGAATATTACGTAAAGTTGCTGAAGGTGATTTCGAAAACTTAGGTGATACGACAACACTTGCTGAGCCTGCTGTGGTGTCTGATCTTATAAATAATAAAAAAAGTTTATGAATAGATTAGCTGTCATTTTTTCTTTATCGATAATATTTCTTTTCTCTTGCTCCTCAGCTCCCAACAATGATCCTCTTGCAGATATCGTTGGCGAAAATAAAATAGGTTATGTGCAAACATCATGCATGCAGAATCCAGATAATGGTCCAAGGATGGTTTCAAGACAAGACAAGCATGAATACCTCAACAGAGATGATTACTTTGATTGCGTCGATAGAACAAGTGCTTCCATTGAAGCCCAAATTGAAGAAGAAAGATTAAATAAAGAAAATCAACTCAAATTAGTGCCAAAAAAAGAAGAAGAAATTAAGCTTGAAGAAGATGAGGATGAGTTAAAAATTAAGTGCGAGCCTGATATTGGAGGAGATACAGGAAGATATTACAAATGCTCTTAATCTTCTAAAGACCTATATTTTCCTTTTTCCAGAACAACTCTTTCGTCCTCAATAAGTTTTATCAGATGTGCTTCAAGGCTCCATTTTGCAATAGGAAGTAGTTTTGGATTGACATCGTTATAAACTGAAATTAACAGACGATTAATTCCAGTAGCTCCAAGCTTAGAAAGCTTCTTGAAAACTTTTTCTTCTCTATTTAGCCTGTGTTGAATAGTCCACTCAATAATTTCGTAAGGATTATCAATGTAATTACCATGACCAGGTGCTATTGAATCAAAAGAAAAATCATTAAGCTTTTTTAGCGAAGAAATGTATTCGTTCATATTGCCGTCTTTTGGAGCAATAACAACTGTAGATCCATCCATAATATGATCACCACTCAATAAGCATTTGATTTCATCAATCAAAAAACAATAATGGTTAGAGGCATGACCAGGTGTATGGATTGGCTTAATCGTATATTCTTCAGTTTCAATATGCTCATCTTCTGACAATATAAAATCTGGCTTGAAAGACTCGTCTTGAATTGAGAAATCATTTTCAACCAATTTTCCATAGCAAGGAATAGATAGGCGTTCAGCAAGAGGTTTAGCCCCTGGTGAGTGATCCATATGAGTATGAGTTACAAGAATCCTTTTAATGTTGTTATCTGCCTTCTCAACAAGCTTATCTAAATGCTTTGGTATGTTTGGGCCAGGATCTACTAAGGTTATATCCTTTTTGCCAATGAGGTAGGAGTTTGTCCCTGCGCCAGTAAAAATACCCCCATTTGGTGAAGTTATTTTCTTTAATAAATTATCTCTTTCCATCGCTAAAAATCTTCATACCCCTCATCATCTGGCAATCGACCTTCCCACTTGCCATCAACTTTTTTAAATTTAGGCAGAATAGATTTGATCTCTGAAGACCCCTTGCTTTTATAAAAAGATATTAATTCATTTGTAGAATTAAAATCAAAGGTTTGCTCTAAATTCTTTGAAGTTGGCAAAATCATCTTTATCTCACCATTCCAGGCTTTTTTAATTGCTTCCTTTGGAGAAATCCATAAACTATTTGTAAGCTCATTCCCATCATGAAGGGTTGGTTGATCTTTTGGCATTTCTGCAGCAAAGAATCTTGTATCAAATCTCTTTGTTTCAATATCTGGAGTAATCCAATGAGAGAAAGGAACAATATTAGTTGTTTCAAAAAAAAGGTCTTCTCTTTCACAAATCTCCAAAAAAGAAATCTTGTTAGAGATTAATCTTTCTCTATAGTCAACAAACCTATCCTTATCCTTGTTGTTTAAATCAATTTTTGATCCATCTTTTTTTCTTGCCAAAAGCACTCCAACTTCTTCAAAGCATTCTCTAATGCAAGCAACCCAAAAAGATGCACCACCATCTTCTATATCAAGTAATTTCGAACAATCTGCATCATTTAAATCAGAGTAGAAGCTAAGCTTGTCTGAAAAATTATCTTCGGAATCCACTTTGCCTCCTGGAAATACATACAAGTCTCCAAATGCCGTATTGCTTGAACGCTCTACAAGTAAAACCTCCATTACATTATTGTTTTGTCTCAACAATAGAACTGTTGCTGCTGGAATTAAACTCATTATTTAAGAAAACTTTTTGTTTCTAGATTAGAATAGCCTCAATGAACATTACTGACAATCTTAAAGAAGATATATCGAATGCCCCTGAGTGGTTTCAAAATGCAATTGTTTCAAAATCAGAAGTAAAAGTATTGGAAGCAGAGCTTGGCAATGTAAGTTATAAATGTTGGGGCAAGGGTACAAATGATAAAACTATTGTTTTAATCCATGGAACTGGTGCTTCTAAGAATTGGTGGGATCCAATAGCCCCATTTATTTCAGATGAATATAGAGTTATTGCGCCAGACTTACCAGGAATGGGAGACTCAGATCACAGAGATGAGTATAGCTACGAAGTTTTTGGTGAAAGTATTCTATCGATTTTAGAACAAGAAAATATTACAAATAATGTTTTTCTTGTTGGGCACTCTCTTGGGGGTCATATAGCTGGTTTCGTGGCTACTGAGAAGCCATCAAAAATTTCTGGGATCATTATGATTGATACGCCTGTTAGACCTCCAGACTATGAGTATGATAAGCATGTTGGCTCTGGTCCACTTAGGTTGATCAAATACTATCCAGATAAGAAAACAATACTTGGAAGGTTTAGACTCATGCCTAAACAAGAGTGTGAAAATGATTGGTATTTAAGATATGTTGCTGAGTATTCAGTGAAACAGACTGAAGAAGGTTGGAGATGGAAATTTGATGACAGTCTTTTCTATAAATTAGGAAGGCCCAAAGGATATGAATATATTTTTAAATGCCCTTCTCTCTTTATAGCTGGAGGAAAAAGCTTGCTCATGGGTTCAAAAATTTTGGAGTATATGCAATCAACATTTAAAGAAAATATGGAATTCGTTTCAATTGACAATGCAGCCCATCACGTTCCTATAGATGCTCCAAAAGAGGTTATTAAAATAATAAAAGAAACTATAAGTAAATGGCTCTAAATTATTTCTTTACAATACTTTTTTTAGCTTTAGGTCTATCAGCGCTGCTTTTTGGTAGAGCTATGTTTAGCTTCTTTTTAAAGATAGCTAATGATGATGAGCTTTCTAAAAGAGTTGGTCTTGCAATAGGCATTCCAGGCTTAGCATTACTAATTTTTATTCTTAATATCGAAAATTGGTATTTCAGGGTGTGGAGTATAGTTTCCTTTTTATTTGGATTAGGTTTCTTCCTGAGAGGATTATTTTTCATATTTTTTAGAAAGTTTTTAGTAAGCACTCTCGAAAAGATGATATCTATGGGAAAAGCAGTCAGTGTTTTTGCTTTTTTAATTATGCTTTGTCTTTCAGTGCTTACAGTAAGTAGAGATTACGTTGGGCCAATAGAAGACATTTCAGATTGCTCAAATGGAACAAAGTTAGAAGTCTACTGTGTGCTCTCAAATCCTGAAGATATTTTAAAAACGCCGGATGAGAAATACTTTATTGTTAGTGAGTTTGGTGGAATAAAGCCATATGAGGAGCCTAAAGAAGGAAACCTTGCTCTCTTTAATTTAAACACAAAAATGAGGGAGGACTTGGATATTAAATTTGGTTCAAATGTTTGGGGTGACCCGAAGTGTCAAAGAGATGACTTACGTTTTGGTCCGCATGGCATTGACCTTAATAAAAGATATGATGGCAGTTACCAGCTTGCTGTAGTTAATCACTACCCACAGGAGTCGGTAGAGTTCTTTGAGTTAGCTTTTGAAGAAAACTGGTCTTTGATTTGGAGGGGGTGTGTTTCTATTCCTGAAAAATATTATATAAATGATATTACGGTTGAAAGTAGTGGTTCATTCTTCACTACGCATATGTATCCAAGAAATATTTCTATGAATGAGTGGCTTAGCGCAGCTATTTTTAAATACTCTACAGGTGTGGTTTTATTTTGGAACAAATTTAAGTTTGAAGAACTTTCTTTTACAAATGCTGGTCAACCTAATGGAATAGCTAAAAAGGATAATATTCTTTATGTTGCAAATAATTTAAGTGACACTGTAAAAGCATATGATCTGATCAAAAAAGAGGAAGTTTTTAGTTATAGTATCAACAGCCCTGATAATTTGGTTATTGATGATAATTCAATTTGGGTAACAAGCTTGGATCATGAAACCCTTGACGTTACAGCTAAATGTCCAGGATATACTTTAAAAGGTATCGAAGAAGATCATATGGTCTGCTCACTACCATTTAAGGTTATTGAACTTAGCGCCAAAGACCTTACCCCAATAAATATTTTTACTTTTAGCAAAAATAAGGCGGCATTTCCTACAGTTGCTCTGCCTGATGGAGACTCTGTTTGGGTCGGCTCATTCTCACTTGATAGATTAGTTAGTTTCAAAAATTAATTATGCGAGATTTTTGTCTGGACAATTTAGATGTCTCTCTAGATCAAGGTATTTTAGATACTCATAAAGGAAGCTTTGGTCATCTTTTGATAGCCAGTGGTGATACTGGTTATGGTGGTGCAGGCATAATTGCATCTGAATCTGCCATCATGTCAGGTTGTGGTCTTGTAACTTTAATTACAAAAAAAGAGCATATTCAATCTTCTTTATCAAGAAATCCTGAGGTCATAGCTATAGGTGTTGATGGTCGTCAAGATGCAGAAACCTTTTTAAAGGATCAAAAAACCCTCTTAATTGGTCCAGGCTTAAGGGAGTCAGTATGGTCTCAACAGCTTTGTGAGCTTTTTCTTACTAGCGCTGAAAGAAATGAAGATATTAATATTGTTATTGATGCTGGTGGGCTCTATTACATGAAAGAGTTTGGCTGTCCTTCAAATGCAATTATTACTCCACATCCTGGAGAGGCTGCTATGTTGCTCGATTGTTCAGTTGAGGAGTTACAAAAAAATAGATTAGAAGCTGCTAAAGAGCTTTTTAAAAGATATAACTGTTTGATTATTTTAAAAGGTTATCAAACTATAGTATTTGATGGAGAAGCATATCAATGCTCTGATGGAGGTCCTGCCCTTTCAACTGCGGGAACAGGAGATGTTCTTGCTGGCCTAATTGGATCTTTTTTGGCACAAGGCCTAAGCAAGATAGATGCAGCTAAATTCTCCGTTGCTATTCATGGTGCAGCAGGAGATAAATTTTCTAAAAACAAAGGGGTAAGAGGATTGACTGCAACTAAACTGATTAAAATTATAAATGAGGAAATGTTATGAAAATCTTTTTGAAAGATCCAGATGCAACTACTCATTTTGGGATCGAGATCTCAAAACTTATTTCAGACTCAAAAAATAAAGTTATTGAACTACATTTAGTAGGAGAGCTTGGAGCTGGTAAAACATTTCTTACTAAATCAATTTTAAACTCCCTAGGCTGGCATGGAATCGTAAAAAGCCCAACTTATACCTTATGTGATGAATATGAGACTGAGGACATTTTGTTTTTACATGTTGATTTATATAGGCTCGCTGATGTCTCTGAGATACAAATTTTAGATCTCGATAGGCCATCGGAAAAAGTTAAAGTTATCATCATTGAATGGCCAGAAATCATTGGTGACTCAAGAACCTTTGATTTAAAAGTTAGCTTGAGCTATAAAGATAAAGGAAGAGAAGCTTTACTAGAAAATAAATTAATAAATAGATGAAAAGAAGCTTAATTGCAGTCTTAATTTTTTCATTCCATCAGGTAGTTTTTTCTAATCAATTAGACTTTGTGGGAGTTGGTGAAAAAAATAAATCTTATAATCTAGAATTTTCATTGGAAAAAACTGCTCTAATAGTTGCTCAATCTTCTAACTCTCCTTTTAGCATTTCTTTAGAGTTCAAGGAAACTTCAATGAAAGAAGATTTTGATCTAAAGCAAAACTACCCAATTAAAAATATTAAGTCCTTTTCATCAGAAAATAATTCAATAATTGAAATATTTTTCTATGAGCCTGTCTCATGGCAAAAGCCGCAACAAATTAAAACAGAAAATGGCATTAAAGTCTTATTATCCCTAGATCACAATAAAGAGATTAAGAAGATGACTAGAGAGGTAATTGTTATGATTGATGCTGGTCATGGCGGAAGAGATCCTGGAGCAATTGCAAAATCTCACAATGTGATAGAGAAAGATATAACCCTATTAATTGCCAATGAATTATTTAGAACACTTGAGGATACTGATGGATATAAGCCAGTTCTGATAAGAGAAGATGATTCATTTATTTATTTAGATCAAAGGTATCAAAAAGCGAGGCAAAATAGTGGAGATATTTTTGTTTCAATCCATGCAGATGCTTTTAGTCTTCCTTCTGTTAAAGGCGCTGCTGTATATATTTGGTCTGACGAAGCTTCAAGTAATTCAGCAAAAAGTCTCTCTTCTAAGAAAGTAAGCTCTGTTCGAGTTGATGAGTTTGATTTTGATGAAGATTTAGCAAGATCAAAATATCCTAAGATATATGAAAAGAAAAAGGATAAAAGTATTCAACTTGGCAAAAAAATATTAGATCAGCTCAAACGAGATCCCTATACACATCTTCATAAAAAAAGAGTTGAATACGCAGACTTCAGGGTTCTAAAGTCTTTAGATGTACCCTCAGTTCTAATTGAGTCTGGCTTCATATCTAATTCGGAAGATGCCGAAAGGCTTAAAGGAAAGCCTGGAAGAAGAATGATTGCCAGATCGCTTTTTCTGGGTATAAATAATTATTTTAAGGAAAATCTTGAAGACGATTTTTTTATTTATGATGCTGAGGGGTACTTAACCTATACAGTCCAAAGAGGTGATGTTTTGTCAGAAATTGCCATTCGTTTTGGAGTGCCTGTTATGGACATAATAAATACTAATTTGATAAGAGATGAAGCTATCTTTCCTGGGCAACGAATTAAGATTAAGATTTAACCTATTGATAATCGATTGGATTAAAATCCACTGACCATCTCACCTTGAGTCTTTTTTGTTTTTCTATGTATCCTTCGACTAGATTTTTAGTATTTTTATGAAGTGTTGGCAATGTTTTTGCTTTAAGCAAGAGAGAGTGTCTAAAATTGCCTCTTACTTTTGAGATAATATCTGGAAGCGGTCCAATACATTCACAATTTGTTTCTTTTTCTAAATACTTACGAGCCTTATTTAAGAAATTAACATTACTGGTTTTTTTTGGTGATGATGCTCGCAAGATTGCAACAGATGAAAATGGCGGAAGGTTTGCTGCTTCATATTCTTTAAGCAAATGTTTAGAAAACTCTAAGTAGTCTCCGCTACTTAAGATATTTAAATATTCATTATCTAAAAGATTAGATTGGACTATTATTTTAGACTTTCCTGATCTGCCAACCCTTCCGGTGACTTGAATTAAAAGTTGTGAGAGTTTCTCAACTGCATTTACTTCATGGCTTACTAGGCCTAAATCTGCATCTATAACAATTCCTAGCTCTACGTCAGAAAAATCATGACCTTTAGCAATCATTTGGGTACCAATTAAGAAAGCTTTTTTTGTATCGCTAATTTCTGATAATAATCTTTCTAGAGAACCTTTTTTTCTTGTTGAGTCTAGATCAAGCCTTACCATTGGTACTCTTGGAAACTCTTCATTCAAAAAGGATTCTATTTTTTGAGTTCCTACACCCTCTGAAGTAAGTTTGGTGCTCTCACATTCCGGACAGCTATGCGGTACTCCAAAGGATGTATCACATCTGTGACATCTTAGTCTGGCACTATTTTTATGATATACAAGACGTGAGTTACATGAATTACACATAGCGGTCCAATTACAATCTGTGCACTTGAATACAGGTGAGTACCCTCTTCTATTTATAAATATCAATACCTTCTTATCTTTTGAAATTGTTTTATCAATTAAAGATAGTAAGTTGGTATCTATTCCTGCTTTTCTATCTAAAAAGTGAGAATTTAATATTGAGAACTTAGGAGGGTTTTTGTCATTGACTCTTTTTGGCATAGAGATAAATTTATATTTACCTTTATCGACTAAATGCAGCATCTTCAGCGAGGGAGTAGCTGATGCAAGAATAATCGGGATTTTTCTATCCTGCGCCATTTTAATAGCAACATCTTTAGCAGAAAACTTTAAGCCCTCCTGCTGCTTAAAAGATGCATCATGTTCCTCATCAATAATTATCAAAGAAAGTTTTTGGAGTGGGACAAAAAGCGAGGATCGTGTTCCTATTAAAACTCTTAGTTCTCCAGACTTAGACTTTTTCCATGTTTCAAATCTCTCTTTAGAGGTTTTCTTTGAATGATATGTACCAATATTTTCTCCAAACCTTTTTTTAAATCTCTGCTCTAATTGAGGCGTCAGACTTATCTCAGGAATTAATAATAAGCATGACCCGCCTTTCTTTAGTGCCTCTTCTACTAGTCTCATATAAACTTCAGTTTTTCCAGAGCTTGTGACCCCATGGAATACGCACGGATCAAAACTATCTAATTTACTTAAAAATTTAAATGCTCTCTGTTGGTAAGAAGTAAGAGGAAATCTTTTGTCATCATCATTTACTTTATACTCATTGAATTTAGTTTCAGGACCCTCGTAATAAAAATCTTTTCTTAACTTTGGAGGTAAAAAATTAGAAAAAACTTCACCTCGTGAATGAATATAAAAATCTGAGACCCAATTAAGGGTTTTTAACGCCAAACTATCAAAAACTGGTTTTTCGTCTAACAATTCTTCAATTTTTGTAGTTTTGAAAGCCGGTTTCGATGTTTGTTTGCAGACTACACCAACTACCTTCCTCTTATTGAATGAAACCTTTACCCTCGATCCAGCCTGAATCTTTTCTTCACTAAAATACGTAAAATCTTTTCTTACAGGAACTGGTATTGAAACTGAATAGTAAAATTTTTCCATAATTTATTGTAAAGATTTCCTTATTTGGTATAGTTCTCAGCCTAAATTAAGATTTTATTATGAAAAAGGGCGTACACCCTAATTTGGTTTAATTATGAAAAAAGGCATACATCCTGAATACCGTGAAGTTCTTTTCCACGATATTAGTGTGGATGAGTATTTTTTAATTAGCTCAACCCTAAAAACGGATAAAACTAAAGAATGGGAAGATGGAAAGACATATCCATACTATCCTTTGGATGTATCTTCTGCATCGCATCCTTTTTACACAGGTAAACAAAAAATTCTTGACACTGGTGGAAGAGTCCAGAAATTTGAAAAAAGATTTGGTAAGAAATCATGAGCAAAGTTTGTCAAGTAACTGGTAAGTCACCTCAAGCTGGTAATCATGTTTCTCATGCAAAAAACAGAGTGAAGCGAAAGTTTTTTCCGAACCTTCATAGTCATAAATTTTGGGTGGAATCTGAAAATCGTTTTGTTACTCTCAAAGTGTCTGCAAAAGGCATGAGAGTTATTGATAAAAAAGGTATCGAAGAAGTCTTAAAAGATATTAGATCTCGCGGTATTAAAGTCTAAATTAATTATATCCTGCTGTTTGCGCAATAAAGACTGCATCACTTTGTATTGATCCAAGCTTATCAACCTGAATAAGGTCCTCCTTAAAATCACCCCAAGCCTCTATAACAGGATGAAGAGGAATTCCATCAACAGTTGGATATTCTTTATTTGCTTTAGCATACATCTCCTGAGCTGTATCTGACGACAGCCACTCAAGCAATTTAATTGAAGAGCCCTTATTGTTAGACCATTTAACAAGGCCTGCACCTGAGATATTCACATGCACACCTCTATCTTCTTGATTAGCCCAAAAAATTCCAAGGTTTTCTACTGAATTGCTTTCAATGAGCCTTGCTAGATAATAGGTATTCACAATGGTTAGGCTACAATTTCCAGCCTCAACTGCCTTTAGAACATTGGTGTCGCTAGAGAAAACTGGTTCAGCCAGATTGTTGACCCAGCCTTTTACTACTCTTTCAGTCCTTTTAGATCCATTTGCTTCAATCATGCTTGCAATTAATGATCTGTTATAAACTTTTTTTGAAGTTCTTAAGCAGAGTTTACCCTTAAACTCCCTTGTAGCTAGCGCTTCGTATGAGCTTAAATCTTGTGGGTCTATATCTGTCTTTGAGTAAACTATTGTTCTTGCTCTTTTAGAGAAGCCAAACCATTGATTATCGATATCTCTCAAATGTTGAGGTATTCTTGAAGAAAGCACTTCTGATTCAACAGGATCGAATATTCCTTTATCTGCAGCTTGCCACAAAACGCCTGCATCCACGGTCATGAATATATCTGCATCTGTATCTGCTCCTTCTACTGCAATCCTTTCCATTAACTGCTGTGCATCTCCTGATAAAACAGTTACCTGGATTCCTGTTTCTTCAGTAAAAACATCTAAGAGATTTTCTATTAGCTGTGGTTGACGAGAGGTGTAAATAACAACCTCATCATCATTTGCTTGCTCAAAAGAGCATGACGATATGAGTATGGTTAAAGCTAGAATATAATTTTTCATGCACCCATTCTAAATGATAATGATTATCATTTAAACAAGAATGCTATATTACTTTATTGGGCCAGAAGCTGCTTTAACAAAGAAAGATTTTAGAAATTTAGACTGATTAAAAGCATTTAATCCAAAATTTCTTAAAAACCTTATATATGGATTTCTTTCATTAAATAATGCTACAAATCCATCCATGGTTTTAAGCATAATTTCATTCTGTAGTCTTCTTTCGTTTGAGTAGGCATTCAAACTTTCTTTAAAATTTATAGTATCTGAATCATTAGTTTTGATAATCTTCTTAACTAAGGAGTTTGCATCCTCAAATCCAAGGTTTATTCCTTGGCCCGCAAGGGGATGGATAGAATGAGCAGAATCACCAACTAGTACAACCGGAAAATCTATATAACTCGATCTATTATGTGATGATAATTTAAAGCTTTGGACTTTAGACCTTATTTGAAAACTATTTCCTATTTTTCTAGAGATCTTTTCTAGATTCTCCTCAATAAAATCTTCATATCCATTCTCGATAAGATCATCTGATATTGACCAAACAACGGTAACGAAATCCTCCCCTTTTTTTCTTGTTGGCATAAAAGCACAAATACCATTGTCTGAGAAAATCTGAAAAGCGCTCATGTTCATATCTTTTTCAGCAGAAGCTAAGAAAGTTAAAGCTGTTTGAAAGTAATCCTTATCTGATTTAGGAATTTTATTTGCTAGCTTCGAGTTTTTACCGTCTGAAGAAATTATAAGATTTGTTTTAATGACCTTTCCACTCGATAAAGTTACTTCATTAAGGTCACCTTTATTATCAATATCAATAATTTCCTCTTTATATAGGATTTTTTCACTTGCTTTTTTTCGGACCGCCATTAAGAGAGTGGCAAAATCTGATACATAGGCGAGATGATCCATCCCTATCTCTCTACTTTTAAAAACTATTTTTCCAGTACCATCAAAGTCATTGACTTCCATTTTATTGATCATCGAGTAATCATTTTCAATGCCTATCTTGTCTAAAAGATTTTTTGAGAAGGGATTTAATGTGATGGTCCTGACAGAATCTTCAACCTCATCATCTTTTTTTTCCAATACTATAGAGTCGATGCCTTGAAGGCTTAGGGCGCAAGAAATATAACACCCTAGGATTCCAGCTCCAGATATTACAATTGGTTGTTGCATTAAGATTCTTGCATCAAGGATTCGATTTCAGCAGGATCGGTTGGAACAGTATCAGTTAAGTTTTTATTGCCATCTTTAGTAACCAAAACATCATCTTCGATTCTAATACCTATACCCTTCCACTTATCATCAACGTCTGAAGTGGAACTTATATAAATACCTGGCTCAATTGTTGTAATCATGCCTTCATCAAACTTAATGAATTCTCCTTCGTGCATATAATCACCTACGTCATGTACATCCATTCCCATCCAGTGACCAATTTTATGCATATAAAAATCTTTAAATGATCCTTTTTCATGCTCTTCTTCAAGATTCCCTTTGATTATCCCAAGGTCTATTAGTCCCTCAGTTATAACTTTCTCAGATATTGTTTGAGGGTCCATAACTCCGTTACCCTTGCTGACAGCATCAACTGATGCTTTTTGTGCTTCAAGCACAATATTATAAATCTGAAGCTGTTCATCACTGAACTTTCCATTTACTGGGAATGTTCTTGTTATATCGGAAGCATACATCTCATATTCGCAGCCTGCATCAACAAGGAGCAAATCACCATCATTGATTACTTGATTGTTTTCAACATAATGTAAAACACATGCGTTTTCTCCTGATGCAACTATTGGATTATAGGCTGGAAATCTTCCACCATTTTTAGCAAACTCATATAGGTAAAAAGCTTCAACTTCAGCTTCATTCATACCAGGTTTAACGAACTTCATTGCTTCCAAGTGAGCATTTGCAGAGATTTCGCATGCTTTTTCAATAATATTTATCTCGGAGCTATCTTTTATAAGTCTTTTATTGCCAATAATTTTTGAGATATCTGCAATCTCCATTTTTTTTGAGTGGCGATCTTTGCTATTAGCTTTTTTAGTCCACTTAATTACCTTTTGATCAAAGCCCTCAACCTTACCAAATGGATAATATACACAGCTCACACCATCCAATAAGTCTGGTAAAAGCTCGTCTATCTCATCGTTATTAAATGCATCATTAAAACCGAAATCTGACTTCATGCCCTCAGGGCCATGCCTAAAGCCATCCCAAATTTCTTTTAGTTTGTCTTTTTTGGGAACAAAACCTATAGAGTTAGTCTTTCCAGATTTGTTAATAATCATCAATGTTGAGTCTGGTTCATTAAATCCACTTAAATAGTAAAAATTACTATCCTGCCTAAATGGATAAGCAGTATCATTACTTCTGTTAGCTAAAACTGATCCAGGAATAATTACAGCAATATCTCCACTGAGATTTTCTGTTAATTTTAGTCTTCTTTCCTCGTAAATCTTCATATCTTTATTTTACTCTCTTATTTGGAAGTTCCCAATTTTATAAGCTAGAATTAATCTAGTTTATGGCCAAAGATCTAAATAAGAATGTTTTAGAAGAACTCAATAAAAAAGTTGATGTTCTTCTTAAAAAATTTAGTGAGCAAAAAGGTATTATCGACGGATATGTCAAAAGAGAAAGGGATTGGAAGAAAAATAAAACCCTTAATCTAAAGAAAATAAAAGATTTAGAATTTGAGCTAAAAAAAATTGCTTCAGAGAATAATGGCTGAAATTGAAAGAGTTTCCCTAAGAGTTTTTGGAAGAGATATAACTCTTGCATGTCCCTCTGATGAAAAAGATGCTCTCTTGTCTGCAGCTGAGCTTCTTAATGAAGAGCTGAATGGGATTTCAGATAAAGAAAATGCTTTAATCCTTGCTGGACTGAATCTTGCAAATAAATGTCTTAACCCTTCAGGTGAATCTATAAATATTGAAGGTTTAGATCTTCTTTTAGAAAAAGTTGATAAAGCTTTAAAAACATAGTTCTCGATAATTAATAAATAACTTATACTAAGTGCATACTGGTTCATTCGTTTATATATAAGTTATTTTTTGAACCTATAATTTTTAATAAGGTGATTTTCCTCTGTTAATGTTGTGCATTACCTTTTTTTAAGAGAAGCCTGATTTAGCATGATATTCACCACCTGGACAACGGGTTCGGGGATTATATGTGACGGTGAATCGGTTCTATGCCTCCGTACTGAATGCTGTGAAAGAAGATATTCGAAGATCACTTTTAAAACGGAGGCGATCTCTTTCCAAAGAAGAACTGAAGCAAGTCTCTTGTGAAATTAATGCTCATTTAATAAATGAAATCCAAAACAGAGATTTAAAAAAAATTCTTGTCTATCAATCCATCGATAATGAGCCTTCAATTGAGCAAACTACTGAATTAGCATTGCAAAAAGATATTGAAGTTTATATTCCAAAAGTTATATCAAAAGAAAAAATAATAATTAATAGATTAAGGAAAAATTCTAGTTACTCAAAAAATAAATTTGGCATCAAGGAGAGTAATGATTTAGACAGTGTTGAATTAGCTGAAATTGACCTTGCAGTGCTGCCGCTGGTAGGTATAGATCTAAATGGATTTAGACTTGGATATGGAGGTGGATACTACGATAGGTTCTTTAATCAGGAGAGTGAGTTGAGCAGAAAACCATTTATAATAGGTGCGGGTTATGCATTTCAAGTTTTAGAAGTCAGTTTTGCAGAAGACCATGACCTTAAATGTGACTCAGTTATAACTGAAAAGGGAGTTTTAAAATTTTAAGATTATTTTTATTAACTTTTTTTTGCGTAACTTACGTTAATGCAATTGATATTGATGGTGTCCTTGATGAAAAGGAGTGGGATAGTGCTCAACAGATATCAGACTTCACAACCATAGTTCCATATAATTTTGAGGACCCTAAATATCTAACTAATGTAAAAATCTTTACCAATCAAGACGGAATTTATGTAGGTTTTATCAATGAACAAGATAATGAAACTATAAGGTCTTTTAACCATATCCGTGATGACTGGGATGATAGAGGAGATAAAAATTCATTCACAATTGATTTTGATGGCAATTCTAAAGTTGCATATGGATTTACCGTATCGCTTGGAGACTCCCTTTCAGATGCAACATACACAAATGGCAATAGTGAGAGTAAAGATTGGGATGGTGATTGGATAGCAAGAACATTTAAAGGTGATAATTTTTGGAGCTCTGAATTTTTTATACCTTGGACAGTAGTGCCAATGCAAAAAGTAGATGGACCAAAAAGGAATGTAAAATTTATTGCATTTCGATGGTTAGCTAGTGATGAATTTGGCTTTGGTTCAACAAAAACAAATTGGGAAAGAGAAACTTTTATATATGATCTTGAAGATCTTATAATTGATAATTATCAGTCCAAAAAATATAGTTATTTCCCTTATCTAACGGTTGCGGAAGACTCTGTAACAAATGAATCGGTTCAAAAAGCTGGAATAGATATTTTTTTAAATCATGGTGATGGAAGCCAAACAAACATAGCTATTAATCCAGACTTTGGTCAGGTTGAGACGGATCAAGTTGTGGTTAATTTCAGTGCAGTTGAGACCTTTTTCTCCGAAAAAAGAGCATTCTTTACCGAAAATCACTCCTTATTTGAAGTCAAAGGTGGAAGAGATGATTTTTACGTCATTAATACAAGAAGAATAGGAGGAAGACCGGATTATGATTGTAGTCGTTTTGAGCAAACTGATATTTGTGAAAACAACAGAAAAGAATATTCTGATTTAGATCTTGCTTTGAGACACACAATTCAAAAAGAAAAAGTTGATTTAGGATTCTTAGCTGCAAGTGAAAGTGATGAAGATTTCTCAAAAGGAAGGGATTATTTTGCATTTAGAGTAAGGTCGAATAATCCTCAAAATAAAGTTGGTTTTTTAGCAACTAAAACTAAGAGTAATTTTTTTAATGAAAGTTCAGATGTATATTCTCTTGATATAGAGAATACAGCAGTAAAGAATACGCAGATTTCTGGATACTTATTGAATTCTAGGAAAGAAAACTCTACAGGCCATGGGCTTAGGTTTGATATTAAATATATCCCAAATGATAAATATGAAAATACTATAGGCTTTCACTATTTTGATAAAGATCTTGATCTAAATGATATGGGCTATCTTCAGAGAAATGACCAAATCAAGTTTTATAATAGATTTGAGTTTGACAGAAACTCATATCCAAAAGAATCATTACTTAGAAGTAGAGATAGTCATATATCTATTTTCCAAACAATGACAACAGATGGAAAGAAGTCTCCAAAAGGAGTTTGGACTAAGACCGAGTTATCTTTTAAATCAAATTTCAATATTGATTTATCTATGTCTGCAAAAACTGAAGGTAAAGATACCAATATTACAAGAAAATATATAGGCTCACCGTATATCCAAATTATGGATGAGGTGAGTTTTAATGCCGGTTTTGGATCTCCCAAATATAAAAACTTCTCTTTTGGTGCAGGTTTTGGATTTAATAAATATTCTCCATATTCTTCTTGGGATTCTGATGGGAGAAATAATAAAAGTAAGAGATTTAATATAAATTATTTCCCTAATGATCAGCTCCAGTTTAGTTTTGGTGTGGATGATTCAAAAGAAGAGGAGTGGTTAAAGTGGATTGATACTAATAGACTAGGATCATTTACTAAAAACAGAAGAAATATTAATTTTGGTATGACCTACTTTCAGGGTACAAGACATGAATTTAGGCTTAAAAATCAATCAGTGATGATTAAAGCCGAAGATCCAATTCCATTAATAAGCTCACTTTCAGGGGAATTGAGTGAATCTGATTATTTGATTGACCCTTTTTATGTTTCTGAAAACTCCCTTCAGATGAGATATCGTTATGAAATATCTCCTCTTTCCTATTTCTATTTAGTTTATACAAGGGGATATAGTTTTTTTGACGACTCTGACACGTTCACTTATGAAGATCTTTATCAAGATTCTTGGGAAAATCCTTCCAATGAAGTTTTTACTTTAAAAGTTAGATTTAAATTTTAAGCTTCTGAACAAAAATTCTTATATCTCTTTCTAGAGTCTCAGGCTTTTCAAGGGCTGCAAAATGACCTCCATCATAATGCTCCCAATGGATAAGGTTATATATTTCTTCTGCCCAAGCTTTAGGCGGGAGCATGATCTCATTTTTAAAAAGTGCACAGCCAGTGGGTACTTCAACTTTTGATTTTGAAAACCCTTCCCTCCCATTCTCGTTATAAAGTCTCATTGAGGAGGTTATTGATTCTGAAAACCAATATAATGAAACTATAGAAAGGACATCTTCCAGACTTACAATTAATTTATCTTTCTCATCATCAGTCCAAGAATGAAACTTTTCAATTATCCATCCTGCTAAACCAACAGGAGAATCATTAAGTGAGTATCCAAGAGTCTGTGGCTTAGTTCTTTGGATTTCAAAATATCCACTTCCTAACTCTAAGTATTTAGCATATCTTCCAAGCAAAATTTTTTCCTGATCTGTGACTCCCTCCATGGGATCATCTTTTTCAGGTGGAAAAGCGATAACTAAATTTAAATGCAGGCCCAGCACTTCATTGGGGAAAAGTTCAGCAGACCATTTGCTTACTGTTGAACCCCAATCACCACCCTGAACTAGATACTTTTTATATCCAAGAGCTGTCATTAGCTCATGATTAATTTCAGCTATCTTTTTTGAGTCATAGCCTTTTTGACTGGGCTTATCTGAAAAACCATACCCTGGCATGGATGGACAGATAACATCAAAGCTTAGACCATCTTTATCCTTATTAAGTAAGGGGATAATTCTAAAAAATTCCTGAATACTCCCAGGCCATCCATGGGTTATTATGATTGGTATAGAATTTTCAGAATCTGATTTTGAATGAATAAAGTGTATCTCTAGATCATCCTTTGTCTTAAATTTATAACTTCCAAAATCATTTATTTGTTTCTCATGTATCTTCCAATCAAAGTCATTTCTCCAATACTGGACAGCGTCTTTTAAAAAACTTTTTTTAGTTCCAAGAGTCCAAATCTCATCATTAACCTCATCAGGCCATCTGGTAAGATCTATTCTTTTATAAAGATCATCTATTTTGGACTCATCTACTGAAACCTTGAATTCTCTGATAGTCATTTACTCAAGAAAATGTTTGTAAGCTATGTTTGAAGTCTCTTCTGTGAAAGTGTATCCAGTTCTTTTTAAATATCTTTTTAGTAGTTCTTTATTCTTTGAGCTATCTTGGATTCCTACTAAGACTTTCCCAAAAGCAGAACCCAAATTCCTATAATGGAAAAGCGTTATATTCCATTTATTACCTAATTTTTCTAAGAAATCTAGCAAAGCCCCTGGCCTTTCAGGAAATTCCATCCTGAAAACTCTTTCGGTTCTCGCAGTTGTACTTCTTCCACCAACCATATGTCGCAAATGGTCATTTGAAATCTCATTTTTTGTAAGATCTTTAAAAGGGTAGTGATTTTTAGACAGTCTGTTTTTTAGTGATATAAAATTTTTAGCTGACTTTGTTTTTATTCCAACCAGTACATGTGCATCATTTGGATCAGAAAGCCTGTAATTAAACTCTGTAATCTGAGAATTAGAAAATATCTTAGATAGTTTTAGAAAACTCCCAGCTTTTTCAGGAATTTGGATACTTAGAATCTTTTCTTTGTCCTCTCCAAGCTCTGACCTTTCAACAATATAACTTAATCTATCAAAATTTAGGTTAGCGCCGCTACTTATTGCTAGCAGATTCTTTTTCTTTTTTGATGCGTATTTCTTCAATCCTGCTAACGCTACTGCTCCGGCTGGTTCAGACATTACTCTTGTATCTTCAAACAGATCTTTTACTGCGGCACATACCTCATCAATAGTTACTGTTATTACCCCATCAATACATTCTTTTATAACATCAAAGTTGTTTTTACCTACTTGTTCTACAGCAACGCCATCAGCAAAGATTCCTACATTCTTGAGTCTTACTCTCTTGTTTGCTTTGAGAGCCTCATAAAGACATGCAGAATCATCAACCTCGACTCCATAGATTTTTATTTTTTTGTTATTTTGGGCTATCCATGCAGAAACTCCTGCCAGAAGACCTCCTCCACCAACTGGGACAAATATTGCATCTAAGTCATCATTTGTTTCTAAAATTTCTTTTCCAACTGTTCCTTGGCCAGCTATTGTATATGGATCATCAAAGGGGTGAATAAATTCTTTCTTCTCCTTTTTACAAATTTCATATGCATGCTTCACGGCTTGATCATAATTATCACCAAATAGCTTTACTCTTGCTCCAAAATTTTTAACAGCCCTAATCTTTATTTCTGGGGTCGTTTTAGGCATAACTATAAGACATTTAATTTTTAATTTTTTACATGCACTTGCTACTCCTTGAGCATGATTACCAGCAGATGCGGCAATAACCCCCAATTTAAGCTTATCCTTTTTAATATTCACAATTTTGTTGTAGGCGCCTCTATTTTTAAAAGAAAAAATAGGTTGTAAATCTTCTCTCTTTAGGAAAACATTATGGCCAAGTTTATTTGAAAGGTTGGTTGCATTAGTAATTGGGGAAACATTTGCTACATCGTAAACACTAGAATTTTCAATCAAAGATAAATATCTTTTTGATTTAGTAAAATTCTTTGTTCTTTTGTTAGAAATTTTCACAGCTCTTTCCTCATTGGAGTATTATAGCTTTATGAGCGATGCAAAGATAAGGGCTGCAGAAAAAGCACTAAATTATCTAGGGCCCAAAATTAATTCAAAATCTATCTTAGGAATTGGAACTGGATCAACAGTTAATTGTTTTATTGAACTGTTGCGACCATGCCCTACCCTTGTAAAAGGTGCAGTTTCCAGCTCTGAAGCTTCAACAAAGCTCTTAAGAGAAATAGGAATAGATGTCTTTAATTTAAATGATATTGATGAGGTTGAGTTCTATATTGATGGAGCGGATGAAATTGCTGATGATTTATCTCTTATGAAAGGTGGAGGTGGTGCACACACTCAAGAGAAAATTATTGCAACAGCCTCTAAGAACTTCTTATGTATTGCGGATCAATCAAAAATAGTTTCAAAATTAGGCTCCTTCCCAATCCCTGTCGAAGTCTTATCGCAAGCCAGAAGTTTTGTTGCAAGGAAATTAATGGCTTTGGGCGGTATTGCAAAATTGAGACATGATTTTATTACCGATCAAGGTAATGAAATTCTTGATTTAACTGGAATGACAATTGATGACCCAATATCTTTGGAAACAAAGATTAATTCAATCCCCGGAGTTGTTGATAACGGAATATTTGGATTACGAAAAGCAGATCAAATATTTATAGGTTAATTAGAGGAGATTTTCTATTTTGCCAGCTAGTGACTCTGGTAAAACTTTTGAATCATACATTCCCACTAACTTGCCCTCTTTTGAAATAAGAAATTTATTAAAATTCCAAGATGGTTCTTTACCAGATTCTCGAGAAAGTTTTTTGAAGAGTGGGTGTGCTTGATCTCCTCTAACACGAGTAGTTGCATAAAGAGGAAATGTTACGTTGTAAGTTGCATCACAAAATTCAGCAGTTTTAGATTCATCTGTAAATTCTTGCCACATAAAATCGCGAGATGGAATACCTATTACTGTGAAGCCTTTATCACCATATTCTGAATATAGTTTTTGTAATCCTTCGTATTGAGGTGTATATCCACACTTGCTGGCCACATTAACGATTAAAAGAACGTCACCCTCATATTTGCAAAGACTTTCAGATTCAGTCGAATCAAGTATTCTGAGCTTTTCGTCAATCAAAGAATTACAAGCAAAACTTGTAACTGAAAAAAGAAGCGCAGATATGTACAACAGGTTTTTCATGATGTGGGATTATAACTTAGCTTACAGGTGCAATTGCAAGTACTGAAACAAAAAATAAACTTGCTAAAAAAATTACTTCTAAATTCTCTCTCATTATATTCCTTATAAGACTTGGAGGGCCTGAGCCCTCCACATTTTTCAGAGGATTTGTCAGCCCAAAAATAGGGGGAGGAGTGCTGACAAGTTAATATTATGCACGTTTATAATGTATTATCAATACTTTTTATAAAATAAATGGTCTTTTTTTTGGGTATAATGTAAAAAAATTTTGGAGTTTGTCTTGAAAGGAAAAATTAATTATAGCGTTACCGATGGAATTGCAATTCTTGAGGTTGATAATCCACCGGTCAACCCTCTTAGTGATGGCGTAAGACATGGTCTTATAGAAAGTATGGAAAAAGCAGAATCTGATGACAATGTTGTTGGTATTGTGCTTACAGGTAAAGGTAGATCATTCATTGCAGGAGCAGATATTTCCGAATTTGGCCAACAGATAGAAGGGCCTTCTATTCACGACGCTTTTGAAAAAATTGAAAAATCGACAAAGCCTGTTATTGCCGCAATTAACGGATCTGCTCTTGGTGGTGGATTAGAAACAGCTTTATGTTGCCATTACAGAGTCTCATCAAAGCAAGGTTTTATAGGCTTGCCTGAAGTAAATCTTGGGTTGTTGCCAGGTGCAGGTGGAACTCAACGTCTCCCCCGTCTAGTCGGGCCAGCTGAAGCCCTCAAAATAATGCTTTCAGGAAGGCATATACCCGCTGTAAAGGCTTTAGATATGGGTGTTATAGACTCATTATCTGAAGGAGACATAGTAGAAGATGCTGTTGCATTTGCTAAAGATGTAGCAGAGAAAAATGAAACACATCCACTAGTGAGAGACCTTAATGAGAAAGTGCTCGCAGCAAGAGGTGATGAAAACATAATTTCAGAAGCGAGAGCGCTTGCAGCAAAAACAAGAAAAGGGCAATTTGCGCCTGGAAAGATCATTCAATGTGTGGAAGAAGCAATAAATTTAGATGATTTTGATGAAGGAATGAAAAAAGAAGCTGAATATTTCATTGAATGTCTTCTAAATCCTCAAAGAGAGGCAATGATTCATATCTTTTTTGGTGAAAGAGCTGCCTCAAAGATTAATGATGTTCCAAAAGAGACACCAAAAATGGATATTAATAAAGCCGGAATAATTGGCTCGGGAACAATGGGTGGAGGAATAGCGATGTGCTTTGCAAACATTGGTATACCGGTTCATATTGTTGATCAAGATGAAGAAAACCTTAAAAAAGGTTTAGCAGCTATAGAAAGAAACTATAAGTTTATGGTTGATAGAGGAAGAATGTCGGCTGAACAAATGGAAAAAACTTTTGGTCTTATTTCATCAGGTCTTTCTTATGAAGAAATTTCTGATGTTGATATTGTCATTGAGGCTGTATATGAAAACTTAGACCTAAAACTAGAGATATTTAAGAAACTAGATGAGGCTGTCAAAGATGATGCAATCCTTGCATCAAATACTTCTGGGCTTGATGTTGATGCCCTAGCAGATTGTACTAAAAGGCCTGGGAAAGTAGTGGGCACTCACTTTTTTAGTCCTGCAAATGTGATGCGGTTGTTGGAAGTTGTGCGTGGTGAAAAAACATCTAACGAAACACTTGCTACTATTATGTCGCTTGGTAAGGCCCTTAAAAAGGCTCCAGTTGTATCTCTAAATGCACCAGGGTTTATTGGAAATAGGATGCTATTTGGATATACAACTCAAGCAAATAAACTCCTATTAGAAGGGGCTCTCCCCCATCAAGTTGATTCTGCACTTGAGAATTTCGGCATGAGCATGGGTCCATTTAGAATGCTAGACCTCGTTGGTTTAGACTTAGGATGGAGAGCTAGAAAGCTTAGTGGGACCGAATCACCAATTACGGCAAAAATAAATGACGCATTATGTGACTTGGACAGATATGGTCAAAAAAATGGCAAAGGCTTTTATAACTATGTTGAGGGTTCTAGAGCTCCACACCCTGCTCCAGAAAATGAAGCTATATATGAACAAGTTTCTAAAGATAATGGCTTTGAAAGAAGAGAAATATCTGATCAGGAGATCATTGATAGATGCATATTGGCTCTAGTTAATGAGGGAGCAAAAATCCTTGAAGAAGGTGTTGCTCAACGATCAGGAGATATGGATGTTGTATATATTAATGGTTATGGCTTTCCAATTTGGAGAGGAGGACCAATGCAGTATGCAAATATGGAAGGTCTTGATGTAATTTCAGCTAAAATAGATGAATTTGCTAAAAATGATCCTGAATTTTGGCAAAAAGCTGATTTAATAGGGAGTCTAAGCGAAATTAAGGGAAGGTTTGGAGATGCGCCGGCACCTGAAGACAGAAAACCTGTTTCAGGCTTTAATAAATCATCGGTAGCTGGTAATTTATAATACTATATTAACTTTTGTTCCCTTTTCGACTAGGCTAAATAGTTCAATAACGTCCTGATTAAACATTCTTATGCAACCATGAGAAGCTTTTTCACCTATTAAGCCCTCTTCAGGAGTGCCATGAATATAGATATATCTATAAAAAGAGTCTACATTACCACCCTTATTAAAACCCTCCTCAGTCCCCTCTAACCATAGTATTCTTGAGGTTACATGGTCATCTTCTGAATCATAGTCATCATGGTGGATTTCTGCAAATTTACCAGTATTTATTCTCTCTTTAAAAATAATGTTTTTAGGAGCATCTGTACCAATTTTTTCTTTTATTATATGACTACCTAGAGGTGTTTTATAGGAATTCTCGATTTGGCCTTCACCATATGAAGATGAAGATATAGGATAGGAAATAATAAGATCACCCCTATTATCAAGCAGAAAAAGTCGTTGTTGGCTGATATCAACAAGAATATCAGCACCTGAAAGACCAGAGAAGACTATTAAAAATAAAAAGTACTTATGCATTCCTCATTCTAACAAAAAATAATTTGATTGAAACTATAAAAAGGTATATATAAAGAAGTAGATTGCCATATTTGTTGTAGAACGTGCGTACATCTGTGGGTACAAGTTTAACATGGAGTATGCCTGAATTGCCTTTACCCATATAATCAACAATTGTTCCTTTACTATCTATAAGTGCTGATATACCATCATTTGTGGCTCTAACAATTGGAATGTTATTTTCTATAGATCTTATTCTTGATATCTCAAGATGCTGATAAGGACCGAAAGAATTACCAAACCAGGTATCATTACTGACATTGATAAGATAATTAGAACTTTTGACGTCTTTTCTAACCATTTCACCAAAGACTATATCAAAGCAAACAAGTGGTGAAAAGCTTCCATATCCTACATTCATCTTTTTCGGACTATCACCCCTGGTCATATTTGACATGGGCATATCAAAAAATGAAATTAATCCCCTTAAAAAGCTTTCAAATGGAATATATTCCCCAAATGGTACAAGTTTTCTTTTGTTATATTTTATTTCTTGCTCTGAATTTATTATTGAATTGTATAAATTTCCATTCTGATAACTAAAAAATCCGCTAATCAATGGCTTTTCTATGTTTTTAATTAAATTTTGGCTTCTTGCAGATTCTGAAGTATAGGGTAGTGGAGCTTCGGGCCAAACCAAAATATCAGCTTTTTCTGCAGCTTGAGAAGATAAACTTACAAATTCCTGTTCAATGTCATTTAAATAGTCATTATCAAATTTCTTAAAAGGATCTGTGGATGGCTGAATGATTGCTAAATTAATAACATCTCCATCACTTTTACCGCTTTCAAAAATATTTGGTGACATAAGGCTAATGAATATGAATAAGTTAAACGCCAATAAATAAATTTTGTTTGAATATAAAACTACATTTGAAGCTACAAAAATATATAGCAAAAGAGATAAACCTGAAACGCCGATCAAACCATATAAGATTTCATAAGAGGTATCTAAAAAAATGTATCCTGGCAATAGCCATGGGAATCCGCCTAAAAAGTAATACCTACCGAATTCAACTAAAATTAGAATGAAAGGCACGAACAAAAGGAGGTTATTTGATTTGTTAATAATAACTCTTTTTAACAATAGAATTGGTAGAAAAAAGAATATGATGCAGCCAATTGATAATATTAAGAATAATAAAATTGATCCAAAAAGACTTACATTTCCGTAATAGTAAATACTTACTATTATCCATGATGTTCCAATTCCCCAATACCCAAACGACCATAGAAATAAGTTATTTAAATTCCTATTATCATTTGATCTAAATAGTTTATAGATTAGATAGGTGTAACTTACAACTAGCGCGTATTTAAATGAAAAAGGTGCAAAAGATAATACTCCAATTGAGCCAAACAATACTGGCTCAAAGTATTTTCTCAAACTAAGTAATAATTGAGATGCCAATTTTTTTAATTCGACGTTTATCTGCAGCTGTGACGACTAGCTCAATTGATTCAACAATAATTTTATCGCCAACTTTTGGAAGTATTCCTAATTTTTTGGTCATATATCCGCCCAAAGTCTCAACTGAGCTTTCATTTAAATTAATCTCAAATTTTTCTTCGAATTCATCTATTTCGATCTTTGCATCGGCAATGAACTCTTTTTCTGATACCTGAATGAGATCAAGGTCATCGATATCGTGCTCATCTTCTATTTCACCAACTAATTCCTCTAAAATATCTTCGATAGTTACCAAGCCACATATTTCTCCATATTCATCAATTACAACAGCTAAATGTGACTTATCTTTTTTAAATTCTTCAAGAAGTGAATCCGCGCGTTTTGTCTCAGGTACAACTTTTGCATCTCTCATTATTGAATCTAAATTTACCTCTTCATTTAGAGATAGAAGTGGCAATAGGTCTTTTGCTAGAAGGATTCCTTCTACCTTCTTCTTTTTTTCATTTATGACTGGATATCTTGAATGGCCAGATTCAATTACAGTCTCAAGTAGTTTCTCAGATGAATCATCAATGTAGATATTTACCATTTCAACTTTTGGAATCATTATTTCTTTAACGGAGGTTGCTCTTAATTTAATTGCATTTTCAGCAATGGAGAATGCAACCTCATCAATAATATCTGATGATAGAGAGCTTTCTAAAACCTCTGTAACATCTTCTATATTTTTTGGTTTGATAAAAAGAATATTTCTTACAAAAGCTCGGAACCTTTGATAAAAAGAGGAGGGCGCATCTTCCTTATTTTTTATTATTTTATTCATATTAAATAAGGATCGCCTATTTTTAGTTTTTTTAAGATTCTTATCTCTTCTTTTTCCATATCTTTTCTTTGTGTTGTTTTGGTATGGTCATGACCAAAGATATGAAGAATCCCATGAATGAGCATATGACTAATGTGATCGTTAATACTTTTTCCTTGCGATGCTGCCTCTTTTTCAAGATAAGGATAACATATTGCAATATCCCCAAATTCTTGAGTCTGTTCTTTGGACTCATCATCGTTTACAAATGCAAGTACATTAGTATTTTTATCTTTATTTCTAAATGTCTTATTCAGCTCTTGCATTTCTGTGTTGCAAACAATCTTTACATTTATTTTCTTATTTGTTTTTTCTCTCTCACAAAAGACTATGTCAGCAACTTCTTTCATAGCTTGAAGCTGACTATTCGATAAAAATTTATTTGGGTCGGAAATATTTAGGCTCAATTTTCTTCTAACCTTTTATCGTATGCATCTACTATTTTCTTTACTAAAGGATGTCGAACTACATCTTTTGAGTTAAATCTCGTAAAACCTATTCCATCTGTTCCATCTAGGAGGTCAACAGCATCTTTAAGCCCAGAATATATATTCTTTGGAAGATCTATTTGTGTTAGATCGCCATTAATGACTGCATAAGAGCCAAAACCCATTCTGGTAAGAAACATTTTCATTTGTTCTGTGGTTGTATTCTGACTTTCATCCATAATGATAAAAGAGTTATTAAGAGTCCTCCCTCTCATGTATGCAAGAGGTGCTATCTCTATAATCTCTCTATTCATTAACCTCTCTGATTTTTCAAAACCTATCATTTGATACATTGCATCATAAAGAGGTCTTAGATATGGATCTACTTTTTGAGAAAGGTCACCAGGTAAAAATCCTAACTTCTCGCCTGCTTCAACTGCTGGCCTAATTAACACAATCTTTTCAACTTTCTTATCAAGAAGAAACTCAATAGCTAATGCCATGGCAAGAAAAGTCTTTCCTGTTCCTGCAGGCCCAATTCCAAAATTAATTTCATTATGTTTAATGCTTTGAATGTATTTTGATTGATTAATTGATCTTGGTTTAATAGTTTTCTTTGGAGTCTTAATTATTATGTCTTCATAGTCTTGACTGGAGGAATCTTCCTTGACTTCTTGTATGCAAAGATGAAGAGTCTCTTTAGTGATTTCAACTCCCTTACCAGCAGCTTCATAAAGCTTCTTAAGCGCATCTGATGCTAATTTAACATCTTCATCGTGCCCAGTTATCTTCAATTTATTTCCGTTTTGGAAAACTTTAACTTTAAAAGACTTCTCAATAAACTTTATGTTTCCATTTAGCTCACCAACAAATCTTACCAAGACATTTGCATCTGGTGGAGAAAGAATAAGATTTTTCGGGCTCTCTTTATCAGGCATTAATTATGAAGAGTCCCTCTAAGGCAGTGTGGTAAAGCATCTATAATTTGAATATTAATTAATTGTCCAATTAAATCAACATTATTTGCAGAAAAATTTACAACCCGGTTACATATCGTCCTTGCTTGGAGCTGTCCAGGATCTCTTTTTGATTGACCCATTACAAGACAATTTTGGATTGATCCAACCTTTTTTCTGCTATAACCAAATGACAGCTGGCTAAGTCTTGTCTGTAAAATTGAGAGGCGTTCTTTTTTTTCTTCTCTAGAAACATCATCTGGCATATCTGCAGCAGTGGTATTTGGTCTAGGACTGTAGATAAAACTAAAAGATTCATCAAATTGGACTTCATTAATAACATCCATAGTATCTTTGAAGTCTTCCTTTGTTTCACCTGGGAAGCCAACAATAAAATCAGATGAGAAGCTCATTTCAGGTCTTACAGATTTAATGCGACTAATTAGATCCATGTATTTATCAACATTGTATCTTCTTCTCATTAATTTTAAGATTCTATCTGATCCGCTCTGGATTGGTAAATGAACATGACTAACTAACTCAGGAACCTTGTCATAAACCTCAACTAAGTCTTCTTTAAATTCATGTGGATGGCTTGTGGTAAATCTTATCCTTTCAATATTCTCAATTTTAGCTGCTTCTTCTATTAACTTTGCAAGTGAGGATTTCTCTCCGTTGTGCATACCTTTAAAATTATTAACATTTTGTCCAAGGAAATGAATCTCTCTGGCTCCTTGGTCTGCAAGTTTGGAAACCTCATTTAAAATATCTTTAAAATCTCTTGAGACTTCGTGCCCTCTTGTCTTTGGTACAACACAAAATGAGCAGTACTTATTGCACCCCTCCATTATTGATACAAAAACTGATGGGCCCTCGGCTTTTGGAGATGCAAGATGATCAAACTTTTCTAATTTTGGAAATGAGATATCAATCTGATTTTCATTACTCCTCTCTTTTTCATTATAAAGACCGGGAAGTTTATGAAGTGTTTGTGGTCCAAAAACTATATCAACTGATGGTGCGCGTTTAATAATTTTCTCCCCTTCCTGAGAGGCTACACAGCCCCCAATAGCAATTTTTAAATCAGGATTTTTTTCTTTTATTTTTCTCCATCTCCCAATCTGATGAAAAACTCTTTCTTGAGCTTTTTCTCTTATTGAGCATGTGTTCAAAATTAATAGATCAGCCTGTTCTTCAGATTCAGCTAACTCAAAGTCTTCTTTCTCTTGGAGAAGATCAATCATTTTTGCAGAATCATATTCATTCATCTGACAACCATGAGTTTTAACGAAAAGCTTCTTTTTCATATGCTAATTATCTATTATTTCTGACCTCAAGTGTTTTAAAATAACTTTTAAGACATACATAATTTTTATGAAGGACAAAAAAATTTATAAGATTATATTTATTCAGCTTGGAGAAATCTATGAAATTTTTGCTAAACAGATTTTTCAAAGCGATATGTACGGCTTCCTGGAGGTCGAAGAGTTCATATTTACCAACGATGATCAGCTTGTCGTTGATCCTAGTTCAGAAAAACTTAAAACAGAATTTAATAAGGTTAAAAGAAGCTATATTCCAATTGGAGCTATTCAAAGGATTGATGAAGTGATTGAGTCAGGAGAAGCTAAAATTAAGAAAACGTCCAGCCAGGTCAGTCCTTTTCCTCTCAACATTCAGCCCGCAAAAAAAACTGACTAAAATTCTTACTCTTCAAAGAGAAGTTTCTTGTAGTGCTTTAATTCGTTGATTGAGTCCTTAATATCATCTAAGGCTCTATGGTTACTGTTTTTCTGATATGACTGCGCCTGATTCATCCATCTAACAATTAATTCTTTTACCGAAGAAACATCTATATGCCTATAGTGAAAGTAGTTCTCTAGCTCGGGCATATATTTGCTAAGAAATCTTCTGTCATGAGAAACAGTATTTCCGCACATTGGAGATTTTCCTGCTGGCACATATTTTGAGATAAAATCTAAAGTCTCTAGCTCAGCTTCCTTGTCGCTAATTATGCTTGTTTTAACTGCATCTATGAGACCGGATGAAGTATGTTGGTTTACATTCCATTCATCCATATTATCAAGCAACTCATTACTTTGATGAATAGCTATATTAGGGCCTTCGGCAATAATATTTAAATCTGAGTCAGTTATTATCGTAGCTATTTCAATTATCTTTTCTTTCTCAGGATCTAGGCCTGTCATTTCAAGGTCAACCCATATTAAGTTGTTATCGGATTTATTAGCTTTCATTTTTTGTAAAACTCTCTTAATAGTGTATTTTGTGCTCTATATGGAAAAAGTTCAAATTGGAAGAGTGGTTGAGTTTTACTCAAACTCATGCCTTGTAGAGATAAGAGAATTTAAAATCCCCTGCAAGACACCCAAAGATCAAGATATTGTCGTTGGTGATTTCGTTGAAATAGTTCCTCTCCAAGATAGCTTAGAAGTAAAAGGAAAGATCTTAAATAAAGTTCAAAGAAAAACTTCACTGAAAAGATTCCATAGAGGTAAAAAGAAAGTTTTTGCAGCTAATGTTACAAATATTGCTATCTTGTTATCACCTGTACCACTTACTCCAAAAATATTTATTGATAAGTGGTTGGTTCTCTCTGCTGCTGCAGGAATAGATCCATTAATAGTTGTAAACAAAATAGATTTAACTGGCGATGAGGAATTTAAAGAAGCTTGCAATATTTATGAGAGTCTTGGGATTAAGATGTTTAAAGTTTCAGGCAAATCAGGAGAAGGGTTGTCTGATATTGGAAGATTTCTTGAAAATAAAACTACTATTTTTGTTGGGAAATCTGGCTCAGGCAAATCAACAATCTCATCAAAGTTGCTTGATATTAATTTAAAAACTAAAGAACTTAATAAGTCTAAGGGTGTTCATACCACGTCGGTATCTTCCTTATATGTTAAAGATAAAATAGAAATCATAGATTCTCCTGGTGTCAGAGACATAGAGATTGAGAAATTTAGTCCAGATGAAGTCTTAAAAGGGTTTTTTGAAATTAGAGAAGCTGCATTGTCTTGTAAGTTCAAAAATTGTAATCATATAAATGGTGTTGGTTGCAACGTTATTGATCAAGTATCAAAAGGCAATATTGCAGAAAGCAGATACAATAATTATATAAGTTTTACAAATAATGAATAAAGACACCCACTTCGGTTTTGAAAAGGTCTCTACTGAAGAAAAACAAGAAAAAGTAAACTCGGTTTTTACTTCTGTTGCAGAAAATTATGATCTTATGAATGATGTCATGTCATTTGGACTTCATAGGTTTTGGAAAAAAATAATGATTGAACTTGCAGGAGTTAAGCCTGATAGTAAAGTTCTTGATCTTGCGGGAGGAACTGGTGATATTGCAAAAGAAATTCATCTTAACTTCCCAGATGCAGAAATCACAGTAGCTGATATAAATGCAGAGATGCTGGTTTATGGAAAGAAGAGATCAATTGATGAAAACTTTTTCAAAAATACTTCCTTTTGTCAGTTAAATGGTGAACTACTCCCTTTTGGTGATGAATATTTTGACACTACAACTATTGCCTTTGGATTAAGAAACTTTACTGATAAAGAAAAGGGTTTATCAGAAATGCATAGATGTCTTGCCAATAACGGAAAGTTAATAATCCTAGAGTTCTCTAAGCCTCAGAATGCTACCTTCAGTAAAATATATGATTGGTATTCTTTCAATGTAATGCCAGTTATGGGAAGCATATTTGCTAGTGATTCTGATAGTTATAGATATCTAGCTGAATCAATTAGAATGCATCCTGATCAGAAAAGATTAAAAGAAAAAATACTTAAAGCTGGCTTTACAGATTGTAAATTTTATAACTTGCTTAATGGAATAGTTGCCATTCATGTTGCAGAAAAGAATTAAATGACTATCATCAATCTTTTTTTAGGAGGGCTGAAGATAATTTCAAGAGTCCTATGGTTCAACTTAATTTTTTTAGATAAAGATTCAGAAAAATTTGGTCGCAAACTCAGAGTAAGCCTTGAATCAATGGGTCCTATGTTTATAAAGTTTGGTCAACTTTTATCTACCAGAACGGATCTTTTATCTATTAATGTAGCCAAAGAGCTTCAAAAATTAACTGATCAATGTAAGCCTTTTAGTAGCGACAAGTCGAGAAAGATCATCGAATCTGAGCTTGGTGGCCCAATTGAGGATTTCTTTCAAGATTTTGATGAGTCTCCTTTTGCGGCTGCTTCTCTTGCTCAAGTTCATAAGGCAACGCTTAAAGATAATTCAAAGAAGGTAGTTATAAAAATATTGAGGCCAGGTATAAGACGAGAAGTGGAAAGAAATGTGAGTCTATTAAAGTCTTTTGCCTCTATCTTTTCAATAACTTTTAAAGATTCAGAAAGGCTTAAGCCGCTTGAAGTTGTGAGAGATTATGAGAAGACTATTATTAAAGAGCTGGACTTAAAATTAGAGGCTTCAAACACAAACCTTACTCGAAAAAACTTTAGTGGTTCAAAAATACTATATATCCCTGAAGTTTATTGGGATTTGTCTACCTCTAAGATGCTTGTTTTAGAGGAAATTGAAGGAATTCCTTGTACTGATATAGATAAAATTGATGCAGCAGGGGTAGATAAGAAGAAATTGGCTGAAAATGGTGTCCAAATCTTTTTAGATCAGGTCTTCAGAGACAATTTCTTTCATGCAGATATGCATCCAGGAAATATATTTGTAGATAAGAGAAATACTGAAAATGCTGGTTATGTAGCAGTAGATTGCGCTATTTGTGGCTCATTAACGAATGAAGAAAGGTATACGCTTGCTAGAATGCTTCAAGCCGTTATCAAGGAACAGTATCATTCTCTTGCAAAACTCTTCATAAATGCAGGTTGGGTAGACAAAAATTCAAATATTAGTGATTTGGAAAATACATTGAGGGCTTGTTGTGAGCCAATTCTTGAAAAACCACTATCTGAAATAGAATTTGGCAAACTTTTACTATATTTATTCGAAAGTACTAGAGAGTATGGCTTATCCATACAGCCATCTTTAGTTTTGCTACAAAAAACCCTAATTCATATCGAAGGAATGGGTAGGCAAATTTATCCTGCTTTAGATTTCTGGGGTTTAGCTGAACCGTATTTAGAAAACTGGATAAGTGAACAATTTAATCCTACAAAACTCAAAAACTACATCTTTGAAAATAAAGAAGAGATCTTGGAAAGTATCAAAGATACGCCGGGAATGTTTTTTGAAATTGTTGATGAAATCAGAAATATTAATATTTCATCTAATAGAAACAATGACCTCATGGTTGAGTTAGATAAAAGAATTAAAAAATTGAAAAACATTTCATACTTCTTGATAGGCTTATTAGGAGTAACAATTATTTTCTTGTACTTAAATTGATTTATATTTATTTTCAAAAAGGTTAAGATAAAAGTATGTTTTCAGGTCCATGGGAAATACTTTTAATTCTTGCAATTGCCTTGCTACTTTTTGGTAGCAAAAAAATCCGAACTTTGGGTTCCGATCTTGGTGCTGGGTTAAAAGGTTTTAAGAAATCCATGAAAGATGATAGTGAAGACGATCAACAAAATAATAATTAATTAATCGCAACTTGTTTCAAATAGGCTTTCCTGAATTACTAACACTGCTTGTTCTGACGCTCTTGCTTGTAGGGCCAAAAAGATTACCTGAGGTTACAAAGTTCTTTATTCAAATTTGGTCAAAACTTAGATCCCAATATGAAAAGATTTCTAATGAAATAAATAATGAAATTGGGACAGAAGAAATCAAAAAAGATATTTTTAATGATATGAAATTACAAGAACTTGAACTAGAGGAAAGTGAGGATAATGATGGAGGAAAATAATCTAATCGGTCACTTATCTGAACTTCGTAATCGCTTAATCAAAGCTCTAATTTTCTGTTTGGTTTTATTAGTTTTCATGTTCCCGTTTGCTGATGATATTTATGTCTTATTCTCAAAACCTCTCATAGAATCATTGCCCGAATCCTCTGATTTAATTGCCATTGGTGTAGGGTCACCATTTATTGTTCCAATTAAATTAATATTATCAATAAGTATCCTTATATCAATACCTTACATCATTTATCAGATGTGGTCATTTGCAAAGCCTGGCCTTCTAGATGGTGAAAAAAAGCTTATGCTTCCTTTTGCAATAAGCTCTTTTATACTGTTTTATTTAGGAGCTATCTTTGCGTTTTATATTGTTGTTCCAGTCCTGATAAATTTCTTTATTAACACAGCTCCTGAATCTGTAAAGATAATGACGGACATAAGCCAGTTTTTTAATTTTGCCATCAAAATAATTATTGGTTTTGGTATCGCTTTTCAGGTTCCAATCTTTACAATTATTTCAGTAAGGCTTGGTATATTTACAAAAGAAACTTTAAGAAAATCTAGGCCGTATTTCATAATCCTATTTTTTATAATTGGTATGTTTTTAACGCCGCCCGATATCTTATCTCAAGTTTTTTTAGCGTTGCCTATGTGGATGTTATTTGAGCTTGGTATTCTTATTTCTAAGGATAAAGATTAAAGACCTAATCTCCCCTTCCAATCTTTTGAGGATTCACTTTTTTCTTCAAGTATTCTCTCAACCATTTCTTCACAATTGTTAGTAATAATTAATTCATCAAGATTTGCCTGAGTTATAAAACCCTCGTTAACGGCTTTTTCAAACCACGCAATTAGATGGTCATAATATCCATCTGTATTTAATAACCCGACTGGTTTGTTAATTATGCCTAGCTGATTGCTTGCTAAAATTTCTGCTAGCTCATCCAGTGAGCCAACTCCTCCTGGCAGGACGAGAAAAGCATCAGATCTTTTCATAAATTCATCCTTTCTTTCTAGTAGTGAATGAGTAACTACTAAGTCATCAATTCTTGGATTTGTAAGCTCAAGGTTATGAAGAGATTCCATGGTTATGCCGGTGACTTTTGAATTATTATCTTTTGCCTCATCAGAGATAATTTTCATAATGCCAACATTGCCTCCACCAAAAACAACATCTACTCCTTTTTTTGAAAGTAATGCCGTTATCTTTTTTGCCTCCAATGCATAGTTAGGATTTATACCCTCATGTGCTCCACAAAAAATTGAAATATTTTTAACCATTTTTACGTCCTAAAATTAAAAGTTATTGGGCCTTTATTTGTTAAGGTTATATTCATTATCTCACCAAACTTACCAGTTTGAACATTTAAGGATGAGTCTTTAAAAATTTGAACAAATTGATCATATATTTCTTTTGCTTTGTTTGGTTTGGCTGCTTTGTGAAAGCTTGGTTTGTTGCCTTTATTCGTAATTGCAGCAAGGGTAAATTGACTTATTATCATCACATCTTCTTCTAACTCCCTCAAACTTGCAGACATTGTGCCTCTATCTCCCTCTAAAATGCAAAAATTTAATATTTTATCTGACATTTTTATTGCTTGCTTAGAGTCATCATCTCTTTCAACACACAAAAGTATTAATACTCCATCTCCAATTTCAGAATAGATGCTGTTGTTTATCTCAACTTTTGCTTCTGAAACTCTTTGAACGGTAGCAATCACTCGTTATCTATCTTCAAGTTTGATATCCCATTGTCCAAGTGCTGCTAGTTTATTCATTTCAGCCCTGTGAGATAGCTCATCTTGAGCTATGAAGATATTTTCGCTTTGCCCTGACCAGGCTTTCAGAGCACTTTGCTGAAGGGCTCGCCCATATGAGAAGCTAAGTTTCCATGGAAACTCACCTATTTTATTCATTTCATTTAAATGAGCTGTCGCCTCAAGCTCTGTTTGCCCTCCTGATAAAAAAGCAACTCCGGGAAGATCTGAAGGAATATTCTCTTTAAGGCACCTTACTGTCATTTCAGCCACTTCTCTGATTGCTACTTTTTCAGATAGCGAGCCTGGAGTAACCATGCTTGGTTTTAATATGGTCCCTTTTATGTTTACACCATTATTTTCTAGAGCATCAAATAGAGCTTGAAAAGATCTTGCGCAAGCATCAAAAGAAAGATCAATTGAATGGTCGCCATCCATTAAAACTTCAGGTTCAACTATTGGCACCATGTTATTAGATTGAGCAATTGCAGCATAATCTGCTAATGCTTTGGCGTTTGCATTAATACAATCATCAGATGGCATACTATCTCCGATTTTTATTACTGCGCGCCACTTTGTAAATTTTGCTCCTAAAGAATCATATTCGGAACATCTTTCATCGAGCCCATCCAATCCTTGAGTCACTACTTCATCTGATCCATCAACCAGGGGTACTAAGCCTTTATCAACCTTAATGCCGGGAAGGGCGCCTGAATTACTGATTAATTCTTTAAGGGGAGTGCCATCTTTGGCATCCTGCCTCAGAGTTTCATCAAATAAAATTACTCCGCCAATATTTTCTTTCATACCTTTTGATCTAAAAAGCATCTCTCTATAATCTCTTCTATTATTCTCAGAATTTTCTACTTCAATAGAATCAAATCTTTTGCCGCATGTTGGATTACTTTCATCTGCGGCAAGAATTCCTTTACCGTCTGAAACTATATAATTCGCAATTTCTTCTAATGACATTTTTAGCCTCCTAAAGCCTCAATTGATGGGAGTAATTTGCCTTCCATATATTCTAAAAAAGCGCCTCCGCCTGTTGAACAGTATGATACCTCATCTTTATTAATAAATTTATTTATAGCGGCTATAGTTTCTCCACCTCCAGCAAGTGAAAAAGCCTCAGACCCTGCAATAGTTTTAGCTAATTGATGTGTGCCTTTCTGAAAAGGCTCTTTTTCAAAAACTCCTATTGGTCCATTCCATAAAATAGTTTTTGAGTTCTTAAGGATTTCCGACATATTGCTAGTTAAATTAATGTCAAAAATCTTATCCGAGCCACTAACAGAATCTATATTTTTAGTAGTTGAGGAATTGCTATCAATTGAATCAGCAACAATTACTTTATTTGGTAATATTATTTTGCCGGAATTAAAAAGCTCTTTAGCAATTTCAATCATGTCATTTTCTACCAAAGACTCTCCGACGTCGAAGCCCTGAGATTTCAGAAAGGTATTAGCAATACCGCCGCCAACAACAATGAAATCTGCTTTTGAGTTTAAGTGAGCTATAAGTTCAAGCTTTGTTGAAATCTTTGAACCTGCGATTACAGCAGTGAATGGGTTTTCAATAAAGGTTAAAGCTTTATTAAGTGAATTAATCTCTTTCTCTAAGAGAAGTCCAGCACATGAGAGCTTTGCTTGTTGAATAGCTGAGTGTGTGGAAGCCTGTTTACGGTGAGCTGTCCCAAAAGCATCAAATATATAAACATCTCCTTTATTTGCTAGCTGATTGCCTAGCTTTTCATTATTGTCTTTTTCACCGATAAGAAATCTTAAATTTTCTAATAGTTGTATTTGAGTTGTATTAAAAATATCGCTGCTGTCTAGGGAATCAATAAGATCAATTTCATGATTTAAGATTTCAGATAATTTTTTAGCGACCGGAGACATTGAGAAATCTTGATCAAACTTTCCTTCCTCAGGTCTGCCAAGATGAGATGTTAAAAGGACTTTACAATTTTTATCTACGAGATATTTTATTGTAGGTACTGAAGAAATGATTCTGGTTGAATCTATAATTTGCTTGTCTTGAATAGGAACATTTAAATCTAATCTCACAACCACATTCTTATTACTAAGATTTTGGTCTTTTAGTAATCTCATTTATTTAAAAGTTTTTTTGCCTTTGAAACAATATTCCCTGCTGTAAAGCCGAACTCCTCAAAGAGCATTTTTGCAGGTGCAGACTCCCCAAATGTTGTCATACCAATCACAAGGTCATCTCTTCCTAAAATTCTATACCATGAGTTTGGGTGGGCAGCCTCAACAACAATGGATGGCAAATCTTTTTGGATCACTTTATTTTGATATTCTAAATCCGCCTCAAGAAACCTATCTAAACATGGCATCGAAACCACATTTACCTTTATACCCGACTGATCAAGATCTTTAGCTGCTTGAATAGCTAATTGCAGTTCGCTTCCAGAGGATATAATGTTTAGCTCTGCATCTTCGTCCTTTTGAACTAAATATCCTCCCTTAGAGATATTAATAATCTTGTCCTCACTCATTTTGATCTGCGGAAGACCTTGTCTGCTGAGGATAAGACAGCTTGGAGATTTTGATAAAATTGACTCTTTCCATGCTACTGCTGTTTCTTTAAGATCAGCTGGCCTCCAATTGTATAAGTTTGGCGTTGCTCTGAGAGTAACCAAATGTTCGATAGGTTGATGTGTTGGACCATCCTCGCCTAAGCCAATTGAATCATGAGTAAAGACATATATATTTGGCAGACTCATCATTGCAGATAAACGTACTGCATTTCTTGCATAATCCATAAAAACTAGGAAGGTTCCTCCGTATGGCCTAATACCTCCATGAAGACTCATTCCATTCATGATAGTAACCATGCCGAACTCTCTTACGCCATAGTAAATATGTGATCCGCTAGGATTGTCGGGAGTAAGTTCAGTATTATGTTTAGAAAAAGTATTATTAGATCCTGTTAAATCCGCAGAACCACCAATTAGCTCAGGTAAGTCAGCACAAAAATGATCAAGACAAATTTGAGATGCTTTTCTGGTTGCGATCGGATCTTCTTGTAATGAACAATCTCTTAAAAAGTCATCGAATCTTTCATTAAATTCATGAGTCATCTCTGAATTAAATCTTCTCTCCAGTTCATTGGATTCCTCTGGATATTTTTGTTTATAAGTTTCCAGAAGATCTTCCCAGACTTTTTCTTTTTTGGCGCCCTCATCTTTTGCATTCCAGGCGTCGTAAATATCTTCAGGTATTTCAAAAGGGGCATGCTCCCAATCAAGTTCTTTCCTGGTTATTTCAATTTCGTCGTCGCCTAATGGACTTCCGTGAACTCCAGCAGTTCCTGATTTATTTGGCGAGCCAAAACCAATAGTTGTCTTACAGCAAATCATTGAAGGTCTTTCAGTTTCTTTCTTAGCTTCTTGAGTAGCTTTATTAATTTCATCTATATCATGGCCATCAATTTCAACTACATGCCACCCATAGCTTTCAAACCTTTGTTTTGTATTATCGGTAAACCATAGATCAATTTCTCCATCTATGGATATTCCATTTTGATCATAAAAACATATGAGTTTTCCGAGTTTATGTGTTCCTGCAAAAGAGCAAACCTCATGAGAAATACCTTCCATTAGACAGCCGTCGCCAAGAAAAGCATAAGTAAAATGGTCTATTATTTTTATATCTTCTTTGTTAAATGTTGCTGCAAGATTCTTTTCGGCAAGAGCCATTCCTACAGCATTCCCAATTCCTTGTCCAAGTGGGCCAGTAGTTGTTTCAACTCCGATATCGATATCATACTCGGGGTGACCTGGTGTTTTTGATTTAAGTTTTCTGAAGTCTTTTAAGTCATTGATGTTAAGGTCATATCCTGTTAAATGTAAAAGACTATAAAGCAACATCGAACCATGGCCATTTGAAAGAACAAACCTGTCTCTGTTAAACCATTTAGGATTAGAAGGATTATGCTTTAAGTTATTTTTCCAAAGAGATACGGCAATATCAGCCATGCCCATTGGCATGCCAGGATGTCCAGATTTTGCTGCTTGCACAGCATCAATAGAGAGAAAGCGAATTGCATTTGCTAGCTTATGATTTTCCAATTTCTAGATATCCTCGAATAATGTAATCATAATATGAAGTTGAGGGTATTTATATACGTAAGTAGCATTAAATTGCTTTAATTTAGGCATGCTTATAAAATACACATATAAATAGAGATTTCAGTTTCTTGCAAGCTTAATCTGCTAAGAAACAAGGATAAATTATGGGTTATATATTTACATCTGAATCCGTTTCAGAAGGGCATCCTGACAAAGTTTGTGATCAAATTTCTGATGCTATTCTTGATTCTTATCTTGCACAAGATCCAAATAGTAGAGTTGCTTGTGAAACACTTATTAAAAACAATACAGTTATTGTTGCTGGCGAAATTACATCCAATGGCACGCCAAATATAGAAGAGGTAATAAGAAATACCGTTAATGAAATTGGTTATAATCATGATGATTTAGGCTTCAATGGAAATAACTGTGAAATCCAAAACCTAATTTCAAAACAATCGCCAGATATTGCTCAAGGCGTTAATGAGGGTGAGGGTGAAGACTTAGATCAAGGTGCTGGTGACCAAGGGCTTATGTTTGGATATGCATGTTCTGAAACTCCAGTTCTAATGCCTGCCCCAATTAATTTATCTCATGAGCTCGTCTTAAAACAATCCGAAGTAAGAAAGAAAGGTGAACTAAGCTGGCTTAGACCAGATGCTAAAAGTCAAGTTAGTGTTGTTTATAAAGATGATAGAAAAACTGTAGATTATGTTTCTGCTATTGTTTTATCAACTCAACATGATGAAGATATTTCTCAAGATGAAATTAAAGCAAAAGTACGCGAGAAAATTATTAATCCGACAATTCCAACTGAATGGATTAAAGAGGATACAAAAATATATATAAATCCAACTGGTAAGTTTGTAATTGGTGGTCCTGTCGGTGATTGTGGCCTAACTGGAAGAAAGATTATCGTCGATACTTATGGAGGAATGGCAAGACACGGTGGTGGTGCATTTTCAGGAAAAGATCCATCAAAGGTAGACAGGTCTGCTGCTTATGCTTGCAGATATGTTGCAAAAAATATTGTTGCTGCTGGTCTTGCTGAAAGATGTGAAGTACAAGTTTCTTATGCGATAGGTATTGCTGAACCGACATCAATTACTGTTGATACTCTTGGAACAGGTAACTTGTCTGAAAATGAGATTTCACAGATTGTTAGAGACAATTTTGATCTAAGACCAAAGAACCTAATCAATCTTCTTGATTTAAAGAGGCCAATATATAAAAATACTGCCTCCTATGGTCATTTTGGTAGGGAAAATAAAGATTTTTCATGGGAAAATACTGATATCTCAAGCCAAATTAAATAACTATAAAAGGAACTATTATGAGTAATGACTACAAAGTAGCTGATATCGAACTTGCTGATTTTGGAAGAAGAGAAATTTCTCTTGCTGAAAATGAAATGCCTGCACTAATGGCACTAAGGGAGAAATACAAAGCTGAGCAACCTCTCGCTGGTGCAAAGATTATGGGCTGTATTCATATGACTATCCAAACCGCAGTATTGATGGAAACATTAGTTGATCTTGGAGCTGAGCTTAGATGGTCAGGATGTAATATTTTTTCAACTCAAGATCATGCTGCTGCAGCTATGGCAAAAGCTGGTATCCCAGTTTTTGCATGGAAAGGACAAACCGACGAAGAATTTGATTGGTGTATTGAGCAAACAATCCTAAAAGATGGAAAACCATGGGATGCGAACATGATCTTAGATGATGGAGGAGATCTTACTCATATGGTTCATACAAGATTTGCAGAAATGCTTGAAACAATCCATGGAATATCAGAGGAAACCACTACAGGAGTTCATAGACTCAAAGCAATGCTTGAAAAAGGCGAGCTTAAGGTTCCAGCTATTAATGTAAATGACTCTGTCACAAAGGCAAAAAATGATAATAAGTATGGTTGTAGACATAGTCTTAATGACGGAATAAAACGAGGAACTGATATGCTCCTTTCAGGTAAAAAAGCACTTGTCATTGGTTATGGTGACGTTGGAAAAGGATCGGCAGCAAGTCTTGCTCAAGAAGGAATGGTAGTTAGAGTTACTGAGTCTGATCCAATATGTGCTATGCAAGCTTGTATGGATGGCTTTTCAGTAGTTTCATGTTATTCCAATGGAAAAGTAACAGGAAATACAGACGATATTAATAAGGATTTAATGCAAGATACTGATGTATTAGTTACCACAACGGGTAATGTAAACGTCTGTGATTCAGCAATGCTTTCAACACTTAAGGATGGGGCTGTTGTATGTAATATTGGCCATTTTGATACCGAAATAGATACAAAATATATGCAGGAAAAATGGTATTGGGAAGAAGTAAAACCACAAGTTCATAGAATATTCAGAGATTGTTCGCCTGATCAGGAACCTGACTTATCAAGCAAGAATTATCTAATACTTTTAGCCGAAGGAAGACTGGTGAACCTTGGAAATGCCACAGGTCATCCAAGCAGAATTATGGATGGCTCATTTGCCAACCAAGTTCTTGCCCAAATGCATCTCTACTCAGCTGGTTTTGCAAATGTAAATGATGAAGATAAAAAGAAAGAATTAATTCAAGTAGAGGTCCTTCCTAAAAAACTTGATGAGGAAGTTGCCTCCCTTATGGTTCAAGGTTTTGGCGGTGTTGTTACAAAGCTTACTGAAGAGCAAGCTGATTACATAAATGTCCCGCAAGATGGTCCTTTCAAAGAAGATTCTTATAAGTACTAGAGGATAAAAGGCTTATATCCTAAAATTGCTTATAATAAATTATGAGCAATAAAATAAATGATAAGGATGTTGAACTTTATCTTTTAAAAAATACTGATTTTTTTCTTACAAGAGAGTCAATAGTTAGTGAGCTTAATTTTAAACACTCGCCTGGGAAGGCTGAATCTTTACTAGAGAGACAGGTAAGGAAACTTAGAAGTGAACAAAAAGATCTTCTGGATAGCCTCTCCGTTTTCTTATCGAATGCTTCTGAAAATGAAGACTTGTTCTCAAAATCAAAAGCTTTAGTTTTAAAAGTAGTAACTGCAGAAGATGAAGATGCATTAATTGAATTAATGTCCAAAAGTTTAAAAAAAATATTTGATGTTGATGCAGCCTATTTAAAATTTTTTACTAATAGTGAAATGAACGGTCTTGAGGAAAGTGCTGGAATGACTTTTTCTGCGGGTGAAACAAAGCACGGTAGTTTTGCAACTGAAAAAATTCAAATCCTTTTCGGGGATGATTCTATTCAGTCAGTTGTAATAAGCGTTTTTAAAAACAAGAATAAAATTGGGTTGCTGCTTATTGGCTCGAAAGACAAAACTAGATATCTAGGAGATGAGGATACAACTTTTATTGAGTTTATAAGAGATATAGCAGAAGCCAAACTAAAGACTTTTCCAGCTTAATGTCTAAAAAATTCTTCATTGATAATCTTATTGATGACTATTTAGTTTTTTTAAAAGATATTAAAAATCTTTCAGATAATTCCATAAAAGCTTACAAAAGAGATATTTTGAAATTTAGGAACTTTCTTATAACTAACAAAATTAATAAATTAAATGATATATCTGAAGAGATATGCAGTTCATGGATAGGCTCTCTCTATTCTATGAATATCGGTGCAAGAAGCATTCAGCGACACCTGTCTTCTATTAAAGGTTTCTTTAAATATCTTCAAAAGAATCATCGAATTAATCAGTCCCCATTTGAACTTATCTCTGGGCCAAAGATGGAAAAGAAACTTCCTGAGACCTTGACACCTGAACAAATTAATAGATTGTTAGATTTTAAACCTACCTCATTTATAGAAATAAGGGACTTAGCGATAATAGAATTAATGTATTCCTCAGGATTAAGGGTTTCTGAAACAGTTAATGTAAATATCCATGATTTTGAGGAAGGTAAGGATTTTTTAAGAGTCGTTGGTAAAGGATCGAAGACTCGGTTGGTTCCTTTGGGAAGATTTGCCATTAGTGCGATTGATAACTGGTTAGAAGAAAGAAAGAAAATAACTAATAAAGATGGAGCGCTATTTGTTAATAAAACTGGGGGCAGACTAACGACGCGTAGTATCCAAATTCGCTTAAAAAAGCTTGCAATAAAACAAGGACTTCCTCCTATTAATCCACACATGCTTAGGCATAGTTTTGCAACTCACATGCTTGAATCATCTGGAGACCTAAGGTCAATACAAGAACTATTAGGCCATAGTTCTTTATCAACCACTCAAATATATACAAACTTAGATTATCAACATCTTGTTAAGATTTATGATAAGTCACACCCAAGAGCAAAAAAATAAACATGAGTGAAAAAATTAAAGCCATAACTTTTGACCTTGATGACACATTCTGGGATGTAAAGCCAGTATTAATAAATGCTGAGATGAAAACCAGAAAATTTATAGAGGACAAGATTGGAAAATTAGAGTGGGGATCTTGGGAAGAATTCAAACTAATAAGAGAAAAGCTTATTATTGAAGATGCTTCATATGAATTCGATGTTGGGAAACTCAGAAAAAAATTATTATTAATGAAAATACAAGAGCGTGTATCTGATGAAAAAACTGCAAATGAGCTATCAGAAAGTGCTTTTCAATTATTTTTTCAGGAAAGAAATAAAGTAGAGTTTTTCCCCTCTGTTTTGGATGAAATTGAGAAACTTTCTCAAATATATAAGTTGGGATGTCTAACAAATGGTAATGCTAATATTGAAATAATTGGTATTAGTAAGTTTTTTAAATTTAATATTTCTTCAAAAGATGTAAGTGCAAACAAACCAAGTGAAAATCACTTCCATAAAGCAATTGAGCTATTAGGAGTTAGTAAAGAAGAATTGTTGCATATTGGTGATCACAAAATTAATGATATGCACGGAGCAATTAGTTATGGCGTTCAAGCTCTTTGGTTTAATCCAAATAAAGAAATTTGGGATCTTGGGGGTGTAGAAAAACCTCCGGAGTTCAGTATATGGCAAGGGCTAACGGAAAAAATTGATAGTCTTTACAATTGATTTAGATAGCCTTGAAGTCTTTCATTATTCATTAAGAAATTCGCACTATAGCTCGAAGCTGCGCTTCTAATCTCTTCCATATTGACTGCCTCGCCAACCTGAATAACTCCAACCATTGCCATAATAAGATGAGGGTCACATTGGTAGACATATACGCCCTCGGTATCCAAAGTAACACTTATATCCTGACTCAATTGACTAGCCCAACTAGCTGCACCAGCTGGCACCATACCATCAACAGATACAGAGTTGTGTGCTGCATCTGTAGCTTTAAAGTGAATAGTATCTCCAACAGAGACTTTTATTACAGCAGGTTCAAAAATCATTTGTCCGCCTTCTCCTGAATTAAGCATTTTTACAATATGCTCTGAACCTTCAGATAACTCTACTTTTACAACATCTTCTGCAGCAGTTTCTTCCATCATTGAAGGAATCTCAATATCTAAAGTTTGACCTTCTTCGCATTTCTGGGTTGGGCAGGTTATTCTTTCAATTACTTGATCTTCGTATTTCTTGCCAGCAAAAGCTAATGTTGTAAGAAAGAATAAAGAAAGGAAGAAAGTATTTTTCATTATTTAGGACTCCGATTTTTGCATTTCAACTAAATAGTCAACTGTTTGTAGTGCTGTGTCTCTAGCAGCTACTTTGTATTTACCATCGACAATTATCATTGGCACTGAATCAACTCTAAGTTGTTTGGTTAGCTCAACAGCTCTATTTACTCTTTGTTTAACACCAAAAGAGTTTAAATACTTTGATAAATCTGAAGAAGGAACACCAACTTTTCCGAAAAACCTTGTCACAGCCTGTTCACTGGATAATATATTTCTCTCATTATGCATTGTTGAAAATACTGCTGCGTGTAGATCTTGTTCAGAGCCAATAGACTCAATTGTATAAAACATAGCAGCATGGAGACGGTGCACTGGACCCCATGTAACTGGCATCTTTTTAAAGCTCACATATTCTGGAGTTGTTTTATTCCAGGCTTTAATTTTTGATTCCATCGCATAACAATGACCACATCCGTACCAAAAGATTTCAAGAACTTCCACTTTCCCATCTTGTTTGGTAGGTAAAGGGTTTTCAAGTAAGCTGTAGTCTCTCCCAAGCACGGGCTCAAATGAGTATACAAGTCCGCTAGTTACTAGTAATAATGAAAGCAGTATTTTTTTCATGATTTTGTATCTTTAATAAATATTTTATGAATATACGAAATATTTTAGAAACGGTATTATAAACCTAAGAGAGGCTCAAACAAACAGAAAAATGCAAAACATTTTCACTAAAACTACCTTCATGCAAGGTGTATTAAATATAAAGAAAGCTCCGCCAGATGAAGGTTTTGAGTTTGTTTTAGCAGGGAGATCGAATGCAGGAAAATCAAGTGCTTTGAACTGTTTGGCAAAAAATAAAAAGTTAGCAAGAACAAGCAAAACACCAGGTAGAACTACAGAAATTAATTTTTTTAAAGTCACTGACGAAATCAAACTTGTTGATTTGCCAGGATATGGATTTTCTAAAATTTCCGTTGATAAAAAAAAGAACCTGGATACTTTGCTGGATAGTTATTTTTCATCAAGGCAATCGTTGTGTGCTGCCATTATCTTTATGGATATAAGACATCCTCTAAAAAATAGCGATATTCAAATGATGGAGTTCTGTCATAAATATGAAGTCCCATTTATACCTGTTTTAACTAAAAGCGATAAACTAAATAGCTCTGCAATTTCTAGATCTATTAAAGATGTTGAAAAAAAACTTAATTCTAAGTCTGTCATTGTAACTTCATCGAAAGATGATGAGGGTTTTGACAAGCTTTCAAAGAAAATACTAGAATTTGTAGAATAATGCTGGAATATCAGAAACAAGATTGTGATTTAACCCTCCGAGAGGGACTAGAGAGCTATTACAAATCATTTCCTGAGTCTACAGAGATACTTGAAGATAGTGAGGAGACTGGTACCCTCCTTAGAGATCATGACTGTACACATGTAATCTTTGGTTTAGACATATCTATTGAACAAGAAGCCATTCTTGATAGTTGGGTTCTTTGGGGAAGTAGGTGGAAGCTTAATTATCTCCTTTCATACCAAAATCTTCCACAACTAAAGCAACTTTATAAAGACTTGTATAAAGAGTTCGGTGTTTTTGGTTTTATAAAAATATATTGGAAGATTGGGGGTATTAAACGCAAGGTTATATATAGAGCTCTAAAAATGAAGAAAAAATGGCCTTTCAAGATGCCTGAAGATTATCTTTCAATGAAAATTAGTGATCTTAGAGAAATGCATGGAATTAAAATCTTACTTCCAGAGGAAATGCAATATATTCCGGTAGAAAGAACAGCTTAATTAATGCGCTTCATTCCAGTTTGAGCCAACAGCTGCTTCGGCAATCAAAGGTATTTTTAGCTCTACGGTTTGCTCCATAGTTTCTTTCATTTTCTCCATCACTAAGTCAGCGTTTTCTTTTGGGCATTCAAACACTAGTTCGTCATGAACCTGCATTATCATTTTTACATCGGGCATTTCATTTAAAATAAGTTTATCGATATCGAGCATTGCCTTTTTAATTATGTCTGCTGCGGATCCCTGTAGTGGAGCATTAATAGCTGCTCTCTCTGCAGCCTGTCTTCTTAATCCATTTGCGGCATTTATTTCATTAAGATAAAGACGTCTTCCCATAATGGTCTCTACAAACATATCTTCCTTCGCTTTGGCTTTAATATTATCCATGTAATCTCTTACCCCGGTGTATCTTGCAAAATAAGTATCTAAATATGCTTGCGCTTCAGCTCTGGTAATTCCCAGCTGTCTTGTAAGTCCAAAAGCAGACATGCCATACATCAAACCAAAATTTATAGCTTTGGCGCTCCTTCTTTGATCTTTATTTACCTCTTCAATTGCTACGCCAAAAACCTCTGCAGCGGTTGAAGAATGAACATCAATATTATTATTAAAAGCATTTGTGAGGTTTTTATCTTCTGATAAATGAGCCATTATCCTTAGTTCTATTTGTGAATAATCAGCAGAAATAAGTGTGTTACCTTTTTCTGGAACAAAAGCTTCTCTTATTCTCCTGCCTTCAGCGGTTTTAATAGGAATATTTTGTAAGTTAGGTTCTGTAGACGAAAGTCTTCCTGTTGACGTTACGGCTTGTTGATATGAGGTGTGAATCCTTTGTGTTTTAGGATTCTCAATATTTATTAAGCTATCTGTATAAGTAGATTTTAGTTTTGCCAATGTTCTATATTGTAGAATTATCTTTGGTAGTTCATATTCCTCTGATAGCCTTTGAAGTGTCTCTTCATTGGTAGATGGTTGTCCTTTAGGTGTTTTTCTCAATACTGGTAATCCCTGCTTTTCATATAAAATTTCTAAGAGTTGTTTTGGGGAATCAAGATTAAATTCCTCTCCAGCTATTTTGAAAGCTTGGGCAGATAAGTCAGCAATCTTGTCGCCAAGCTCTTTGGAGTGATTTCCAAGTTTTTTCTTGTCTATTTTTGCTCCATTTTGCTCTACTCTTGAAAGTACATGCACAAGAGGATATTCAATTTCTTTTAATAGTTTCTCTTGAATTGGTTTCTCTTTTAATAACGCAGATAAAGTATTAAAAAGTCTTAGCGTTACATCAGCATCCTCGGCTGCATAGTCTGTTGCAACATCAATTTGTACCTCTGCAAAACTAATTTGCTTAGAGGCAGTCCCTGTTACATCAGTATATTTTGTAGTTGTGTAGTTAAGATAATAATCTGCGAGTCTATCCATTCCATGGCGGGTAGCGGTGCTATTAAGCACATATGACATGAGCATTGTGTCTGCCAAAAACTCAGAGAGATTTATGCCATGTCGAGACAAAATTGGAATATCAAACTTTAAATTTTGGCCGACAGCTTTTTTCTGATTTTTTTCAATAGCAGGTCCTAGTTTTTTTTGAATATAGTCAAGGGAAAGCTGCTCAGGACAATTTTCATATGAATGTCCTATAGGAATGTAACACCCTTCATTTTCTTTTACAGAAATTGAAATGCCTATAAGATTTGCTGAAACAGTGCTAACTGAATCCGTTTCGGTATCGATTGCAAATGCTTTAGATTTGTCTATCTTTTTTACCCACTTCTCTAAACTTTTTTCAGACAAAACTGTTTCATATTTTGAATCTTTCTTTTGCTCCTTATTTTTTTCGTCATTATTTTTTACTGTAGCGAATTCTAGCTCCGAAAAAATCTTATTAAGCTCATCATCATCAGGATTTAGTGTTAACAGATCGCTGAACTTAACCTGAATATCTACATCTTGCTTTAAAGATACTAGGTTAATATTTCTATCTAAGTCGTCTAAAGAATTTCTCAGATTCTCTCCAACAACTCCTTTGATTGATGGGGCGTTTTCTTTAATTGATTCTAAATCTCCAAACTCATTTAACCATTTAGCGGCTGTCTTCTGTCCCACTTTTGGAACACCTGGAATATTGTCAGATGAATCTCCAACAAGTGCTAGCATATCTCTAATTTGATTAGGCTTAACTCCAAACTTTTCGATTACATCTTTTTCATTAAATTTTTTATTGGTCATTGTATTTATCATTGAAACAGCAGGATCCTCAACTAACTGCATTAAATCTTTGTCTAATGAAGAGATAACACAACTATAGCCCTCTTCTTTTGCTATTTTTACAATGGTGGCTATTACATCATCAGCTTCTACCCCCTCTATCTCTACTATAGGAAACCCTATTGCCTTGCATATTGATTTAATTGGATCTAATTGAAGCCTGAGCTCATCTGGCATGGGAGGTCGATTGGCTTTGTAATCAGAATAAATATCGCTTCTAAATGTTTTTCCCTTGGCGTCGAAAACTGTGACGATAGAAGAGCCATCGTTCTCATTTTTAAGATTCATCATCATGTTCGATACACCTTTTATAGCACCAGTGGGCCTGCCTGATGACGTTGTTAGAGGTGGCATTGCATGGAAAGCTCGATAAATATACGAAGATCCATCAACAATATATAAATTTTTTTTCATTTAGTTATTTATTATGACATTAGGATTTTTTTATTAATACAAAAGATTTATCATATGTCACAAGTGTTACATTTTATTGAAAAATTATGGGAAATCTATGTGAAAAGATTTCATCTAAATAATGCTATCTTGTCTTTTGGCATAATAATTCTTGCCTGGGTTATGGATATTGTTTTGGCCTTATATGCATGTCCTTTATGTATATTAACAAGATATGTTTTTGGCACATTTGGCTTCTTTTCACTAATTGCAGCATTCAATGATAGTTTTAAGAATCTTCAAAACATATTTATTTTTGGATCATTATTTTTTGGCGTTGGTGTAACTAGCAGACAAATATATATTCAAAATCTTTCTTCAGAAGGTTTAACTAATTTGTCTGGGTGTGGAATGCCGCTTGAAACAACTATTGAATTTTATGGTTTTTTTGGAGGTATTTATAAAACTCTTCAAGGGGGTCCTAGCTGTGCAGAAGAAGGTTGGAGGTTTATCTTTAATTTTGCTGAATGGGGCTTAATCTTCTTCCTAATATTTATATTTGTTAATCTTCTTAACGTATTTAAAGCCCTAAAAAAGGTATAATTTAAAGGCAAATTTAAAAAATTATGGTTTTTGAACTTTCAAATAAAGATCTTATTTCTAAAGCTCTTGAAAGAGAAGAAGGAGTACTTGCTTCTAACGGAGCGTTAACAGTTGTAACGGGGAAAAGAACTGGGAGAAGCCCTTTAGATAGATATATTGTAGAAGAGGAAACAACCAAAAATGATATTGAATGGGGAGAAATAAATAGGCCATTTGATGAAAAGAAGTTCCACTCTCTCTGGTCAAAAGTTGAGTCTTATTTAGATAACAAAGAAAGATTTTTAACTAAAGTTCATGTTGGGTCTCATCCCGATCACTATCTTCCAATTGAGGTAATAACTGAAACAGCTTGGCAGAGCCTTTTCTCAAGATTGATATTTATTGATCCTGATGAATTTAACCCAAAAGCTAAAAGTAACTGGAAAATACTTAGCGCAGCAAATTTTGAATGTGTGCCTGAAACAGATGGGACTAATTCAGATGGTTGTGTAATTATAAATTTTAAAGAGCAAAAGGTCCTTATTGCGGGCATGAAGTATGCAGGCGAGATGAAAAAATCAATGTTCTCGGTACAAAACTTTCTTCTTCCTGCCAAAGATATCCTTCCAATGCATTGTTCTTCGAATATCAATGATAAAAATTCAGTAGCACTATTTTTTGGTCTTTCAGGTACTGGAAAAACTACTCTCTCTGCAGATCCAGCATGTACATTGATCGGTGATGACGAGCATGGATGGTCTTCGGGTTCTGTTTTTAATTTCGAAGGTGGGTGTTATGCAAAATGTATAGATCTCTCCGAGGAAAATGAACCTGTAATTTGGAAAGCTATTAAAGAAGGAAGTATTTTAGAAAACGTTGTATTAAATGATGGGGTTCCTGATTACTCAGATATTTCGTTAACTCAGAATTCAAGATGCTGCTATCCTAGAACACATATAGAAAAAGCAGTCCCTGAAAATTATGCTGGTGAACCAAAGACAGTAATCTTCCTAACTTGTGATTTGACTGGTGTTCTGCCTCCAGTATCAATACTGTCTAAAGAAGCTGCTGCCTATCATTTTTTAAGCGGATATACTGCAAAGGTTGGATCTACAGAAATTGGGTCATCTTCAGATATTGAATCAACTTTCTCAACCTGTTTTGGAGCACCATTTTTCCCACGACCTGCGGGTATTTATGCAGACCTTCTAATGAAAAGAGTCGAAGATTTCGGCTCAAAGGTTTTCCTTGTAAATACAGGTTGGACTGGAGGACCTTATGGAATTGGAAAAAGATTTGATATTCCAACTACCAGAAGAATCGTTAATGCAGTTCAAAATGGCGAGCTTGATGATGTTGAAACTCAAATGCTTAATGGTTTAAATCTTGAAGTTCCTCTATCGATTCAAGGAGTTGATAGCAACTTGCTAAATCCGCGCGAAACCTGGGAAGATAAAGGCGCTTATGATGCTGCCGCTGCTGACTTAATAAAATTATTTAAAAATAACTTTGAAAGATTTGATGTCAGTGAAGAAATAATTTCTGCCGGCCCTTCTGATCAATAAAAATACGAGAATGACTTTTAGCAGTAAAGTTGCTGAATTAAAAGATAAGGGATTTTTTGAAAATATAGAAATTTCAAGAGGTATCGAAAAGGAGTCCTTGAGAGTAAAAAACAATGGTCGACTTTCTCAAAGCAATCATCCAAAAGAGATTGGCTCTCCCTTAACTAATAAATTTATTACAACAGACTTTTCTGAAGCACTAATAGAGCTTGTAACTCCAACTTTCAATAGTGTTGATGAAGTTTATGAATTCCTTTTAGATCTTCACATCTTCACAGCTAGCGCTATGGAGTCAGATGAAGTCTTGTGGTCAAATTCCATGCCCTGTTTTATTGGGGATGAGTCAGAAATAAGAATTGCTGAGTATGGCTCTAGTAACATTGGTAAACTAAAAAATATTTATAGAAAAGGTTTACGGGTTAGATATGGTTCGATCATGCAGTGTGTAGCTGGTATTCATTATAATTTTTCAATTGATGACGACTCCCTTAGATTGTTTAATAAAGATCTTAATAAAGAAACTAAATCAGATATTTATCTTGGCCTCATTAGGAATTTTAAAAGAAATTTTTGGTTCTTACTTTACTTCTTTGGTGCTTCTCCTATCTTTGATAAATCTTTTGTTTCTGGAAGAAATCATTCAATCAAAAATACAAATAAATCAGACCTATATGATGAATATGCCACTTCTCTTAGAATGAGTGAGGTTGGTTATCAAAGCTATCATCAAAAGGCTCTTGATATTAAATATAACTCTCTTGATAGTTTTATAGAGTCGCTGAAAAAAGGAATATTCGAAGAGTATGAAGTTTTTGAAAGCCTAGGTTTGTATGATGAAAATAATGAAAGGCAACAAATATCATCAGGAATTCTCCAGATAGAAAATGAACTATATGATTCTATTAGACCAAAGCGAAAAGGTGCTTCTGAGACTAGGCCAATAGAGCTTCTTTCAGCTAAAGGCATTGAATATGTTGAAGTTAGAGGAATTGATCTATCCCCAAATACTCTTACAGGAATATCTAAATCAGAAATGCGGTTGCTTGATGTTTTTCTTATTCATTGTCTAATTTCTGAGTCGGAATCAGTAAGCCAGTCTGAATATGATGAAATGAACAAAAACTATGTGACTGCAATTCATTCAGGCTCAGATCTAGATCAAAGACTTTCATTTAATGGTTCAGAGTTAAGTATAAGAAATAAGATCTCAAATATTTCTGAAGAGCTTTTGATGATTGCTAAGGAATTAAATTCAATTGATCCTGAGTTTGAAAAGTCAGTATCTGATTGTTTAAATATGGAAAATAAGAGCAGACAGTTACTTAATAATATATTAGGAAGTGATAATAGTTTTACAGAAAATATTTTGCAGGAGAGTATAGATAAAATGAATTCATTGAAAGGTGCAAAGCTTAAAAATGAAACTATCTTAGAAAATGAAAGGTTTAACTCTATTGAGTTACATAAAGAAATAGAAGCTAAAAAGGGTGTTGAATTGAATAAGTATGTGGAACAATATAACGACAAAGTAAGGGGATAAGTATGAAAGCATTACAATGCGTTGAGCTTGGAGGGGTAGATAAACTAGAAATTAATGAAGTCTCAAGTCCAGATGTGGGACCTGGACAGGTTTTAATAGATGTTAAGGCAGCAAGTGTAAATTTTCCTGATGTCTTAATGATACAAGGTTTATATCAGTTCCAACCTCCACTTCCTTTTACGCCTGGCGGTGAAGCAGCTGGAATTGTTGAAAAGGTTGGTGAAGGTGTAGAAAGTCTCAAAGAGGGTGATAAGGTTTTTGCAATGACTGGTATGGGTGCTTTTGCAGAAAAGATTGTTGCGCCAGAAGGGTCAGTAATGCCCATTCCTGAATCAATGGACTATGAAACGGCAGCTGCCCTTTCAATGACATATGGCACAACTTTATATGCACTAAAACAAAGAGCCAATCTTAAAGCAGGAGAGACATTGTTGGTTCTTGGAGCTGCGGGCGGGGTTGGTCTTGCCGCTGTTGATTTGGGTAAAGCTATGGGAGCTAAGGTTATTGCAGCTGCATCATCTCAAGAAAAAATTGATATGTGCATTCAACATGGTGCTGATGAAGGATTCATATATCCAACTGGTGACTTATCAAAAGATCAGCAAAAAGAACTTTCAGGAAAGATTAAAGAGGTCACAGGAGGTGTTGGAGCCAATGTTATTTATGATCCAGTAGGTTCACATTATTCTGAACCGGCATTAAGAGCTATCGCATGGGAAGGAAGATATTTGGTAATCGGTTTTGCTGCCGGTGACATACCGAAGATTCCGCTTAATTTAGCTTTGCTGAAAGGATGCCAAATAGTTGGTGTTTTTTGGGGTGCTTGGACTGGGATTGATCCTGCAGGCAATAAAGCTAACTTTATGGAGTTATTTAAACTTCATGGTGAAGGAAAAATTGCTCCTGAGGTTTCTGATAAATTCACGCTTGATAACGCTGCAGATGCTATAGCCCATCTGCAAAATAGAAAAGCAAAAGGAAAAGTAATAATAACTATATAAATTATGTCTTTAACAAAAGCTGACGATTATCCAATACATCAAATTTCAAAGCCTGTTTCTGAAGTAGGGTCTGAAAGAAACTTTTATGACAGATATTTTTTTAATGGTTATTCAAAAAAAGATGATATCTACTTTGGCGCTGTGCTCTGCGTTTACCCAAATCTAAATATAATGGATGGAGCATTTACTCTTGCTTATAAAGGAAAACAATACAACTCGAGAGCCTCAAGGGTTTTAAATTTAGAAAGGCTTGAAACCGAAGTGGGACCTCTAAAAGTTGAGGTTATTGAGCCACTAAAAAAACTAAAAGTCTCTTTAAACGATGTTGAAAATAATTTTGAGGTTGATTTAACTATCACTGGCAGATTTGAGCCAATGAGAGAGCCTCAAATGCAATTATTCAATGGCCCTAGAATGATTATGGATACTTGTCGACTAACTCAGCAGGGTAAATGGTCTGGAAAGATAAAAATAAATGATGAGCAAATTGATGTGACTGAGGATGCCTTTGTTGGAACAAGGGATCGATCTTGGGGAGTTAGGCCGGTTGGAGCTTACGATAGTCAGCCTGTAGTTCCTTTTAATATGCCTCAATTTTATTGGTTATGGGCCCCCTTCCACTTTGAGGATCTTTCTGCACATATTTACTTTATCGATAAAGCTGACGGAGCTCCAGACACCATCCTAGCAATTATGCAGGGTCCAGAATTTGAAGGTGAGATAGAGTTACGTAACGTAAAAAAGAAAGTGTCTTATGTGCCTAAATCTAGAAGAGTTGAGTCCATGATAATTACTGCAGCTGATAAAGATGGTAACAATGTTGAGATTAGTATTGACTGCGGCATGAAAGCATTTATGTGCGGTCTAGGGTACATGCATCCTGATTGGGGTCATGGTCATGATAAGGGGGATAATGCAACTCACTTTGATGAATATGATCTAAATGAAGATCCTGGTGATCCGCCATATTTACATGTTCAGGCTCTTTCGAATGCCACATTAAAAGTTGGAGATAAAGCTTATGAAGGAAGGGGTGTTTTAGAGCAACTTATTCTAGGAGCGCATGAACCAAGTGGGTTTGTTGATCTTTTTGATAAACCTTAATGTCGGTATCTACAGACAAAAACTTTGATGAAAAGCTTCTTAAGCTTCAGTCCTGGCTTAAGGAACTTTATGGTGATTGTGAAGTTATACCTCATGAAAGCTCAATTGCTTCAGGCTTTTCTAATGAAACTTTTGTCTTCGATGTAAAAGGTAAAAATGTTTCGGAAAGTCTTGTTTTAAGGCTTAGACCAACTGGATATCAGGTGTTTCCTGACTATGATTTAAAAATGCAGGCTTCGATTATGAAGCTTCTAAGATTAAAGGGCCTCCCTACTCCAGAAATAATATTTGAAAACTATAATGATGATATTTTAGGTTCCGAGTTTTATGTGATGAGGTGTATTGATGGAGAAGCACCAAGCGATAATCCTCCTCATCATATGGATCCAGAGGGAATGATGGGGAAAGGGACTCCCGAGCAAAGATATTCAGTTTGGTCTGGTTGGGTAAATAATTTATCTTCATTTCATAGTTTGGATTTATCAACTGAAGAGGTCTTGAGTTGTGGCTTCAAGAATACAGATGATTCGCTCGGCACAGAGTTGGATTATTACAAGGAGTTTTTAAATTGGGGTATGGATGGAGAAAAGCATCCTGTTTGCTCAAATGCTCATGATTGGCTGGTTGCCAATAAGCCAGAATTACAAAAAATTTCCATGTGCTGGGGCGACTCAAGAATAGGCAATGTCTTATATAAAGACTATAAAGCATCTGCACTTCTTGATTGGGAGATGGCATGCATGGGAGATCCATTAATGGATCTAGCTTGGGGTTTCGCTGTAGACGAATGTAATAGTTTGGGGCTTGGTGTCCCCCGACTTGATGGCTCCATGAGTCAGAGCGAGGGTATAGAGATTTGGGAAAATAAAACTGGTTTGTCTGCAGAAAATATAAATTACTTTAGGGTCTTAGCCTTATTTAAGTTTTCGGTAATTATGGTAAGGGTTGCAAAGCGATTAATATTTAATGAAATTATGCCGCTTGATTCAGACTTCCATTTAAATAATTTTACTACCGAGTATCTAGACAGTGAGGTCGCTAGAGTTTCTAAACTTTAAATATTTATCTTAGCAACTGTATTACAAATATCTTCATGAATACAAACTTCAGCATATTGATCAAAGCTAGTCGGATCTTTGTTAATAATTATTAATTTTTTTCCATTTTGAACAGCAAAACCTGGGAGCGAAGCAACGGGTTGTACCTGAAGAGATGAACCCAATACGATTAAAATATCACTTTCGATTATTTTATCTTTAGATCTTTCAAAATCATTCATATTCATAGGTTGCCCAAAAGAAATTGTTGCAACTTTTACTAAGCCAAAACATGATGGGCAGTTAGGAATTTCTTCATTATTGGAGATAGCCCTATGAAATGGTTTTAAGCTTAACTCCCTGTCACAATCTAAGCACTTAGCTTTTGTTGCATTGCCATGGACTTCTATTATTCTCTCGCTATCAATCCCTGATCTATGATGAAGTCCATCTATGTTTTGCGTAATGATAAAGCCATCTTTTTTGTCTAAAACTTCTTTTACAAATAAATGTCCTGTATTAGGTTTTATTCTTTCTATAGTTTCGTTAAGAGCTATGTTTCGTTCCCAAGAAAGTTGTCTTGCCTTATGGCTGCTTAAGAAATCTCGAAACATGATTGGCTTATTAGTCTTCCAGAAACCGTTATCGCTTCTAAAATCTGGCAAACCTGAGTTAGTGCTAATTCCAGCGCCTGATAAAAAGACTATATTTTTAGATTCTTTTATTAAATTCTGAATTTTAAGAACTTTGTCCATTTGTCACTACTGAGTGACTACAGATTGATATGTAAGGGATAGTTTTGAAACATCAAAAGGTGGTCTAAAGAATCCAAAGTATTCACCATTCTGATTAATTAAAATTATATTATTGACGTGGTTACTGAGCTCTTCTATAGAGTGCATCTCGTGTTTCATTGGTTTGACTTTTGCAACATTCAATTGTGTTGTTAGGCTTAATAAAGTTGGTCTCTCGGCCCTTACACCAACAAAGCTTGAATCGAATCTAGAAGCATAAAAGTTTATATCTTCTGCAGAATCTCTTTCAGGGTCTATAGTAACTAAGATCCATTGCTTGTCATCAAGCTCAAAATCTTTTTCTCTGAGAGCATTAATGAGTTTCCTTAACTCACTCATTGTTACTGGACACTCTGAAGGACAGCTACTAAAACCAAAATACATTATTGTCCATTTACCCTGTAAGTCTGATTTTGTGAAGTAAGAGCCATCCTCTCTTTCCATACTAAAGTCTGAAAGCTCAATGGGTTGTTGTAATTTATAAAAGCCATTTATTAATAGTTCTTCATCGCTAAGTATTCTTGGAGCCGTTAACTTATTCACAAATCCAAAAAGTATTGTTGCTATGAAGACAAAAATAAGGAGTAAGGAAAGTCTTATATTATTCTTCATATCAAATAAAGTGATCTACCAAGAGAGCAAAAAATATAAGAAAAATGTAATAAATAGAGTATTTAAATGAAGTCATTGGATATTCATCGTCATCAGTTAAATACATTTTTACTGATGAATATAAATAAAATAATCCAAGCCCAAGTGCTGTAAATAAATATATATTTCCTGACATTAATACGATAAAAGGAAGCAGGCTAACTAGCACTAGCAGAATTGTGTATAAAATAATTTGAAGTTTTGTAAATCTTACTCCATGGGTAACTGGCAGCATGGGTATAGACTCTCTTGCGTAATCGTCCTTTCTATAAATAGCAAGAGCCCAAAAATGTGGAGGCGTCCAAACAAAAATTATTAAGACTAAAAGAAGTGCATTTGGATCAATTGAATTAGTTACTGATGTCCATCCTAAAAGTGGTGGCGCTGCACCAGCCAGGCCTCCAATAACTATATTTTGAGGTGTCGCTCTTTTTAAGAAAACTGTATAAATGAAAGCATATCCAATTAAGGAGGCTACTGTAAGAGCTGCTGTAAGAGTATTTACTTGGCTAACAAGAATAGCTGTTCCAGCGACCATCAATGCAAGTGCAAAAATGCTAGCATTAAAAGTGGTGATTTCGCCTTGTGGAAGTGGACGGTTAGAGGTTCGAGCCATATTTGCATCTATATTTCTATCTATAATTTGATTAATAGTTGCGGCGGAGGACGCACATAACCCTATGCCGATCATAGAAATAATAACCAAATAGATTGACGGTAGAGTTTTTGATGCTAGAAGCATTCCAACAATTGCTGTTATGAGCATCATTAAAACTACCTTAGGTTTTGTAAGCTCAAGGTAGTTTTTTAAAACATTCATTTTTTGAAAGCTAAGTAGTTAACAAGCAAAGTAACCAATAGTAACATTGCTGCGATAAGATTATGAGCAATTGCAATATACAAAGGTAAAACATAGACCACATTCATAATTCCTAGAGAAATTTGTAATAGCAGGACTAGTCCTAATGTTGATGATAAAGGGGCAGCATTTGTAAACCATAAACAGCCAATCAAAATTAACATAAAGAATGTCAAAACAAGGGCTGTAACTCTATGTGAATAATGTATAGCAACTCGTGCTGGGTTTTCTAAAAGCCCATAAAGATAGTTTGGCCCCACCTCTTGTTTGAGATTGAATCCTGATTCGAAGTCCATCTCTGGATAGTAGCTACCCTGACAGGTTGGGAAATCTGGGCATGCAAGTGAAGCATAGTTAGTGCTTGTCCATGCACCAAGAAATATCTGAACAAGCAAAACAATCAAACACACTAATGCAAGATACCTATACTTCCTAATATCTATATAGTTTAAAAATCTGAAGTCGGCTGCTTTTAAAAATATAAAAAAGAATAAACTCAGTGTAATAAATCCACCAAAGAGATGACCTGTAACTATTATAGGAAGGAGTTTTAAGCTTACGGTCAAATAACCAAAAAGGCCTTGGCAACAAATAAAAAATAGTAAAAAGATTGAAAGATTTCTTAATGAGTTATCAACTTTATATCTGATCGCAAAAAATACAAGGAAGATTGCAATCAGACCAAGCATCGCAGCAAAATACCTATGAACAACCTCAGGTATTGCTTTATCGATCTCATATGGAAATGTTGGATACCTGCTTTCAGCAAGCGCTATTTCTGAATCAGTTATTGGAAAAGTTACAAATCCGTAGCATCCGGGCCAATCTGGACAACCCAAACCCGCATCTACAAGTCTTGTCCAGGCTCCTAAAGCAATTACAACTATTGCAAATAGTCCGCCAAAAAGAGATATGTTTCTTATATTTATCATATTAGTACCTTTAGGTCTTTCAGAATCTTTTTGGGAGTTAGATCATTTGGAAAATACATGACTAGTCTTCCATATGGATCAATTATAAAAATATAGCTTGAGGAAATGACAGATTCCTCAGATAAGTTTAATAATAGATCTTTAAACTCTGATTCTGCATCAATAAAAATTTCTAGTCTTGGGAAATCATTTTCAATATTCTCGAGAAAGCTATCTTCCGGTTTATACTCAAAAAAGACAATTCTTTTTACTCTATTAATATCTCTGTTAAGAGCCACATTGAGTTGTTTCATTAATCTGCTGTTCTCAAGGGTTTTCCCTTCGTTATTATGATAAATTCCCATCACCCACTTACCATCTTCAAAGTCCAGCTTGAGGTTTTTTGTTGAGGACATCTCCATTCCTGTTATATCAGTAAACTCGCTGAAAAATATGCCATTATTTTTGGTAGCTTCAGGCCCAAAACCAAATCTAAAAGCAAGTGTTGATGAAACAATTACTATTAGAGGCGTCAGCAATAGAAAGAGTAAGAAAGCTTTTTTATTCATTTGATGATTTCCTCAAAAAATATAAATACATAATTGATAATGCTATGAACATTGCGAACCATTGACCGGCATAACCATAGTGTTTTACCGGTGGCATATTTGCAACAACGGGTTTTAAGTATACAAAGTTAGTATCTGGCCTATAGTCAGATAGGAGGATAAATTTAACAATTTCTTCTTCAAATAAAGACTCTAATGCGCTTATTGATTTGCTCTGAGATATCTTTGGCCAAGTATTTGTAAAAATATCTTCTGATAATATTAATCCCATCTCTGGCGCTTCTAGAACCCCTGAAACCGAAACATTCTCATTATCAGAAATGCTAATAAAGCTAACTTGATCTCTGCTTTGTGGCTGTTTTATCCAGCCAAAATCAACCAACATTACCTTGTTGTCTTCTATAAAGACTGGAGCTAAAACCTTAAAACCTAATATCCCTTTATGAATTACATTATCGAGATATATTATTCTTTCATCATCAAGCTTGCCGCTAATATAAACTCTCTCCCATTTTTGAGAGTCAGAGGAGAATTCAATGGCTTGACCTGTCTGCTGTAACTCAAACGCTTCAATAATTTCTGTTTTTTCATTTCCTCTATTGATCTGCCAAAAGCCCAGAACAACAAAAACAATTGAGAAAAATATATAAAAAATTGTCGCTGCTTGCCTTGATTTAGTTAATTTCATCTTTACCTATACAATACAAAGGTTATGTCAGTAAAAAGCATCATTATAGTATTAATAATAGGAATTCTCTTGAGCTTAGCCTCGAGTCTATTTTTCCTATTTAAGGATAGAGGTGAAGGAAAAAGAACTGTATATGGTTTGGGCATTAGGGTCACTTTGGCAATTTTATTAATAATTTTAGTAGCATATGGTTTATCAACTGGTGAACTTGGCAATTCTTATATAGCTTCGGAAAGTTTATAAAATATAAACGAATAGGAACAACATAACCCAAACAACATCTACAAAGTGCCAATACCAAGATGCGGCTTCGAAACCAAAATGTTTGTGCTCATTAAAGTGTCCATAAAATACAGATCTTATAAGCATAACTGCAAGCATAAGGCCGCCTAACATTACATGGAATCCGTGGAATCCGGTCAACATAAAGAAAGTTGATCCATAAATTCCTGAATTTAGAGTAAGTCCAAAATGCTCATAAGCCTCATAGTATTCAGCTGCTTGAAGACCAACAAAAATTAGAGCAAGTAAAACTGTAATACCAAGCCAAATATTGAATGTTTTTTTGTTTCCTTTCTTCAGCCCCAGATGAGCAAAGTGAACTGTGACACTAGAGCTAAGCAATACGATAGTGTTATAAAGAGGTAGCCAGTGGCTAATATTTTCCCATCCGGGAAAGCTCATACTTTTTGCAGCTATGACAAAAGCTTTACCTCCATCAGGAGTATTTATTAGTGGCCACGTAGCTTCAAAATCTTGCCATAGCATATTAGCAAGGCCTTTTTCTCCTTCACCCCCTAACCATGGAACTGCGAAAGATCTTACATAGAACAAAGCTCCAAAGAAAGCTGCAAAGAACATTACTTCAGAAAATATAAACCACGCCATCCCGTAAACAAAAGACTGAGAAAGTTGTGCGCTTTCTAGACCAGCATTGTTTTCTTTAACAACCTGCCTGAACCAAAAAAATAGCGTTGCTAAGAAACAAGCTAGGCCTGTATATAAAATTAAGCTTGCATTGCTTTCAGGATTATCAAGAGAATTTATTGTTGATGAAGCACCAATTATTACAATGAACAAAGAAAAGGCAGCAAAAATAGGGAATTTGCTCGACTCAGGAACATAATATTTTTGATATTCCATTCTATCTTCCATCGTGATGTGCCATCTCCATGTCATTATAGTTAGTGATATCAAAGATAGTATATGAAAGAGCTACATTATTAATACTTTCAGGCATATTGCTATCGAAAATAAATCTGACTGGCAGAAGAGCTTCTTCGCCAGGCGCAAGGAATTGCTCTTCAAAACAAAAACATTCTAATTTTTTTAAATATTCGTTTGCATTGCTTGGAGCAACGCTAGGAACTGCCCTTGCAGTCATTGGTTTATCTGTATTATTTTTTACAAAGAACGTTGCATTACTGTACTTGCCAGTTTTCACTTTCATAATCTTTTCAGATGGTTTAAATACCCAAGGCATTTGCTCAGCATTGTGAGAAACAAATTGGATTGTTAAATCTCTTCCAGTATTTGATTCGTAGCTGGTTCCCTCCTCTGATTGCGAAATCTTTCCATTTAAACCTGTCACTTCACAAAAAACATCGTAAAGAGGAACTAGCGCAAATGAAAAAAAGAACATCCCAAAAACTGCAAGTGACAGATATTTAAGAGTTCTTTTAGCAGAATTATTCATTAGTTGACTTTAGGTGGTGTTGAAAACGTATGATAGGGTGCAGGTGATTCAACTGACCACTCCAAACCTCTTGCTCCTTCCCAAACTTGAGGAGTAGCTTTCTTTCCACCCATTACTGTTTTAAGAACAATAAATAAGAATAAGATTTGAGAAGCCCCAAATAAGAAAGCTCCCGCAGTTGAAACCATATTCCAGTCTGCAAACTGAAGGGCATAGTCTGGATATCTCCTTGGCATTCCTGCCAATCCAATCCAGTGCTGAGGGAAAAATGTGACATTTACTCCCACAAACGAAAGCCAGAAATGCAATCTGCCCATTCTTTCGTCATACATGTTGCCTGTCCACTTTGGTATCCAGTAATAAACTGCTGCCATTATTGAAAATATTGATCCAGGCACTAGGACGTAATGGAAATGAGCCACTACAAAATAAGTATCATGGTATTGAAAATCAGCGGGTACTATTGAAAGCATAAGTCCTGAGAATCCACCAATTGTAAAGAGAACTACAAAGGAAATTGCAAATAGCATTGGAGTTTCATAAGTGATGGAACCTTTGAACATTGTTGCAACCCAGTTAAACACCTTCACTCCAGTTGGAACTGCTATAAGCATCGTTGCCCACATAAAGAAAAGCTCAGCTGCTAGTGGCATACCAACTGTAAACATGTGATGAGCCCAAACAACAAAAGAAAGAATTGCAATAGATAACATCGCCCAAACCATAGATGAATAACCAAATAGCTGTTTTCTGGAGAAAGTCTCAATAATATGAGAGACAATTCCAAAGGCTGGCAAAATCATAATGTAAACTTCGGGGTGACCGAAGAACCAAAAAATATGCTGAAATAATACCGGATCACCACCGCCAGCTGCATTAAAGAAGCTTGTACCAAAATGGATATCCATTAACATCATAGTTACTGCACCAGCTAGAACCGGCATAACAGCAATAAGAAGATAAGCAGTAATTAACCATGACCATACAAAGAGTGGCATCTTCATTAAATCCATTCCTGGAGCTCTCATATTCATTATGGTTACGATTACGTTAATAGATCCCATAATTGATGACGCTCCCATAATGTGAACCGAGAAAATGAAAAAGGTAACACTCGGAGGTGCATATGTTGTAGAGAGAGGTGCATAAAATGTCCATCCAAAATTTGGTGCTCCACCTTCCATGAATAATGAAGAGAGTAAAATACCAAACGCAAATGGAAGTAGCCAAAAACTTAAATTATTTAATCGTGGGAGAGCCATATCTGGAGCCCCGACCATCATAGGTACAAGCCAGTTGGCTAATCCAACAAAGGCTGGCATTACAGCTCCAAAAACCATAATAAGTCCATGAAGTGTGAGCATCTGGTTATAGAACTCTGGTTCTACTATCTGCATCCCAGGCTGGAAAAGCTCGGCCCTGATAACCATTGCCATTGCTCCGCCTATTAAGAACATTGCAAAACTAAACCATAGATATAATGTACCTATATCTTTATGGTTAGTTGTAAGAAGCCATCTCATCAAGCCTTTTGCAGGGCCGTGATGATGATCATCATGGTGGCTTTCAATAACTGAGCTCATAATTTACCTCGCTAATTAAATTTTTGGTTTTTTATATTCAACTATATCTGATGGAACAACGTATTCTCCATCACCGTTTTCGGCATTACCCCATGCCTGTCTTGTATATGTTATAACTGCAGCCATATCAACTTCAGATAGTTGGTTTGCAAATGATTGCATAGCGGCTCCTTGAACACCCTCCATTAGAATTTCTACATTCCTATCTTTATCGAACATTACAATGTCGCTTCCAGCAAGAGCAGGAAATATAGGAGGGAGCCCCTCACCATTCATCTGGTGACAGGCAACACAGTTCTTTTGGTAAACTCCTTCGCCTCTTTGTGTAAGTTCGGCAAGTGACCATTCTTTTTCTGTTAGTTCAGCAAGCTTTATTGCTTCTTCTTTCTTTGATAATACCCAGTCGCTGTATTCATCCTTTTCTACAACCTTAACAACTACCGGCATAAAACCATGATTCTTTCCACAGAGTTCTGTGCAATTACCTCTGTAAATGCCTGTTTCTTCTGCTCTAGTCCATGCTGTATTAATAAATCCAGGAATTGCATCTTGTTTAATTGCAAAATCTGGAACCCACCATGAGTGTATTACGTCATTAGCAGTTATTAAAAATCTTACTCTTGTGTCAACCGGGATTATTAGAGGCTCATCAACTTCTAATAGATAGTTTTCGCCTTTTGGAACAAGGTTATAAATTTCATCTTGGTCTGTACTAAGGTTTGAGAAAAAATTAATGTCATCTTCGAGATACTTATATTCCCACTTCCATTGATATCCAACAACTTGAATATTAATTTCGCCCTCTTCATCGTCATAGATCTCTGTTAGAGTTTTTGATGCCGGAACTGCCATTGCTATTAAAATAAGGAAAGGGACTACAGTCCATGCAACTTCAAGCTTTGTGCTTTCATGAAAAGTGGATGGATTTGGATTTCTTTTCTTTGTATATCTAAAAAGGGAATAGAACATAACTGAAAAGACAACTGCACCGATAGCAACACAAATATAAAAAATAAGCATGTGTAATTCAAAAACATCTCTACTTACCTGTGTAACGCCTTCCCTCATATTTAAAGCATCCCAGTCTGAAAAAACTTTAGATGGATATAGCGATAACATAAATAGTGCTACATAAGCACTTTTGCTTAAATTATTAATTTTTTTAAACACTTCCCTTTTCCGTTAATAAATTCTGTTTATATTATATTATAAAATTCTATTATATTAATAGTGTTTTTTTACTTAATCCAAGGCATTATACTTAAGTAATAGAATATATCTATTCGCTTTTATATTCTTCGAAATCACAGCTTACGCAAAAGATCCTCTTGTCATCTGCGCTAAGGGCAATAGTGTCTTTCTTCTTGCAGTTTGGGCATATTGCGCCTGCAACAAACCTTCTAAAATCATTCATTTCTAAAGAGCTCAATTTCATGAAGGACATTCATAACATCGGGCTCATAATTGAACCAGAGGTTGAATGATTTTGCAGCCTGATGTACAAGCATTCCGGTCCCATCAAAGTTTTTTTCTGTAAAGGACTTCGCCCATTTGCAAAAAGGGGTCTCATTAATTGAATAGTTTAAATCATAAGCGATTATTGAATCGTTTAGGTCTATTATTTGAGGCTCTTTAAACTCCCCAGTAACACCTGCAGAGCTTGTATTGATAACAATATCTACATTGATGTTGTTTTCTTCTGCAACTACATGAATATCGGCAAACTCCCCATACTTTTTAGCTAATCTTTCTGCTTTTTCAATGGTTCTATTAATCATGAATAATTCTTTAGGTTTTTGTTTTGTGATTCCCCATAAAATGCTTTCTGTTGCGTCTCCTGCTCCAATAATTAAAACCTTCTTGCTAGATAATTCAATGTTTTTATCTTTAAGATCACTAATAAAACCACCACTATCAGTGGTTTCCCCGTGCAAAGATCTATTTTTTTTTATGAGTGTATTTGAGGCCTCTATAAAGCTTACTTCTTCAGATGTGCTGTTACATTTATTAAAAGCTTCTTTTTTTAATGGCAAAGTTACATTGAGGCCAATTGCATTTTTGTCTGCAAAAAAATCTTTAAGAAAAATATCTAATTCATCTGATTCTACTTTGTATGGCCTGTAATCAATGTTTAAATTGGCTTGTCTTGCAAATCGTGAATGTATGAATGGTGAAAGAGAGTGATCGATCGGAGACCCTATAACGCCTAACTTGTTAATTTTTGGCATTTACTAAACCACCCAAGATTCTTTAAGTATTTTTAAAAGCCTTGTTTCATATTTCTTAAGCTCTTTTGGCATTTCATAAGTCCAAGATGTAGATGGCGGCATAGAAGATAAAATAGATTTCACTCTGCCCCCAGACTCTAAGCCGAACTTTGTTCCTCTATCATGAAGCAGATTAAACTCTGCATATCTGCCTCTCCTTATTTGCTGAAATAATTTTTGATCTTTCGAATATTTCTCGTCCGCTCTTCTTTTGAGGATTTTGCTATAGGTTTGTGTGTATTCTTTTCCAAGGCATTCTAATAAATTAAGGCTATCTAAATGCTCTTTATACTTTAGATTGTCAAAAAATACTCCGCCCACCCCTCTTCTTTCTTTTCTATGGGGCAAAAAGAAATATTTATCACATTCTTTGGCAAATTTTTTATAAAAAGTTTTATTAAATAGATCAAGCATAGATTTTAAAGATTTATGCCAAAGACTAATATCAGATTTATATGGTAGAAAAGGGGTTAGATCACACCCTCCGCCAATCCACCAATTTTGAAGGCCTTTCTTATCAAAAATCATAAAAGTTCTTACATTGAAATGGGATGTTGGAGCCTTTGGGTTTTTGGGATGACATATTACAGAAACTCCCATAGCTTCAAATTTGTGTATTTTATTTATATTTGCAGACATGCCTGAGCTGGCGGGAAGATTTTTGCCTGATACGGACGAAAATGTCACAACAGCTTTTTCAAAAACAGAGCCGTTCTCAATTACACAAGTTTTTCCTTTTCCGATCTTAGATTTCCAATTATCGACTATCGGTTTTCTATTTTTCTTAGATTCCAAGGATAATAAACCGTCTAGGATCATATCCTGAATTTCTAGAAATTTTCTTTCAATTATATTACTCATTACCGTATATATTTCTTTAGTTTCAAGTCGAATATCTTTGTAGGTTTTTTTAAATTTCCTAAGCTGTTATCAAATAATGCAACATCCTTGTAGTTAAAAAAGTTAACTATATCATCTTTGTTTTTTATCTCGTTCTCACCGCTTATATTTGCAGACGTAGAAACTATCTCTGACCCAAAAAAATCGAGTAACTTAATTAATGGTTTGTGAGCACTTACTCTCACTGCATGTCTACCCAAATGTGATAAATATTTATATTTATCTGAACTTCTTTCTAATAAAAAAGTTGTCGGTCCAGGCCATTTATTTTCAAGAATTTTTACGTCTTCTTTTAAAACTAAGCAGAACTCTTTCACAGAATCTATTGATGGGGATAAAAGAATAAATTTTTTTGATTTGTCTCTTTTCTTAAGATCAAAAATTCTATCAATAGCTATGCTGCTCTTTGCATTACAACCAATACCCCAAACACCTTCTGTTGGATGCAATAAGATCTTATTTTCAGCAAGCCATTTTGCTGAATCTTCAGCATTTAAATAATTCACAGATTAAGAGTTTAGTTTTGCATCTTTAGCAAGAACTTCGTCTTTCATATTGACTTTATAGTCGGTAAGTTTTTGCTTAAGGGTATCGTCAGCAGTTGCAAGAATCTGGACAGCTAAAATAGCTGCATTTTTTGCACCGGACGATCCAATGGCTACAGTAGCAACTGGTATACCAGGAGGCATTTGAACTGTAGATAGAAGTGAGTCCATGCCGTTTAAAGATCCTGACGGAATTGGTATGCCTATAACTGGCAATGTTGTATGAGCAGCAACTACACCTGCGAGATGAGCCGCCATACCTGCAGCTGCTATAAAAACTTTAATACCACTTGATTCAGCATTATTTACAAGATTAAGAACTTCTGCAGGAGTTCTGTGAGCTGAAAGCACGTTTTTAGTATATTCGACGTCAAAACTATCTAAAACATCAAAAGCTTTAGATACAACATCTAAATCTGAATCTGAACCCATTAAAATTGCTACTGACATGCTGGTATTATAAATAAAAAAGGTTTATTTGGAAGGAAAAAAGGATAGAATATGCACATGTCAGATTTAAAAATTCTTATATTTCCAGATCCAAAGCTTAGAAAAGTAGCCAAAAAGATAGATAAATTCGACAAAAGTTTAGAAATGCTTTCCAAAAACATGCTCAAGACAATGTATGAAGCTGAAGGTATAGGCCTTGCTGCAACCCAGGTTGATATTCACATTAGAATGGTCGTTATGGATTTAAGTGAAGAAAGGAATGAGCCCAGAGTATTTGTAAACCCCGAATACACAATATTAGACAAAAGTCCATTTACTTATGAGGAAGGTTGCCTGTCTATTCCTGGTTTTAACGAAGAAATATCTAGGCCGTCAAAGATTCTACTTAAATGGCAGGATCTTCAAGGCAACTTCCATGAAGAAAAGCCAGACGGCATTTTCACTGTTTGTGCACAGCATGAAATAGACCATCTAGACGGAAAGCTTTTTGTAGACTACCTAAGCCCAATAAAAAGGGATAGAATTAGAAAGAAACTAGAAAATAGAAGAAATTAAACGAATTTAAAAGAATTTAAGCGAAAATGGATATTATCTTTGCCGGAAGCCCCTCATCTTCTGCGGAAATACTGTCTACACTTGTAGATAGTCCATTTAATATATCGCTAGTTTTAACTCAGGCTGATAAAAGATCTTCCAGAAATAAGGCAAAAGAGCCATCAGAAGTTGCTAAATTTGCTAAAAGCGCAAACCTGCCGTGCTTTAAAGTTGATACTTTTTGTGATCAAACTATAGATAACATAACTAAATATCCCTGCGATGTCTTGGTGTTGTCATCTTTTGGCAAAATAATACCTAAAGAGGTGTTGAGTCACCCAAACATAACGCCCTTAAATATTCATTTCTCAATTCTTCCTCTCTATAGGGGCGCTTCACCAATTCAATCATCTTTATTGAATGGCGATATTAAAACTGGTATTTCTTTTATGGAGATGGTTGAGTCTCTTGATGAAGGCCCTGTCTATGATGTTTCTGAAGTAGAAATTTCTGATAGTGATAACAGAATTAGTCTTGAGAAAAAACTAGTAGCAAAAGCCAAATTAAATATTGTTGATGTTATTCAAAAAATTACTAATGGATTGCAACCTGTTCCTCAGGTTGATAATAATGTTTCTTACTGTAGAAAAATCACCAAAGAAGATGGAAGAATAAATTTTGAGGAGACAGCAAAAGAAATTTTTAATAAATATAGAGCTTTCTCCGGTTGGCCTGGGACTTATTTCCAATACAAAGATACCACTATTAAGATACATGGAATGCGCATCATTGATCTAGATAATAACGATACTCCAGGAACTATATTTGATGTAACTAAGGATGGTATACACATTAAAGTTGATGATTCAGTGATAGTAATTACTCACATACAGCTACCTGGTAAAAAAATAATTAACTCTTCAGATATTTATAATTCATATAAAGATTTTTTTGTCAAAATATAATTTGTTATAAAACTTTAAATTCTTCAAAAAGAGGTATACCGTAGCACCTATGAAAGTTGTAATTTTAGGTGCAGGTCAAGTAGGAGGCAGTTTGTCAGCGAACTTGTCTTCAAATGGCTACGATGTAACTGTTATTGATAGCAACGATGAGAAGTTATCTGATTTAGATTCTAGGCTAGACCTCAGAACTGTTTCAGGGCATGCAAGCCATCCTATTACTCTCAAAAGAGCTGGGTGTGATTCCGACACAATCTTGTTAGCCCTTACAAATAATGATGAGGTAAATATTGTTTCATGCCAGATAGCAAAGGAGACATTCTCTGTTAAAAAAACTATATGTAGGCTAAGCGATTCCTCTTATTTAGACTCATTTGAATCATTTAAGGATTCTATAGATATTCCAATTAGTCCAGAAAAGGATATTACTGAGCACTTGTCGCAACTAATAAGGCATCCTGGAACAAATCAAATAGAAACTTTTGCAGATGGTAAGGTAAAGCTCATTGCCGTTAAAGCATCTAAAAAAGGAAAGCTTGTTGGAAAAGAGCTTAAGAATATTAATGACGACATGCCAGATGTTGAAACGCATGTGCCTGTAATTTATAGAAAAAATAAGCCTATAAAACCATCAGGATCTACAATAATTAAAGAAAATGATGAGCTTTATTTTATAACCTCAGCTGAAAATATCGATTCTGTTGTTAATGAAGTTCAAGAGGATCATTCGCAACACTCAAGAATATTTATTGTTGGTGGCGGAAAAATAGGTTTCAATCTAGCAAAAGATCTTGAAACAGATTTTAATGTTAAGTTGGTGGAGAGAGATAAAGCACGATGTAAGTTTCTTTCTGAGGAACTTGAAAGATCAATAGTTTTACATGGAAGTGGTTCTGATGAGGAGCTTTTATCGAGTGAGAATATTGATCAGACTGACGTTTTTTGCGCGTTAACAAATGATGATGAGGCAAACATCATGTCATCTTTTCTTGCTAAAAAACTTGGTGCCAAGAAAACTATGATCTTGGTCAATAATATTTCTTATATGGACATAATTCCTAAAAGGTTTATTGATAATGTTGTAGCACCCTATAGGCTTACAATTTCTTTGGTTATGCAAGATCTTCGTGAAGCAGATTTTGCTCAAGATGTATTATTAAAAATGCATTCAGGTGCAGAGGCTGTCGAGGGTGTTGTTCACTCAAACCCTTTTACTTCGGATTTTATTGGGAAGCCGGTGGTTGATTTGCCCATACCTGAAGAAGCAAGCATTGGTGCAATTGTAAGAGATGAGAAAATCTTAATGCCCTCAAATGATCTTATGTTGAGTATTGATGATCACTTAATTGTATTCTTTACAGATAAACAAGCTATACCTGAAATAGAAAACTATTTTAGAGAGGTTTAATTGAATCAAGCTAAAGTTTTAAACTTCTTTGGTCTTTTGTTAATTATGTTTGGCATATCTTTTGCCATTCCTTTATTTGTTGCTATTTTTTATGGTGAGAGTCTTATAAGGGTTTTTGGACTGGGCATGTCTATTCTTGTTCTAATGGGTTTTCTGAGTTGGTTTTTTACAAAAGATAATAAACAAGAACTTTCTCTAAGTGATGGTTTTGTTATAACTGTTCTTTTTTGGATTGTTTTGTCTGTTTCTGGATCAATTCCTTTTATCTTATTTGGTTTTGGTGTTGTTGATTCGTTTTTTGAGTCGATGTCAGGGATAACTACAACAGGTGCAACTGTTATTGCTGGTCTAGATGATCTCCCAAAATCATTATTAATTTATAGGCAGCTTTTGCAGTGGCTTGGTGGGATGGGTTTAATTGTATTGGCAATTGCTGTTATGCCGCTATTAGGTATAGGTGGTGGTCAGTTATTTAAAACACAAACTCCTGGTCCTATGAGTGAACAAAGGTTAACGCCTCGGATTACCTCTACAGCAAGAGCTCTTTGGTCTATTTATTTTGTTCTTACAGTTTTGTGTATCTTTGCTTACCGTTTGGCTGGAATGAGTTATTTTGATGCTGTTAGTCATGCTTTCAGTACAGTTTCTATTGGGGGATTCTCAACACATGATTTGAGTATAGGATTCTTCGACAGCCTCTCTATTGAAATTGTTTGTATAACTTTTATGTTGCTCTCTGCTATGAGTTTTGCAGTTCATTACAGTGCCATATATAGAAAACAAGTTCTTAAATACTTTTATGATCCTGAATTAAGATTTTTTGTCTCTCTATTAATAGTTATCTTCGGTCTGGTATGTCTATCATTATTTGCCAATGATATCGATAACCCAATTAGAAGCGGTCTTTTCCAAACAGTATCAATCCTAACGACAACTGGCTTTCTAACTGATGAATATTCGAGTTGGCCAGCCTATATAAGTTTTATGTTGTTAGTTGGTGCGTTTATTGGTGCCTGCTCTGGCTCTGTTGGAGGTGGTATTAAGTCTTGGCGGATTTTGATTATGTTGAAGCATGCTTACAAGCAAATCTTTAAGATAATACATCCTGATTCCGTTAATACTATTAAGTTAGGTAAGAAGGTTGTGGACAGCAATGTATCTGAGGCTGTGTGGGGATTCTTTTCTATATACATTATATCTTTTATGGTTTTATTTTTACTTGTTCTTGCAACGGGCCTAGATTTTATAAGTGCTTTTTCTGCCGTAGGTGCATGCCTGAATAACCTTGGTCCAGGACTGGGTGAAATCTCATCTAATTATGCAAATATTCCTTCAACCACAAAACTATTGCTTTCTTTTGCAATGATATTAGGCAGACTTGAGATTTTTACATTTCTTGTTGTGTTGATGCCAGCTTTTTGGAGAAGATAGCTATTTATAAATAGACTTGTCTTCAACTTCCTGTTTTTTGAATCTTTTGTACTCCCAATTGTAGTCTTCGGGATTGATGTTGATAATGTTTTCAATCTCTTTATTCATTGTTTTTGCATTATATTGTGATTTTTCTTTGTAGGCGCTCTTAGATCCATATCTAATATAAAGCTGGTTAGTGTGACTGTCAGAATGGATAGCCACAGAAACAATTGGTGCTTTTGTTTTAGAATGCAGAGATGGAATTAGATTTGTTGTATAAACTTTTCTTCCAAAAAAGTTTTCATAAACACCCATATTTTTAGCTGGAACCTGATCTGCAGCCATCGCTACAGCTTCACCCCTTTTTAGTGCCGAAAACAACTCTTTAACACCGGTGAAATTTGTTTCAAATACGCTTGAACCACTTTTTTGTCTATTTTTTCTGACATATTCGTTAAGTGCTTTTATTTTTATCGGTTTGAAAATGGCTGTAACATCTTCCTGGATTGTTAATTGGTTTAACAACAAATCAACGCTTCTGTTGTGGGCAGAAAGAAGAATGAGTCCAAAGTCTCTGTTGGTTTGTGAATAAAGAAAACGGTTTTCGACTTTAAAGATACTTTTATTCAGTATCTTCTGACTTCTTGACAAGCAAAATAGTGTCTCATAATAGGATCTTATGCTTTGCTTAATCGATCTTTTAAGTAAAGACTTTCTGTATTTTTTGTTTTTTGAAGAATAGGCAATATTTATATTAATTTTTGAAATTTTTACAATTTTCGTATTTAAAGCTAAAACTACTAAAGTGATGAAGTCACAAAAAACATATCCGAGCCTAAGACTAAATGGAGAAAGTAAATAAAAAAATAATCTCATTGTCAGATATTGCTTACGATATTGTTAATAATATATTAATATCTTCATGAGAGGATATACGTCTAGAAAAAAATGCCAGCTCAATCAATGGAACAATTAGTATCTTTGTGTAAAAGGAGAGGGTTTATTTTTCAAACAAATGAAATTTATGGTGGTCTTCAGGGTGTCTACGATTATGGGCCTTTAGGTGTTGAGTTAAAGGAAAACTTAAAGAGGTCTTGGTGGGCGGCAATGGTCTACTCGAGAGATGATGTTGAAGGTCTTGATGCCTCTATACTTACTAATAGAAAAGTTCTTAAATATTCGGGTCACGAGGATACCTTTACAGATCCACTAGTTGATTGTAAGGACTGTAATAATCGCATGAGAGCAGATCATTTAAAAGATAGTAAGTGCTTACATTGTGGATCAACAAACCTTACTGAACCTAGACCGTTTAATCTGATGTTTAAAACAAACATTGGCCCTGTTGCTGACGATGAATCTTATGCATATTTAAGACCTGAAACAGCCCAACAAATATTTACTAACTTTAAGAATGTAGTTGATTCAACATCAAAATCTATACCTTTTGGTATTGCCCAAATTGGTAAAGCCTTTAGAAATGAAATTACTCCGAGAAACTTTATTTTTAGAGTGAGAGAGTTTGAACAGATGGAATTAGAGTTCTTTGTTAAAAAAGGTGAAGATGAGGATTGGCACAAATACTGGATTGAAGAAAGAATAAATTGGTGGGTCCAGCAGGGAGTTAATAAAGAGAAAATTGAAATTTTGAATGTTCCACAAGAAGAACTATCACACTACTCTAAAGCAACTATAGATCTAATGTATGAATTCCCTCATGGTGTGGAGGAGTTAGAAGGAATTGCAAATAGAACTGATTTTGACCTTGGTTCACATTCAAAAAACCAACAAGATCTTGATATAGAAGCTGATGTCCTAAAAAATAAGGATTCAAATGCAAGGCTAGCTATTCAAAATATTGATTCAAAGGAGTGGGAAGTCCCATATGTAATTGAACCATCAGCAGGTGTAGATAGGGGTGTGCTGGCCATATTAAATGAGTCGTATAAAGAGGAAACCCTAGAAAATGGAAAAAATAGAGTTGTATTAGCTTTAAAGCCTCACCTCTCACCAATCAAAGCTGCTGTTATACCAATAAAAAAGAATGATTCGACAATTGTCGACTTCTCAAAACAAATTAAGGATAACCTGCAAAAACTGGGCCTAGGTAGAGTTGTTTTAGAAAATACAGGAAATATTGGTAAAAGTTATCGTAAACACGACGAAATTGGCACTCCTATCTGTATAACGATTGATTTTGACACCCTTGAAGATAGTACAGTTACTGTCAGAGATAGAGATTCAATGGAGCAAAAAAGGGTAGAAGTTGAAAATTTAGATGATCTTTTAAAAAATCTGTTAGTAAAGTAGTTTTGGTTTTAATATTATTTCTTAGAAGCTTATTATTTAGTTTTTACTTCTACATCTCGGTAATAGTGTTTAGTGTGTTTTTTGTTGTTATCTCCCCGTTTATTGGACTAAAAAAAAGATATGGTTTAACGGGTCGGTATATATCGACGTTATTGGTGGTTTTAAAGTTTCTCTGTCGAATAGATTGGGAGGTTAGAGGTGATATTTTGGGTAAAAAACCGGTTGTTATAGCCTCGAACCACCAAGGTCTTTGGGAATCATTTTATTTACAAACCCTTGCGAACCCTTTAACCACAATTATAAAGAAAGAACTACTTTATGTACCTTTTTTTGGTTGGTCGCTTAATCTTCTTAATCCAATTAAGATTAATAGATCAAAGAAGATTCAATCAGCAAAGAAGGTAATAGTAAGTGGGTCTCAAAAGCTATGTAATGGGTTTTCTATTCTTTTATTTCCTGAGGGAACTAGAAAGATTCCGGGAAAGCGGGTTGGTAAATTTGCAAGGAGCGCTGCTGATTTAGCAATAAAGAATAATGTTGATTTAATACCAATTTATCACGATTCAGGTCTTTATTGGAAAAATAAAAAGTTTATAAAATTTCCTGGGACTGTTAAGGTGACTATAGGTACTCCTATTCAAGGAAAAGATTCATCTGAAATGACAAAAAACTTGGTAGATTGGATGAATAAAAAAGCTTCTATGAGTACAGAATAGTTTTATGGGTACAAAAAACTAAATATCTAAATTTGCAACAGAAAGGGCGTTTTCATCAATGAACTCTCTTCTGGGCTCAACTTGGTCACCCATTAAAACCTCGAAAGAGTTATTAGCCTCATTGGCATCATCGATTCGAACCCTCATCATTCTCCTATTTTGTGGATCCATTGTTGTAGTCCAGAGTTGATCTGGATTCATTTCACCCAAACCTTTATATCTTTGTATTTCAATTCCCCTATTACCTGTTTTAGATAATTCTTTTAAAGCAACATCCTTTTCCTTTTCTGAAGCTGCATATTTAATATTTTTTCCTTTTGAAACTTTGTATAAGGGTGGTAATGCAATATAAACATGTCCTCTATTTAGTATTTCAAACATTTGCCTGAAGAAGAATGTTAAAAGCAAAGTTCTTATGTGAGAGCCGTCAACATCAGCATCAGTCATTATAATTATTCTGTGGTATCTTAATTTATCGGCATCGAACTCATCTGTTCCAATTCCGCAACCTAAAGCTGTTACAAGCGTTCCTATTTCTTGGGAAGATAAAACTTTATCTAATCTAGCTTTTTCAACATTCAAAATTTTTCCTTTTAGAGGGAGTATTGCTTGATTTTGTCTATTTCTTCCTTGTTTAGCTGATCCACCTGCAGAATCACCCTCAACGATATATATCTCTGACAGCGCAGGGTCTTTTTCTTGGCAATCTGCTAATTTTCCTGGTAAGCCTGCAACCTCTAAAACCCCTTTCCTTCTAGTCATTTCTCTGGCTTTTCTTGCTGCCTCCCTAGCTAAAGCTGCTTCAGATATTTTTGTTAAAATTGACATTGCTTCCTTAGGATTTTCTAAAAGGTATTCATTAAAATTCTTATTAAAAACATTGCTAACAACACTCTCAACCTCTGAGGAAACGAGTTTTTCTTTTGTTTGTGATGAGAATTTAGGATCAGGTATTTTCACTGAAACTATTGCTGTTAAACCCTCTCTAACATCTTCACCGAGTAACTCAACAGGCGATTTCTTGTTTAATTCTTCCTTTCTAATAAATGTTTTCATCACTCTTGTTAAACTTGATCGAAATCCTGAAAGATGTGTTCCGCCGTCTTTTTGAGGTATGTTGTTTGTGTAACAAAGAACGTTTTCTGAGTATGCATCATTCCACTGAAGCGCTATTTCAACACTAAGCCCATCTTGCTCTCCTTCACAGTGAAATATTTCGGATATGTTTTGTTTTCTTCCTTTTAAAAACTTAACATAGCTAGATAGGCCTCCACTGTTTGAGAACTTTTTAGATTTGCCTGTTTTCTTATCTTCAACAAGAATATTCACACCTGCATTAAGAAAAGATAACTCCTGAACTCTTTTATTTATTTTATCTATATCAAAGTTAACGAACGAAAATATTTCCTTAGATGGCTTAAATGTGATCTCTGTCCCTGTTTCTTTTGAGGTTTTAACTTTTTTGAGTTTGGTTTGAGCTTTGCCGTTTGCGTATTTTTGTTCATATTGCCCGCCATCTCTGCAAATTTTAAGTGTTAATTCCTCAGAAAGAGCATTTACAACAGACACGCCCACACCATGTAAGCCACCGGAAACTTTATAGCTGTTATCATCAAACTTTCCACCAGAGTGAAGGGTTGTCATAATAAGTTCTGCTGCAGGTACTTTTTCTTTTTTGTGTGTATCTACAGGAATTCCTCTACCATTATCTTTAACAGTAATTGAACCATTTTTATTAATTGAAACAATTATTTCTGAACAATGTCCTGCCATTGCTTCATCAATACAATTATCAACAACCTCGAAAACCATATGATGAAGCCCTGAGCCGTCATCTGTATCACCTATATACATTCCTGGTCTTTTTTTAACAGCTTCAAGACCTTTAAGGACTTGTATGTTTGATGAATCGTAAGATCCTTTTTTATTTTGTTTTTTTGGCATTAGTAAATTGTTCCACGTGGAACTTTTTAAGCTCCTTTAATTGATCCTTTATTTTACTATTAAATGGGTTGTTAATGTCTGAAAAAAACAATTGATTTCCTGTTTTTGGAAGAAAATTTATTAATTCATTGTAAAAATCTTCATCTAGTTCGGAATGTATGTCATCAATGATTAAAAAAGGTTTAACTCCGTAAACATCTGACAGGGTTTTATGCATAGAAAGGCACCACAAAATTGACATAAATTTCTGTTCTCCTCTAGATAATATATATTTAATATCAGAGTCTTTTATTAAAAATTTAATGTCTGCTCTGTGAGGGCCTGATGTTGTAGATGTTTTTCTTTGATCAGAATCTCTATTAAGCTCTAACACCTCTTTTAATGAATGCTGGCTAGCCCACCCTTTGTGGAAAAGAATTTCTAAGGAGTTTATTATTTCAAGGACCCTCTTGTCTTTTAGGTTTTTGGCAAACCTAAAGAATGTTTGTTTAGTTTCTTCAAAAAAGTTATTTCTTTTTTCTGATATCAAGGTCCCTGAATTTATAAATATCTCGGACCACATATCAATATTCGTCAGCCTTTTAAATTTTAATGCTGCATTCCTCTGTTTTAAAGATCTGTGGAAAGAGAAAAAATCTTTGCTATAGTTTTTATCGGATGCCATTAAGCATCTATCGAGTATTTTTCTTCTGTATTTTGGTGTATCTGCAAACATGGAGAATGTTTTATTATCAAGAAGCGTAGAAGGAATTGCTCTAAAAAGCTCAATTGAAGTTGCTTTACTTTCATTAATCTCAAGGGATATAGATTTTTTTGCTTCCTTTAAAATACAGATCTTATTGTTGTCAAAGGTGTCTATTTGTATTTTAAAAGCTTCTTTATCGTTTTGTATGCAGAGATTTTTGTTTGAGCTTTTAAACGATCTCCCGGTTGAGCAAAAATATAAAGCCTCCAGCACAGATGTTTTTCCAGAGCCATTCGCTCCATGTATAAAGTTATTTAATTCTGAAAATTCGAGATCAACATTATCAAAACAACGAAAATTTGAAATTGATATTTTTTTTATTGACACTTTTTAGATTAAAAGCGGCATCACTACATATTTTAAATCTGGGTCGTCAGATGGGCTTATAAGACAGCTTTTGTCAGAGCCGTATAGATTTATATTGCAATCATTTGAATCAATGTTAGATAAAACCTCTTGGATATAGTTCACATTGAAAGCGATCTCCATATCTTCTCCATCATAGTTCGATTTAAATCTTTCTTCGCCCTCTTCCTGTTCTGGATTATTTGCTGAAACTAAAACTTCATTTGATTTAATATTTAATTTAATGCCTTTAAATTTATCGCTTGAAAGGACGCTTACTCTACTTAATATTTCAGAAAGTTGTTTGGTGTTTACTGATAAAACTGAGCTCTCGCCAGATGGAAGGACTTGTTCATAATTTGGAAATTTACCTTCAATTAACTTACTTACAAAAGATGTTGAGTCTGTTTTCAGCATAATGGTGTTTGATCCCAAAGAAAGAGTTACTTCTTCAGATGAGTCAGATAACAGCTTCCCTATTTCATTAATTGATTTTCTTGGTATTATTCCTGATATCTCGCCTGAGACACTTTTCGTTGTTGAGTTTGTTGATATAGCAAGCCTGTGGGCATCGGTTGTAACCACTGTAATGTTTTTGTCTTCAATATTTAAATACATTCCATTAAGATAATGTCTCCAATCTTGATTACCCATTGCAAAAGACGTTTTGCTTATAAGATTTCTTAGCACAGATCCCAAAATAGTAAATTCTGTATTTTCACTTACCACATCAAAAACAGGAAAATCCTCACTAGGAAGAGTTGAAATGGAGTACTTTCCTGAGCCAGATTCTACAGACAGCTTGTCGCCGTTCAAGAAAATAGAAATCTCTGATCCGTCAGGTAGAAGCCTGCAGAGTTCATTAAGTTTTTTCGCAGGTGCTGTTGTTGAGCCGGTGCTTTCAACACTAGCTGGAGTACATGTTGTTTGTACTTCTGATTCAAGATCGGTGGCAGTAATAGAAATATTGTTATCTTCAACTTTTAAAAGGACATTAGAGAGAATTGGGAGTGCCTGCCTTTTTTCAACAACTCCAAGAGTTGAAGACAAAGCTTTAACAATCTCTGTTTTGCTAACTGTAAATTTCATTAGTTTGTAAGGGACCTTATTAAGTTTTTGTAATCCTCTTCTAGGGAGCTGTTTTCCACCCTAAGTTCCTTAATTTTGTTGCATGCATGTATTACGGTTGTGTGGTCTCTTCCGTTAAATGCTTCGCCAATTTCTGGCAGACTGTGATTTGTTAGCCTTTTTGTCAGCGACATTGCAAGTTGTCTTGGTCTGGTAATAGAGCGACTTCTTCTTTTTGAAAGCAGGTCTGAAAGTTTGATGTTGTAATATTCTGCAACAGTTTTTTGAATATTATCAATGCTAACCATCTTTGCAGATATAACGAATAAGTCTTTAAGAGCATCCTTAACTAAAGGAATGTCTATTTCTTGGTTTGTAAACTTGGCGTTAGCGACAACCCGTTTTAAAGCTCCTTCAAGCTCTCTTATATTTGATCTAATTCTCTGAGCTATATATATCGCGCACTCATTAGGTAAGTGACAACCCATCGAGGAAGCTTTGGCAAGCAATACTGCTGCTCTGGTTTCAAGTTCTGGTGGGTCTATCACAACCGGAAGCCCCCAACCTAGTCTTGATTTTAATCTTTCTTCTAGGCCATCGATTTCTTTTGGATACTTGTCACAAGTGAGCACCATTTGATTATTTCTATCTAGTAGCGCATTAAAGGTGTGGAAAAACTCTTCTTGTGATTGCTCTTTTCCTGCAAAAAACTGAATATCGTCAATTAAAAGAGCATCAGCAGTCCTGTAGAAGTTTTTAAACTCATTAATTGCGTTTAGTTGAAGGGCTTTGACCATATCAGCAACAAATTTCTCTGAATGAACATATATCACTCTCTTTGATGGGTCTTGATTAAGAATCTCATTCCCTACTGCGTGCATTAGGTGTGTTTTTCCCAAACCAACACCGCCATATATAAATAAGGGATTGTAGTCACCTGTCGGGTTTTGAGCAACTTGTTTTGAAGCTGCTAAAGCCAGATGGTTTGATTTTCCCTCTACAAACGTATCAAAAATAAAAGACTCAACGAGGCCTGGGTTGTTTTTTCTTCTACTGGCGGGCTTTTCAACATATTTATCAACAAATGTTGAGTTATTCTTGTCTTTAAATATTATTTTTGTATCCTTTGAGGCTACAACTTCATAAATGTGGCTTTTTAGATTATTTGAAACATAATTTAGTACAAAGTCATTTGGGGCGGAAATTTCTAATGAGTTTTCTTTAAACTCTCCTTGAAGAGGCCTTATCCAGGTATTAAACTCATCTTGACTGAGCTTTTTTTCAAGTTTTTTTGATATTTGGTTCCAGGTCTTCAATTTCTATCCTCTTGGCTGTAGTCTAGCAAAAATTAACAAGATATCTACAGAATAACTAATAGTATTTCCTGTGGATAACTTGTCAATAACTTTATCTTCTTTTTTTGACATAATTTTGTTTATTTTATGTATAATGCATCTCTAATTTTTACTACCAACCATGAAAAGAACTTTTCAACCAAGCAACCTTAAGAGAAAAAGAACTCATGGCTTTCGAGCTCGCATGGCAACCAAGGCTGGGCGTGCAGTTCTTTCAAGAAGAAGAAGAAAGGGTAGAAAAGTTTTGTCTGCATAGCTTGTCTTTAAAACAATTAAAAAAGATCTACTCAACCAATTTTGTAGCTGCGTCATTAACTGGAAAGTCTGGTGTTTTTATTTCTACACCTAAAAAGATTTTTCCTAAGGCTGTTGATAGGAACAAGATTAAGAGAAGGATCAAGTCTATTATTTTTGATACGGGTTTTGAGTCTACGTCTTTTGGGATTAAGTTAATCGTAAGGGAGGATTTTTTAGATCTTAATTATAAAGAAGCTTATAATGAAATTAGCGCAGTAATAAAAAAGGCAGTTTTATAAATGAAAAATTTTAACTTAAGGTTTTTATATTTGTTCTTTGTTGCTTTGTTTGGGTACCTGTTGTTTTACTCATACACAAGTGAGCAAAACATTTCAAATGCAGTAGATCAAGAAGAAGTAAGTACTAACTATTTAGATGGTTTTAATGAGTCACAAATTCATATACTAGAAAACTCTCTTCTAGAGATAGTTGTTGATACAGTGAATGGAAATATATTGAGCTCTCGACTAAAAGACTATCCAGTTGTGCCTGGGTCTGATGGTGGTGTTAGGGTTCTTGGCTCGGGCCTTGATAGTGATGGTGAGCAAATGAGATTTTACATGTCCTCAGGTTTTGCAGATCTTGAGAGCGCCGGCCTTTCAAACAAACCAAACTTCTCTGTTGTGGAGTCAAGCAAAGAAAAGATTGTTCTAAAGTCTGACGGTTTATCAAAAACAATAACCTTGTCTGAGGGTTATGAAATTTATATTAAAGACTCTCTTGATTCTTCGGTTGTTTTAAAGCCTTATGCCCAAATGTTGAGAACCACGGGCAGGGGTTTTGACCTAGATGATATGTTTATCTCTCGCAGCTCTTATGTTGGTGTTGCTTTTAACACCAAAGATGATCCATATGTGTCTTACCGTTTCAGAAACATCGACAACGTAAGTTTTGATGAGCGCGGTGGTTGGGTTGCTTCGGTTCAGAAATATTTTTTAGCTGCTCTAATTGGTTCCCAGGAAAACCTTTACAGATATTTTGCTCGCGAGCCGTCTGATGGTTCTGATATATATAGCTTTGGTTATATTGTTGAGTCATCAAACAACAACTCTTTTGAGCATAGGCTTTATATAGGTCCTAAAATCAGGAAAGACCTCCTTGCTGTTGCTGAAGATTTAGAGCTCACAATAGATATGGGGTGGTTTTGGTTTTTGGCCCAACCTTTAGCCGCTCTTCTTACTGTTATTAATGGTTTTGTTAATAATTGGGGGCTCTCAATAATTGCATTAACTATTCTTATTAAGGTTGTTTTTTGGCCGCTAACCGGAAAAGGGTTTAGGTCGATGGCTAATATGAGGCGCGTTCAGCCAGAAATGCAGAGGATACAGGAGCGTTATAAAAACGATCGCCAGAAATTAAGCATGGAAATGATGACTTTATATAGGAAAGAGGGCGTTAATCCTATGGGCGGCTGTTTGCCTATGCTGGCATCTTTTCCATTCTTTATAGCTTTATTTTTTGTTTTAAGGGAAAGTCTTGAGTTAAGACATGCGCCTTTTGGTTTGTGGCTTCAGGACCTTTCTGCGCCTGACCCGTTTTTTGTTCTTCCTGTACTAATGGCGGCTCTTATGTACTTAACAACTCGCCTTAATCCAACTCCGCCGAATGCCGACCCAACACAGGTCGCCGTTATGAAGTTTATGCCAATTGGAATATCTGTGTTGTTTGTGTTTTTCCCTTCTGGGCTTGTTTTATACTCGGTTGCCAACTCTGGCGTTCAGCTTATTCAACAGACAATGCTTTACAGGGAGCTTGGCGCCTTAGAAGATAAATAGATGTCTGTAATTTACGCGCTTGCCACGCCACCGGCGCAATCTGCAATTTGTGTTTTCAGGGTTTCGGGAAAGGGTTGTCTTGACGCTCTCCCTGAGCTTTTTAGCTCACAGCTTGTTGAGCCGCGCTATTTTTATAAGACTGAAATGTTAAGCAAGGGAAATTTTGTTGACTCAGTGGCAGTTGTTTTTTTTAAAGGGCCTAAAAGTTTTACTGGCGAGGATAGTTTTGAGGTTTATGCTCACGGAGGTCTTGCGGTAATGAGTAAGGTTGTAGAAGCTTTTGATGGTGTTGGTTTTGAGGAAGCTGAGCCAGGTGAGTTTTCGAAGAGGGCTTTCTTAAACAATAAAATGTCCTTAAGTCAGGCCGAAGCTGTTAGTGATCTAATTTCAGCTTCTTCCAAAGAAGAGGCATCTAAAGTTTCCTTGGTTCTTCGTGGCGACTTTGAGAGCAAGGTTTTTGATTTTTCTGGGCGGTTAGATGCTCTTCGAGTCTTGGTTGAGGGTGAAATTGATTTTACCGATGAAGACGAGGTCTTTGTTCAAAACCTAGAAGAGCTTGAGTGTGATGTGTCTCGCCTTTCAGCTGAGTTTTCAAGCTTTGCGGGCGCCTGCTCTTCAACGAAGGAAAGTCTTAACAAGCCGCGAGTTTTGATAGCTGGGCCGCCTAATTCTGGGAAGTCCTCTTTGTTTAACGCTTTGTTGAGTAAGGACAGGTCAATCGTGTCTTCGATAGCTGGCACTACAAGAGATCTTATAGATTCAGAGCTTGTTCTCCAAAACATAGTATTAACCCTGGGCGATAGTGCAGGTGTGAGAGACACTGATGACCTTATAGAGGGTGCTGGTATCAACATTAGTTTTGATGAAATAAAAAAATCTGATTTGGTAATTCTTGTTTTTGATGAAGAAACTAGAGGTTCTGTTTCTTTTTTTAAAGGGCTGCTTGATGAACAAGAACACCTTTTGGTTTATAACAAGATAGATGTGTCAGATAAAAGGCCGTCTGGATTTGATTTATTTGTATCAGCAAAAGAAATGGATGGCTTGGGCGCCTTGCGTAAAAATTTAGATGAGAGGCTGTCGGTTGATAAAGGTGAAAAAGATCTTACTTATTTGGTCAGGGAAAGACATGTGAGTATTTTTTCTGAAGTTTCCTCTAGATTAGACCTTATATCATCTTCAATTAAAGCTAATGAATCGCTTGATGTTGTTGCTGAAAACTTAAAAGCTTGCAGAGATTTGTTAGCTGAAGTCGTTGGTATAAAAACAAGCGATGAGCTTTTGGGTGAAATTTTTTCTAGTTTTTGTATTGGAAAGTAGTTAATTGTTTGTTGATAAATTGTTGGTTGTTTTTAGTGCTGTTTTTTATACACAAGATTTCAACCGTTTTGTTTCTTCTAAATTAAGGGTTTCTACACATGCTTGTTAGAAGCCATAAAACCCTTATTTGAATAGCTTTTGATGGCTTATCAACAGTTTTTAACATGCCTAATAATAACAACAATAAATATATATAATTAATATTATTATGAATAATAAATATGACGTAATTGTTATTGGCGGAGGACATGCAGGATGTGAAGCCGCACACGCTGCGTATAGAAAAAAACTTAAAACTTGCCTGATTAGCATATCAGAAAGTTCCATAGGTCAGATGTCTTGTAATCCAGCAATTGGAGGTTTGGGAAAAACACATCTTGTCAAAGAAATTGATGCAGCTGGCGGCATTATGGCAGAAGCAACCGACGCTTCCGGAATCCAGTACAGGACTCTGAACACAAGAAAAGGGCAAACTGTTCGATCACTCAGAGTTCAGTGCGATAGAGATAAATATAAAGAGGCTGTCCAAAAAATAATAAAAGGGACTGATATTGAAGTCATAGAAGCAGAGGTTGAGGATATTGAAATAAACAACGGTAAAGCAGAAGCTGTCCTACTAAATAGCGGAAAAAGAATAGATGGTAAGGCGATAATTTTAACCACTGGAACTTTCTTAAAAGGAATAATGTATAAAGGCGACAAAAAAACCGAAGGTGGTAGAGTTGGTGACAAAGCCTCAGTAAAGCTGGCCAATAAACTTTATTCTTTAAAACTACCTATGGGGAGACTAAAAACAGGAACCCCAGCAAGAATAAAGCTAACATCGCTTGATTTGGAAAGCATGGATGAACAGCCGGGCGAGGAACCAACACCCTGGATGTCAAAAAAAGGCAAAAACAACAAACACATAAAGCAGATAAGTTGCTATATAACAAGAACCAACACCGAGACGCATAAAGAAATCTCAGACAATATCAAAAAATCTGCTATGTATTCCGGAAACATAGTCGGCATAGGACCAAGATATTGTCCGTCAATAGAGGATAAAATCCACAAATTCCCACTAAAAGAAAGCCATCAAATCTTCATTGAGCCAGAAGGGATTGATGTAGACCTTGTTTACCCAAACGGAATATCAACAAGCCTCCCCGAAGAAAACCAAAAAAGATTTATACAAACAATAAAAGGCATGGAGGGTGCTGAAATAATGGAATACGGCTATGCCGTAGAATATGATTTTGTAGATCCGAGAGCCCTTAATAAAACGCTCGAGCTTATAGATGTTGAGAATCTGTACTTAGCAGGTCAAATAAACGGAACCACAGGATACGAGGAAGCAGCTGCGCAAGGCCTAATGGCCGGAGTGAATGCAAGTCTAAAAATATGCAACGAGGAAAGCCTTATACTGGAAAGACATGATGGCTATATAGGCGTTCTAATAGACGACCTTACAAATCTTGGCGTGACAGAACCATACAGGATGTTTACTAGCAGAGCGGAACACAGACTAATGTTTTCACAGGACAACGCCGAACAGAGAATTATAGAGAAATTTTACAAAAAAGGGTTCGTCGAAAGCGAGCAATATAATAGATATTCAGAGCAGGAAGAAGCATATAAAAACTTCAAAAAGCTTAACGAAGTAAAAACAATACAAACAGAAAACAAAAAACAACAACTAAAAGACTTTTTAAAAAAACCAAACCCAGACTTGAAAAAAGTTGCCAAACTTATAGAAACCAAAGACCAAGAAAACCTTGAGCGACTTGCGAACGAGTGTAAGTACGAAGGCTATATAAAAAAACAACTACGAGAAATTAAAAGGAACGAAAAAAATCTAAAAAAAATTATACCCGAGACAATAAATTTCGTAGAGATAGAGGGGTTGTCAGCCGAAGTGAAAGAAAAACTCTCTGCAAGCAGGCCAAAAACAATCGGCGACGCTTCCAGAATAGAGGGAATAACACCAGCTGCAATAAGCTTAATTACTGTGGCAATTGCCAAAAACAGAAATAGAGATGTCACATAGCGACAAAATAGAACTCTTTAAAGAAGAAACAATTAAGTTCAACAGGAAGCACAATCTAATATCAAGAAAAAACACAGAGAAAATAATAGACGAGGCAATCGAAGAAGCGACAGCTCTTACAAAACACCTAAAACAACATAAAAACATTTTAGATATAGGAACAGGGAGCGGGCTCCCCGGCATACCTCTTGCAATTTTTAACGAAAATAAAAACGTATATTTATCTGAAAAAAACAACAAAAAAAACTATCATTTAAAAAAAACAATTAAGCTGCTCGAAATAGAAAACGCAACAACTATCGGAAGCGCCAACAAAAACACAAAAATAAACAAAAAAGTAGATTGTGTTGTCACCAAAGCGTTTGCCTCTACAAAAAAAACAATAGACTTAGCTAATAGTTTTTTAGAAAAGCCTTTTACCCTAATGCTATTAAAAGGAAAGCTTAAAACCATCAACAAAGAGATCGCAGAAGCCAACATATCAAAAGAAAACTATGAAATAATAAAAATAGAAAACCAAAAAGAAAAACACATACTAAAAATACAAAATGAATAAAACCCTTGCCATTGCAAACCAAAAAGGCGGCGTAGGAAAAACAACAACAGCTGTAAACTTAGCTGCAAGTTTAGCAGCAACTGGCAGAAAAACCCTCTTGATCGACATGGACCCACAAGGAAACGCCACATCCGCAGCAGGGGTTACAAAAAACGAGACAGACACCCTTTATGCAACCTATTTCGAGGGGAAAAACATCAAAGATGTAATTAAAGAAAGTAGAGACGGTTATTCAATTGTCCCCGGGGGGCAGGAGTTAATTGCGCTTGATGTTGATATAAGAGATAGCCACAAACAAGGCTTTCTCGCGTCACAACTTAACGAAGTCCAAAACATATATGACTATACAATAATTGATACCCCACCAACCTTGAACCAACTAACGACAGAAGCCTTGCTTTCATCGGTAGGAACACTAATACCATTGCAATGTGAGTATTATTCACTTGAGGGGCTAACTGACCTAATTAATACCATAAACGCACTATCATCCAAAACCAACACCAACAACAGGGTGATTGGCATTATTAGAACAATGGTGGATATGAGAAACAATTTAGCAAAAGAGGTTTCGCGAGAGCTTGAGACACACTTCGAGAAAGTTTTATTTAATACACTAATACCAAGAAATGTTAAACTTGCTGAAGCTCCAAGCTTCGGAATTTCTGCGCTACAACACAAAGCAGATTCTTTTGGCGCAATGGCTTACCTAGCTCTAGCTGGTGAGCTAATTAGAAGAGTTGAAAATGAGTGATAACAAATCTTTAAACCGCGGACTTGATGCCCTTTTAGGCGATCAAAAACTTACTACAACAACAAAAGAAATCGACCTAGAAAAAATAACAGCTGGAAGGTATCAACCGCGACAAGAGTTTGATGATGTGAAAATTCAAGAACTTGCTGACTCAATCAAAAAACACGGAGTTTTATCTCCAATCTTGGTTCGAGAGGTTGGGCTTGATAAATTTGAGGTCATAGCTGGAGAGAGAAGAGTCAGAGCTTCAAAAATCGCAGGTTTAAAAACAATTCCTTCCCTTGTTAACCAAAAAGAAGATCAAGAAGCCCTTGAAGCTGCGCTTATTGAAAACCTGCAGAGAGAAGACTTAAACCCAGTTGAAGAAGCCAGGGGATATGACCGATTGAAAAGAGAGTTTGAATTAACGCAAGACGAAATTGCTAAAGCAACCGGTAAAGCAAGAAGCACAATAGCAAACTCCATGAGAATACTTTCTTTATCGCCAAAAATATTAGATATGATTTCTCAAGGATCTTTAGAGAAAGGGCACGCAAAGATTCTCTCAGGCTTGGAGACCGCAAAATCAGAACAACTAGCAGAAGTAATTTCGCAAAAAAGACTCACTGTGAGACAAGCTGAGGCATTACTAAAGCCAGTTAAAAAAACAACAAAAACAAAAGAAAAAGATAGAGACACACTAAATATAGAAGATGAAATTAGCGAAAACTTTGGACACAAAACAGAAATAGATACAAAAACAACCAAGACCGGTAAAGTATCAATTTTTTATCATTCACCAGATGAGCTGGAGACCATAATTCAAAAACTTCTTAAACTTTAGAATTATCCTTGTTTCATAACAATTATCTTTCTATAATTCGCGCTAAGATTTCAAGAAATGGCAAAAGAACTCACTAGCAAAAGCTACATAGATCACCATCTAACAAACCTAACATGCGGTAAGACAGAATCCGTTGGTTGGACGTGCGATCACAATTATTACGACGAAATGGGGTTCATGGCTTTTCATGTTGACTCCATAACTATTTCTATTTTATTGGGTGTTGCTTTTGTAGCTCTCTTCAAATTAATTAAACTCAACCCAGCAGACCAAAAACCCACCAGAATGCAAAACTTTGTAGAGATGTGTGTTGAGTTTGTTAATGAAAACATAAAATCAATTTTTGGTAGCACAGACAACAAACTTATAGGGCCGCTTGCTTTAACAGTATTAATTTGGGTTTTCTTTATGAACCTAATGGACTTAATCCCGGTTGATTTTCTACCTGAGCTAACAAAACAAGTTAGTTATGCTTCTGGAATAGTTGATGATCCAAACGACGCGTATTTTAAGTTTGTTCCAACAACAGATCCAAACATCACACTTGGAATGGCATTAGGGGTTTTTATTCTTACCATTTTTTATAGCATCAAAATAAAAGGCCTTGGTGGCTTTATTGCTGAATTAACACTTCACCCTTTTGGGAAATTTGCCATCCCGTTTAATTTTGCTTTGGAGATAATGCAATTACTAGCTAAACCCCTCTCTCTAGGGCTTAGGTTATTCGGAAATCTTTATGCCGGCGAAATGATTTTTATACTTATTGCATTATTAATGTTTTTCCAATCAGCAGTCTTTGGTGTTTTGGGCTTGGGTCTGCACCTATTGTGGGCGCTTTTTCATATATTGGTTGTAAGTCTCCAAGCCTTTATATTTATGGTTTTAACAATTTTGTATTTATCAATGGCGCATGAAACCGGAGATCATTAAGTTTATAATTTATATTTTAAAAGGAGAATAAAATGGAACAATCTGTTATTTATATAGGAGCCGGGCTTATGCTTGGTCTGGGAGCTATTGGGTCAGCTGTTGGCCTTGGAGTCCTGGGAAGTAAGTTTATGGAAGGTATAGCAAGACAGCCCGAGCTAAGACCTTTTTTGTTGACAAACTTTTTTATTGTTTTAGCACTAGTTGAAGCTATTCCAATCATATCAATGGTGTTTGGTCTTTACTTACTATTTGCTGTTTAATCACAAATGAATATAAACGCTACATTAATTTCACAAGCATTGATTTTTGCAGTGTTTGTTTACATTTGTTACAAATATATCTGGCCCCCAATTCTTTCTACCATGGAGGAGAGGGAAAATAAAATGGCTGCAGGTCTTGAAGCTGCAAAGCAGGCTGACGACTCCCTCGAGGAAGCTAAACTAACCTATGAAAAAGAGTTAAAAGAAGCTAAAGAAGAAGCCGCAAACATTGTCGAAAAGGCCAACAAAAGATCTTCACAAATCTTAAATGATGCCAAAGTAAAAGCTGAAGCTGAGGCTGAAAAGATTATTGAATCAGGCTCCAAAAAGCTTGAAAATGAGGCAAACAAAACACGAGAAGAACTCAAACAACAACTTTCTTCTATCGTAGTCGAGACCGCATCAAAAATAATCGATGAAGAAATCGATGAGAAAAAACACGAAAACATTATTAAAAAAGCAGCCAAGGAAATTTAAATGTACGACCTAAAGCCACAAGCAAGACCTTATGCAAAAGCAGCATTTCTTGCAGCGGTGGAAGAGGGTCAAATAAATGAGATGTTTGGCGATTTAAAAGTTCTTTCTGAGGCTTGTTCAGATTCAAGTATCAACAAACTTATTGAAAGCCCAGAAGAAAAATCAGTAGTTGTATCAACTCTAAAAGGCTTATTCTCTAACCAACCAGTTAAACTTACTGAAAACTTGTTAGATATTCTCGGAGAGAATGACAGACTAAACTTACTTGCAGCTGTTGCTGAGATTTATGAGGATTTAATGCTCAAGCACAATGAAAGCAAAGTTATAGAGGTTGCAACTCCTAACAATGTCTCAGACGCAACAAAGGAAATTATCCTTAATAAATTACAAGAGAAACATGGAGACGGCTCAACTATATCCTTTATAAACGATTCAGACTTAAAAGCAGGATTTGTTGTAAAGATCGGAGACGAGGTGTTGGACTTATCCATAAAAGGAAGAATCAAAAAATTAATTAATCAATTAAATATATAAGGTGAAAATATGAGCGGACTAAACCCATCTGAAATTTCAAGTGTTCTCAAGGACAAAATTTCAGGGCTTGATCTAAAGGCTGAAACCAAAAACGAAGGAACCATTGTCAATGTTTCTGATGGAATTATCAGAATACACGGAATGGGCGATGTTATGTATGGTGAGCTCGTAGAGTTTGAAAATGGTGTTTTTGGACTTGCACTTAACTTAGAGCAAGACTCTGTCGGTGTTGTTGTCCTTGGTGATTACCTTGGGCTAAGTGAAGGGCAAAAAGTTACATGTACAGGTAAGATCTTAGAGGTTCCTGTAGGTGAGGAAATGCTCGGGCGAGTTGTTGACGCTCTAGGAAATCCAATCGATGGAAAGGGGGAACTTAAAACAAAACAAACTGCTCCTATTGAAGTAGTTGCGCCAGGGGTTATTGCCAGACAATCAGTTGATCAACCAGTGCAAATTGGACTTAAATCAATCGATGCAATGGTTCCAATAGGAAGAGGCCAAAGAGAGCTCATTATTGGTGATAGACAAACTGGAAAAACAGCTGTAGCAATTGACGCAATAATTAATCAAAAAGGCACAGGAATTAAATGTATTTATGTAGCTATCGGTCAAAAACAATCAACAATAGCTAATGTCGTAGCAAAACTTGAAGAGTATGGAGCAATGGAGCACACAATTGTTGTTTCAGCGGCTGCCGCTGACCCAGCTGCGATGCAATACCTCTCAGCATATTCAGGTTGTGCAATGGGAGAATATTTTAGAGATACAGGGCAGGATGCATTAATTGTTTACGATGATTTGTCAAAGCAAGCAGTTGCTTACAGAGAGATATCACTATTGCTTAGAAGGCCTCCAGGTAGAGAAGCTTTCCCTGGAGATGTTTTTTATCTTCACTCAAGACTTTTAGAGAGAGCAGCTAGAGTAAATGCGGAATACGTAGAAAAAATTACAGAAGGAAAGGTAAAAGGCAAAACAGGATCTCTAACAGCCTTACCAATTATTGAAACACAAGCCGGAGATGTATCTGCTTTTGTTCCAACGAATGTAATTTCAATTACCGACGGGCAGATATTTTTAGAAACAGATCTTTTTAATTCAGGCGTTAGACCAGCTATTGATCCAGGGCTTTCTGTATCAAGAGTTGGTGGAGCCGCACAAACCAAGATAATTAAAAAGCTTAGTGGTGGAATTAGAACAGACCTTGCTCAATACAGAGAGCTTGCGGCATTCTCACAGTTTGCATCTGATCTAGATGACGCTACAAAAGAACAATTAGAACACGGTAAACGAATTACTGAGCTTCTAAAACAAAAACAATACTCTCCAATGAGTGTTGCTGACCAAGCTATGAGCTTATATGCAGCTGATAAAGGCTATATGAAGGACGTTGATATAGATAAAGTGGGCGACTTCGAATCAGCTTTATTAGCTTATTTTGAATCAGAAAAATCAGATCTAAAAAAGCAAATCAACGATACTGGAGACTGGGATGACGATATTGAAAACCAGTTTAAGGAATTAGTTGAGGACTTTAAGAAAACACAAACATATTAAGAGATGGCAAATACAAAAGAAGTAAGAAAACAGATTTCTAGTATTAAAAGTACTAGAAAGATTACTTCTGCTTTAGAAATGGTAGCAGCCAGCAAGATTAAAAAAACTCAAGATCTAATGTTTGGGGGCAGACCGTACTCAGAAAAAGTTAAAGAGGTTATTGAGCATATTGCTTCCTCTAGCTCAGAGTATTCCCATCCTTTTTATGAAGAAAGAAAAAATAAGTCCACTTGCTATATTGTTGTTGGTTCTGACAAAGGTTTGTGCGGTGGACTAAATATTAACTTATTTAAAAAAATCGTTGCTGAGGCTGCAGAAAATCAAAAAAATGATGTCGAAACAAGTTTCGCGCTAATTGGCGTTAAGGCAGTTACATTTTTTGGCAACCTTGGCGGAAAGGTTTTGGGGCAAGCAACAAAGCTGGGTGACAAACCAAACCCAGAAGACTTGATAGGACTTACAAAAATTGTTCTCGATGAGCAGAAAAAAGGCAACATTGATAGAGTTGTTCTTTGCTCTAATAAGTTTGTAAACACCATGACCCAACAACCAACCCTTCAACAACTTATACCTCTATCGCATGGCGAAAATAAAGAATCACAAACGTCAATGCAATGGGATTATATTTATGAGCCAGAGGCAAAGACTCTATTGGATGGGTTGCTTACAAGATATATAGAATCACTTATTTTCCAAGCGGTGCTGGAAAACAATGCTTGCGAACAAGCAGCAAAAATGATCGCAATGAAAAATGCGACAGAAAATGCAGGAGATTTAATCAAAGAATTAGAGTTGCTTTATAACAATGTTAGACAAGCAGCAATTACACAAGAATTATCAGAAATTGTAGGCGGCGCAGCTGCTGTTTAAAGGAGAAAGAAATGAGTAATGGAGTTGTGACACAAATTATCGGAGCGGTTATAGATGTCGAATTCGATAGAGAGAACATACCAAGTGTGTATGAGGCTCTTAATATTGTCGGTCTTGAAACTGTGCTTGAGGTTCAACAGCAACTAGGTGATGGAATTGTAAGAACTATCGCTATGGGTTCAACAGAAGGACTAAAAAGAGGTTTAGAGGTTGTTAGAACTAATGCACCTATTTCTGTTCCTGTTGGGCAAGAAACTCTGGGAAGAATTATGGATGTTTTGGGAAATCCCATTGATGAAAAGGGTGACATTGGTGAGAAAGAAAGACAACCAATTCATAAAAGCCCGCCAAGCTATACTGATCAAGCTGGATCAAACGAGTTACTAGAAACAGGCATCAAAGTTATTGACCTAATGTGTCCTTTTGCAAAAGGAGGAAAAGTTGGATTATTTGGTGGAGCTGGAGTTGGTAAGACCGTTAATATGATGGAGCTTATAAGAAACATTGCGATTGAGCATTCAGGGTTCTCAGTTTTTGCTGGAGTTGGTGAAAGAACTCGAGAAGGTAATGACTTTTATCATGAAATGACCGAATCAAATGTTTTAGATAAAGTTTCGCTTGTTTATGGACAAATGAATGAACCTCCAGGCAACAGGCTAAGAGTTGCTCTCACTGGCTTAACGATTGCTGAGAAATTCAGAGACGAAGGAAGAGATGTACTTCTTTTTATTGATAATATTTACAGATATACACTTGCTGGTGTTGAGGTATCAGCTCTATTAGGAAGAATGCCATCTGCTGTTGGATATCAGCCAACACTAGCTGGGGAAATGGGAGCACTACAAGAAAGAATTACCTCAACAAAAACAGGTTCTATTACTTCAATACAGGCTGTATATGTTCCAGCTGATGATTTAACAGACCCTTCACCAGCAACAACATTTGCACACTTAGACGCTACAGTGGTTCTTTCAAGAAATATTGCTGAACTTGGTATTTATCCAGCAGTTGACCCATTAGATTCAACTAGCAGACAGCTTGACCCGCTTGTGGTTGGAGAAGAGCACTATAAGACAACCCAAGCTATTCAAGGAGTTCTTCAAAGATATAAAGAACTAAAGGATATTATCGCAATTCTTGGTATGGATGAATTATCAGAAGATGACAAGCTAGCTGTTGCAAGAGCTAGAAAAGTTGAAAGATTCTTATCTCAACCGTTCTTTGTCGCGGAAGTTTTCACTGGCTCTCCAGGTAAATACGTTTCCCTTGAAGACAGCATCAAGGGCTTCAATGGAATCCTAAATGGAGACTATGATGATCTCCCTGAACAAGCATTCTATATGGTGGGAACTATAGAAGAAGCTGTTGAGAAAGCAAAATCAATGCAATGAGTGAATTTAAAGTCAGCATCGTTTCATCAAATGAGGAAATATTTTCAGGCACAGCTGATATGCTTTATGCAACTGGATCCCTTGGTGAGATAGGTATTGCCCCAGGTCACTCACCTCTTTTAACAGGTTTAATGCCTGGCCCAGTGAGGGTTTGTAATGAAGATAAAGAAGAAACTTTCTTTTGCAGTGGAGGATTCATAGAAGTCCAACCAGATGTTGTAACAGTTTTATCAGATGTTGCTGAAAGAGCTGACAGTATGGACGAAGCAAAAGCTATTGCTGCAAAAGAGCAAGCAGAAAAAGATTTAGCAGATAACAAAGATAACGTTGATTTTGCTAAAGCTGCTTCTCAACTAGCAGAGGCAGCAGCAAGACTCAAAACTATTCAAAAACTTCGTAAAAAGATTTAGCATAGGTTAAAAGACCTATTAAATTGGATATTCACACAATTATATTAGCCGGCGGTAAAGGCACCAGAATGCTTTCACAAAAAGCGAAAGTTCTCCAAGTACTTGGCGGAATAACAATGCTTAATCATGTTATGACAGCTGCTAATAAAATCTCTAACAAAATTTCTGTGGTTGTCGGCTTTGATAAAGAGGGAGTTGAAGAAGAAATAAAAAAAATTGGCATTAATGCAGATACTTTTCTTCAAAAAGAACAAATTGGCACTGCTGATGCGGTAAAAACAACATTAAAAGACATAGATAAAAATGAAAAAATCCTAATATTGTATGGGGATGTCCCCCTAATTAAAGAAGAAACCCTTAAAAAACTCTGTAATCAAGAATCTGATCTATCAATATTAACAACAAACTTAGAAAATCCAACAGGTTATGGCAGGACATTGAAAGATAAAGAAAATAATGTTCTTGGGATTATAGAAGAGAAGGATGCTGACTCAGAACAGAAGAAAATAAAAGAAATTTTCACAGGAATTTTGGTTGCGAAAGGCAGTGTTTTAAAGAAATATATCCCAGAGATTAACAATAATAACTCAGCCAAAGAATTTTATTTAACTGACTTAATTAGCATTGCTCACAAAAATGGGTTTAAAATTAATACATTAAGCTCTTCAAATGAAGAGACAGCTGGAGCAAATAATCGCTCAGAGCAAGAGGAGCTAGAGAAGACTTTAAGAAAAATGAAATCAGAAGATTTACTAAGAAACGGAGCAACGCTTTTAGATAAAAGCAGGGTTGATGTTCGCGGAGAGGTTAAAATAGGATCCGATTGCGTAATAGACGTTAATGTAATTTTTGAAGGGCATGTTGAGCTTGGAAACAATGTTGAAATCGGAGCTAACACCATAATTTGCAACACAAAGATAGGTGATGATACAAAAATACTTCCGTTTTCACACGTTGATGCATCCCAGATAGGACCAAGGTGCTCAATAGGCCCATATGCAAGATTAAGAGAGGGAAGCGTAATAATGGATGGCGCAAGAATAGGTAACTTTGTTGAAACAAAAAAGACAAGTCTAGGAAGAGACTCAAAAGCAAATCATTTTACGTACCTTGGGGACGCTGAAGTTGGAGACGAGGTTAATATTGGGGCAGGAACCATAACCTGCAATTATGATGGAAAAGATAAACATAAAACAAACATTGGCAATAATTCTTTTGTTGGCACGAACTCGTCCTTAGTTGCCCCAGTAACTATTGGGAAAAATGCATATGTGGGAGCAGGATCAACTATTACAAAAGATATACCAGACAATGCTTTAGGTGTTGGAAGAGGTAAACAAAAGAACAAAGAGAACTGGTCAAAGACTAAGAAATAACTATGTGTGGAATTATTGGAGCAACCTCATCGAGGAGTGTAGGTAAGATCTTAATAAAAGGTCTTCATGCTATGGAATATAGGGGTTATGACTCAGCAGGCGTTGCTCTCAACCAAGACAATGAAGTCTTCAGACTTAGATCATTAGGAAAGGTTTCATCCCTTGAAGAGCTAATGGTCAATAATAAGCCAAAAGCAAATTCTGGAATAGCTCATACAAGATGGGCAACTCACGGGGCCCCATCAGAGGAAAACGCTCACCCTCATGGCTCACATAATGAAATCTATATTGTTCATAATGGAATAATAGAAAACCATGATGAAATTAGAGATAAACTTAAAAACAAAGGTTATGACATTGCTTCTGAAACTGATTCCGAGCTTATAGCTCATTTAATCTACTTAAATAAAACAGACTCACTCTCAACTCTTGAGGCCCTAATAAATGCTACCAAAGAACTTAAAGGAGCTTTTTCAATAGCTGCCATATCATCAAAAGAAAAAGGCAAAATATATGCAGCTAAACAAAAGAGCCCACTATTGATTGGAAAAGGTATTGAAGAAAACTTTATTGCATCAGACCCATTAGCGATTGCCAATATAACCGAAAAGTTTTATCTGCTGGAAGATGGAGACTTTGCAGAAATTACAGAAAATGACATTAAAATTTTTAACAGTAATGGTGAACCCGTCCAAAGAGAAGAGACAAAAATAGATGCAACACCAACATCGACAAACAAAGGCAACCACTCACACTTCATGGAAAAAGAGATTTATGAGCAACCAGATGCACTAGGAAACACTATAAACGGTAGACTTGGTGAAAATGATGTCTTAGATAATATTTTTGGTTTAGGTTCTAGTGATGCATTCGAAGGTGTAAAAAGGATTCAGTTTGTGGCATGTGGCACCAGTCTTCATGCAGCAAAAACTGCCAGAAAGTGGTTTGAAGACATATGTGAAATTCCTTGCTATGTAGATTTTGCAAGTGAGTACAGATACAGGAATCCAATCGTTGAAGAAAATACCCTCTTTGTAACAATATCTCAGTCTGGTGAGACAGCTGACACACTAGCTGCTTTAGAATATGCGCGAGCTGAAAAGTATATTGGTATCGTGACAATATGTAATGTTCCAACAAGTACCATGGCGAGAGAAGCTGATTGGAAGATATTCACTAATGCAGGGCCTGAAATAGGAGTTGCATCAACTAAAGCTTTTACCACTCAATTAGCTGCTTTGCTGATGCTCGCTCTATCAATTGCAAAATGCCAAGATAAAAATGCTGATAAAAGAAAACAAGCAACACAAGAACTAAGGGAAACCCCAGCATTGGTTGACCAAACTTTTAATTTGAAGGAAAACATTTCACAAATAACACAAAACATCTCGACGAAGCACAACGCATTGTTTTTAGGAAGAGGAATGTATTTCTCCATCGCACAAGAGGGAGCACTTAAATTAAAAGAAATATCCTATATTCATGCTGAAGCATATCCAGCAGGAGAGCTAAAGCATGGACCTTTAGCCTTGGTTGATGAGCAAATTCCAGTTATAGCTCTTGCTCCTGAGGATAGCTTGGTTGAGAAACTTTTATCAAACCTCGAGGAGGTAAAAGCTAGAGGGGGGACCCTATATGTTTTTGGAAATGCGAACTCAACTATTGAGATAAGTAAGGGAAAATTTATAAATATGCCTGATTGCGGAGATTACAATGCACCAATTATTTACACCATACCACTGCAAATACTGGCCTATGAAGTAGCTTGCCTAAGAGGGACAGACGTAGACCAACCAAGGAATTTAGCTAAATCAGTCACGGTCGAATAGATTTAACCCAACTCTGCAATTAGTGGTGAGTGATCGCTAATTTTTCTTGTTCTTGGTTCTTGATCATAAAACACATTATCAACTCTCATATTAGATGAACAGAAAATATGATCATATCTTCTGCCAACACCCTTATTAGTAAACCAACTAAAAGACTCTTTCTCATAACCATGTTGAGATCTAAATACATCCTTCATGTCTAAATCTGTATGATTTTCAATAATGTTTCTTTCAGCAAGATCCCATCTTTCACCAGTACACTCATCCTTCCACTTGGGATTAACAGCAATTCTTACTTTCCCATTTGAGTTTACTTTTTGACCCCAGGTTATAACTTCACCAGACATCAACTCTTGTTTTGGTGAATTAAAGTCGCCAGTCAGTATCATATTCTTAACACCCCTTTGTGATAGAAATTTATACAGACCCTCAAAGTGTTCAACTTTAATAACTCCATTCGATGACCCTGGTGGAACATGGGTAGTGTGAACTTCATAATCCTGTATAGAACAAGATAAAACCCTTTCAGGAAAAGGAACTGGAGCAAACTCCTCTATATTAATAATAGGACTTTTAGAGATTATTATTTGACCATATTTTCTTTTATTCACTAATACAGACTTATCTTTAACCAAGTCGAAAGAACATATAACACTCTCATTGGCAAAATAGTCTTTTATAAAACCCTCTGAACCTAAAAGAACTTCTTGAAGTGTGATTATGTCAAAGTCTCCTTTTCTCAAATAATCACATTGTTCAGTTAAATCTTTTTTATTTGTTCGTGAATTTAAATTCCAAGTTATTACTCTCATAAAAACATTCTAACTTATGCGATAATCAATAAATGTTAAATATTGGGTGGGTTAAGAACAATCCGTTGCTTTTGAATAGATCAAGATGCACAATTTTTATATAGGGAGAAGAAAATGAGATTTAGCATTTCGACAATAATTGGAATTATTTTGGGCGTATCTACATTCATGTTTTTTGTTTCTAATGTAAGACCAGTGGGTTGGTTTGACTCGTTAGTAGGCATGATATTGGGCGTGGTAGTTTTTATAGTTGTTAAAAACTTTAAAGGGTTTAAGTAAAACAACCTTTTGACATAATAAGTTACAATTAATTTTAGACCATCAATATTAAATAATTGAATTGAAAACATTTATAGATCTTTTTGCTGGAATCGGAGGATTTCATTTTGCCTTTCACAAGTTGGGTCTTGAATGCGTTTTTGCCTCAGAAATAGAGGAGGGTGCAAGAGAAGTATATATAAAGAATTTTAAAAAAATCTCTCCTTCTTTATTCAGCAACGATTTATTGTTTAATAGAGATATTTACGACCTAAATGTAAATGATTTGCCAGATTTTGATATATGTTGCGCTGGATTCCCGTGTCAACCATTCAGTCAAATTGGACATAAGAGAGGTTTTAAAGAAAACTTTGAAGGAAGAGGAAACCTTTTTTTCGAAATTGAAAGAATCATTAAAGCAAAGGAACCCAAAGCATTTTTCTTGGAAAATGTTCAGCATTTAATTAATCATGACAACGGAAGAACATTTAAAATCATCAAGGATAGAATTGAAAGTTTAAATTACTCTTTTTACTTCAAGAAAGTTAGAGCATGTGACTTTAATCTTCCTCAACTCAGACCAAGAACCTTCATGGTTGGGTTTAAAGGAGAGCAAGAAAAAGATAAGCATTTTAAATTTCCTGATCCAGTCCCGCTCAAAAAGACAATGTCAGATGTTTTTGGTGGCAAGTGCTCAAGGGAGATTGGTTTTACGCTAAGACTCGGTGGAATGGGTTCAAATATTAATGATAGAAGAAATTGGGATTCTTACCTTGTAGACGGAGAGGTTGTAAAACTCCAACCAGAACATGGAAAAAAAATGCAGGGATTTCCTAAAAATTTTTATCTCCCCAAGTCAAGAACAAAGGCGCTCAGATTGCTTGGAAACAGTGTGGCAGTTAATGCCGTTCATGCAGTTGGCAAGCAAATGATTTCATACATTGAAGAACCTGATAGTTTCAGAAGTACTGGTTAACTAAGCATAAATTAAACTATTCAATACTAAGAAAGAATCCAAAATAAATTTTTATTAAAGTTAGCAATCTCTTCAAGATTGCTAAACACAAATTCTGTTATTATTAATCTCTATGCTAGATATTGATTTAAAGACTGAAGAGTGGGCAAAGACTTTTTATAAAGAAATAAATTTAGATGACATATCTATAAAACCTTCATACAAAGATCTTGTGTGGGAAACATTCTCAGAAATGGGAATTCTTAATAAATACATGACAGGCGACTCGGTTGAATCTCTGCCTAGAAACAGTGAATCAGAAAATTTAAATGGACCAAAGTTTTCTGATGCTTTCCACTTTCTCAATAATCAAATGATAGTCTCTCCTGGACTTTACCTTGCATACATTTTGAATGAATATATGGATAAAAACTTAGATAAGAAATTGTTGACAGGATACTTATCAAGAGCATTAAGATCATTTGCATCGTTTATGCGAGAACCAGATCTTGCCTATAAACTCAAAACCTGTCTTAAGAAGGACTGCGACAATGTAACTGTTAACATGGATCCTAAACAGGATATAAAAGGACACGTAGATATTCTCGTTTCATACAAAAGCAGAATATTTAATATATGGTCTTATCAAGCGACAAGAAGAGGGTTGCCTAATACGATTGACAGACTTAGTGGCAATAGGGGCGAAATATGCGATGGTATTAACATCCTGTGCCCATTAAAAACAGAAGATGCTCAAAATCTTGTTAAGAAAAAAAACAGCATTCTAAAAAAACGCAAACAAATTAAAAATTGGGAGAATGAATTATTATCAAGTCCCACACCCAGCAGAGAAATTAAACTTAGAGAATTGTTAGAAAAAAATAATAAAATATTAATCGAAATGAAAGAGCAACTTAACTCTTTATACAATGATCTTTCAGAAGAAGTCATTATAAAAAATAATTGGTTTTTACATGCAGAAAATTATGTTAACTCTGTTAAAAACATGATGGATAAATATTTACAAGAAGAATCTCAGTATATAGAGTATGACGAATTGAAAAGAATTATTCAGGGTCCAGAAGTTTTTGTAAAAAATATAAATATTTTTTCAAAATGAAACTATCAAAGAAACAAAAACTGATGAACATATTGAAAAAAGATAATTTGGTTATGTCTACTCTGTCACGGTGGAGTAGATAAAGGTGTCTACATAATATGAGTAAAAAATTATTAATTTCTAACTCAATCATGTGGGCAGCAGCAATCCTTGTTGTTGCTATAGTTGAAGAAAAACAGTTCGCAATTTTGATGCTTGTTGTATTAGCAACAACTTCATTAATGTTTTTAAAGAAAGGAAATGAGCAACAAAAGTAGACAGTTAAAACTAATCAGCTACAGTCGAATGATAAGGAGTTGACATCTGTTTAAGCACATTCACATTGTTGCCTGCTCGCCGCGATCCGGTACTACTCTCTTGCATGAGGCGATGGTCAGTTGTTTTCGGACAAACAAGCATTATGACCATGAGATTCGCTTTCACCTCGTAACCGCAAAAAACAACGATGTGGTTATCACGAAACGACCCAAAGATACGTTGTACATGCCAGGAGTCATCGACGATCCTAATCTCTATGTCATTTACGTAACGCGCGATCCACGTGATGTCATCGTTAGCCGGCATGGTAAGAGCGAGGATATGTACTACTCGAACATTAGACTTTGGCGTGAACTGCATGCCTGTGCACGCCCATTGTTCGGCCATGATCGTTTTCTCAATATCCGGTACGAGGATTTCGTAAATAACCCTGACGCCACACAAAGCCAAATCACTGCAAAATTTCCATGGCTTGAGAAACAACACAAATTTTCTGAGTACCATGAACACGCGCAAGTGTCTGAAAAGTCAAAAGTTGCAATGCACGGCGTACGTCCTATTGGACCGACCAGTGTCGGTGTCTGGCGAAAACATCTCGGTCGCATCGTTCAACAACAGGCAATCCACGGCACAATGACACCAGATCTGGTCGGTTGTGGATACGAATCATCGCCGGATTGGGAAGTTGTTCTGGACGGCGTTTTACCGGATAAATCTAACAGTCGGTATCCGGAGAAAAAACGTTTTTGGCAGAGAATTTTGCAATCCATTGATGCTTCTAGAAAAATAGCTATCTATCGGCGCAAGAAAGGACTTAGTCGAATCAGCGGAGCAACCAATGATCGTTAGCCATGCAAAGAAGTTTATTTTCGTAAAGACCCGTAAAACCTCGGGCACAAGCATGGAGGTTAGTCTGAGCCAAGTCTGTGGTCCTGATGACATCATCACTCCGATATCATTTGAAGACGAACTCGTCAGGCTGGACATGGGCGGCACGTTACCTCAGAACTACGCTGGTCTTGGAGAGCAGCGATATCGCGATATGATAAAGGCACGCAAGATGAAATTTTTACGCGCCAGACGCCGTGGCAAGTTTTTCAACCATATGCCGGCTGTTGCGATTCGCGAGCACGTCGGCAAAAAAACTTACGATGATTACTTCACTTTTTCGATCGAAAGGCATCCATACGAAAAGGTTGTATCACATATCTATTATCATGCGCGCGGAAAAAAGAACTGGAGTTTTGACAAGGAGCTTGAGCGTGTTTTGAAGAAGAAACATTACGTCAATTACCCAACCTATTCAGACGGTGAAAAACCTATTGTCGATTTCATTGTCAATTTTGACAATATGCAGGAAGACCTCACAACCCTCGGCGACAGGCTTAAATTTGATATTGTCGCGCACTATCCACAAACCAAACACAAATTCCGAACTAACAGAAGGCCTGCATCCGAGCTGTTGTCGCAGAAAGTAAAGGAACAAATATATAAGAACTGTAGGATCGAGTTCGATGCAATGGGTTACGAGCGTTAGCATGATCACGACAAGACGAAAACAATCCGTCACGGCGGAGTAGAAGGAAATAGAGAATAGCAATTATGGAATTTTGGGATAATATTAACAATGTACTTGACGTAATAACTGTCTTTATAGTGATTGCAATATTATTTAAAATTTCTAAAACACTTTTCAAAAATAATGGTAATTAAATGAGCGAACTAAACAAACAAAACAAGATAATTACTTATATTTTTGAATTGGGACTCATTAAAAGCGTAAATGAGACTAAACAGTTTATGAGGGAAAATTCTTCTCCCTATGTTTTTAATTGCTCAGAACCCAAAACCATAAGATTTGAATGGTTTCTATCCGAAGATGAGAAGTCAGCAACATTAATAGAAATGTTTGAAGATAGCGATGCTGCCAAATTAAGATTAGAAAATCACTCTGAAAGTCATCTTGTTAAAGAGTTTCCAGAATATTTTGAAATTAAGAACTTTATTGTTTTGGGAGACATTAAACCTGACATGAAGGATAAGTTAGCGGACTGGAATGCAGATTTAAGAGGAAATGTGGGTGGTTTTTTTAAAGGGTTGAACAAATAATGAGAAATCTTGCTACAAACACTCTGCCAAAATGGAAATAAACTGGGTAGTAGTTGGTTGGATTATTGACATGATCTTAAATGGGTTCATCTGGCTTATCATTGCTATACTTTCCCTGCTATTGATTGATGCGACTGACAAATGGACAAGAAAAGCGATTAAATTTATGGATAAAGCTGATAAATGGATTAGAAAACTTACAGAACACTCATTTGATTGGGTAGAAAAGAAAAATCTTCAGATACCCGCTAGCATTATATTGTTAATTATCTTTGGAACCCTATCTCAACTAGGGATAATACCTAAATTAATAACTTAAACTAAAGATGAAACAATTAATGTTAGTAAGTTTTTTAATAGCTTTTAATGTTAAAGCTGATGACTTTAGTGATATAAATTCGTTGCTAGATGGTCTTCATGAAGATGCACATAAGGGTAATTTTGAAGCCTATTTTGATCGCTATAGTTCAGATGCTGTGTTTTTAGGCACAGACAAAACTGAGCGCTGGACTATACAAGAATTTAAATCTTATGCTAAACCAGCTTTTTCTGATGGTCATGGTTGGACTTATAAAGTTATCGAGCGTAATTGGGAGGGAAACGGAAATACGCGTTGGTTTGATGAAATTCTTTTTAATGAAAAGCTTGGACATTGTAGGGGTACCGGAGTTGTTGAGCTCATTAACAATGAATGGAAGATTTCCCACTATGCTTTAACTATGCTTGTCCCAAACGCTATTGCAGCTGATATAGGCATACAAACTCAACAGGCAGACTGATTCTGGCTTAATAAATAATGAAAGAATTTAGAAATTTAATAATCTTAAGTCCCCTAATTTTTGTTGTTCATCATTTTGAAGAACATATTATTTTTAATTTCAGAGAGTGGAGGCTTTTATATTTCTTAGATAATAATCCATTAACCACGGAAGAGGTTCTTCTTAGGCTTTTAGCAGTAATGCTGATCATGATTTTTTTGCACTCCATTAAGAGAAATAAGCCAAGCGCACATATCATCCTATTTTTCTTGATGACCACGCAGATAGTTAATGCTTTCTTTCATGTCTTTTTCAGTTTCTATTTCTTAGATTTTAGTCCGGGAGCCATAACAGGAGTTTTGTTATATTTGCCTGTAAATTATTTTATTTTTAAAGCCGCACTCAGAGAGGGCTTAATTGGAAGCAAAAAAGAAATAGGTTTTTTGTTTGTTTTAGGTGCAAGCACTTTTGCTTTGTTTGAGCTAATAGGCCCACAAGTTATGTTATCTGCCCTTATTTTGTCTGTTATTTACTATTTGATCGCAAGCAAAAGAGAAGCATTCAATACATAACCAAGTTAGTTTATAATACAAATATGTGTGATTGTTGCGATTGCTGCGAGTGCTCCTGCTGCTCAAAGTAAAAATTTGAAAAAAATGAAAAGAGTTCTCTTCTTTTCTATTCCTTTATTAGCTGCTCTTAACCTTTTTGCTAAAGAGACTTATATTGGGCCAGGCCCAAATGCTCAAGAAAGACTCCAAGAAGCATTAATTTTGATGGAAGAGGGCGATACTTTAATAATTAAAAGTGGCTATTATAAATTTGAAGATGGATTATCGCTCGATGTTGATGATGTAACTGTAAAGGGCGAAGGTATTGATAGCACAATCCTAGATTTTAAAAATCAACAATCCGGTGCTCAAGGTTTATTGGTTACTTCTGACAGAGTCACTCTAAGCGACTTCTCGATACTTGATGCAAAGGGCGATGCTCTCAAGGTAATAGGAGCTAAAGGCATCAATATGATAAACCTTAAAACCGAGTGGACCGGAGGGCCTAAAAGCACAAATGGCGCTTATGGATTTTACCCGGTTGAATCAGAAGATGTTCTAATTGATGGTTGTGTAGCTATTGGAGCTTCAGATGCTGGTATATATGTAGGCCAATCAAAAAATATCATTGTTAGAAATAGCATTGCTCAATATAACGTGGCAGGCATTGAAATTGAGAACTCATATTACGCAGATGTATATAACAACTTAGCTTCCCATAACACTGGCGGCATCCTAGTTTTTGACCTACCAGACTTACCTCAGCAAGGCGGACACCACATAAGAGTCTTTGATAATAAATCTATTGATAACGATACAGATAACTTTGCCCCTGAAGGAAATATTGTTGGCGAGGTTCCAAGAGGAACGGGCATCATCATTATGGCAAATTCAGATGTTGAGATCTTTGATAATCTTATGAGTGGAAATGGCACAGTAAATCTTTCGATTGTTTCTTATGGAGATGAGACAGACGATCCTAACTATTATCCTCATCCAAAAAATATTCAGGTTCATGGGAATATTTATGGGCCTAGCGGCTTTGATCCAGATATTGAAACAGGAGACTTAGCAAAAGCATTGTTTGAAATAAGTGGTGGAAATATGCCAGACATATTCTGGGACGGTATCGTTCCTCTGTCACAAATAATATTTGGTCAACCAGATGATGAGAGGCTTATTATTGCTGAGGAAGATGCAAGCTTTTTAACAATTAAACCAATTAAATACATGCTTGGGTTTTCTGATCCAACAAACACAAACAAAGATGATTTTAAGGGGGAGATATCCCCTCTTAAAGAGATAAATATAGAAACATTTTAATAAAAATGAGAAATACGGCTTGCTGTTTATTTTTATTAATATTCAGCGCAAACACCTTCTCTGTTAATAGTAATTTAATTTTAGCCGACTCCTTTCCAGATAAATTATCAGAATTTGAATTCTTTGTTGATGATTCTGCTCAAGAGCCCCATGAAAAAGTTATCCCATATGAATTAATTTCAACACTGTTTTCTGATTATTCTTATAAGCAACGGTGGGTATATGTTCCTAATAATGCCAGAGCATCATATGTAAAAGACTGGGTTTTTGATTTTCCAGAAGGCTCCGCACTCATAAAAACTTTTTATTATCCGATTGATGAAAGAAATCCAGATCTTGGCAAACAGCTTTTAGAGACGAGGCTCCTATTGAGAAAAAAAGATGGTTGGGAAGCAGTTTCTTACGCCTGGAACGAGCAACAAAATGAAGCCTATAAAAAAATAGCTGGAAAAACTATTAATGCATCATGGACTGATTTCATGGGAGACGAAAGACAGGTTCGATATAGAGTCCCAAACGTAAATCAATGTAAAGAGTGCCATGCTGCTGCAGATTCCATTACTCCAATAGGACCGAAAGCTAAAAACATAAATAAAAGTTTTAGTTTTGAAGAGGGAGATTTTAATCAGCTAGCCTATTGGATGAAAAAAGAAATAATTGATAGTTTCCCGGAAGATTTAGTATCGCCAGTTGATTGGAGAGATGAAACCGCAGACATTAATGACAGAGCAAGATCTTACTTGGATGTAAATTGCGGCCACTGCCACTCACCAACAGGTAATGCAAACTCAACTGGGCTTTATCTAAACCTAGTAGAGACAAGAGATATTAATTTAGGTGTTTATAAAAAACCTGTAGCAACAGGGAGAGGAAGTGGAGGCAACAAATACTCTATAGTCCCAGGTAAACCAGATGAATCTATTTTGCTCTACAGGATGGAATCAATGGATCCTGGAATCATGATGCCAGAGTCAGGTAGGGCTTTAACTCATCAGGAAGCAGTTGAGATGGTAAGGGAGTGGATCACTCAATTACCAAACTAAAGATCACTTTTGTCTTTTTTTGCTTTACCATCATCATAAAAAACAACATCATACCCCTGTCTTTCAAGGCAATTTTCAAGGCTGGAATATTCTCTAAACTCTTTAGTTGCTCTTGTAACAAAAATTGTTGAGCCTCCTAAGACGCCCCCAACAGTACCTGCCGAAACATAAATAGGAGCAAAGACTCCACTTGCAGTTGCAATCGTATAAAGCCCTCCTAATGCCAAATATGATCCAAGACCAATGCCAACTTTTGAAGATCTGTTTACTCTAGTATTAGATGTTTTTATACATTCATCTAACTCACTCTCAAAAGTATTAATATCTTTGTCGGATGATCTTTTTATATATACTGGCGTATCAACTAGTTGTGAATACTCTTCAGTATTTGGTTTTACATTGACTGTATTTGATACACAGGAAGATAAAATAAATACGGAACAAAAAAAAGGAAATTTAAAACTATTCAACGATCAAAGAATAAACTTAAAAAAGAACCATAAAATAAGACACCACATGATTGCATTGACAGCAATAGATTTAATAAAGTTTTTTACACGAGCTTGCATTTTTTAATTCTTTTTTTTCGTGAAGCTCAGAGCTGCACCAACCCCTATACCAGCAGCTATCCATAAAGGTTCACCTGTTGCAGCAAACAATCCTGCCCCTATAGCTACACCAACCGCAATAAGTGTTCCTGTATTCCAAGAAGATTTAGTTTTTTTGTTCATAATCTCTCCAAACATAAAATATTATAACTCTTAGAGATTTCTCTAAGTCAAAACTATCTTTCACTTGGGAAGTTTAAAAAGATCTTCCACTTTGCATTTCAGAGTTCTAGCAATTTTCAAGGCAAGCACAGTTGAGGGCACATAAATACCATTCTCAATTGCGTTAATGCTTTTTCTGGAAACCTCTGCGCTATTAGATAACTCTTCTTGAGTTAATCCAGCCTGCTTCCTTAATTCTTGCAGGCGATTAAGAAGTTTTGCGTGATCCTTTCCCATCTAATCCGTCTCAAAATCCTCTACAGCTTTATTAATTTCTCCAGAAGTATTTGGGTATAGGTAACCAGCAATAACTTGACCAACACCAATGGCAGCCACTAATGCACCAACCCCCTTTAAGAGTGAGCCTAGAAAGAAAACTCCAAATAGAAATAAACCAATTCCAACAAACAAAGTTACTACCCCTGTTCTTCTGTAATCAATCGGCTCCTTTTTTCTTTCATCAAGTAAATTTATTAAATCCTCTACTTTTGAGGGATCATCTATATTTTTTGATATCTCTAATATTGTTTTATTCTTATCTTTACTTTCAAAATATAACCAAATAAAGGCTGCTATAGGAATTATTGCTCCTATCGCTATTCCTAATATCGGTATTAAAGCTCCTATTACTGCTACATCCATAATTTACTCCTTAAAAAATGTAACGCAAACTTATCATCTTTCTAATGAGAAGTAAAGGTTACAATGAATTATTGACAAGTATTGTATAATTATCTTTATTATGAAAACTCATCCAATTACAGACAAGTTTGCGGCTGGATTATCGATAGCATGTGCACTGCATTGTTTGCTAGTGCCATCTTTCTTAATTGTTACTTCTGGAGCGTTAGCGCTTTCTATTGATAATGAGTTAATTCATTGGACTATTTTATTTTTAGCCATCCCAATTAGTATTTATGCATTAGTTACTGGGGTTTCAAATCATCATGATTATGGTGTATTTTTAGTTGGTTTGGCAGGATTAGGAGTTCTAATAGCTACAGCATTATCAGAAAGCTTTTTAACAGAAACATCTGTAATTATTTTTACATTAATGGGATCTGCTCTTGTAGTTTATGCGCACACAAAAAACTTTCAGCTATGTAAAGAGCTTGATTGTGATTGCCACGATGTTGTCTAGTAAAGACCTATAATTTTAATGAATCCCTATATTGTTCTTTTTTTAGCAATAATATTTGAGGTAATAGGTACGATGCTTCTCCCGGCATCACAAAATTTTACAAGACTAATTCCAACTTCAATCTTACTTTTTTCTTATGGCATATCATTTTACTTCCTTGCTATAGTTACGCAGAAGCTGCCTCTATCAATTGTTTATGCTAGCTGGTCGGGCATAGGAGTATTTACCATAGCTTTACTTAGTTATATTTTTTACAAGCAAACACTTAACTGGCAATCAGTTGTTGGGCTTTTCCTTATTGTGATCGGTGTTACGATTGTAAATATTTATAAATCAGTTAACTGAAAGAAGATGATTAGCCTCGAAGAAGTTAAACCATTTGCAGAGGGTGGCAATAGAGTTTGCTATATCCATCCCGCCAATAAAAACTTATGTTTGAAGATTAGCAAACCAGAAGTAGTTAAAAAAATGCGCTCAAATGCACCTTGGTATAAGAAGCTCAGATCAGAAAGAAGTTTTGACGATAACTATAGGGAGGAGAGCGCATACCAGCAAAGAGCTATAAAAGAAAACCCTCAAAAAATATGGAGACATCTTGCAAAGTGGTATGAATTTGTAGAAACCAGTAAGGGTCTGGCATCATGCACAGAGCTCATAACAAATAATGACAAAGTAGCCTTAAACTTAGAAGAATATTTGTTTAGCAAAGGAAGAACCTCAGAAATTGATAAAGCTTTAAAAGAATTTGAGATATTTCTAAAAGAAACCAAACTACTAACAAAAAACTTAATACCTCACAATCTTGCTGTAAAAGAAAATGATTCTGAGCTGACACTAAAAATAATTGATGGCCTTGGATGCATGTCTTTTATCCCCCTTCCAGAAATTAGTAAAACTTTTGCAGACAGATATATTAAGAGAAGGATTGAGTTAATGTATTCAAGGATTGAATGGGACTTATCTGGAAGAAAAGGAAGTTGGAAATAAGGATGCTTATTTTAGTTGCAATTGAAGAGGAGCTGAAGAGATCTGAACTCCCTGATCACGAGATAGAGTATGTCGGTGTTGGCAAAGTGAATGCAGTTTTTAATACTTTAAATGCAATAGAAAAATACTCACCAAAACAAATTGTAAATTTTGGAACAGCTGGATCTCTTAATAAAAACATAAAAGGACTTGTTGAGGTTTCAAGTTTTTTCCAAAGAGATATGGATGCATCACCTCTTGGTTTTAAAGTTGGCCAAACTCCATTTGAAGATGATATTGAGATAACCTTTGGAAGAGAAGGAGTAACATGTGGCACCGGTGATAAGTTTGTCACCAGCTTACCAAATCTAAAAACAGATATCGTTGATATGGAGGCCTATGCCATTGCAAAAGTGTGCAAATTAAAAAATATTGACTTTAGATGTTTTAAATTCATTTCAGACAATGCAGATAATGAAGCAAAGGATGACTGGGTTGACAATGTTTCACTGGGCGCAAAGCTATTTATTGAAAAAATTGGTAGCTTAGGGGATTAATATTAAAATGATTTCTTCGGTAGACCATTTAATTATTGCAGTGAAAGATCTTAACCAAGCAATAAATGACTACGAAAAAGTTCTTGGCATATCTCCATGCTGGAAAGGAAAACACACCGAGCTAGGAACAAAAAATGCTTTATTTAATTTTGAGAACACATACTTAGAGTTGCTTTCGCCATGCGACGCAGGGCTTGGAACAGAGCTTATTAATTCATTGCTTGAAGAGAAAGGAGATCATTTAGCAGGTATTGTTCTTGGAACGCAAAATATAGAACAAACTCAAGAAGACTTAAAAAGAAATGGGCATGCAGTTGAGATAAGTTCAGGTGAGGCAATTAATGAAAAAGATGGAAAAATAAGACGGTGGAAAAATATTTTTTTACCAAGCACTCTCAGTAGAGAGCTATTTATCTTTATCATAGAACACACTGAGGGCAATCTTCCAAAGCATGAAAGCCAAGATTCATCAAAAGTAAAAAAGCTTGATCATGTGGTAATAAATACACAAAATGCAGATGATTTTATAAGCATTTATAGAGATATTTATAAAATAAGATTGGCCTTAGATAAAACTATAGAGCACTGGAAGAGAAGAATGCTGTTTTTCAGAACAAATGCAACCACAATTGAAGTAATTGAAGAAAAAGATAAAAAAGAATCAGCTGATGAGCTTTGGGGACTTGCCTGGGAAGTGGATTCGATTGAGGATGCACACAAAAGATTGGTTAGCAATAATGTTGAGGTAACACCTATTAAAGAAGGGCTTAAGAAGGGAACCTTGGTAGCTACCATTAAGTCTCATACTTGCAATGTTCCAACGCTACTAATTGAGCAACTCAAATAAATGCTTAAAGGAACAAAATTCCAGATTATGGTTTGGAACGAGCTAAAAAAAATCCCAGAAGGTGAAGTAAGAACTTATAAGGAGATCGCTGTAGCTATTGGAAAACCAAACTCTGCTCGTGCAGTTGCAAATGCATGCGGGAAAAACCCAAGACCAATTGAAATACCCTGTCATAGAGTGATTAGATCCGATGGACATTTGGGAGGATATAGCGGCAAAGGCGGGCCTTCGACAAAGCGTAAACTCCTAAAAAAAGAGGGAATATCTTTAAATAGCATTATAATGTGACCCATGAATTTTAAATTTCCTGACAGTTATAAGGCTAACAGACCAAAACCATTTCAGTGGCTTGGAAAAGTATTAATGAAACTTTCAGGATGGAAAATAAAAGGACAAATATCGGATCTTTATGAAAATAAGAAGTTTGTTGCTATTGTTGCACCTCACACATCAAACTGGGATGCAGTAGTAGGCTTGGCAGCCATTGCAGCGGTTGACTTAAAAGTATATTTCATAGGCAAACATACAGTCTTCACCGGCATATTAGGGAAATTTATGAAATACATGGGAGGCATTCCTGTTGATAGATCAAAACCCGGTGGACTTATAAAAGACTTACTGAGGCAAGTAGAAGATAAAAAGAATGGGCTCATTGGTCTCGCGCCTGAAGGAACAAGATCGAAAGTTGGTGAGTGGAAAACAGGATTCTTAAGAATTGCTAGAGAGCTTAATTCAGGAGTTGTCCTCGTTTCACTAGACTTCCTCAAAAAGGAGTTAGTTTTTGGTAAAGAGTTTATGCCAACAGGTGACGATAAGCAGGACATCTTAAGTATCAGAGAATACTACAATACCTTTACACCAAAAAATCCAGCTAATTTTTAAAACAAATCCATTATTTTACAAATTTCAGAACTCTCATGATTTCTTTGATATATCTCATCATCTAAAACAAGAGTTGAATCATTGTATGAATCATATTCTGGCCATGTTACAGCATCACTATTATTGGGATTTCCAGTCTTAGCAAAAGATAGCCAATAAGATTGAATTTCTCTGGTAAGCTCTCTGTCTTTTTCATTTGTTGGCAACCACTCATCATGAGTATCAAAAACATAAGGAAGCTCTGCACCATGAAAAGCCCCATATTTTTGTGCCAACTTATCATCTCTCACTCTGTTAAATTGATATACCCAGGTTTTACCTCCTTTTTTCGCTAACTCATCAGCCATAAATAAGGAAGGACAGACAAAGTTTTTAGCTGTAATCAATAAATCCATTTTTCTGATAGGATCTTTAATATCATCAAGAAGCTCCAAAAGCTTTATTTTTTTCTGAGGAGTTGTTTCCTGATCAAGCCATAGACCAATATTTACATTACCATCAAAATATAAGGACCATTCATCATTATTAGACCCAATTAGAAGATCTACATTTTGAACATTCCCACTTTTATAGATATCAGATAAGTTTTCGGTTATAGATAAATTATCCTCAACATAGTTAAAGTAGTGCTCAGCATAAACTTCTTCAGAAACAGCAAGTATTTCCTCTGCGCTGATACTTTTTAAATACCCAATTGATGGATCTTTAAAAGAATTTGCAAAGTTATTTGCTAGCTTTTTGACATTTGAACTTGAAGTTGGATAAGTAAAAGAAGAGCCTCCACTTTGATGGATTGCTTTATGAAATAAATCTTCACTCAATGGCGAAGCTATTAAATGACTTATACCTCCGGCACCAGCTGACTCACCAACCAAAGTAACATTTGATGGATCACCACCAAAGAAAGAAATATATTTCTGTATCCATTCAAGAGCCATAATCTGGTCATATAAAGCTATATTAGGGTTTTCAATATCTGGATGAGAGAAAAAACCAAACACACCCAGGCGATAGGGAATACTTATTAATATATAGCCTTTGTTAGCAATATTATGACCAAGATAATTAGGCTCATATGACCATCCAGCTTTGTTACTTCCACCATGTATATAAACAATTACAGGTAAATCATTTTTTGCGTCCTTTGGTCGCCATAAATTCAAATACAAGCAGTCCTCACTAAACGCTGGAACATCAAAAGTTCCCGAGTCGCCGCCGAAGTCAAGAATTAACCTTTTATACCAATTAACAATTCTTTGGTTTTGAATACATGCAGGTTTAAATTCATTAGCGATAATTTTTTTATTTAATTCTGGAATCCAAGGAACAGGCTTTTCCCATCTCAAGTCACCTACTGGTGGAGCGGCAAAAGGTAACCCAAGAAACATCTCTACCTCATTGTTCTGATGCAAACTGCCTATGAGTTTAGTATCTTTAATAAGTATTGTTGGTTGATGATCTGTTGATCCTTGAATACCAATAGCAAAAAGGACAATAAAAATCCTGAAGAAGCTCTGGGACATTTTTATAAAAAAAGAAACTTTGAAACAAAAACAGCAGTTAAGAACCAAGCCCCAGAGGAAATATTTTTAACCTCACCATTAGAGACCTTTAGCACAACGTATGCCAAGAATCCGAGGGCAATCCCATTAGCAATTGAAAAGGTGAGAGGAATCATTACGATAATTACTAGAGCTGGTAAAAGCTCTGTTGAATCAGACCAATTAAGTTTTTCCATACCGCTCATCATTAGTATGGAAACATAAATTAATGATCCAGCAGTGGCATATGCTGGAACAATTGCAGCTAATGGTGAAAAGAAAATAGCAACCAAAAATAAAAGCCCAACAACGACAGTTGTTAATCCTGTTCTTCCACCAGCCTCCACTCCAGCAGAACTCTCAACATAGCTTGTTACTGGAGAACACCCAAAGAAGGTTCCAAAGATGCTTGAACTGCTATCAGCTTTTAGAGCTTTATCAAAGTTCTTTGCGTTACCATATTCATCGGTTATTTTCGCTCTTGTAGCAACGCCTAGAAGCGTCCCTGCGGTATCAAATAAATTAACAAAAAGGAAAGACATAACAACACTTAGCATTGCAATATCTAGAGCACCCAAGATATCCATTTTCATTAATGTTGGAGCAATACTAGGAGGCATAGATACTAAGCCACCAAACTGAATTAAATCAAGGAATATAGAGGATACTGTAACCAGGATTACACCAATCAGAATAGCTCCTGGGATGTTTCTGACCGATAAAGAACAAATTACAAGAAAACCTAAGGCAGCTAATAATGTTTCTATATTGGTGAAGTCTCCTAGACTAAGGAAGGTAGCATTATTAGAAACAATCAATCCGCCGTTTTTCAAACCAATAAAGCCAATAAATAGCCCTACACCAGCACCCATGGCAATACGAAGATTGAGAGGAATACTATCAAGCATCCATCTTCTTAATCTGGTAACACTCATTATAAAAAATAAAACTCCTGCCAAGAAAACAGCACCAAGAGCGACTTCCCAAGAATATCCCATTTCACCTACAACGGTATAAGTAAAAAAAGCATTAAGACCCATGCCGGGCGCCAAACTTACCGGCCAATTAGAATATACACCCATAATTATGCAGGCTAAAGATGCTGCAAGACATGTGCCTACAAAACTAGCACCTAAGTCCATACCACTATCAGCCATCATTTGCGGATTTACAAAGATGATGTATGCCATTGTTACAAATGTAGTAACTCCAGCTAAGACCTCTTTACCGATTGAGGTGTTATTTGATTCAAGTTTGAATATTTTTTCTAACATTTTGATAAATTTTACAGCTTTCAAGACATTAATTTAGTTTTTAATGAAAAAAAAACAAAAAATGTCCCTAAATATTGATTTCTATCTTGTTAACTTAATTTTTAAAAAGTATTATTTTACATTGTGATTTAATTTGCACTTGGGTGTAAGTGAGTTAAAACCGTTCAACTCTTCGGAGTCGGAAGTAAGCGAAAGCTGAAGGAACGCGCTAATCGTTCATCTCTTAGGAGACGGAAGTAGGTGAAAACCGAAGGAACGCCACCGTTAAACTGGTCGAGTTTAGCTTCAATTGTCCTGCAGACAAAATTGCAAAATAAAAAAACTTTACGGGGAAATTTTATGAAAAATTATGTAAATATTTTATTTAAAAAAATTGTTTTAGCTTCATTTGTTGGCTCCTTTGGCCTATCTTTAGTAGCTCAAGAAATTGAGGAAGTTGTAGTTACAGCTGAAAAGCGTTCTGAAAACCTCCAAGATATTTCTCAAGCTGTTACTGCATTAACAGAATCTGACATTGAAGAAAAAAACATAACAAGTTTTGTAGACTTGAGTGCAATTGTTCCAGGCGTGACTGTAGCAAAAAACGAAGGTTACAAAACTATTATCTCAATTAGAGGAGTCGGTAACGAAACCAACCAGAATGCTATCGCTGCACCTTCGGTAGCCTATCACATGGATGGAGTCTTTATAGCTTCACCTTTTGCGCTTGGCACAGACTTTTTAGACGTTGAAAGAATTGAGGTTTTAAGAGGGCCTCAAGGGACACTGTTTGGACAAAACTCAACTGGTGGTGCTGTAAATGTTATAAGTAAAGCACCTTCTATGGACGGCGGCTCAGGAAGAATGAATGTAACTTTTGGTGACTACAATCTCCGCAAAGTTAGCACTTCAAATAATTTTGTTGTGAACGATAAGATCGCAACTAGATTCTCTCTATCTTCATCAACTCGTGATGGGTTCACAAAGAATATTTATACAGGCCAAGATCTTGATGATGATAATAGTAAAAGTTTCAGAACTGACTGGATGTTCAATTTAAATGACACATCAAGCCTTAGAGTATTTGGACAATACTTTAAAGTGGATAGAAATGGTGCCGCAATAAGAGGTATCGATGACCAGACTTCAGGAATGAGAAAACTATCTCAAGATACGATTTCTCAGCATGAACTATCATCATGGGTTCTAGCAGCTATATATGAATCAGATTTAGGCTTTGCTAATTTAAAAGCAATTGCCAGTGTGCAAGAAGATGATGTATTGGTTGTTAGAGATAATGATAGACATAACTATTTAGATCCAGTTCTTTCAATACCTGGCCTAGGCGCAGGCGCAACTTACCAAAGAGCTGAATTCACACCAGAAACTTCACTTGTTGATACAACAACTTTAGAGATAAACCTAATCTCTAATCAGCCTATTGAAGATAGGTTGGATTGGACAGTGGGGATGTTCTATATGGATCATGAAATTGAAAATGTTATCAGAGGTTATCGAGACGATGACTTAGATGGAAGACTAAAATATTTATGTGATGAGTCTTTTGCTGATCCAAGCTACTGTTATGATCATGACTATGGCATTCCGGGAAGATTTGATATTTTTGGACCAGCTGCAGAAGTTGACTTCTTCACAGATGCAAACCCAGGAAGAGAATCATTTTCTATTTATGGACAAACTACACTTTATGTTAGCGACACATTTAGAATTGTTTCAGGACTTCGATATTCAGAAGATACCTTTACAACCGATGTAACAAACTTTTTAAATGTTGAAAGCTTTCAAGAAGAAGGCACAACTGATGAGGTCACATCGAGAGTTGTCGGAGAGTTTGATTTGTCTGAGGACACTATGCTTTATGTTGCCTTAGCAAGAGGCTTCAAACCTGGCGGAAGCAACTTAACATTCGGGTTCACTGAAGAAGAAGATGCAGCTGCTGGTAGACCTATTGCTCCGGCAATGGTGTTCCCAACTTTTGAGAGTGAAACTGTAGAGTCAGTTGAGCTTGGGCTCAAATCTACTTTTGCAGATGGCAAAGCTAGAGCCAACTTAGCAGCGTTCTCATACACCTATGAGAATCTTCAGTTTCAAGCTACCGATCCAGACCCATATAGAGGAGGTGTAGCGAATATACCTGAATCTGAAATGTCCGGTTTAGAGATAGAGTTTACTGGGTTTGTAACAGACTCACTAAGCATAGATATGAACTTAGCATTCTTGGAGTCGGAAGTGACTTCTGACTATGAGGTACTTGATAATGTAGATGCATACCAATATTTCTTTGGCCAAGAAGATTTAAGATATGGACTAAGAGAGAATGTTAGAGGAAATCAGTTAGCTAAAACACCTGAATTCACCGCAGACATTTTAATTAAACATGAAACCAATTTGCCTTCCGGAAATACACTCACAACGACAGCTCAATATGTTAGAAGAGGAGAGTTCCAGCAACGTGTTTCCAATAATCCAATTGTTGATGACATAAGAGCTTATACAATTGGCAATTTAACAACTAGTATTGGTTTTAGTGATAGTCTCGCTGTTGATTTCATGGTACTTAATGTAACCGATGAAAGTGGTGTGAATTCAAGTATGACAGACGTATTTGGTGTTGCAGCAACAGGACTTGAGCTTATACCACCAAGACAAGTTATGACGAGGTTAAGATATAGCTTCTAGTAAAGCATTTAAGCGCTGCTAGTTTATATATTGGGTCTGTTTGGAGTAATATACGCTTTATGGAAAAGCATTTTATCCAAGCAGACCAACTACTCAAGGACTCATATAACCTAGCCTGGAAAATTTTTGAGAGCGGTTTTAAACCAAATTATATTATTGGTGTCTGGAGAGGCGGAGCACCAATAGGGATAGCAGTCCAAGAGTTTTTAGATTTCCTTGGTATACCGTCTGACCATATTGCTATTAGAACTTCATATTATTCAGGCATTGATTCGAGAAGGGATGAGGTCCAAGTATATGGGCTTAACTACGTAATAAGAAAACTAGAATCAGAAGATTCTCTTTTGATCGTTGATGATGTCTATGATACAGGCATGTCTATTAACAAAGTAATAACCGATCTTAAGTCAGCCTGCAAAAAGAATACACCCGAAATAAGAATTGCTACGCCATACTTCAAACCAGGAAAAAACAAAACAGACAGAATCCCCGACTATCATATTCATGAGACAGACCAGTGGCTCGTATTCCCGCATGAACTTCAAGGGCTTTCAATGGATGAGATAAAAGCTAACAAGCCAGAGCTGCAGTCCTTAGTTGAGCATATCGAAGCTTTGAAAACTAAATGACAAACCTAACTGTCGCAGAGGTATACGCAATAGGATTACCTATTATTTATGGAATGATTGCTCTAGAAGCAATATTTTCATCTCTGACTAACAAGTCTTTTTATAGGCTTGATGATACTTTATGTACAGCCGGCTTACTCATTGGAAATATATTAATAGGATCCGCAGCTAAAGGACTTTCCTTTGCAGTTCATATTTTTCTTTATCAGTTTAGAGTCATAGATTTGGCTAGTCTTATACCCCTATGGCTTATGTGGGTATTAGCTTTTGTGCTAATAGACTTAGTTTTTTATATTTATCACAGGCTTTCGCACAGGGTAAGATTTCTTTGGGCTATTCACATGAGTCATCACTCTAGTGAGGAAATGAACTTCGCGGTTTCATTAAGACAGGCATGGTTTGCACCATTGTCAAAACTTCCATTCTTTGCAGTGCTCCCATTATTTGGAATGGATCCAACCATTCTTGTTATCGCAGGAGTTATAAGCACACTTTGGGGCGTAGTTGGACACACACAAATAGTTGATAAGCTTGGCCCGTTAGAAATTATTTTTAATACACCTTCTCACCACAGAGTGCATCATGGTGCAAATAAAGAGTATATCGATAAAAACTATGGGAACCTTTTCATTTTTTGGGACAAAATGTTCGGTACATTTGAACCTGAGAAAGCTCCAGTCAAATATGGATTAGTTAATAATGTTAATACATTCAATCCAGTGAAGATTACCTTTATGGGATGGAGTGCAATTCTTAAAGATATTAGAAAAGCGAAAACAGTTAAAGAAGCTTTATCGCTGACATTTGGGCCGCCAAATACTAAATTAAGAGGCGGCTCATTTTAATCAATCAAGGGCGTCGTTTATTTTCCAATTTAAATAATCAAAGTGCCCCTTTACCATATCATTACCATATGCTGAATTTGTAAAGTTCTTTATCTTATTCAGTGAGCTAAAGATTGCTGCTCTTGATATCTCATCATAGCTTCCATCATCCATAGCTGCTATTAAGCCATCAACATAAGCTGATTGAAGATTCATTTTAAATGTTCCAGGAACCTCTCTTGGTACAAAAATACCATTAAAGATATCTTCAAGAACTTCATTTGGTAAATATTTATTTCCATACTGGGAGCTGTCTGTAAGTCTCTTCATCACCCTTGGATGAAGAATAAAGCTCAAAGAACTCATTTGCATTCTTAGAACAAGATCATGGATCTTTGGATCATTGTCAGAGTTTCCATAACTTGCAGCTCTTTTTTCTGATTGAAGAAGCTTCAATATTTCTGGGTCGAAGGTGAAAGCATCATTCGCAAATAGTTCAGCATTAAGAACTTCCATCGCTCTTTTTTGCTCACTATAAGGAACCACCTCAAAAGGTGTCATGTTTTCATCTTGCCCTATGACAAGCCTGTTGGAATAAACTCCTCCAATTTGGATTGCAACTGATTCAAGAAACCTTCCTTTGTCCCTAACCAGGCTGTCGAATGTGCCTTTAAATTCAGAGTAAGTTGATCCTGGTTCATTAAAAATTTCTGGTAATTCAGCAATCTTCTTATCAATTGTTTGAATCCTTTGAACTGTATAAGTTATTGGATCATTTGACATATCATACCTTTTATTTCTTGGATCAGTATTTCTTCCAGGAGCACCCATTGCATCATCATCAGTACCAAATATAAGTTCAGGTTTTGTTGACTGAGCTAATAAATCAACTCTTTCTTGTTCGGTCATATCCGGAGTGTAACCAAAAACAATAGCCCAGATATCATAAAAACCAGGCTCAGTTGGGAAGTAATTTCCTTGCTCAATACCTTCAGGTGCAATATTGATTGGATCATAGTCCATAACAGAGCCGATATGATTTTTGCCAGTTACGCTCTTATCATGAATTTCAGTAGGCCCGTACAACCAACTCGCTTTAAAATTATGACGAAGACCAAGAGTATGACCAATTTCATGAAGCGTTAAAGATACAATCCATTGTCTTAAAGGATCATTTTCTTCATCATAGCCCCAAATTTTTCTGAGCCTGTAGCCATAACTAATGGAATTAAATTCTTGGACTATATCAGCAGCTATCATTTCTCCAGTTCTAGGGTTAGCAACGCTTGGGCCATATCCAGAGTATCTTGGGGAGGGAGTTGAAGCCCAACGAATTACATTATACTGAACATCACCTGCATCCCACTCAGCATCATCTGGCTGTATTTTTGCTACAACAGCATTTTTAAATCCTGCTTTTTCAAAGGCAATATTCCAAAGCTCAATTGCTTCAACAACAAATGGTTTAATTTCTTCAGGTGTTGAGTTTTCTACCCAGAAAACAATAGGATTTACTGGTTCAGAAATCTCAGCTGTTGGATCCTTTTTTATCAAACGCCATCTATTAATTAGATCCTTACCCTTGAAATAATCATAAGTGCTTAAATCAGTGATCTTTGTTGAGAAATATCCTACCCGTTGATCAGCAACTCTTGGCTCATAATTATCATCTGGCATTTCGACAAACATATGCCTAGCTACGATGCTTGAATATCTTGCATCTGGCACTGCATCAACTGAACCCTTTGGGCTAGGATTAAAGAATCCATAAGTCACCTCTATTGAAGTATTTTTTGGATAGTTTTTTACTCTGCTGATATATGTCTTTTTATCATCAATTCTTCCAAGAATAAGACTGTAATACTCTGCATATTCTTTTGGTGGAGTAAGCCCAACAAGCATTTCACCTAGAAATAACTTATCGATATTTATTAAGTATCTACCTTCCTCTTCTATCTTTACTTCAAACCTGCCGACAAATGATTCCAGTATGTTTGTTAAAGTAGATTTTGAGATATTGTTAGAGTCATCATAGTTAAAGACTGTATTTTTTTTATATAGGGCTATGTCATCCTTAAATTTTCTAAACTCTAATACAGAACTGTCCCCCATATCTCCACCACTTGCTCCACCTGCTTGAGCGCCACTTATAATGTAGTAAAAATAAATAAACTCCTTTGAGAGATTTCCTTCTTCAATAATTGTGTAGTAAGTATCTTCTTCTGTTTCATAATAAATATCGAGCATTCCCTCAATAACTTCAAAGTCTCCTTCCTCGATGAATTCACTAATAGTTGGCTCTTTATCTTCTTCAGCTTCCTCACCAGATGATTCTTCAGTAACTTCTTCTGCAACTTCTTCCGATTCTTTAGGAGCTTCTTTAACTTCTTCGTCTGCAAAGGAAACATAGGAAAAAGCTAATAATAAACTTAACAAATAACTGATATTTTTCATTTTCTACCTCGTAAACTAGGTGGTTATTCTAATGGTCAAGCTATCAACATGCAATCTGATAGATGTTAATATGTTCATATGGATAAAATATATGATTTTGTAATTATTGGGGCAGGTTCTGCAGGATGTGTTTTAGCTAATAGACTTAGCGCTGATCCAAATACTAAAGTTTGTATTATGGAAGCTGGAAAAAAAGATACAGATCCAAGAATCCATATACCAATAGGTTTTGCATTCTTTGGTCCAGATAATCCTGTTAGTTGGAATTATGAGACGGTTCCTCAAAAAGAATTTGAAGAGGTGACAGTAGCTGAACCAGCAGCTGAGGTTGTTGATACAGCTGGAGGTGTTCACTCAATTAAGCAAGAAGTTAAAGAGCATAGGCGTGGCGCACAACCAAGAGGAAAGACACTTGGTGGCTCAAGCTCAATAAATGCAATGCTATATGTTCGAGGTCACAGATGGGACTATGATCACTGGGCTAGTCTAGGAAATGAGGGATGGTCATATGATGAGATCCTAAAATATTTTAAGAAGGCAGAACATAATGAAACGTTTGATGATGAGTTTCATGGGCAAGGAGGCCCACTTAATGTTTCAAAGATAAGACATGAAAATAAACCAACAAAAGACTTTGTTGAAGCAGGATCAAAACTTTACAAACAAAATGAAGACTTCAATGGCGGAGAGCAAGAGGGCATAGGCTTTTACCAAACCACACAAAAAGATGGCAAAAGATGCAGTGCCGCGAAAGCATATTTAGTGCCTGCTTTAGATAGACCGAATTTGACTGTGATTACTGAAGCAAATGTAAACAAGATCCTTATTGATAATAACAAGGCTTCTGGAGTTGAATATATAGATGCAGAAGGAGAATCTCACATCATATCAGCCTCAAAAGAAGTACTTCTTTGTTCAGGCGCTTTTGGTTCTCCTCAAATATTGTTGAGATCGGGGGTAGGACCAAGAGAAGAAATTGAAAAACATGGTATAGAACACAAGGTAGATCTTTCTGGGGTAGGAAAAAATCTTCAAGATCACATTGACTATCTTACTGTGCATAAATATAACTCTATGCAGTTTATTGGAACCTCCATAAAAGCATTCTTAATAAAGTATCCAATTGAGGTATTAAAGTACATATTAAAGAAAACTGGGTTATTTACCTCCACTATTGCAGAAGCAGGTGGTTTTATAAAATCTAATGAGGCAAAAGAAATTCCAGACATACAGCTTCACTTTGCGCCTGCTATGGTTGTCGATCATGGCAGAACACAAGTATGGGGACATGGATTTAGCTGTCATAGTTGTTTGTTGAGACCGAAGTCTAGGGGAACAGTTACACTAAAGTCTGCAGACCCAATGGAAGATCCTTTGATAGATCCAAAGTTTTTATCTCATCCTGATGATATGAAAGACATGATCGAAGGATACAAAAAGATGATGGAGATCTTAAACATTGAGCCAGTAAACAAGTATATAAAACAGCACTGTCAAAGACCGATTGATATAAACGATGATGCTGACATTGAAAAGGCTATTCGTGAAGGAGCAGATACTGTCTATCATCCCGTGGGAACATGCAAGATGGGCAATGATGATGAGGCTGTCGTCAATCAACGACTGAAGGTTCATAAGGTTGAAGGTTTAAGGGTTGTCGATGCATCAATTATGCCAACTCTAATCGGAGGCAACACTAATGCACCAACCATAATGATTGCTGAAAAAGCCTCTGATATGATCTTACAAGACTGGGCAAGTGCTTAATGACAGAGAGCGGGCGCTGTCAGTGCGGAGAGATTGAGTATTCTTTTGAGAGAGACAAAATTATTTCTGGACATCATTGTCACTGCAAAGACTGCCAAAGAGCTACAGGGTCTGGAAAAGCTACTATTTTAGTCATTTCAAAGAAAAATCTTTCAATAAGCGGCGAACCAAAATACTTTGAAAGTGTTGGCAATCAAGGTATGCACATAAACAGAGGGTTTTGTGAAAAATGTGGGTCAGGAATTCTAAGCTTTGCTAAAGAGCTTGATAGAGTAATATTTATAAAGGCAGGCACACTAGATGATTCCAGCTGGGTTACTATAGATTCAAACTACTTTACTGAATCAGCTGATGATTGGAATAAGCCCGATGATCATATTAAGAGTTTTAATCAAAATCCAAATCTATTTGAAAATATTAAAACAGTCCTTAAATCATTTATGTAATTCATGAATGAAGCACTCAAAAACATTTTAGAAAGAAACTCGCATCGTAACTTGGTCGAGCCTATCCCATCAAAAGATGAAATGGAGAAAGTTTTTCAGGCTGCTTTGAGGGCTCCGGATCATGCATGGCTTAGACCTTCAAGCTTCATTCAGATAAGCGGAGATGGCCTCCAAAGACTTTCGAATATATTTGTTGATTTTGCTGAAGAAAACTTTGATGATCTTACAGAAGAGAGAATAGAAAAATATAGAAATGCTCCTTTTAGGGCTCCATTAATTGTGGTGCTCGTGTCCACAAAAAAAGATCATCCAAAAGTGCCAGAAATGGAGCAAATAATATCAACAGGAACAGCAGGACAAAACATTATGCTTGCATTAAGTGCATTAGGGTATGGAGCAATTTGGAGAACTGGCAGTTTTGCATTTAATAATAAGATTTCAGAGAAATTTGGCTTAAATGAAAACCAAACGATTATCGGATATATTTATATAGGTACTCCTGCAGGTAAGAAGAAATCATTACCTGAAATGAATACTGACGACTATATTTCCATTTGGGACTGAGTTCTTTAATGAATAAAAAAGTTTTTTTCATACCCCTATCTGCTTCCATTCTTTTTTTTGTTGCCTATCTTTTATTGGCTCAAACAGGGGGTTTCCTTTCTGTAGAGCCAGGCTATAGCATTAATGATGTTTCACGATGGTGTGAAAGGATTAGTGGCGGCTACTTTCGGGAGCCAAGTAATGCTCTTTCAAATATAGGATTTATTACTACCGGCCTAATAATGTTCTGGATTCTATCAAGAGAGTCGAGAGGTAAATCAAGATTTCATGGCGCTTCACCAACGGCCATAATATTTGCAACCGCTGCGTTATTTTTGGGGCCAGGATCACTGCTTATGCATGGAACTCATACTGCATGGGGGCAGTGGGCTGACTGGTTAAGCATGATCATGTTTATTTCAATTCCTTGGCTTGTAAACATTTTTGTAATTAAGGATTATTCAGAAAATGTTTTTGCGAAGACTTATGTCTCTTACATCACAATTTATGCATTGATAAGTTGGAATTTTGGAAACGACCTTGGTATTGGTCTAAATTTATGGTTTTTATCAATAGCTCTATGGGTAATTACGGAAGCATTGCAGCACTTTTATTCGCCACTGCTTAGATTGTTATCAGGCTTTATAGGCTTTCTTGTTGCAGCAGTCTTTGGGGTCTTCCCCAATGAGATTTTTGCAAATCTTAGCGAGTACTGGTGGACTATCTTATTTTGGATACCAGCAATATTTATTAATAAGAAATCACTCATGAGAAAGACCAGATTTAGATGGTTTTGGTTCGGAATGTTTACGTATCTGACAGCTTTTGTAATTTGGCTTCAGGGCTATCCTGAAACAGACTTCTGTAATCCAGACTCTATAGTGCAGGCACATGCTTTGTGGCATATTCTTTCCTCAATAGCTACATTATTTTTCTTCTTTTATTTTAGGAGCCTAAGACTGACATGAAATCACTCAATGACAAGTTAACTTTTGCTTCTGGTCATCAAATGAAAAATAGATTTATGCTTGCGCCCCTAACCAATACGCAAAGCCATGAAGATGGAGTGCTTTCGGATGATGAATATCATTGGCTGACAAAGAGGGCAGAAGGTGGCTTTGGTATAACGATGTCTTGTGCATCTCATGTTCAAGAAATAGGTAAAGGATTTCCTGGCCAGCTAGGAATTTTTGATGACAAGCATATTAATGGTTTAAAAAAGCTTACTACTGAAATTAAAAAGCATGAAAGCCTAGCAATTGCTCAACTTCATCATGCCGGAATGCGTTCTCCAGAGGAGCTTATAAATACCCAGCCAGTATGTCCATCGGATGACAGTAACACAGGCGCAAGAAGTTTATCTTTTGAAGAAGTTATACAGCTTCGAGAAGACTTTATAGCTGCAGCTATTAGGGCTAAAGAATCTGGCTATCAAGGAGTTGAAATACATGGAGCCCATGGCTATATACTTTCTCAATTTTTATCATCCGAAATTAATAGACGTCAGGATGAATATGGTGGCTCTAATGAAAATAGATCAAGGATTATTTTTGAGATAGTGGAGGGCATAAGAAATAACTGTGGCAAAGATTTTGTTTTAGGGGTTCGACTTTCACCAGAAGGATTTGGATTAAAGCTTGAAGAAATAAAGGAGGTATGTGAGGAACTTATAGCCTTAAATAATATTGATTTCTTAGATATGTCACTTTGGGATTCGTTCAAAGATCCTAATGAAGAAGAACATAAAGGAAAAAATTTATTACAGCATTTCACAGATATGGATTTTGGAAACACAATGCTTACAGTAGCTGGCAACATAAGATCAGGCGAAAGTGTAATGAAAATATTAGAAAAGGATGTTGATTTCGTAACAGTGGGAAGAGCTGGGATACTTCATCATGACTTCCCTAAGAGAGTGATAGCAGATGAAAGTTTTGAACCAATAGAGCTTCCTGTTTCTAAAGAACATCTGATCCAAGAAGGCTTAAGTGAAACTTTCATAAAATATATGCAGAGATGGCAAGGTTTTGTTCAAGAATAAAAGATTATGAAGTTCTATCTTTTATTTGCCCTTTTAACAATTCCATTAGAATTACTTTCTTTAAATCTTTATGAGCTAGACCCTAATAAGGAATATCTTAAATCTGGTCAGAAGCTTATGGATCTCAATTTTGGCCTTCATGATCTTGAAGCTAACCAAACAGGCAAAGAAATTCTGATTAGCATCCATGGCCGAGATAGCAGAGGATTTGAATGGATCTACCCACTTCAGACCATAGATAATGAAGTTACAAAGACTTATTTTTTTCGATGGGATACAACAAAATGTCCACAAAAAACTATTCCAATCCTTATGAGAGAAATATCAGCAATGAAAGATATCGAAAAGATTACAATTTTGGGACATAGTTATGGAGGCATACTTTCTTCATTATTACTAAATGAGATAGAGGCTATAGAAACAGAGATTCATGTTATAGCCGCACCTTTAGGCAGTAGTGACTTAAAAAAATACTGCGGCTATGAACACCCAGCATCAAAAAATAATAATGTTTCATACTACCAATGGAGAACGGTTAAAAAACTAGATTATGCTTTTAATAGCTTTGATTATGACCCTCAGTTAATAGATTTCAAAGAATCCAGTGTTGTTAGGCTTCCAAGTCAATATAGAGGAAAAAGATTAGGACATCTTTGGTCAATTAGTTGGGTAGCAGATAACATTAATCTAGATTAGTAACTTTAATACCAAGTCGTCATAAAAATGACAATTGAAAACCTTTTTTGTAAACTTTAAAGCATGCAAATAAACAAATATTTATTTATATCAATAATTCTTATACCAGGATTTTTAGCTGCTGAAGACCTAAAAGAAAAACTTCAAGCTGACCTAGATCCCTTAATGGAAAAAGTTATTGAATGGCGCCATGACATTCATGAGTTTCCTGAGCTAGGTAATAGAGAGTTTAGAACATCAAAGAAAGTTGCTGAGCATTTAGAATCGCTTGGAGTAGAGGTAGAAACTGGAATTGCTTACACAGGAGTCGTAGGACTAATAAGAGGCGGTAAACCTGGGCCAACAATTGCCCTAAGAGCAGACATGGATGCACTCCCAGTTACTGAACAAACAGGATTGCCATTCGCTTCAAAGCAAAGAACAACATATTTAGGTCAAGATGTCGGAGTTATGCATGCATGCGGTCATGATGCTCATGTTGCTATTTTGATGGGAGCTGCTGAATTCCTTGCTAAAAATAAAAAGAATCTAAAAGGAAATATTATGCTTATATTTCAGCCAGCTGAAGAGGGTGCCCCTGAGGGTGAGGGCGGTGGAGCTGAACTTATGCTTGCTGAAGGAATATTTGATAGATATAACCCTGAAGTAATATTCGGACTTCACGTGACTAATTCACGACATGGTCATCTTGGTGTCCTGCCTGGACCAGCAATGGCTGCTGCATCATCTTATAGAATAACCGTTAATGGCGTTCAAGCACATGGATCGAGACCATGGGATAGCATCGATCCAATTATGGCTACAGCACAATTAATTGAATCATTAAATACAGTTGTAAGTAGAAGAATAAATATCATTAATAATCCTGCAGTAATTTCAGTAGGAATGGTTCAAGCTGGAACTAGGAACAATATTATTCCTGATAAATCACAAATTACAGGGACTATCAGAACATTTGATCCAGACCTGCGTGCTGAGATTTATGATGAGATTAGACAGATAGCTCGAGGAGTTGCAGAAGGAACTGGAACAAAGGTTGATGTTGAGTTTGATGTCGGGGGTTTTTATCCAGTTACTTTTAACAACGTAGAATTAACAAATAAATATGCGCAGACACTGTCAGAAGCTGCTGATGGGAAATTTTTTATTCTTGATAAACCCACTACAGGTGCTGAGGATTTTTCTTTCTTTTCTCAACAAATACCAGGTATGTACTTTTGGTTAGGTGTAAACGAGCCAGGTGTTGATGTAGCTCCTGGAAATCACACTCCATTTTTTAAAATAGATGATCGAGCTTTAGATGAAGGGGTTAAAGCAATGGTTTATTTAGCTCTAGACTACGCAAGCAACAACTAAAAACCATAAGCAGCTGGATTAACAACAAAGTCGAAAGACTTAGAAGGCTCACAGCTATCAAAATCACCTGAATAATATCCTATTTCCAGATGGAGATGTCTTCCCTCACTTCTTCCAGAGTTGCCCATAAGTCCAACGATTTCATCTTTATTAACTCTATCCCCAACTCTTTTATAAACTCCATCAAACCTCATGTGACCATATCTTGAGTAAATATTTTTTCCATGATCAATTACTAAGTGATTGCCCCAGCCTGCACCACACTCCCGCAAAATTGTATTATCTGAAAACTGTGTACTCGATGGACATCCAGTCCTGGCATAAACAACAACTCCCTCAGCTATTGTGTGTATCGGTATATCAGATAAATCTTTATCAATATTAAATAAATCCAAGCCCTCGTGTTCAGCAACATCTCCTAAAGGACCACTAAACTCTCCTCTAGTTTGATAGGTGGCTATGAACGAAGAAAAATCTAAATTAATATCTTTTTCTCCAACAATTTGCACATTAGCAAATTCCTCCTCTTGGCTTTCATATTCTAAGCAAGTCGGATTTTCTTTTTCATGTGAGCAAGAAGAAAGGAGAATAGAAAAAAAAATTAAAAATAGATTAAAACGGTTATTCATTTACTGGTATATTAAGTTTTTTAATTCTATTACTTAGGAGCTTATATGCCTATACCAGATTCAATAAAAGATAATATTTCTATACCTGTCATTGGAGCACCTTTATTTCTTATCTCTGTTCCCGACTTGGTAATAGCACAATGTAAAGCTGGGATAATTGGATCTTTTCCAGCACTTAATGCACGACCACAGCATGTGCTAGAGGAATGGATTGTAAGAATTAAAACAGAATTAAAAGAGTATCAAGAACAAAATCCGGACACAAAAGTAGCACCTTTTGCAGTAAACCAAATCTGCCATGGATCAAACGATAGATTGCAAGGCGATATGGAAATTTGCGTAAAGCATGAGGTGCCAATAATCATTACTTCATTGAGACCGCCTGCAGAAGTTGTTGAGGCAGCCCACAGCTATGGAGGTTTAGTTTTCCACGACGTTATTAATGTAAGGCATGCAAAAAAAGCTGCTGATATGGGCGTCGATGGCTTAATTTTAGTTTGCGCTGGAGCAGGAGGTCATGCTGGGGCATTATCTCCTTTTGCTCTTCTAAGAGAAGTAAAATCTTGGTTCGATGGAACTATTATTTTGTCAGGCTCCATAGGTGATGGCTATTCTGTTGCATCTGCGCTCGCACTCGGTGCTGATTTCGCTTATTTAGGCACAAGATTTATTGCAACACATGAAGCAAATGCTGAGCCAGAATATAAACAGATGTTAATTGAAAGCTCTGCTAACGATATCGTGTATTCAAACTTATTTACTGGTGTCCTAGGTAATTACCTCAAGCCCTCTATTCAAAATGCTGGTCTTGATCCAGACAATCTTCCAACTGCAGATAAATCTGCAATGAACTTTGGCTCTGGTGGGAATACAGACTCAAAAGCATGGAAAGATATTTGGGGATCTGGTCAGGGAATTGGTCTCATAGAAGACGCTCCAACTGTTGAATCTTTAGTTGAAAGAATAAGGGCTGAGTTTAATGAGGCTACTTCAGAGTTTAATAATAAAGCAAAAATCTCATGAAAATAGATCTATATTTTTCATATAGAAGCCCCTATTCATACTTAATACTTCCTAGAATGCTTAAGCTCAAAGAAAAGTATGATATCGAAATAAACTTTAAAGTTGTTTATCCAATAGCCATCAGAATGCCTGAGTGGTTTGAAGGTAAGAATTTTTTTACATTCTTCTTTTTTAAAATGATAGATATGAGACTGCAAGCTAAAAAGCTTGGTATTCCTTTCACATCAAAGCTCAAACCAGATCCTATTAGGCAAAATATTATGACTGGGAAAATATCAAGCCATCAGCCTTACATATTTGATATTTGTCATTTAGGACAAATGGCACAAATGAAAGGAGTTGGCATGGAGTTTGCTTTTGAAGTTTCAAGCTTAATATTTGGAGGGGTTGAGAACTGGAATACCGACGAAAATTTATCAGAAGCCGCCAAAAAAGTTGGATTAGATCTTAATCAATTAAGGGAGAGTGTTAACGTTCATGAAGAGGAAATCATTGGACAAATCAAACAAAATCAAGTCGATCAACTGAATGCAGGTCATCATGGTGTCCCACTAACAGTCATTGGAGACAAGCATTTTTTTGGTCAGGATCAATTTGATAAAATAATGGAAACACTCAAAGAAAACGGACTTAAAGAAAGATAACCAGATGCTAAAAGTTGGGTTTATAGGTCTTGGGACTATGGGATTCCCGATTGCAGGCCACATATCAAAGTCTTACAAAACTTTAGTATTTAATAGAACATCAAACAAATCACAAAAATGGGTCTCAAAATTTGAAGGTGAGATATGTGATTCTGTAAAAGAGCTTACTTTAAAATCTGAGGCAATCTTTCTATGCCTCAGTGAAGATAGTGATATTGAAGAAGTTGTTTTAGGTAGTGATGGAATCTTGGAACACTTGAAAGGGAGAACTATAGTAGTTGATCATTCAACAACCTCTGTTGATACTGCGACCTTAATAAGCAAAGAGCTTTTAAAAAAAGACTCTATTTTTTTAGATGCCCCTGTCTCAGGAGGTGAGGCTGGAGCACAAAATGGCACACTTTCAGTGATGATAGGGGGAGATGAATTAGCTTATAAACAAATATCTCCAATTCTTGATTGCTATTCAGCTTTCCATAAATATATGGGCATATCAGGGAATGGACAATTAACAAAAATGATTAATCAGATCTGTATTGCCGGTCTTCTTCAAGCGCTTGCTGAAGCAGCTAGCTTTTCAAAAAAGTCTGGCATCTCATCAAAAGATGTTTTAGATGTTATTTCAAAAGGGGCAGCGCAGTCTTGGCAAATGGAAAATAGATGGGATTCGATGATTGATGATCAATATAATTTTGGTTTTGCAGTCGATTTAATGGTTAAGGACTTAGAAATAGTCTCAAAGTTTTCAAAAAAAATTGGCGCAAACATATCTGTTACTGAAATGATAAAATCATATTATAAAGAACTTCAAGATATGGGAGCAGGCAAGCTTGATACTTCAAGTTTACTAAAGCGACTGGATGAGAAAGACTACAACTAAACTCAATTTTTTTACTCTTTCCCTATTATTTTTTTATTCATGTAGTGGAGGATCAAACTCTTCTAGCTTAGAAATTGTTGAACCTGCTGTTTTTCCTGAGCACCCACTTATTTGGGAAGTTACTTCCCCAAGTTCTGTGAATATGAACGAAGTAAAACTAAACACCGCTTTTAATTATGCTTTTGCCGATGGGACCTTTACTCAATCAGCTATCGTGATCAAGGATGGCAAACTGGTTCATGAAAGATATAGAGGTATTTTAGAAGGAGAGATCAATTCAATAGCAAGCTCTACAACCCTCGATGCTGCAACTTTACAATTTCTTTTTGGTGACAGAGATCAACAAAGCCTTTCTTCTTCCTGGTCGAGCGCTAAGTCTTTTACAAGCTTTCTTATTGGTATTGCTGAGTCACAAGGACTAATTTCATCTATAAACGACTCTGCATCTATGTATATTTCAGAGTGGGCAAATGATGAAAGATCTGAAATCACAATTAAAAACATTCTTGATATGAGGTCTGGACTCGAGCCTATGTGCTTTGACTTTGTTAATCAAAATCTTAGGGTATGCCAAAATCAATCAGACTCTGGATCTGGAGGTGATATCGTTTATTCAGATGATCAGCTTTCAGGCTGCATTAATAGGAATCTTGCTGAGAGTGGAGTCATTCAGCCTTGGTACTCAACAACAGAGATTTATATGAGGGGAGACTTTAAATATTCAAATTGTGACACTATGATTTTAGGAGAAATTATATTTCGTGCCACCGGTCAAGATGTTCAAACATTTGCTGATTATCAGCTTTTTTCAAAAATAAATATAGATGCTCTTTGGTGGAAAGACTTTGTTACCTCTGGTCAATCTAATGGAAATCTACTCGCATATTGCTGTTTAGACTCCAACGCCAGGGATTATGCAAAATTTGGTTATATGCTTTTATTAGGAGGTATTTGGGAGGATGGAACTTTAAGTTATAACTCCTATGTAGATAAGATTAGAGAGCTAGAATACTATGGATTACAATTTTGGAAAGTTTGCGCAAAATCTCCTGACGTAAATGGAAATTGCCCCGATAATACCTTTATTCACTCTACAATTGGGTTTGATGGACAGTATATTATGATTGATTTTAATAGGAACATAGTTGTAGTCAGAAATAGTCTTTACGCGCCTATCTTAAATCTTTCAAACGAAAGAAAGATGAAATTAATACCATCAAGCCTTGATTCTTCTAACTGGATCTTAACCTTACCAAGAGCATCAGGGGCTGCAGTAAATAGCACCTTTAATGCCTCAGTTTTTTATGATTTAGTTACTCAAGCGATTGAATAGTTAAGCAAAAAATACGAGCAAGAATCCAACAACTATGTAATAAGAAACTGTTGTTATCTCCATAATCTGCGAATCAAAGATTTCTGAAGAATCTAAGATCTGATCTTTTAGGAAAATAATTGTAAAGATATTAGCTGCATGGATTACGAATAACAAAATAAAGAAAGCTGAGCTACTTAGATAATAAGAAACCATAATAATGATTAAGAAAAAGAGCTCTAGGTACAATGTCTTAGTAAAATTTTTCTCTTTTAGAAAGTATTTTGTAAGGCTGTAATTAATTTGCCACGCAATAAAAAATATTAAGCCAGTAATTGAATAAATATAAGCAACTATATTTTCAACCATTAAAGATCGCCTTCTTTTCTGACCTCACTTCTTTGTACTTCGAACTGTTCACCATACCTTGCCTCTAACTTCTTTTGATTTTCGGCAATTACCTCATGTGGATCTAAATCAAGAGCTGCACATGCCGTAGCCCAATACCACATAATGTCGCCTAACTCTCTTTTCATATGAAAGATGTTTTCCTCTGAGGCAGGCTTACCTTGCAGATACATTTTCTTTACAATCTCAACAAATTCTCCAGTCTCACTGCCAAGGCCCATTGCAGCAGTTAATAGTCTTGCGGATTTTATATCAGAGGAAGCATCAATTTCTTTTAATCTTTCCATTAGTGCATCAAGATCAAGACTTGGATCACTAGTTACTTTAGTGACAAAGTCTGAATACGTTTTAAAAAAATCTTTTATTTCATTACTCATTAAATTTACTCTCATTTAGTCTAGAAACTGTTTGATTGAATTCAACAATAGTTTCATTAATTATCTCGTCAACTGACTTTACTTTATCAATTAAACCCACTGATTGTCCTGCAAGTGCCGGAGCTGCTTCCATGTCTCCATCAAAATATAAATTTTTAATGCCCATCATTTCGGACATTTCCATAACACCTTTCTCATAAATTGCATTTGTTAGGTTCGTTTTAAGTGCTCGTATGCAGGGCTTTGATTTTTTATTAAGAATTAAAGTTCCATTTGTTTCTGACCCAACAATCGTATTTTTAAAATTATCATGAACAGGGCTTTCCTTACTTGAAACAAATCTAGTTCCCATTTGGATGCCTTCAGCGCCTGCAGCAAACGCAGCTGCCATACCAACTCCATCCACAATTCCACCAGCAGCTACAATTGGCAAGTCAATTTCATTCTTAATTGCTTGAATTAAAACAAACAAACCTACCTCCTCAGGACTCTTAAAACCGCCTCCTTCGGTTCCTTCTACAACCAACCCATCAACACCAGCTTCAAAGGCTTTCTTTGCCCCAGCCAAACTTGGAACTGCATGGTAAACGGTAATATCTGCCGATTTTAGGACATCTATGTATTTTCCTGGATCTCCTGCAGACGTTGTAACAAAATTAACACCATGCTCAACAATAAAATCTACCATTGTTGAATCACTTAGGAATAATAAAGGCAAATTTACACCAAAAGGTTTGTCAGTTAACTCTGCCATTTTTTTGATTTCTTCTTTGCAAGCATCAACCTCTCCAGATGAGGTTTCTATTATCCCAAACCCACCTGCATTTGAGACGGCAGAAGCAAGTTTACTTCTTGCAATCCATCCCATTGGCGCTTGAATAATTGGATACTTACTGCCTAGATGTTCAATAACTTTGTTCATAAAATTATATTAACACCCACATGATTAGTTTCAATATATACTAAAACAATCATATGGACGTATCCCACATACTTGAAAATCTAAACGATCAACAGCGGCATGCCGTCACCTCCGAAGGTCAAAATATTATGGTTTTAGCAGGAGCTGGATCAGGAAAAACTAGGGTGCTTGTTCATAAAGTAGCTTGGCAAGTGGAGGCGCTTAGTTTTTCACCTGGCTCAATTATGGCAGTGACTTTTACGAACAAGGCTGCCAATGAAATGAGATCAAGAATTGAAGATCTTCTTGAGCACCCATCTCCTGAGATTTGGTGTGGGACCTTTCACAGCCTCTCTCATAGAATCCTAAGAAGGTTTAACAAAGAAGCTGAACTATCTTCAGGTTTTACAATCCTTGATGCTGATGATCAGTTAAGGATTATAAAAAGGCTATCCAAAGAACAAGGCATTGACGAAGCAAAGTTTCCATATCGTCAAACTCAATGGCAAATAAATAGTTGGAAGGACTCTGGAAAAAGAGCCAAATCAATAAGAGATAGAGGAGATTTTTATAGAAAAACAATTAAAGGAGTTTATACAGAATACGAAGAGCTTTGTAGAAATGATAGTTTGGTAGATTTTGCGGAGTTGATACTAAAATCTTATGAGCTCATTAGAAAAAATGCCTCCGTTAAAAGTTATTTTCACAAAAGGTTTAGATCCATTCTGATTGATGAGTTTCAAGATACCAATACTATTCAATACAAGTGGCTGAAGGAAATAACATCAAAGGATGCACTTACAACAGCTGTTGGAGATGACGATCAATCTATATATGGATGGAGAGGAGCAAAAGTTGAGAATGTAGATGCTTATATAAAAGAGTTTAAAAAGGTAAGTGTTGTTAAATTAGAGCAGAACTATAGGTCAACAAGCAAAATCCTATCTGCTGCTAATGCTTTGATAGACAACAACGCTGATAGACTTGGGAAGAATCTTTGGACGGAGGAGCTTGAGGGAGAAAATCTAATTTTGTATCAAGCATTCAATGAACAAGAGGAAGCAAGATTTGTAGCTGGTGTTGTAAAGGATTGGATGGAAAAGGGTGAACTCTATCAAGATTCAGCTGTCCTTTATAGGTCTAATGCTCAATCCAGAGCCATAGAGGAGGCTTTACTAAGAGTAGGCATTCCTTACAGAATTTATGGTGGACTTCGATTTTATGACAGGCTCGAGATTAAGAATGCAGTTAGTTATTTAAAGGTAATCTTTAATAATTCCGATAATCCAGCTTTTGAAAGATCAATTTCGAATCCTACCAGAGGTGTAGGCCAAAAGACTTTAGCTAAAGTGCGAGATGAAGCAAAAAAATCTGGAATTTCTTACATCAAAGCTGCTGCTAAATTAATAGATGAAGGCGCAATAAAAGGGAAGGGAGCCTCAGGGCTTGGAACATATTTAGAGTTTATTGCGAATGCTTTTGAAATGTTGCAAACGCATAATCTTTCAGAATTAGTTGAACATATAAATGTGAAGTCAGGTCTATATGATTTCCATAAAAAGGAACCTGGAGAAAAAGGTAAAACCAGGACAGAGAACCTCGATGAGCTTGTGTCGGCAGCTAAAAACTTTGAACAATCTTTTAATGAAGATAAAGATAATAAAGAGATTGTTGAAAACTTTTTAGACGTTATTTCTTTAGATGCAGGAGACAGACAAGCAGATGAGCATGATGATGCTGTCCAGCTTATGACATTACACTCAGCAAAAGGATTAGAGTTTAAGCTAGTTTTCTTAACTGGTATGGAGGAAAGCTTGTTTCCGCACGGAAGATCAATGGAAAGCGCATCTCAGCTTGAGGAGGAAAGACGCCTTTGTTATGTAGGAATAACTAGAGCAATGAGAAAACTTTACCTAACCTATGCTGAATCGAGAAGGTTGCATGGGACTGACATATTTAACCCTCCCTCAAGATTTTTAAAAGAAATACCGTCAGAGCTCATCGATGAAATAAGGCCGAGAGCACAAACAACGATACCTTACAAAAGAAAAGGCCAGATGAGTCCATCCTTAAAGGATTCTTCTGATTCTATTGGGATTTCTTTGGGTGAAAAAGTTTCACATCCAACGTTTGGAGAGGGTATAGTACTTAATTATGAAGGAGCTGGTGAGTCAGCACGAGTTCAAATAAATTTTGAACAAGAGGGAACAAAATGGTTAGTTTTAGCGTTCGCAAAATTAGAAAAAATATAATTAAGAGTAATTTTGTATTCTTTGCTTTATTGTTTGCAATAAGCTGCTCAGATTCTTCTAACACTGAACAAAAAATAGATAAGCAAAAAAACTACAATTGGTCTCTTGTAACGACATGGCCCAAAAATTATCCGGGTTTAGGTATGGCTCCAGAAAGGCTGGCAAAGCTTATTAAAGAAATGAGTGATGGCAGAATGAATATAACAGTCTATGGAGCTGGCGAAATTGTTCCAGCAATGGGGGTTTTTGATGCTGTATCCTCAGGATCAGTTCAAATGGGGCATAGCGGCGCTTATTATTGGAAAGGCAAAATTCCTGCAGCACAATTCTTTGCAGGGGTTCCGTTTGGACTGAATGCCAAAGAAATGAATGCTTGGGTAAACAGAGGTGGCGGATTAGAAATATGGAGGGAGCTATATGAACCCTTTAATATTTATCCGATACCTTGTGGCAATACTGGAACACAGATGTTTGGCTGGTTCAATAAGGAAATTAACTCATTAGATGATTTGAAGGGTTTAAAAATGAGGATTCCTGGAGTTGGAGGAGAGGTTTTTAAAAGAGCCGGCGGTAATCCAGTAAATATCCCTGGCGGTGAATTATATACAGCTATGCAGACTGGAACTATAGATGCAGTTGAGTGGGTTGGCCCATACAATGATTTAGCCTTTGGGTTTCAACAAGTGGCAAAATATTATTATTATCCTGGGTGGCATGAACCTGGATCTATGCTTGAATTATTAGTAAATGATGATGCTTGGAATTCACTCCCATCTGACTTACAAGCAATTATTGAAACTGCAGCTAAAGCGGTTAATCAAGATTTATTAGACGAATATACGGCCTCAAACAATAAGGCTCTTAAAGAACTTATTGAGACTCATGGAGTTGAGTTAAGAAAACTTCCGGAAGAAGTAATTATGGAATTTAAAAAAATCTCTGATGAAATTATTGCGGAAAGTCTTAACGATGAGACGATAAGAAAGGTCCATACTTCTTTTCAAGATTTTTTAGATGAGGTCTCAGACTATCATTCAATTGCAGAAGATGCCTTTGTTGAAGCTAGATCAAGTAGTGATTAAAGATTTAGGCAAAAAGCAATATCAAGAAACCTTTTCTGCAATGAAAGATTTTGTAGCAAAAGGTGAAGATGAATCTATTTGGATGCTTGAGCATGATCCAGTCTTCACGCTTGGAACCGCTGCAGATCAAAAACATATTTTAAAAAGAACAGATATTGATATATTCCAAGCAGACAGAGGAGGAGAGGTTACCTATCACGGACCAGGTCAGCTCGTTATATATTTCTTATTAAACATAAAAAAAAGGAATCTTGGACCAAAGAAGTTTGTAAAACAATTAGAGGACTTAGTGCAGAAGACGCTTTCAGATTTTCAGATTCAAAGTAATACTATAGAAGGCTCACCTGGAGTCTATGTAGATTCAAAGAAGATAGCCTCAATTGGACTCCGTTTTTCAAAAGGTTATTCCTATCACGGCATAAGCATCAATGTTGATATGGATTTAGATCCTTTTAAAAATATTAATCCCTGTGGTTACGAAGGACTTCAAGTTACCCAAATTAAAGATATATATAGCAACATCACCCTAGAGAAAGTAAAATCAGTAGTAGAAATAAACATTCAACAGATTTTTTAATTGATGGAAATAATACCTACAGTAAAGATTGTAAATAGAGATGGCATTAAGGCTGTTAAAAATGGTCAAAAGGCAAATAAGTTTGCATCGATTCCTGCTGAAAAGAAGCCAAGCTGGATTAGAGTAAAAGCTAGCTTTGATCCCAAATACAAGCTGGTCAAAGATCAAGTTGCCTCCAAAAAACTTAATACAGTCTGTGAAGAGGCAATGTGCCCAAACATCTCGGAGTGTTGGTCAAGCGGAACAGCAACTTTTATGTTAATGGGTTCAGTTTGCACCAGGGCTTGTAAATTTTGTTCGGTAGATACAGGAAATCCAAGAGGCTGGTTAGATCAAGAAGAGCCTTTGAAAACAGCTAAAGCTGTCAGAACTATGGGCCTTAAATATGTTGTTCTAACTTCAGTTAATAGAGATGATCTTGAAGATGGAGGCGCTGAACATTATGCACAGACAGTTCAGGCTATAAAAGACCTTAATCCCAATACTGCTGTTGAGGCACTTACCCCAGACTTTAAAGGAATTAAATCCTCAATAGATACTATTGTGAATTCAGGTATCGAAGTTTTTGCTCAAAACCTTGAGACAGTTAAAAGATTAACTCATCCAGTAAGAGATCCTAGAGCAGGATATCAACAAACACTGGATGTTTTATACGAATCAAAAGAAATAAATAAGGAAGTATTAACAAAAACAAGTTTAATACTGGGTCTTGGCGAAACAGACGAAGAGATTGAACAAGCGATGGATGACCTTCTTGATCATAAAGTTGATATCTTAACTCTTGGACAATATCTGCGACCAACTCTTAACCACTTACCAGTTGAGAGATGGGTTACTCCTGAAGAGTTTGAAAAATATAGAGATATTGGAATTAGCAAAGGCTTCTTGGAAGTTGTTTCAGGTCCAATGGTCAGGTCAAGCTATAGAGCTGAACAAGCTTTACAAAAAAATAATGCTGGAATTGAGCTTAAAACAAAAACAGCTTAATAATTAATTCAGTAAATTATATAAGCAGATATATTCCAAAAATTGAAAAATTCCTCTGTTGTTTCTTGAGCTTCAGGAATAGAAATTGTAATAGAGTGTTCCCCCTTTTCTAACTTACCTAACTCAATTATTTGAGGAGTTACTTTGCTGCCAGGGCACCACCCAGATCTCGAATAGTCTGACGATGCAATTCTTTCTTCAATTATCTCACCTTTCCACTCAGCTTCTGTCATCCAAACGCCTGAGCTAGGATTAAATCTTCTAAAGGAAGCACAGTCGTCCCGCCAAGGGATAAACTCTTTTATAACTTTGTCATTAAGACTTATCACATTAAGCCTTTTTACAAACTCATCACCGCCACTATGACCGCCATGGCCTGTTGTTAAATAATATAATCTTACGTTTTCATGATCTTTAGCTAACTTGAATGTTTTTGTTATAGGCTCGCTAGCAAATTTATCGTAACCACTTTGCCCCGGAAACATTGGAGTTGTATTTAGCAAAGGAAATATAGTCTTTAATGGTTTCTTTGTTTTCGTGTAATATTCATCAAACTTAACACCTACATCAACACTCCAACCCTCATTTGACCAAGTATCAATGTAAAGACCAACCCAAACCTCATCTCTCAAAACTGGCAGTAGATGAGATATATCCTCTTCCCAAGTTATGTCATCCTCCCACCTTGGTATATAAGAAGGTTTTAGCTTTTGTATATTTTCTTTATTATTAAAGTGACCAACACCAAAAGGAGTTATAAATCTTAATAATTCCAATGAATTTATTTCTTTTAGGTTATCAAAATCAGCTTTGGGTAATAAAAAGAATGACCCAGACTTATCCCATGGATCTCCTGTAGATTTTAATGTGACAATGGCTTTAGCACGATGAAAATCAGCAGTCTCAGGCAATTCAATCTTCTTAAGGACTACTCTTCCTGATCCAAGCGTTCTAATGATTTCCGTATCATTATTTATAAGCCCTGCATCGAACAAGATTTTTTGATCTTCAAATATCGTAAAGGTTTTATCAGTAACTATTTCATCTTGAGAACATGAAGCAATAAATAAAATGGTAAAAAATAGGACTCTCATAAGACTAAGCTTGGAAAAAGTATAACCATTAACAAGACTAATAACTGAATTGCTATAAAAGGTATTACCCCTTTATATATTTCTATTGTTCTTATTGATTTATCTGCAACTCCTCTCAGGTAAAAGAGAGAAAACCCAAAGGGAGGTGTTAAAAAAGAAGTTTGAAGATTAATTGCTAGCATTATCCCAAGCCAAACAGGATCAAAACCCATCATAAGTAACGGTGGCGCAATTAGTGGAACAAATACATAACAAATCTCAATAAAATCTAATATAAAACCCAGCAAAAATATCATCAGCATTACAAAAAACAATGCCGAATATTTTCCACCTGGCAACATCTCAAAAACTAAACTAATTAATTCATCACCGCCGACTCCTCTAAAGATTAGAGAAAATATGGACGCACCAATTAAGATAGTAAAGACCATGGTGGTAACCAAAGCCGTTCTCTTACTCGCCTCTTTTAAAAGCTCTATGTTGAACTTTTTAAAGTATAAACATATAAGTATTGAACCAATTGCTCCAACACCAGCTGCCTCTGTTGGAGTAGCAATCCCAAAAATAATAGACCCCAAGACCATAATGATAAGTAAGATTGGTGGCAAAAGAGTATTTAATAAAGATAGAAAACTAACACTGCTTTCCTTTTCACTACTAATGGTTAAATTTCTGTTCCAAAAGATTGTATAGACCAAAAAAAGTATACAAATAATTAGCCCTGGTAGAAGCGCTCCTATAAACAAATCACCTACAGAAACTGTTTTTACTGAAAAGATACCCATATCATTTTGAGCTCGCTGATATGCATTGGACATTACATCACCAAGAAGAACTAACGCAATTGACGGAGGAATAATCTGACCTAAAGTACCAGTTGCTGCAACTAGACCAGAAGAGAATTTTTTATCATATCCCTCCTTAAGAAGAGCCGGAAGTGACATTAACCCCATAGTCACAACTGTTGCCCCAACGATACCTGTACTTGCAGCCAATAATGCACCCACGATAACAATAGAAATACCAAGACCGCCCTTTATACCAGCAAAAGCTTTGGCCATATCCTGCAACATCTTTGCAGCAATTCCCGATCTTTCCAAAACTACCCCCATAAAAACAAATAAGGGCACAGCAAGAAGGGTTTGATTATTCATAATCCCAAATATTCTTATCGGCAAATTTTTAAAAAGATTTAAATCAAAGATGCCAAATAATGAACATATCAGAGCAAATATTATTGATACACCAGCTAACGTAAAAGCAACTGGATAACCAGCCAACAATGAACTACAAACAAAGATTATTAATAAAAGCGGTATTATTTCCATAGCTCTTTTAATTGTTTAACGGCTGCTAAAAAAAGCACGAGTGGAAAAAGTAAGATAATTGTTTTATGAAGATAAACAGTTTTTAAACCACCTGGCTCAGTTGATGATTCCTTTAACAACCAAGATAATTTAATAAAATCTATGGAGTAAAAACTTATTATAAAAACTACCGGCAAGACGAAAAAAAATAAACCCAAGGTATTTATAAGTTTTTTATATGATTTTGATTTGTCTTTATAGAGAATATCCACTCTAACATGCTCTTCCTCAGTAAGAGCCCAGCCAGCACAACCTAAGAAAACTAGTGCATGTAAATACAGTGCCAGCTCTTGTAAATCTGCTCTACCAACCCCAAATACATACCTACTAATAACAACATATATAACCAGAATTACAATTATTGGTAAAAAGTACGAAAAAAATTTGCCTATAGATTGATTCATAAAATATTAATTTTTAAAATAAGCTAATGATTACAGTTTTATCTCCAGCAAAGACACTAGATTATAGTGCTAATTATAATGATACACACTCTGTACCGAGCTTTCTAAAAAAGTCTGGGGAGCTCGTTAAAGAATTAAAGCAAAAGGAACCAAGTGAAATTGCTTCGCTAATGGGCCTTAGTGACAAGTTAGCATCATTAAATTTTGATAGATACCAGTCTTGGAAAGCTGAAAAAAAGATTTCAGATAATTCAAAGCCCGCTTTACTAGTTTTTAAAGGTGACGTTTACCAAGGGCTACAAGCTGAAGACTTCAAAAAAGGCGATCTTAATTTTGCACAAAAGCACTTGAGAATATTGTCAGGATTATATGGCGCACTTAAGCCCCTTGATGTTATGAACCCGTATCGATTAGAGATGGGAACAAAATTACAAATTAATGGTTGGAAAAACCTATATGAGTTTTGGGGCGAATCCGTTAAAAAAGATCTACTCAAAGATTCAGATACAATCGTGAACCTGGCTTCTAATGAATACTATAAGGTTCTAGGTAACATAAGTGACGAAGCTAATGTGGTCTCTCCAGTCTTTAAAGACTATAAAAACGGAAACTACAAAATAATTAGCTTTTATGCCAAAAAAGCTAGAGGTTTGATGGCTAGGTTTATTATTCAAAACAGGATCAAGAAAACTGACGACTTAGTTAATTTTGATCTTGATGGATATAAATACTCTAAAGCTGATTCAACCGCTGATAGCCCTGTATTTCTAAGAAAGTCTTAACTTTTTGATTCGTTGAACTTTTTAACGTCGACCATTTTGTCGAAGCTAGCATCTCTTTTTTCCATTTGAGCAGTCATAGCTTCAGTCATATCAGCTTGACTAAGCATTGCACCGCTCCAAAGAGCATTAAAGTCTAAGCTATCACTTACATTGTGATCTCTCGAGTAATTCATTACAGCCTTGAGACCATATATCGCTACTGGCGATTTAGAGGCTATTTCAGCTGCTAGTTTATGAACTGCATCAAGCATTTCATCTTGTGTTTCATAAATTTCACCTACTAGACCAGAATCTTTTGCTTCATCGGCAAGCATTCTTCTTCCGGTATAAGCCATCTCCCTCATCTTTGAATCAGGAATAATCTTTGGCAGCCTTTGAAGGGTGCCAACATCTGCAGCCATACCAATGTTAATTTCTTGAATACAAAAGAAAGCATCATTTGAAGCAAAACGCATATCACATGCAGTAATGAGATCTAACGCTCCGCCAATAACACCTCCATGAACCGCAGCAATTACTGGAACTCTTATTTCTTCGAGTTTACTTATGTAACCTTGTAACTCTTTTGCAGTTCTATAAACAGCTTCACCAACTCTGGCATGATCGGGTTTTTTGTCATCAGGAATATCATCAACTCCATTAGAAAAAGCACTAAGGTCCATACCTGCACAAAAGTGTTTTCCAGTTGAAGAAATAATTACAACTCTTACATCAGAATCTCTATTTATTTCCTCTAATACATCACCTAGCTCGACCCAAAAGTCTCGAGTCATTGTATTTAGTTCATTTGGACGATTTAAAACAAGACTGCATATATGGTCTTTTGTCTTTACATCAAAACAGGAATACTTACTCATTTCTTTGCAATATCTATTGATTCAGAGACTTTATCCATTAGCTCATCAACAAGATCAAATGTTTTGTGGTGAGGTAGTACAATTTTTCTATCTTTGCTGAGCCACTTGAGCCTACTATGTACAAATTCTAAATTATCTATAAGTTTTTGGTTCATTATTTCTATTAGTTGAAAACTGTAATTATAAGTAAATGATCCTTATAATCAAAAAAAAATAAAAAATGCTTGATTTCAACAAACTGCTACCAGACTTAATAGATCTATCTTCAAAAGCCAGTAACACAATAATGGATATCTATAATTCTGATTTTTCACATGAAAATAAAGATGATGGATCTCCTCTGACACTAGCAGATGAATCATCAAATAAAATAATTATCGATGGACTAAAAGAAATAACACCTAAAATCCAAGTTATTTCAGAAGAGACCTTCAAGAGTGATATTTCTTATGCAGATAGTTATTGGTTAATAGATCCACTTGATGGTACTAAGGAATTTATTAATAGAAATGGAGATTTTTCAGTAAACATCTCTTTTATTCATGAGAGGCGAAGTATTTTTGGGATTGTTCAAAGACCAACTGATCTGAGGATCTGGACAAGTCTAGATAATGTTTCCCAGGCGAAGACTGAATATACATCGCCACTAAGGATTGTTATGAGTAGAAGCCATAAGAGAGATGCAGATACAATGTTTTTAAAATTTCTTCAGGATTCTGAAATAGATTATGAGCTTGTCGAAAAGGGTAGCTCATTAAAAATTTGCGCTTTATGCGATGGTGAAGCAGACATATACCCTAGATTTGGGCCAACTTCTGAGTGGGATATTGCTGCTGCAGATGCAGTTCTTAAATCTTATAGAGGTTCAATATTCAGCCTAGAAGACTTTGAAAAGCTCAAATATTCCAAGAAAAACATACTCAATCCGCCTTTTATAGCCTATAGAAATGAACTTATTAGAGAAGCTTATGGTCAAAAAGTGGAAGATTATGTAAAAAAGTTGCTATAATTTAAGGTCTACATAATTTTTATGTATAATATATTATAAACAGAAATTATAATGGGTACTGATTTACAGAAAATTGAGCTAACAACTCCAGGTAAAGATATAGAATCTTACCTTGCTTGCGTGCACTCAATACCAATATTAACGCCTGAACAAGAGAAAGAACTTGCTCATAAGCTTTATGACAACGATGATCTTGACGCTGCAAGACAATTAGTCATTTCGCACCTACGTTTTGTCGTCCATATTGCAAGATCCTATCAAGGCTATGGTTTACCAATAGGTGACATTATCCAAGAAGGTAATGTTGGTCTTATGAAGGCTGTTGATAGATTTGATCCTAACAGAGGCGTGAAGCTTGTTTCTTTTGCAGTCCATTGGATAAAGGCTGAAATTCATGAGTACATTCTCAAAAACTGGAGACTTGTAAAAATAGCTACTACAAAAGCTCAAAGGAAACTATTCTTCAATCTAAGAAGCAAGAAAAAGTCATTGGAATGGCTTACTAAAGAAGAAGCAGAAAAAATAGCTGAAGATTTAAATGTAGAAGTCAAAGATGTTTTGCATATGGAAAACAGACTATCTTCTAATGATTCATCATTTGATGCTCCTGTAAATACTGGAGATGGTGAAAATGAAATAATGGCGCCATCACAATATCTAGAAGATAAAAGATTTAATCCTGAAGACTTGGTTGAGGCAGAGCAAACAATGGCATTTAATAATGCCGAACTTTTAGATGCTCTCAAAGGCCTTGATGACAGAAGTAAAGATATTATTCGAAGAAGATACCTATCCGACTCTAAAGTTACTCTTCATGAGCTAGCAGAAGAGTATAAGATTTCAGCAGAAAGAATTAGACAGATCGAAAATGGCGCTCTTAAAAAATTAAGAAGCTCTATGACTGATGCTCTGTGAATGCTAAAACAATAGGCATTATCCTTAACGGCTCTGAAATCCACCTAAAGTCTAACTCCCTCAAAGAACTTATAGATAGCTTAAATCTCTCTGAAGCCAGATTTGCTGTAGAAATAAATCGAGAGATTGTTCCAAAATCACAGATAGATAACTATACTCTCAATGACAAAGATGAAGTTGAAATAGTTATTGCTGTTGGCGGAGGATAAATTGAAAAAGTTGGTTGTCGGCTCTAGAGAATTCTCATCTAGGCTCCTAGTCGGTACAGGGAAATATAAAGATTTCCAAGAAACACAAGACGCAATAGTGGCCTCAGGAGCAGAAGTAGTTACTGTAGCAATAAGAAGGACTAATATTGGTCAAAACAAAGGAGAGCCAAATCTTCTTGATTTCCTAAATCCTGAAGAATTTATAATTCTTCCCAATACGGCAGGCTGCTACAGTGTTGATGATGCGGTTCGAACTTGTAATCTAGCAAGGGAGCTTCTAGATGGCCATAATCTCGTTAAACTTGAAGTTCTTGGAGATGAAAAAACGCTATTTCCAAATATGACTCAAACACTTGATGCTGCAAAAATATTAGTTGAAGATAATTTTGAAGTAATGGTCTATTGCACTGATGATCCAATTTTATGTAAAGAGCTTGATGATATTGGCTGTGTTTCGATTATGCCTCTGGCAGCTCCTATTGGTTCAGGATTAGGGATAACAAACCCATATAACATAGAGATAATCTTGGAGAATTCAAATAAACCAGTCATTGTTGATGCAGGAGTAGGGACTGCTTCAGACGCCACCATAGCAATGGAGCTAGGATGTGATGGCGTACTAATGAATACAGCGATAGCCGAAGCTAAAAATCCTGTTCTCATGGCTTCAGCTATGAAAAAAGCAATTGAATCAGGCAGAGAAGCATTCTTGGCTGGGAGAATGAAAAAAAGACTTTATGCCTCGAAGTCATCTCCAGAAGATGGAGTAATAAAGTAGTTGAGATATAACTTTTTACCAAGTTTTGCCAGAAGAAAAGGAAGGATTACAAAGCTTCAGGAAACAAACCTAAGTTTCTTAGCAGATTATTCGTTGGATGATCCTAATACTTTAAATAATGATCCATCGTTCGATAAGATTGCCCTTGAAATAGGCTTTGGTAACGGGGAAGACTTTTTTTCCTTTGCGAAAGAAAAAACCAATACATTATTTTTGGCTTCTGAAGTTTATAAATCTGGTATTGGGAATTTAATAGGAAAAATTAGAGAGCATTCACTGGAAAATATATATATTCATGAAGGGGATATAAGAGATCTTATTTTTGAAGAAAAAGGTTTTACATTTGATGAAGTTTATATCATTTGCCCTGATCCATGGCCAAAAGATAGACATCACAAAAGAAGACTTTTAAATAAAGATTTTTTTGAACGCATTCAGCCATGCTTGAAAAAAAATTCATTTATTTTTCTATCTACAGACTGGAAAAACTATGCTGAACAGATTGAAGATGTGCTAAGAGCTTTTGAGGATAAGTTTTCTATCGAGACTTTAAAGCAAATACCCGGGAGAGAGCTTTCTAAGTTTCAAAGAAAAGGCATCAAGGAAGGGCGAGATATATATAACTTCAAATTAAGTCTTATTTAATTTATCCATAAGCTTTTTCAAAGCTTGGCCTCTATGGCTTATTTTATTTTTTTCTAATGAGTTAAGTTCTGCGAAGGACTCAGAATATCCTTTTGGATAAAACATTGGATCATAGCCAAAACCCTTTTCACCTCTTTCAATAGTTCTGACCTCACCTTCAACTTTTCCACTACAAACTATAATTTCATTTTGACCTTTTATGCCAATAGCAACGATGCAACAAAAAAAGTATGCATAAGTTGATTCAAGCTTATTATCCTTAAGTTTTGATATAAGTTTATTTCTGTTATCACTATCAGTTGCATTCAATCCTGCATATCTAGCCGAGTAAAGGCCGGGCTCATTATTGATCGCAGGGACTATTAAGCCTGAGTCGTCACCTACAGATGAGATATTTGTTTTTATAAATGCATTTTTAGCTTTTAGGATTGCATTCTCTTCAAAATCTTTTCCTGTTTCTTCAACATCACTGATATTGAAAACAGATTGAGGAATGCATTCAAAATCTGGAAGAATTTTTTGGAATTCGTTGATTTTACCTTTATTTGAGGAAGCTATGATTAATTTATTTTCTTTCAATTAAGTACACACCCTCAGCAGCGAAAAGATTCGGCAATAGTTTTGTTAAAGTACTCTCTTTGAAGTTATTGTTTAAATACAATTTTTCAATTACATGTAAATCTAAGTTGTTACAGAGTTCCTCGAAATCTTTAATGGTGCACAAATGAATATTCTTTGTCTCATACCAGGGCACTGGAAGATTCTTTGTAACTGGCATCTTTCCTAAAAATAAATCTAATCTACAGGACCAGTGGGCAAAATTTGGAAGAGTAACAATACATTTATTAGAGATATTGAGGATATTTTGAAGGGCTAAATTAGGATTTTTAAGGCATTGGATTGAGTTTGCCATTATTGCTATATCAAAGTCCAAATCATCGAAATCTTTAATACCCTCGTCAATATCACATTGCATAACTGGGATATTTCTTCTAAGACATTCATTAGCTTTAGAAATATCTATTTCAATACCAAAACCATTAACATTTTTTGAATCTTTAAGGTGCTCTAAAAGGTCTCCATCACCACAGCCTAAGTCAAGAACTTTTATGTTTTGCGGAATCCATTTTTCTATTATTCTCTTAAAATTTGATTTCATTTTGATTCAATAAAGTTTTTTATAGCATTTTGGTAATCTTCATTTGGATAAAGGAAGCTGTCATGACCATGCTCTCCTTCTAATTCAATATATGAACATTTTTTATTAGCTTTGATGGATGCCAAACATATTTCTTTTCCATTCCTTGTAGGGAACATCCAGTCTGAGGTAAATGATACAACCAGAACTTCAGCTGTAATGTTTTCAAGAGCAGACTCAAGACTGTCGTCATACCCATGAGCAATGTCAAATTTATCCATAACTTTTGTTAAAAGAATATATGAATTAGCATCAAAAGATTCTGCAAATTTTCCTCCCTTATATTGAAGGTAGTTCTCAATTTCAAAATCAACATCTTCAGCTATTTTAGAATCAGTATTTTGTAACTTTCTTCCAAAGCGCTGGTCCATATTTTTAGCAGATAAATAAGTTATATGACCAAGCATCCTTGCAGCCTTAAGGCCTTTAGCTGGTGATTTATTAAATTCGAGATACTTCCCGTCATGAAAATCACTATCTTTTCTTATAACTTCTCTCTCAACCTCATTCAAAGCAATATTTTGAGAGCTTGTTTTAGCTGCTGCGGCAAGAATGCCAACTTTTTTTACCATTTTAGGATAACTTACAGCCCATTGAAGTGACTGCATTCCGCCTAAACTTCCACCAACGACTAAATGCCACTTTTTTATTCCTAATTTATCTGCAAGCATTTTTTGAGATTCAACCCAATCAATAACTTCTAGCTGAGGAAAATTATTATTAAACCTCTCTCCATTTTTATCTTTACTGAGAGGACCGCTAGAACCGAAACAACTTCCAAGATTATTTACGGAGACCACAAAGAAACGATTTGTATCTATTGTTTTATCTGGACCAATGAACTCATCCCACCAACCAATGTTATTGTCTCTTTTTCCTGCAGCATGATGACTTCCAGAGAATGCATGGCATACAAGGACTGCATTATCTTTTTTATCATTTAGCTGCCCATAAAAATCTGTCATTAGCTCAAAGCCTTCAAGAGCCTCTCCCGAAGCGCATTCCAATTTAGAATCAATTAATATCTTTTTTGTCTCAACAATCATTTAGAGAATAGAAACAGCAAGCTGTGCTAAGAAAACATTTATAGAATTAAGTAAAATGAATGCAAAGATAGGAGAGAAATCCAAGCCACCGATAGCTGGGATAAATTTTCTTATTGGATCAAGGATTTTATTAGAAACCTCCTCAACGATCTTCCACATATCATTTTCAGAAAATGGAGCAACCCAACTCTTAACAACACCAGCAATTACAAAGTAAAAGAGTATCTTAAAGAACACTATAAGCACTTCAAAAAAACTTATAGAAATTAGCAGAATATAGCTATAACTAGATATATAACTCAAAAGCCCTAAAAACTTAAAAACTATTGCGACAACCAATCCTGATATAGATTTATTAACTCCCAAAAAGACTTTTGTAAATGGATCTACAATCTTTACGAATATTTGAACAATGGGGTTGAAATAATTAACTTTAAATATAGAAAAAATAGAATAAATTACGGCAATAAACATCAGGCCTGTACTTACAAGCTCTAGGAAAGAAAATAAACTACTATTCATAAGATTGAATTATAAATCAAAGCCTGCGGCCAAAGAGAATTTCTCCAACTCTTATTAGGTTTGACCCTGCTTTAATGCATTCTTTATAGTCAGATGAAGTTCCTAAAGACAGAATTTGTATATTTCTTTTTTTTGCTTTCATATCGTTAAATAAAGCAACAGAATCTCTTATTTCTTTGATATGTGAAACTTTATCTTGGTTTATGTTTGGCATAAACATCAATCCAGCAAGTTCTAAGTTATCGAAGCTTTCAACAAAGTCTATAAACTCTTCAGCATCGCCAGGAAAGATTCCAGACTTGGAGGCTTCTCCACTGATGTTTACTTGAACCAAAACCTTTTGTATTTTGTTAGTCTTTTTTGATTCAAGATCCATTTTTTTAACTACTTTTTCTCTATCAACCGAATGAACAAGATAAGAATTTTTCACAATTAAACCAATCTTATTAGTTTGGATTGGGCCCATAAAATGCCACCTTATTTTTTTTGAATTAAGAGCCAAAGATTTCTCATTAAGTTCTTGCGCGTAATTCTCGCCAAAATCTCTAAGACCAAGCTCATACAGGCTCAAAATATCTTCTAAACTCTTTTTTTTGGAAACGCCAACAATAGATATTTTGTCATTATCAATTTTATTCTCACTACAAAACAATGTTAGATCTTCTTTGAAGTCTGCAAAAGGCTTCGTCATATTTGAGTACACCTTGTTCTTAGAAGCGGAAGGAAATCAGCTCTTATAAGAGTTTCTCTGGCATTATTTGTATCAGATATGCTCTGCATGGGTCCGATCATTACTCTGAAAAGTATTCCATCATAGTTTTTTGATGTTACCTCTTCTAAATAGGGCTCAAAACCCAATTCTCTCATCTTATCTAAGGTTTCTTCAGCAAATATTTTTTTACCATAAGTTTCAATTTGAAGATAGGATTCGCAGGTTGCCTCTTCATAAATCTTCTCTAATTCAAGGTATATATTTTCATTTTTGAGATCTTGCTCAAATGTGAAAGTAATATCATTTTCTGTTTTTTCTACTGTGTAAATTTCAGACTCTGTATTAAAGAATAGTCCAGAACCCATTAGGAATACTACTGGAAAAATCATTAAAGCTAAAATTAACTTTATAGGAACTGGCGATTTACCAGTGGTTATACTTGAAACACTTTTATTTTTTTTTATATCTTTTTTTTGTTGAGCGAAATCTTTCATTTACATTTCTTCTAATGCCTTTACACCCAACAGATTGAGGCTATCCGCTATTACTTCCTTTATGGTATGAGTAACTGCGAGGATAGTTAATTTTTCAGATTCTGACTTGTCTAATATTTTGTTATCGTTATAAAAATTATGAAAAATTGAAGCTAAATCCTTTAAATAAAAAATTAATAAGTGTGGCGAGAGGTTGTTACAGGTTTTTTCAAGTACATTTGGATATTTTGAGATCTCATGAATAAGATTTGAGCAAATATCTACATGGTCTTCAGAAATATCTTCTGCAAGAAAATCTTTTAAGCCAGCCTTTTTTTCAAGAGAGCATATTCTAGCGTGCGCGTATTGAATGTAGTAATACATATTTTCTTTCTTGCTTGAGACTGCTAAGTCTAGATCGAAATCTAAATGCTGATCAGTTTGTTTTGAAAGATAATAAAATCTAGCAACATCAGAGCCAACATCACTTAATAAGTCCTCGAGAGAGTAAAACTCTCCACTTCTTGTAGACATCTTAACTGGTGAACCACCTTTAATTAGATTTGCAAATTGAACAAGCTTCACAGAAAGTTTATTTTTGTCATAGCCTAAGCCTTCCAAAGATGCTTCGACCCTCTTTATGTATCCATGATGATCAGAGCCCCAAATATTTATAATTTCATCAAAACCTCTATCTAATTTATCTTTATGATAAGCAACATCAGAAGCGAAGTAAGTTTGTCTTCCATCAGCTCTTATCAAAACTCTATCTTTATCATCGCCAAAATCAGAAGATTTAAACCAGATATTTCCATCTCGATTATCTATTAGATTATTTGTATTTAGTTGTTGAACAGCTGCATCAATTTTTGAACCAGCGCCTAGTAAAGAGGATTCTAAGAACCAGTTATCAAAAGTCACGCCAAAATCTTCAAGGTCTTTTTCTATTGTTGAAAGAACACTCTCTAGTGACACTTTTTTAATTGATTGCCAGTCTTTCTCACTAGCAGATTTGAGATGCGAGATAATTTTATCTATTTTCTCTTCATCGTCCTCGGGAAGACTTTTAAAAAGATCATCAATATTTACAGCATCCTGTAAGTTAGCATTCTTTGCGATTTCCTTTATATACTCTCCTCTGTAAGCACTTTCAGGAAAAATATTATCTTCTATTTCAATGGCTCTTAAATATACACTAGCCGTAAGAATATCTATTTGTCTTCCTGCATCATTAACATAGTATTCCTTTTGAACTTCATGACCTTTTTTTTCAAGTAGTTTTGAAATTACATCACCATAAATAGCTCCTCTTCCATGACCAACATGAAGTGGACCAGTTGGGTTTGCTGAAACAAATTCGACTTGAATTTTCTTTGAATCTGCTGCCTCTCTAATAGTATTTTTATTAAGGATATCTTTAATTATTTTCAGAGTCCCAGAATGGTTGAGAAAGATATTAATGAATCCGGGACCAGCAACCTCAATAGAGCTCACTAAACTAAGCTCCTTCAAAATATTTCCAATTTCAAGACCAATTTCTTTAGGATTATTTTTAGTAATATTTCCTAATATCAAAGCAATATTGCATGTAAGATCACCTTTCTCAGGACTATCAGGTATTTCTATTTGGAACTTTGAAGAAGCAATTGAAACCTCTTCTTTAGAGAAACGCTCTTCTATATAACTGAGAATCTTATTCTTTATTTCATCAGCTATCATTAGCTCTTCCTAAATATTCTGATGAACGAGTATCTACTTTAACAACTTCACCTTCCTCAACAAAAAGAGGTACTTGAATTGAAACTCCTGTTTCAAGAACTGCAGGCTTTTGAGCACCAGAGACTGTATCTCCTTTTACACCAGGCTCAGATGTTTCAATCTTTAAGCTTACAATTTTTGGAACATTAATTGCTATGGCCGAGTCATTCCAAAGCACTATTTCACAAAGCTCCTCACCAATAAGCCATTTTTTTGCATCGAGCATAATCTTTTCATCTAGTTCTATTTGTTCATATGTACTGTTATCCATAAAGTACCATTTTGATTCATCCTTATATAAAAATGCCATTTCTTTCACAGCAACATCAGCAAGCTCTACACTTTCATTAGATTTAAAAGTTTTTTCAATCACATTTCCTGATAATAAATTCCTGTATTTAATTCTTACAACTGCTTGACCTTTTCCTGGCTTATGAAACTCATGACTTAGTATTGTGCATGGCGCACCATCAAGAAGTATTTTAGTTCCAGTTCTAAATTGATTTGTTGGTATCTTCATGGTTTACAATATATCTACTCATTTTAATTGGGAGTCATTAAATGAACAAACTCTTTATCTATACATTTGCGATCCTTTTACTCCAAGGGTGTTCTAATGAAACAAAACTCACAGAAGAAGATGCCATCCTGTTCTTGGATGAGATGGAGGAGTTCAGCGCTGAAGAGGGGCCAATTGCAAGCTCAGCTTATTGGATTTCGTCGAACTTCATCACCTATGACTCACAAAAAGTTGTTGCAGACTATAGTAAGCGATATAGCCTTTTGTCTGTTGAGAATGCAAGAAGGGCAGCTGAATTTGATGATGTGGATGTCACAAAAGATACCAGAAGAAAACTTAATTTTGTTAAGAGTGGATTTGTTATGCCATCACCCTTGGATGAAGGCCTAGCAACTGAGATAGCCAACTTAAAAGCTGAACTCTCTGCTATGTATGGGAGTGGCAGACATTGTTTTGAAGATGGCACTTGTTATGATTTAGAAGGATTCGAGCAAATCATCGACAATTCTAGGAATCCAGAAGATCTTCTAATGGCATGGTCTGGTTGGAGAGAGATTGGCAAACCAATGAAAGAAAAATATTTAAGAATGGTCGAAATAGGTGAAATGGGCTCTAAAGATCTTGGTTTCGAAGGCCTAAGCGATTTATGGTTTAGTAAATATGACATGAGCTCAGATGAATTCTTATCTGATGTAGATAGGGTTTGGGAGGAGGTTAAACCCCTTTATGATGCGCTTCATTGCCATGTAAGAGGAGAGCTAAATGAGTTTTATGGAGATGAAGTCGTGAAAAATGATGGGATGATACCTGCTCATATTTTAGGAAATATGTGGGCACAATCTTGGAGTAATATATACGACTTAGTTTATGAGCCCTCTTCAGTAGATGCCTCAATCAATCTTACTCAAATAATCCAAGAGGAAAATCTTTCCGAAGTTGATATGGTTAGAGTTGCTGAAGACTTTTTTGTTTCTTTAGGTTTTGCGAGATTGGCAGATACATTTTGGGAGAGATCTCTTTTTGTGAAGCCTAGAGATAGAGATGTAACCTGTCATGCTTCCGCATGGAACCTTGATTCTGAGGAGGACTTAAGAATTAAAATGTGTATCCAAAAAAATGAAGAAGACTTCGTTACTATTCATCATGAGCTTGGGCACATTTTTTACTATCAAGCCTATAATCATCTGCCATCAATATATGAAAGCGGTGCAAATGATGGATTTCATGAAGCAGTTGGTGATTTGTTATCCCTTTCAATAACACCCGCATACTTGAAAGAACTTGGTTACATAAATGAAGAGCAATATTTAGATGCAATTTCTGATCCAATATCTCTGCTAATGAAACAAGCCCTCGAAGGAATTGTTGTTATTCCATGGACGCTCATCCTTGATAAGTGGAGATCACAAGTTTTTTCAGGTGATGTAGAAGCTGATCAGTTAAATAACCTATGGTGGGAATTAAGAGAATCGTATCAAGGCGTTAAAGCTCCTATTGCGAGGGATTATGATGCTTTTGATCCGGGAGCTAAATATCATATTCCTGGGAATACACCATATACAAGATATTATCTTGCAAGAATTATGCAATATCAATTTCATGAGTCGCTTTGTAATGATATCGGATTTGATGGACCTCTCCATGAATGCACAATTTATAATAATCCTGAAGCAGGAGAAAAATTAAAGTCAATGCTTGCACTGGGTAGTAGTGTTCCATGGCAAGATGCCTTTGAAGAATTAACGGGAGTCAGAGAATTAAGTGGTGAATCCATAATTAATTATTACTCACCTCTTAAAGAGTGGCTAGATGAAAAAAATGAAGGAAGACAATGTGGATGGTGAAGATATGAAAGAGAAACCAAAAAATATAATAATTAATTTAACTATTTCGATAGGCGTAATACTTGCAACCATAGCCTTTGCAGGGCTTTCAGGCTCTGATTTAGTAATTAAAACAGCTTGGTATATTTTAATAATTCATTGGGTTGCTTTTGTGCCAGCATTAATCTTTAAAACTGAAAAGTTTTATGATTTAACTGGATCTATTTGCTACGCATTTGGGTCTGTTTTTGTTTACTACCAGACATATGGAGCAACATTCTCATTAAGCTTATTTATCTCTATTGCAGTTCTAATTTGGACTATAAGACTTGGAAGTTTCTTACTTAAAAGGGTCTTAGATGCAGGGGAAGATAAGAGGTTCAGGACAATAAAGACAAGCCCAACACAATTTTTTATGACATTTAATTTATCTGCGCTGTGGGTAGTTATTTGCTCATTATGCGCCCTAACTGCAGTCTCAAATGGAGTGCTTGCAGTGGAGCCAATATTTTATTTAGGACTATTTATTTTTATTGCCGGCTTCTCTATTGAAGTTATTGCAGATAATCAAAAAACACAATTTAGAGCAATCCCAGAAAATGCAAATAAGTTTATTACAACAGGGCTTTGGTCTGCTTCTAGGCATCCAAACTATTTCGGCGAAGTTGTTTTATGGGCTGGGATAGCAATTATGTCTTTACCGTACCTAGAGGGAGTTCAATATTGGACGCTGATATCGCCAATTTTCTCTTTTGTTCTTATCTATTTTGTTAGCGGCGTTAGAATGCTTGAAGCAAGAGCCAATGTGAAATGGGGAGAAAATGCTGAGTATCAAAAATATGTTAAAAAAACACCTGTATTTTTCCCTAAAATATTTTAGATTTATATTCAACAACTAGGTGAATACAATGCAATTTTTTTTTGAGGTTTTGATATCAATTGTTAGAATATCAGGACACCACATATGAGGGAGTGTGTTATGTTGACTAAAAAACTTACCTTGTCGTTTATCTTTTTGGTAAGTACATCTATTTTATCTGCTAGTGAGATGGAATCAGTATTAGAAGTTGGTAGAGAAAACTCTAGCCAAAGTGCTGTTTCACAAGAAAGAATTGATGGTACCGAAAAACAAACTGACAAGATTGTAAATGAATACAAAGTAGTAGCTAAGCAAGTAGAAGGGCTTAAGTTATATAACGAACAGAAGAGAATTCAAATTCAAGCTCAGCTTGATTTAATGGATAAGCTTGATGAGCAGCTGGTTCAGGTTGTTGTAATGCAAAGACAAATACCGCCATTAGCTCAGAGAATGCTTGAGGGGCTTGAGCAATTCGTTGCGCTAGATACTCCATTCTATATTGATGAAAGGCTGGAAAGACTAGACATTGTAAGAAGTTCACTATCAAATCCAAAAATAACTGCATCAGAACAAGTAAGGCAAATACTTGAGGCCTATAACATAGAAGCAGAGTACGGTAGAAAGATTTCCTCATATGAAGATACTATCGTTATCGATGGTAAAGAGATGGTAGTTAATGTTCTTGTTGTTGGAAGAATAGGAATGTTCTATCAAACTAAGGATGAGCAGCAAAGTGGTTTCTGGAATAACGAAACAAGTGACTGGGAAGAGGTTTCAGGCTATAGAACAGCTATTAGAGATGGCATAAGAATGGCTAAGAAACTTGCTCCTACAGATATGCTTCTTTTACCAGTAGTTAAAGGGGGTGCAAGATGAGACTTTTAAAAATTTATCTATTTGCACTTTTAATTAGCAGTAACCAGATTTTAGTTGCTCAAGAAGACGCCACTGAAGGGGAGGCTCCTTCTACCGTCCAACAGCTTCTCGAACTGGTTAAAGAAGGTCAAGTCAGAGAACAATCTGAGAATGCAGTCCGTGAAGCTGAGTTTATGGCAAACAAGAATAAACAAGCATCCATCCTTGCTGCTGAGAAAAGAGAGCTTGCAAGACAGGAAAGAATTGCTGATCAGCTTGAAGCTGAATATAAGAAGAACGAAGAAATCTTACGGGTCAAAGAAGAGGCTTATAAAAAGGAGCTTGGTTCACTCGTGGAATTATTTGGTCACCTTCAAAGTGCATCTGGTGAAGCAGCTGTTCAGTTTACTGGTTCATTGTCATCTGCTCAATTTGGTACTGACAGAGTTGATTTCTTAAACAACCTGACAGCTAAAATGTCAGAGACAACAGAGCTCCCAACAATCAGAGAAATTGAAGGTCTCTGGTATGAGCTTCAAAGAGAAATGATTGCAGGTGGAGAAATTGCTTCATTTGAGGCAAGTGTTATTGATGTAGATGGTGAAACTTCTAATTGTGATGTAGTCCGTGTCGGACTCTTTAATGCTGTTTGTGACGGGAAGTATCTAGAATTCGCAGCATCCAAAGGACAATATGCATTTTTACCAAGACAACCTGAAGGAAGATATACAAGAACTGCTAACAACATTGCATCAGCAGGAGCTGGTGAGCAAGTAACTTTCGGTATTGACCCTACAGGGCCTACTGGAGGAAGTCTTCTAGCTAACTTAATTCAAACACCAAGCTTAACTGAAAGATTAGCTCAAGGTAGAGAGATCGGTTATGCAATCGTTATCGTTGGTCTTCTCGGTACTCTTTTAGCTTTATATAAACTCTATGTTTTATATGTAACTGGAAGAGCAGTAAGAAAGCAATCGAAATCGAAAGCTCTTAACTCTAATAATCCACTTGGAAGAGTCTTAAAAGTTGGAGAAGAACACTTCTCAAAAGATATAGACACATTAGAGCTAAAACTTGCAGAAGCTATCATGGCAGAAAGACCTGATATTGAAAGATATATTGGTATTGTTAAGATTATTTCAGTTGTTGCTCCATTGGCAGGATTGCTTGGAACGGTAACAGGAATGATTGTTACATTCCAACAAATTACTCTTTATGGAACAGGCGATCCAAAACTAATGGCCGGCGGTATTTCGCAGGCTCTTGTAACTACGGTTCTTGGACTGCTTGTGGCGATTCCGACAACTTTACTCCATTCATTTGCAAACTCATCTGCGCGTGAGATTGTTGGTGTTCTTGAGGAACAAAGTACTGGAATATTAGCCGAAAGAGCTGAAAGTAAATAATGATTTACGCTATAACTGAATCTTTTATTTCCATCAGAGACTTCATGGAAGCTGGTGGAAGTGTGCTTTGGTTAATAGCTCTTTTGGTTCTTTTAATGTGGGGACTGATATTTGAGAGAATATATTATCTTTCACATGGCCATGATGTCTTTCTAGATTCTCTTGTTTCCAAATGGGATTCAAGAGCTGACAAAACTTCATGGCATGCTCTACAAATTAGAGAAAAATTTTTAGCAGAAGCAAAATCTTCTATTAATAGGAATACGACATTAATAAAAACATGTATTGCACTAGCTCCATTATTTGGTTTGCTTGGAACAGTTACTGGGATGATCGAGGTCTTCCAAGTTATGGCTTTCAGTGGAGGTGGTGATGCGAGGGCAATGGCTGGAGGTGTTTCTAAAGCAACGCTTCCAACTATGGCAGGCATGGTTGTGTCTCTATCAGGAATTTTTGCAATGATTTACATTTCTAGTGTGAGCGAGAGGCACACCGGGATTCTTGAAGAAAGAATTAAAAGAGTTTAGGAGAAGTTAAAGTGAGAAGAAACGCAATATCTACAGCAGTTCAAGAGGAAGAGAGCGAGATTAACATCACCCCAATGTTGGATGTGGTGTTTATTATGCTCATTTTCTTTATTGTTACTGCAAACTTTATTAAAGAGCCAGGCTTAGAAATAAATAGACCTGATTCAGACACAGCTGAAACTCAAGAAAATGCAGCTATTCTTATAGCAGTTGGCCCAACTGGAGAAGTTTGGATGGATGGAAGAAGAATTGATGTAAGGCAAGTTAAAGCCAATGTTGTAAAACTTTTAGCTGATAACCCTCAAGGGTCAGTAGTGATTCAAGCAGATGAGAAAGCAGTTGCGGATACCATAATTAAAGTTATGGATGGAGCAAGAGAAGCAGGTGTGTCTGCTATATCTTTAGCCTCAGAGCCAAAGTAGGTTTTTTATGGGCGGATTAGTATCAAATCTTATTCTTCCAATTAAGGCAGCCTACATTAGGCTATTTGAAATAAATAAATACTTTGCCGTCTTTGTCCTATCAGTTTCTACAACCGTCTTGCTATTCGTATTGATGGTTACCCTTATTTCATTAGGGGATAGTGGTCTTAAAGAAGATAAATCAGTGAAATTGGCAGACATTGTTATGCCTGAAAGAGAGATAGATACATTTATGGATGAAGTTGATAAGCCAGATGAACCCGAAGAGCAGCCTGAAGATATTGCACAACCTGAGGTAGATCTTCAGCCAACTACTGGAATTGATGTAAACATACCAAAACCAAAAGCTAAATTTACAGCTGGCGGTAGTTTCTTTAGAGATGGTGAGTATATACCTCTTTTTAAGATTCAACCGCAATATCCAAGAAGAGCACAAGAGAGAGGCACTATGGGTTTTGCGATCGTTGCTTTTACAATAACTGAATCTGGCACTATTGAAGATGTAGTTCCTGTCGAAGGTTATTGCACCTCAAAAAATCCAAATGATCCTGAGGCGCAACTTAGACCATGTTCAATTTTTAATTCCGCATCTTCAAGGGCGGCGCTTAAACTTAAATATAAACCGAAGATTGTTGATGGAAAAGCTGTTAGAGTTGAAGGCGTTCAACATAAATTTACCTTTATAATGGAAGATTCATAATTATGTTTTTAAGATTATTATCATTATTCTTTGTGCTTAGCTTGGTTGTTTTGCCTTTTGATTTAGGAGCACAATCTTCAGATCAAAAAGTTACATATAAAAAAGCAAGAGCGCTTCAAACATCAACTGCAAAAAGAATTGTTAAAGTTGTTGAGGCTTTAGAGCGAGTTGACGAAGAGGGCAAAGAAGATCCTGATTTTGAAACTGTGAAGGAAATTCTAAATGAGCTTTTAGAGAAGAAGGATAGTTTAAAAAGTTATGACAGATCTGTAATGTGGAATTATTGGGGCTATGTCTACTTTTCAGAAGAAAGATTTTCTGATGCTATGCAGGCATATAGGAATCTTCTTGCTGAGCCTGAATCTACAATACCTTTAAGAGTAGCTTCTTTATATACACTTGCTCAATTAAATTTTGTAAATGAGGATTATGAGGAGGGAGTCAAAGTTCTTCTCCAGTGGATGAATGAAGTTGAGGTTGTCACTGCACAGGGTTGGTCTCTCTTGGGGCAAGCATATTTCCAGCTTGGTACTGATAAAAAGTCTGAAAGCGATAAGCTTGATTATTATGAAAAGGCCTTAGAAAGTATGCTAAGCGCTGTCCAAACTGCTGAACTTGAGGAATATAAACCAAAAGAGAACTGGTATGTGCTAATGGCAGCATGTTACAGCGAGCTATCATCAAGGATTGGTAAAGAAGAATCTCTTTACAAGCAGCTAGATATATATGAAATCTTGGTAAATCTTTATCCTAAAAAAATGTATTTCATTCAACTTGGTGGTATTTATGGACAGCTAAATAGAGAGCTTGATTATATGATCACTCTCAATGCTGCTTACCAAAAGGATTTGCTTGACAAAGAGTCAGAATATCTTGCTTTAACTCAATTACTTCTTCTAAATAATAATCCTTATTGGGCTGCAAAAGTTCTAGAGGCTGGAAGAATTAAAAAAGTTCCAGTTATCGATGAGAAAACAAAAGAAGAGAAAATTCTTCCTGTAGTTAAAGATAATGAAAAAAACCTTAAGCTATTGGCTGATGCATGGAGAATGGCTCAAGAGATAGAGCTTGCAATACCAATTATGGAAAAAGCTGCGAAGTTAGCCAAAGATGGACAAACATTCATAATTCTTGGCAGCCTATATCTTTCTGAGGATAAACTAGAAGAGGCCGTAGATGCTATTGAACAAGGCCTTAAAAAAGGAAAAGTAAAGAATGCTTCTCAGGCACGACTTACTCTTGGTCAAGCACACTTTGAACTTCAAAATTTTGAACAAGCTAAAAAAGAGTTCAGGATTGCTGCACGAGATGACGACAAAAAGATCAAAAAGACAGCAAATAGCTGGATCAAATACACAGAAAACGAAGAAATTCGTGTTAAGAATATAGCGCTAAGAAGAGACTATATTCAAAATCAAGGTTAATCCTAAATTGCCATTTTAGCTTTTATAGCTGGATGAGGGTCGTATCCTTCAAGTACAAAATCATCTAGGCTTAGGTCCTTAAGATCCTCTAAATTATTTATATCTGGAAACTTTAATTGAGGGAGTTCTCGTGGAGTTCTTTTAATCTGTTCTTTAACTTGATCAACTGAGTTCAAATAAATATGAGCATCACCAAAAGAGTGAATAAAATATCTTGGAGTCAAATTTAATACTTTCCCTAATATATGCATAAGCAAGGAGTAGCTTGCGATATTGAAAGGAACTCCAAGAAACATATCAGCACTTCTTTGATACATATGGCAATCTAAGCTTTGATCGCTAGAGACATAGAATTGTGCTAATAGATGGCATGGAGGAAGAGCCATTTGATCAATCATCGCCACATTCCAAGCACTTAGAATATGTCTTCTGCTCGTTGGATTATTTTTAAGGGAATCTAAGAGTTCTTTAATTTGGTCTTTATCATCCCAGTTTCTCCATTGAACTCCATATACAGGACCAAGCTTTTTTACCAACGATGAATTTTCATATCCCAAATTTTTTCCTTGATTGTCTGCATTATCTGTCCAAATAGTAGGGTATTTATCTATGTCGGTTAATTCATCTCTATTTTTGTTATACCTTATCTCCGCTAATCTTCTTTCATCATCAGAACCTTCTAGAAACCAAATAAGCTCAGAAACAACACCCTTCCAGGCAAGTTTTTTTGTGGTTACAGCAGGGAATCCATCCCTTAAATCAAATTTAAGTTGATGCCCAAACGAAGAAATAGTTCCAACATTAGTTCTGTCTTCACGCTTTTCTCCATTTTCTAAAATGTGAGATAGAAGATTAAGATATGATTTCATTTTTATTTTTAAAAGTAACTATGAATATTAAACCAATAAGGATCATAGGAATACATAAAAGTTGACCCATTGTAAGAAAATCAGAAAAAATAAAACCAAGGTGTGAATCTGGTTGCCTAAAATTTTCTATTACAAATCTTATACTTCCATAAAAAAATAGAAAAGATCCAGCAACTAGCCCTCTTTTTTTTGTGTATTTATTTACAATCATTAATAGGATAAATAGCAAAGGGCCTTCACCAAGAGATTCATACAGTTGAGAAGGATGTCTTGTAAGACCAAATGGATCAGTTGGGAAAATGAAGCCCCAACTTCCATCTGTAGCTCTTCCATAAAGCTCACCATTTAAAAAGTTGCCAATCCTAACTAGGCATAGACCTATAGGCATACTTAAGGCAGCGGAGTCTAGAAGTCTTATAAAGTTAATCCTATTTTGTTTTGAAAAAATAAACATCGAGATGATTACACCAATTAATCCTCCATGGAAGGAAAGACCACCCTCCCAAATATAGAAAAGCTTGAGAGGATTATTTATAAGCTGATCAAATCCATAAAAAAGCATATAGCCAATTCTTCCACCAATCATTGCTCCAAATATTAATCCATATAAAAAGACGAGATCATTTGCCTTTTCCTTAGAAATACCAATTTCTCTTGTGATTGAGTTATTTGCAAGATGGAGATAAATAAATATAGCTGAAAGTATCCATGTAACTGCATAGTACTGAATAGATATACTCCCAATCGAGACCAGGCTTGGGTTGTTAAAAAAATCTGATAATTCAATAATCATATAAAAAGCATATAGTAGCTTACTAAGAGAATAAAAATACCAAAAAGAGCTTTTAATAATCTTTCACTTATCTTGTGAGCTAGATAAACGCCAGCTTGAGCGCTAAATAGACTACCTAAAGAAATCCCTACTAAAGCAGGCCAGTAAATTAAACCAATAGATTTCTCCAATGTTTGATCTTCCCCAAGTCCAGTTAAAACAAAACCAAGAGATGCAAAAAAAGAAATTATTACTCCGCATGCCGATGCTGTTCCCACACTATTAACCATTTTTAGACCAGCATAATTTAAGTATGGAACAGTGAAACTCCCACCGCCAATTCCTAGTATTGATGATGCAGCTCCAGTACCTGTACCATAAAGGATAGTGCTAAAAGAAGGCTTAAGATCTTTTGATGACATATTAACGTTTAAAAGTATTTGAAGTGCAATAAGAAGGTATGAGACACCTATAATTACTTTTAAAGTCGAGGCTTCTATAGATATTGATAATACTGAGCCAAAATAAGAACCAAGAGCAATACCAATGGAAAGTTTGCGCCAAAAGCTCCAATCAACACTCCCTTTTTGATTGTGAGCAAATGCAGATGCAAATGCAGTAAAGAATATAGTTCCAAGCGATGTTGCAACACAAATGTGTATTAGTAGATCAGACTCATATCCAAGATAAGTAAGAACAAATAGTAATGCTGGAACAATAATTACACCGCCACCAATTCCAAATAACCCGCCAAGGACACCCACAAATAAACCGAGAATAATATAGATAGGTATTTCCATTATTTACTAAACTCCAACTTATATGCTGGCTCAAGCTCAGTTAAGACTTTTTCATAAATTTCCCTTTTGAATTCAACTATTTCATCAAGAGGTTTCCAATAATCAACCCAATTGAATTCGTCAAACTCAGGGTTATTTTCATTATTTAAATCAATCTTAGTTTCTTCAATCAACTTAAACAAAAACCATTTTTGCTTTTGGCCTTTAAAACTTTCCCATAGAAAACTATTTCTTTTATATTTTTTGGGAAGATCATACTTATACCAATTATCAGATTCTTTAATTAATTTTATTTTGTTTTCTTCAATACCAACTTCTTCATATAATTCTCTTAGCGCAGCATCAAAAATATCCTCATTTTTATCTATACCACCTTGAGGAAATTGCCAGTTGGTGGAATTTTTTCTTTTGCAGTACAACAATTTACCATCTGAATTGGCTACAATAATACCAACATTTAAACGATAACCTTTTTCTTTAATATCCATGACTGTTAATAAAAAATTAGCAATTTTTGATTTAGATCATACCATTCTTAAATGCAACTCGGATCATTCCTGGCTGGATTATCTTATAAATAAAGGATTTGTAAAAAGAGAAGAATATTTTGAACAAAATGCTGAATTTCAGAAGAAATTTAGAGAAGGTGATGTTAATTATAAAGACTATTATGAATTTACTATTCAATACCTTAAAGACAATAGTGATGACTATATTTCTGAAATTAGATCAGATTTTATGAAGGAAATTATTGAACCTTCAATTAATATTTATGCTTTAAGGTTAATTCATAAGCATTACGAAAAAGATGAAGAGCTACTTCTTGCTTCAGGAACAACCTCAATAATTGCTGACCCAATTGCCAAAAGATTAGAATTTAAAAATGTTGTTTGTACAACATGTGAAAAAGAAAACAATATTTATACCGGAAGAATTGAAGATCCTCCATCGCTAGGAGAGGGGAAGTTAAAAAATGTGCAGGCATGGATGAAAAATAATGGGTTCTCAGATTTTAATGGCACAACCTTTTATTCTGACTCAATCTTAGATATGCCTCTCTTGCAGAAAGTAGAAAAACCGGTGGCAGTTAACCCAGATAATGATTTATTTAGAGTATCTAAAGACCGTGGTTGGGAAATTATAGATTTACCTATCTAAAACTCGTCCATATCTGGACAGGTACAAAATAGGTTTTTATCACCGTAAACGTTATCTATCCTCTTTACAGGCGGCCAATACTTTCTTGCTTTTAAGTAATCCAGTGGATATGCAGCTTTTTCTCTAGAATAATTATGTTCCCAATTATCACTGCTAAGCTCTTCTACAGTGTGAGGCGAATTTTTTAGAATATTATTTTTAGAATCCTCATTGCCCTTTTCAATTTCCTCTATTTCTTTCCTAATAGAAATCATAGCATCACAGAATATATCTAATTCTTCTCTCGACTCACTTTCAGTAGGCTCAATCATAAGAGTACCTGCAACTGGCCAGGACATAGTAGGAGCATGAAAACCGTAATCCATAAGCCTTTTAGCTATATCATCAACATCAATATTTGAGGACTCTTTGAAAGGTCTTGCATCTATTATGCATTCGTGAGCAATTAGGTTGTTCTCACCCTTATAAAGTATTTGATAGTGATCGCTTAGGCGCTTTGCAACATAATTCGCGCTTAAAATGGCAGTCATCGTAGCTTGTTTTAAACCCTTTGATCCCATCATTACAATATACATCCAACTAATTGGTAGAATGCTGGCACTTCCAAAATCTGTTGAGGATACAGGACCTACATTTTGAATATTTTCATGATGTGAAGGCATAAAATCTTTAAGTTTTTCTACAACTCCTATCGGGCCGACTCCAGGTCCACCTCCACCATGAGGAATGCAGAATGTTTTATGCAGGTTGAGATGAGAAACATCACCACCAAACTCACCGGGTTTTGCAATACCAACAAGAGCATTCAAGTTAGCTCCATCAATGTAAACTAACCCTCCATGGTCATGAACAATTTTACAAACTTCTCTCACATTACTTTCAAAGACTCCATGAGTGGAAGGATATGTGATCATAATTGCTGATAAATTGCTTTTGTGAAGAGATGACTTTTCTTTTAAGTCCTTAAGATCAATATTCCCTTCCGAATCACATTCAACAGGGACAACTTTCATTCCAACCATCATTGCTGAGGCAGGATTAGTACCATGAGCTGACCTAGGAATAAGACAGATTGACCTATTGTCATCACCATTATTCTTATGATATGCATCAATTGCTAGGAGACCTGCATACTCACCTTGAGAACCAGCATTTGGTTGAAGTGAAATATCATAATACCCTGTAATACCTGATAACATTTCTCTTAAGTCCTTAATAAGAACTTGATAACCTTTTGTTTGATCGGTCGGACAATATGGATGCATATTTGCAAATTCTGGCCAGCTTACTGGCGCCATTTCCGAAGCTGAGTTTAATTTCATTGTACAAGAGCCAAGTGGAATCATTGATCTATCGAGCGCGATATCCTTATCAGATAGTCTTTTAATATATCTCATCATCTCTGTTTCGGAATGATATTTATTAAAACGCTCCTGTTTCATAAAATCAGAGGATCTAACTATTTCTTTATTAAGACTAGCTTCACCATCTTCGGAATCATTTAATATAGGCTTTCCTGAGAGCGCAAAGACTAGATCAGCAATATCTTCAGAGGTTGTGGCTTCATCTATTGAGACACTAACTAAATTATTATCAAACCAATTAATATTTATTTTTGCATCGAGTAGACGAGTTTTTATCTCCGAAATGTCTCCTTTTAAGCGAATAGAAAGAGTATCAAAAAAGTTATTATTTAGAATTTCATGATCGCCAGACTTAAGAGCGCTAAAAAGTTTACGAGTTTTTTTATGGACATCATTAGCAATTCCTATCAGGCCATTTGGACCATGATAAATAGCAAAAAAGCCAGCCATCACAGCAAGTAGCGCTTGAGAAGTACAAATATTGCTAGTGGCTTTTTCTCGCCTTATGTGCTGTTCTCTTGTTTGAAGTGCAAGCCTGTAGGATAGATTTCCGCTAGCATCTTTAGATGCCCCTATAATTCTTCCAGGCATCGACCTTTGAAAACTCTCATGTGTAGCCATAAATGCAGCATGTGGCCCTCCAAATCCCATTGGGACTCCAAACCTTTGGGATGAGCCTATAACAATATCAGCACCAATTTCCCCTGGAGGTCTCAAAAGAGTCAAGGCAAGAAGATCAGTAGCACAAACAAGCAAGGACTTATTCTTTTTGCAGTAATCTGATAGCCTTGAAAAATCTTCTATTTCTCCAAATTTATTTGGATATTGTATTAACATTCCAAAAAAATCTTTTTCATTAAAATCTTGAGGATCTCCAACCTCAAGCTCAATACCAAATGGTTTAGCTCTTGTTTTAAGAACAGAAATAGTCTGCCCGAAACAGTTCTTATCAACAAAAAAATAATTAGATTTATTTTTCGATACTCTTTTTGCTAGCATCATAGCTTCAGCTGCGGCTGTAGCCTCATCAAGAAGAGATGCATTAGCTATTTCCATTGAGGTTAACTCACAGATAGTTGTTTGGAAATTTATTAGTGCCTCTAATCTTCCTTGAGAAATCTCAGCTTGATATGGAGTATATGAGGTATACCATCCAGGATTTTCAAATACATTTCTTTTAATGACCTTAGGAGTAACGGTTCCATAGTAACCCTGCCCAATATAAGATCTAAAGACTTTGTTTTGCTTAGCAACCTTATCAAGCTTTTTCAGAGCCGCCATCTCTGACAATCCATCTCCAAGATCTAAATAATCATCCTCTAATATACTTTCAGGCACAACATCCTCAATAAATGCATGCATATCTTTGTAACCAAGAAAATCTAGCATATCTTTTTGGTCATCAGCACCAATACCAATATGCCTATCAACGAAAGATTTAATTTGATTCATTTTTGATTTAATTAACTATTACCATCAAGCATGGATGAATATTCTTTAGCTGTCATAAGACTATCTATGCTTCCAAGATTTTCATCACTAACTCTTAATTTGAAGAACCAACCATCCTCATAAGGAGAGGTATTTACAAGCTCAGGGCTTTCTTCAAGAGCTTCATTTACTTCAATAACTTCACCAGACAAGGGAGTATACACTTCAGATGCAGCTTTTACAGATTCTACTACAGCTGCTTCATCGCCTGAGACGAACTCATCTCCAATTGCTGGTAATTCAACAAAGACAACCTCTCCAAGCTCATTCTGAGCATGATCACTGATACCAACTATAACAGTATTATCATCCACTTTTACCCATTCATGCGAATCCAGAAATTTAAGATCACTTGGAGTTTCATTCATATCATAATTTTACCTTTTCTTATAAAAGGTAGCGATAATATTTTTACATTTAGAAGCTTATTTCTTATCAGCACATTTGCATTTTCATTGATATCCATCGGTATCCTAGCTAAGCCAATGCTTTTCTTCATATACGGCGAAAAAGTACCACTTGTAACTTCTCCCTCAAAATCATCTTTGATAATCTTTTGACCACTTCTCAGAATTCCTTTTTCATTAAGTAAAACACCAACAAGCTTAATCTTGTTGGTATTTTTAATTTCAAGAAGCTTTTCTTTAGCTATAAAATCTCTTTCGATATCACTAAAATCGACAACCCAACCTAAATTAGACTCAAAGGGATTATTCTTTATGGTCATGTCTGTGCCATTGAGATTCATCCCAGCTTCAACTCTCAAAGTATCTCTTGCACCCAAACCAATTGGAGGAATGCTCCTAGAAATACATAAATCCCAAATGTTTTGTAATTCTTCAGGCTCACCAATAACCTCAAAACCATCTTCCCCTGTATAACCAGTCCTTGAAACGAAAAGTTTATTCCTTTCAGTAAATGAAAAACTTTTATAGTTTGAAAGCTCTAGTTTAAGGATATTTTTAAGAGCAATCTCAGATTCTGGTCCTTGTATAGCTAGAATGCCTAAACTTGGTTTATGACGGAACTCACAATCAAATTTGATAATATTTGATTCAAAGAAGTTATTTACATCATCAAAAGTAGAACAGTTTGATACGACTCTGAATTTTTCATTGTTAAATTTATAAACGATTAGATCATCTATTATCCCGCCTTCATTATTCGTTATTACACTATAAAGTGCAGAACCATCGTCAATTTTATTCACATCATTTGTTAACACATGTCTCATAAATTCTTTCGCTTCCACACCATAGAAATCAAAGATATTCATATGAGAAACATCAAAAATACCAGCACTATTTCTTACAGAATTATGTTCATTAATCTGAGAGCCATAATGTATGGGCATTTCCCATCCTGAGAAATTAACAAATTTTGATCCCAAGCCCAGATGAGATTCATATAGAAAGGTTCTATTCATTATCAACTCTATTATTTAATATCAATACAAGAATTAAACTTAAAAGAATCATGGCTATGCTGGGAGTTGCAGCTAATTCCCATTGACCCTCTGAGGTAAAATTATAAATCTTTGATGACAAGGTATCGAAACCTACCGGCCTCAACAATAGTGTTGCAGGCTGCTCTTTAATCACTTCTATAAAAACAACTAAAAAGCCTAACAACAGAGATGGATATAAAGCTGGAAAATATATATTCCTAAAAGTTTTCAATAAGCTTTTCGAATAGATCCTTGTTGCAGAAAGGGTCTCTTCGGCCATACTCGAAAGGGCAGCATCCAAATAACGTATTAAAGGAGTTATAAATCTTATTACCAAACATAAAAATAATCCCCATATGCCGAATACTGTTACTGATAAATCAAAGTAAAAGCTAAAGACTAATAATATAGAAACTGCAAGAACAGAGCCTGGGATTGCATAACCTATTGTCGATAGATTAAAAATAATTTTATTTGAGCTTTTGAAGCTCCCCAGTGAAAGAATTATTGCAATAACTGAAGCAGCTAATGCAACTATAAAACCTATGAAGAAAGAATTAAAAATTAGCTCTAATGGAATATTATTTTTGATATTTTCTGAAGACCAAACTATAAGTTGTATAAATGGAAAGATGAAGGTTATTACAAAAACAAATGAACAAAATAGGGCAATTGAGAAATTAAATATTTTACTAGGCTTAATTAAACTATGATTTGCTTTCCCAGCACCTGATGACTTCCTACTTTCAGAGCTTAGTTTACTGATATACAAAATAATCATTGCTAATAAGAAAAGCATAAGAGATATTTTTGCTCCAGATATTAAGTCTTGATAACCAAACCAAATATTAAAGATGCCAACAGTTAGAGTATTAATACCAAGTGTTGCAACGCCTCCAAAATCAGAGATAGTTTCAAAGATGCATAGAACTGTTCCAGCTATTATCGCAGGCTTCAGAGACGGGAGAAGAATAAGATAAATTGTTTGGAAGTTATTTTTTCCTAGAGACTTTGATGCTTTGAATATAGATACTCCAGTTTTTCTTAACTGCGCCTTACATAGAAGGAACGTATAAGGATATAAACCGAGAGACATTATTAAAGCAGACAACACGATATTTTCTCTAATAGAGCTAGAAATGAAGCTGATTTCTTCAGCAGCCCCAACAAAAATAAAAGCATACACATAGATAGGAAATGCTAGGGACAAACATAAAGCCCATGAAAAAAACTTTCTCCCATAAAAATCGAACATTGTCACAAAGATTGAGCAAGGAACAGCTATCAGAGAAGTGAATATTGCAACCAGCATGCATAACAATAAGGTGTTAGACGTCATCTTAATTATCAAAGATGTTGTTACATATTCATTGAGTGGCTGAGTGAAGCCTAAAAAAATAAAGGTAAGAAATATTATTGATATAAATATCAGCCAAGGATATGACAGAATTTTTAATAATCTTAGATGCTGCACTATATTTATTTGTTATCTGAGTCTGCTAGAACTTTTTTTGATCTGGCTCCCATTTCTTGTAACTCTTTTGCTTGATTTGTTAGATTTCCCTTACCGGTGCTTAACTTCTTTTCTGCTTCATTTATCGCATCTTGAGTAGCATTGAAGCTACTTTTTACCTTTTCAAAGTCTGTTTTAAGGCCAACAAGCTTATCAATCATTAGGCCAGCTCTTAGAGCAATTTTTTCGGCATCTTTACTCAATCTATCTTGTCGCCATAAACTTTCAGCGACTCTAAGGATTGCTATCAAGTTAGTTGGTGTTACAAATCCCATTTTACTTTGCATGGCGGTTTTCTGAAGGTCCCAATCATTCATAAGCGCAAGAGACAAAGCTGATTCAATTGGGATAAACATTAAAATATAGTCAGCTGATCCAAGCTCTTCAATACTTTTATAAGACTTAGATGAAAGTTGTTTTATATGAGTCTTTAGGGAGCTTAGATGTTCTTTTAGATGTTTTTCTTTTTCAGACTCATCTTCAGTATCAACATACCTTAAGTATGCTGTAAGAGAGGCTTTTGAGTCGATAATGATACTTCTATTATCTGGCATAAAGACAACAGCATCCGGTTGAACAGTAGATCCATCGCTGGCAGTAAATTTTTTTTGGAGCACATAGTCTTTATCTTTCCTCAATCCAGATTCCTCAAGTGTTTTTTCTAAAACTTGTTCTCCCCAGGCACCTTGAGTTTGGACATTTCCACTCAAAGCTAAAGCTAAGTCTCTTGCTTCTTTGCCGATATTATCAGTTTGCTCAATTATTTTTGATACGTGATCTTTAAAACTTTCTTTTGATGCAGCCTGTTCTTCTTTTAAGCCAACAATTTCTTCATTTAGATTTCGTAGTTGTTCTTTAAAGGGCTTAAGCGTTAAATCGATTTTCTCTAAATTATGCTTTGAAGAGCTTTCATTCTTTTCCTGAACTACCTTGGAAATTATTTCCTCAATATTTGAGTTATAATTTTTGCTCATCCTATAAACAAACCAAAGCACAATTCCAACTAAAGGGATCGCTAACAGAAGCTCTAAGAAAATTAAATTTATATTTTCATTCATATGCATTATTATTTCATTAAATTGATAACACTCATAATGTGATGGAAAAATTACTTGAAAGTTTTAAAGCACTAAAGCAAAAAAACTTATCAATTGATCTTACTAGAGGAAAACCACATTCCGACCAACTAGACTTATCGAATAACTTAATGACTCAGGCTGTCGATCCCATTGGAGAAAATGGTGTTGACTTAAGGAATTATGGAGAGCCAATTGGAATTATAGAGGCTAGAAAACTTGGTGCAGACATTCTTGATAGCAAAATAGATTTAACAATCGCCGGAGAACAATCAAGCTATCTTCTAATGACTCAACTTCTTTTAGGAAGATTTCTCTTTGGGCTAGATGATGATCCATGGAAAAATGATAAAGAGCCAGCATTTCTGTGTGCCGTGCCTGGATTTGATAGGCATTTTGCAACTCTAGAAGGCCTTGGTCTAAAAATGCATACTGTAAATCTCTGCTCATCTGGTATCGATCTTGATGATTTAAATAAGAAACTTTCCAAATATCCAAATATAAAGGGATTAATCTGTGTTCCGAGGCATTCCAACCCTTCTGGCGAAGTATTTTCTGACGAAAACATCACAAACCTTTTAAAGATTACCAAAGAATATAACTCAAGCTTTATTAACTTATTTGATCATGCTTATTTAATTCATGATTTCGATGAAACGCGAGTTCAGACACCAATCCCTCTCTTAGCAGATGGTTTGGGTGCTTTAGACAATGTAGCTGTATTTACTTCTTTCTCAAAAGTTACTTTTGGCGGAGGCGGCATGGCTTTTTTAACAACTGGCGAAAAGAATTTTAAATTAATTGAAAGAGTAAGGAACATGATGGTAATTTGTCCAGATAAAATTAATCAAAGAAGACATGTTAATTTCTTTAAAAATAAATCAAATGTTCTTGAACATATGAAGAAGCATGCCAGTTTTGTTAAGCCAAAGTTTGAACTTGTTAATAAAAAACTTTCAAATCTACCCAGCGAAGTAGGTGAATACACAAATCCAACTGGTGGGTATTTCGTAACCTTCTATTCAAAAAAACCAATTGCTAAAAGAATTGTTGCGCTGTGTGCAGAGGCTGGACTAATGCTAACACCTGCAGGCTCAACTTATCCTTACGGCAATGATCCAAATGATTCAGTCTTGAGGATAGCTCCAACCTATATTGACATTGATGAGCTTGATGTCGCAATGGATATTTTTGTATTATCAGCTCAAATTGCTCACTCTGAAATCTAAAAACCATATAGAAAAATATTACTTTTTATAATATTCTTTATTAATGGACAGTGATAATTTTTTAGTTGTTTCCAGCAATTCAATCGAGAACAAAAATATTGAAGAATACTTAGGCATAGTTGTTGGTAGTACAGTGAGAGCAAGAAATGTTGGAAGCGATTTCTTCGCTACTCTGAAAAATCTTGTTGGCGGTGAGGTTGTTAGTTACTCAAGGCTTTTAGAAAGAGCTAGAGATCAGGCATATGAAAGAATGATCCAGGAAGCTAAAGAAAAAGGAGCGAATGGAATTATCAATTTCAGGTTCCAAACATCTCAAATTGTTCAAGGTGCCTCAGAGGTGATGGCCTACGGAACAGCTGTAAAAATTTCATAAGCCTTTTCAAATTTAGAGGATAGTTATGAATCAAACAGAAAAAACTGCATTTCGTGAAAGTATTATCATTGTGTTAATAGGACTATGTATTAATTTCCCACTTCAAACTTTTTTACTTTGGATAACAATAGATAGGTGGCATTGGTCTGATCCATTATCAATTTCAATTTTTACTCAATGCGTAATTACCTTTGTAGCTTTAATTAGGATTTATACGATAAGAATGAGGTTCACAAGGGGTAAATTCTGAAAATAGCGATTATTGGATCAGGAATATCTGGTCTCTCTGCAGCTTATTATCTCTCTGATCAGCACGAAGTAGATTTGTTTGAAAAAGACTCTAGGTTGGGTGGGCACACTCATACACATACTCTTGAGCTGGAAAAAAAAATAAGAGTCGACTCAGGCTTTATAGTAATGAATGATAGAAATTATCCTTTATTAACAAAACTGTTCCTTGAATTAGAAATTGAACTTCATCCAACCTCCATGTCTTTTAGTGTCGATACAGAAAATATTTCATGGTGCTCAGAAGAATTTAAAAAATTTAGATTCTTTAATAGCTTAAAAAAAATAAGGATTTTTCTTGAAATGGTTAGATTTAATAATATTGCATCAAATGTAGATTCAAATGGATCAATAGAAGATTGGTTAAGAGAAAAAAAATTCTCAGAATTCTTTAAGAAAAATTATGTATATCCGATGTCTGCATCAATTTGGTCTTCATCCCAGGAATCAATTAGTAGATTCCCAATGAAATCATTTTCTAGATTTTTTAATAATCATGGATTGTTAGATCTAATTAAAAGGCCTCAGTGGTTTTCAGTCTTGGGTGGAAGTAATACCTATATAGAAAAACTAATTAATCACTCAAAAATAAATAATGTTTTTAAAAATGCAAACGTATCGATAAAAAGAGAAAAAGAAAAAGTATTTGTTCTAAATAATGATATAGAAAATCAATATGATGTAATTATTTTTGCCTGTCATGCTAATCAGGTTGGAGCAATAGTTGATGATATGTCCTCTGAGGAACAAGAAATATTATCTATGTTCGAATACACAACTAACAATGCTTTGCTTCATCATGATCAAAACCTGATGCCAAATGAGAAATCTCTTTGGTCTTCCTGGAACTCTTTTAAGAATAATAAATATGATTATGTTTCTTATTGGATGAATAATTTACAGAAATTAGACATCGAGAGAGATATTTTTGTAACACTTGGAAATTATCCTGATGTTGATGAAGAAAAAGTTTTTAAGAGAATTAAATATGAACATCCTCTTTATAGCGAACAAACAATTAAAGGACAAAAATTGATACGATCAATTCAGGGGAATAGAAAAACATATTTTACAGGTGCTCATCTTGGTTATGGATTTCATGAAGATGGCATTAAATCTTCATTAGAAGTTATAAAGATTATTAATGGATAAAGCAAAACTAAATTTATTCGATGGTGATGTATCTCATAGAAGAGTAGGCAATAAAAAGCATCAGTTTGAATATAAATATAAATCAGCTTTTGTTGAGGATGTATTTGATTTCAACTCAGAAAAGTTTAAACATATTAATTCTAAGATTTTAAGTTTTGCTGATAATTATTCTGACATGTCAGCCAAAGTAATTGACTCAATGAAGTCCTTTATTAAAGAAAAAGATATTGAAGCTAATATGTGCAAAGTAAATCTTCTCAGAACACCCAATATTGGATTTATCAAATCTTTTAACCCAGTATGTTTTTGGTTTTTAGAAACCAAAGAAGGTTGTAAATTTTTTATAGCTGAAGTCAAAAATACATTTTATGAAGACCAAATTTATATTGTTGAAAATAATGGGGAAGCTATTTCTGAAAACATTTGGCTTGAGGTTGAGAAGAATATGTATGTTTCTCCTTTTGCAGAGAAATCCGGTTTCTATAAATTTAATTTATCCAGAAACCCATTTAAAATAAAGATAAATCAGTTTAACAAAGAAAAAAAAGCAGAGATCGTTACAAATATTCGAGGCACAGTTATGAAAATGACAGGAATAAAGAAGCTAGTATTCTATTTTGGTCTAGCCCTAAGCTCTCTTCTCGTTCTTGTTAGGATCCATATTCAAGCATTCTTTCTTTGGATAAAGAAATTTAAAATCTTTCCTCATGGAGATAGCGGATATGCTGACTAAACTTATTCAAAATTTCTTGAACAAGAACATTGGCGAACTTGAAGATAAGAACATTTCAATTACTCTTCCAAATGGAAAAAGGATAGAGCTAGGAAATCATCAATCTTCTATAGAAATTACTTTTAATTCCTGGCTTGGGATTTGGACTATATTCAGACGCGGAGCTTTGGGACTTACGGAAGGCTATATCAATAATTACTGGCAAACAGAAGATCTAATTGAATTAATGGACTATCTTCCGAAGAATTTAGATGCTTTTTCAAAGATCTCAAATGGCATGCTTTCCCTAAAGATTTTCGCAAAAATTAATCATTTTTTTAATAAAAATACGCTTAAGGGAAGCAAAAAAAATATTGAAGCACACTATGACCTAGGAAATGATTTTTATAATTTGTGGCTGGATGAGTCTATGACATACTCTTCTGGCATATTTTATGAAGAAACAAATAACTTAAGTGAGGCACAAGAAAATAAATATCAGTCGATACTAGATATGCTAAATCTGAAAGAAGGAGCAAGAATACTTGAGATTGGATGTGGCTGGGGAGGATTCTTAGAATATGCTGGGAGGAGGGGTTTCGACGTTAAGGGAATCACAATATCACCAAGCCAATTCCAGTTTGCTAAAACAAGGATCGGGCAAATGGAAAAGATCCCTGAGATTGAGCTCATTGATTATAGAAAGATATCAGGAAAATTTGATGCCATTGTTTCAATTGAAATGTTCGAAGCAGTTGGGTCAGAATATTGGGAGGTATTCTTCTCAAAAATAAAGGGGTTGCTTAAGGAAAATGGTAAAGCCGCCATTCAGACAATTACCATTGGAGACGAGTTTTTTGATAGCTATCAAAAAAATCCTGATTTTATCCAAACATATATTTTTCCTGGAGGCATGCTTGCTAGTAATAAAATTATTCATAGGCTTGCTAAAAATAATGAGCTTAAATCTATCTCGCAAAAAAATTTCCCAGAATCATATGCAAAAACTTTAGAGACTTGGTTTATTAATTTTCAAGATCGCTGGGATCAAGTCGAAGCATTGGGCTTTGATAAAAAATTTAAAAATACTTGGGATATGTATCTTGCATATTGTCGTGGTGGATTTTTAAATGAAAGAATTTCAGTTTCACAATATTTATTGGAGAATAAATGACAAAATTTTTACTTTATCTTACCGAAAGAGGCTACATTCCAGACTTTTTAATTAAGAGAGCAGCACTCTTTTTATCAAATAGAAGGCTTGCAGAATCTGATATTGAAAGGAATAAAGAAAAAGTTATTAACTTATTATCAGATGGAGTTGTCGCGGAAAAAACAGTTGATGCTAATGATCAACATTATGAAGTACCTCCAGAATTTTTTAAAAAAGTACTTGGTAATAGACTGAAGTATTCTTGCTCATTATTTGATGGTCAGACCTCCTTAGATGAAGCTGAAGATAAGATGTTGGATTCATATATAGAGAGAGCAAATATTTTAGATGGTCAAGAAATACTGGATCTGGGATGTGGATGGGGCAGTTTTTCACTCTATGCTGCAGCGAAATTTCCTGAATCTAATATTACCTCAGTAAGCAATTCGTTTGATCAGATTAATTTTATTAATGAAGAGGCAGAAAAAAGGAATCTTAAAAATATTAAGGCAATCAAAATGGATGTAAATAACCTTAATTTAGATAATCATTTTGATCGGATTATTTCTATTGAAATGTTTGAGCACCTAAGAAACTATAAATCAATATTATCTTCTTTAAGTAGTTTGCTTAAGGACAATGGAAAGCTTTTTGTCCATATCTTCTGTAATAAAGAAATTACTTATCTTTATGAAGTAAGACATGATTTAGATTGGATGACAAAATATTTCTTCTTGGGAGGCATTATGCCCAGCAAGGATATATTTAGCTATTTTGAAGAAGATTTAATTGTTACAAAACAATGGGATGTTAATGGTGTTCATTACTCAAAAACCTCAAAAGGGTGGCTTGAAAATCATTATAAAAATAAAAATGAAATAATGGATATTTTCAAAGATCATTATGATGATCCAGTTGTTTGGTTTAATAGATGGAGAATATTTTTCCTTACTTGTGAGGTTTTCTTTGCAATGAATAGAGGAGAGGAATATTTTGTGTCACATTACCTATTTGAAAAAACTAATTCATAATGAGAATGATTATTACTTCATTTCGCAATAGGAGATTTAAGAAAAATTTAATGTAGAATCCATCTTATTTAAAAGGAGATAAGATGAAAGATATTGACGTTAAAAAAGTTTGCGAGATTCTCAATGAAGTTATGGAATGCGAACTTGCTGGTGTTGTGAGATATACCCATTCTTCAATGATGGTAAGTGGGCCTCATAGAATCCCAATAGTTGATTTCTTAAAAGAGCAAGCGAATGAATCTTTACTCCATGCTCAACAAGCTGGAGAAATTCTTACTGGCTTAGATGGGCATCCAACGCAAAACATTGCAAAGATAAAAGAGACTAATAGACATACTATAAAAGATATATTGGAAGAAAGCCTTGAGCATGAGATGCACGCAGTCGATTTGTATAAAGATCTCCTTTCTCTTGTTGAGGATAGATCAATTTATCTTGAAGAATATGCAAGAGGCATGATTGGAGAAGAAGAGCAGCACTCTTTAGAGCTTAAAAAAATGCTGAAGGATTTTGGTTAATTAACTAAATACAGATTTTCAAATATAATTACTTCGTTATGAAGAAATTCTTGATTTTTCTTTTAATCCCTCTTTTTTCTTTTTCTCAGGAACAACTTACTGAAGATATGATCATAGATCACATCAATGAATTTTTTAATGCCCTAAATATCAAAAACTACAATAAAGAGCTTTTAAGCCAGAAAGTGACAGATGACTTTATTATTTATGAGATGGGTGACAAATTTACACTTAATGAGTTTACAGATTTTATTGAGTCTGCAGGATTTCTTGGGTGGGAGTCAACAGAATGGTTTCTTTCTGATTTTACTATCACTATTGATAATAATTCAGCTCACGCCAGCTATCTCAATATTGGAGTTTTTATATATCCAAATCCACATGCACCAGAGATATTATTAAAAGAGAATAAGCAATGGCTAGAGAGTATTTTTGTTGTCCGCGAAGGAGAAGATTTAAAAATTAAGTTCTTACAATCTGATGAAATCTACTCAAAGGTTTCTGTTTTCAAGAAATCTTCATAGTATAAATAAGATTCTCCCTTTTGTTTATTTAGCAAATTCATTACCATTCTCTTTGCTACTTGCCTTGCTTCTATCTGCCTAAAATTCTTAAGAGGACCCTGCATAAAAGGAGCTACAATTCTTAAACCTGATTCAAGAACTGGTATTTCATAACCTCTAAAATCTTTTCTAGCTCCAAGCAGGTGACCTGGACGAGCAAAGCATATATTTTCATATCCTATTTTTCTAATTTCGTTCTCGAGTTTTCCTTTTATATGAAAGTAATAATTAAAAGATCCTTCTTGAGCGCCAACAGCAGAAACCAGGGCGATAGATCTAGCACCTCTATCATATGCAAGTTTTGCAATCGATAGAGGGTATTCAAAATCTATTAATTTGAAACTCTCTCTAGCACTATGTTGCATATATCCTAACTCATAAGTTGAAAGTCTTTTACCCAGGCATAGATATACATGATCAATACCATCTTTTAGCTTCACTTTATTTGAACCTAAGCTATCAAAATTAATTATTTGCAGATCAGCATTTTGCGGTATTTCTGAATTAAATGACCTAGCTAGAATGATCTGTGCACCCGATTTTTTTGAGAGTACTTTAATTACATGACTGCCAACAAGGCCAGTACCTCCGGCTATAAGGGATAAAGGTGATTCCATTTAAAAAATATTAAGGAACTTCTGGTAAATTACTATAATTTAGATCGTTGTAAGGATTTTGGTTAGATATAGCATCAGGATGCACAACTGAAATTACAATATCACTTCCAACATCTCCTGCGATAAATCCGCTAACAGTATTTCTGGGTGTCATTTCAAGGGTTGCATATCTTCCGTTCTTAAAATAAATAAGAGTAACCTCTTCACCAACCTTAGAAGAGATTAACTGCCATCCAGTTGTTAAGGTTTCGTTTCCATAAAAAATTAGATTTTCGGCAGGACTATAGCCAGATTCAAGAACAATTCTTCCTGATATTGCATCACCAGTACCCAAAAGGACTGATGGGTATTTAATAATGTCTGCATCGTCTGGGAGGGGTAAGTCCTCAAGGAGATAAGCAATTACTTTTCTTGAATTTACTTGATACTCATCTACAAACAGGGAGCAACTGGTTGAAAAAAGCAAGACAAAAACTAGTGATAGTGAAGAAAATTTCATAATTTATATTAAACAATAATTTTTAACTATTATAAACCAAAATCCATTATTCTTTTTTGGAAATCTTCATGAGTCATCCATGCAACTTTTTGAAGGATTTCAGCTACCTCAGGATCTAGGTCCATCATGAACGTATTTCCAATTGGTGATTTATTGCTCAGGGACGCAAATACCATTAAAGCTGCAAGATATGTACCTTCTTTGCTTGGATGTCTAAGATCTTTTGTATAGAGATTAATATTTGGAAAATTTTTATTAATGTATAAAAAAGCTTGGCCAGCAGGGATTAGTCTTAAATTATTTATTTTAGAGGCTTTAAAAAACTCTTTTTCAAGCATCTCCTGCATCTCTGGTTTATTTTTATATGGCCAACTCATAAATAAGATTGGCTCTATTCCTTTTGATCTAATAGTTTCAGAATGTTTTTTAACATATTTATAAAAACTGTCTTTTCTTTCATCATTTATGGGGCAGAGGCTGCAATCCATCATGACAACAACATCAATATCAAGCTTTTCATAAGGTTCATAGGTATTTGTATCTGAATCTATCTTAAAACTTCCAATTTCTTCATTTGATAGGTAGCTTTCAACATCATGCCAAGACAAAGAAGACCCATTTATAGTAATTGATCGCCTTCTTGGAGTATCTAAATCAGGATCCGCATCATAAAGATCACCAAGATGATTATGCAAACTATTGTTGTAATAAAAAAAACTATTTCCAATAAGCATAATTGAACTGATATTTTTCGCACTATCTGAATAAGAAGAAACCGCAAATACAAAAGAAATGAATACAGCGAGAAATTTAAGCATCCAAAGATTATATAATGAAAATAATTTATGAATGACTATTCTGAACATATTGCCATTATCGGAGGAGGTATCGCGGGATTATCTCTTGGATGTTTTTTATTAAGAAAAGATATTCAACCTATTATTTTTGAACGATCATCTCAAATAAGAGAAGGCGGGGCAGGTATATCCATATCTCCAAACGCCATAAATCTGCTTGATAAGATTAATCTAAAAGAGAGTCTTTCCAATGAAGGTTTTTTTCCAGAAAAAATAAATTTTTTAGACGAAGATCAACCAATAACTTCCATTGATTCGAGAGTTTGTTGTATTTCCAGAGAAAAACTTGTGACAATTTTATATAAGAAATTTATTGAGCTTGGTGGAAGAATTATTTTTGATCACGAATATGTTTCATTTGATTCAGACAACAAGATTCTAAACTTCAAGAATGATCAATCATATAAAGTTCTTCACTTAGCAGCATGCGACGGAATAAAATCAAAAATACGAGATGATTTTTTTGACACAGGAAAGCCAGTTTATAGCGGTTATTCTGCATGGCGATGTATAGGCCATAATCCACAAAAAGATGCATATCTTCAACTCTCTTCAAACAAGCACTTAGTTCTTTATCCAATAACAAATTCTTTATCAAGTTTTGTGGGATGCATTAAAACTACTAAAGAAAATAATGAGTCTTGGATAGCTGAGGGTAGTATAGATGAGCTCGTTCAGGATATCGGTTTTATGTCTGAAAATCATAAAGAGACGGTTCATTCTTCAAATAAGTTCTTTAGATGGGGTATATATACAAGGCCTTTGCTAAAAAAATATTTTGCTAAAAATATTTCTTTATTCGGTGATGCTGCACACCCTATAGTGCCTTTTTTAGGGCAGGGCGGATGTCTTGCTATTGAGGATGGATACTCTTTTGCTAAGCTTTTAAGTGATATTGGCAACTTAGAAGATACTCAAAATCGTTATGAGCGGATAAGGAAGCCAAGAGTTAAGATGATTACCAGACTGTCTAAAGAGCAAGCTCTTCATAACCATATATCAAATCCATTATTAAAAAAGACAAGAAATTTCCTTATGTCAAAAACTCCTATCATAGATAAACAAATGGATAGAATTTATAAATTCAATTTATGAAAGTAATAATTCTTGGAGGGTGTGGTGGAATGGGACGATATGCCTCAAAGGCTATTTCTTCATTTAATCAAATCCAATCACTTACCATAGCTGATCTTAATAAAGAGGATGCTGAGGAATTTGCAAAACAACTAGGATCTCATGTGGAGGGAATTGGTTTAAATATTAATGACAAAGAACTTCTTTATGGGACTCTTAAGAGCTTTGATATTGTCGTGAACACAGTTGGGCCATTTTTTAAATATGGATATGGAGTGCTTAAGACATCTTTGGATGCAAATTGTCATTACATGGATATTTGTGATGACTGGGAGCCTACCGAAAAAATGTTAGAGCTAGATCATCTTGCCAAAGAGAGAGACTTGCTTGCAATATTAGGCATGGGAGCCAGTCCTGGCATTACAAACTTGCTTGGAGCAATTGCCATAAATGAGCTTGATGAGGCAGAAACAATATATACCGGGTGGAGTATGAATGAGGCAAAGCCTGAAGATATTTCATCTCAAAAAGATACTAATGCAGCGATGATTCATGGAATCGAACAGATCTCTGGGAAAGTAAAAATTTTCAAGGATAAAAAATTTCAAATGACGAGACCTTTGAAGGAGATAGAAATTGACTATCCACGAATAGGAAAATTCAAACCAAGTATCTTTGGTCATCCAGAAGCAATTACTTTTCCTAAACATTATAAAAATCTTCAGGCTTCAATGAATTTAGTTCATGGAGATAGACTAATCATGACTATACTGAGACTAATTAACAAACTCATTGCACTAAGGCTACTTTCAAAAAGAAGTGCAGCTAGGTTTTTAGATTGGTTGGAGAGGAACTCTTCTTCAAATGATTCCCAACAACAAAACAGTATTCCAGAAATATATGCTCTAGCAATTGGATCAAAGAATAATAAATTTGAGTCTGTAGGAGTATCTTATGATGGAACACCAACTCGAGAATTATCTATGGGTGATGCTACAGGTTTGCCTCTATCTCTAGGTCTTAGTATGTTTATTGCGGGAGAAATTTCTATTAGAGGAGTCATTTCACCCGAAAGCAAAGGTATTAATCATAGAAAAATGCTACTAGAAATATGTAATTTACTCGGAATGAGGGATGCAAGTATAAAAATTGATAGATCTTGGGAGTGCTAATGGTGCCCAGAGGTGGGATCGAACCACCGACACAAGGATTTTCAGTCCTTTGCTCTACCAACTGAGCTATCTGGGCAAATTAGATCAAAGGATTATATGCAAGAATGAAGACAATGTCATTAATCAGTCTAATGACTTAAATCCTTCGGCTTTTGCATAATCAGCATTATCAAAAAATAGATGCATTTGTTCTATAAGCCATTTTCTATTCTTATGATCTGACATATCAAGCATCTTTTCATTGATTAGAGTAACTTGGTGAGACTTCCATTCTTCCCAAGCTTTTGCAGAAACTGTTTTTTGTAATTCAATTCCAAGCTCGCCCGGCATTGGCGGAATTTCTAACGATGGAAGCTCTTCTTGATATTTCCTACAAAAAACCATTTTCGTCATAACGCACTCACAACTTTTTTGATAGGTGTTGGCATTGCATATTCATTAACTTTACTTTTCTTAATCCATTTATACTCTAAATTAGAGTCAAGATCATATTTTTTATCAATTTCGAAAGCTTTTATCTTCATATCAAGATTTAGGTGACTTAGCGGGTGATTAACTTTGATCTTTGAATACCTTTGAGTACCTTTAATTTTTACTTCATTTCCATCAATCGGAATCCACAAACTTTCCCAGTATTCGGGAGCCTGTTTTTTATGCATAAGGATTTCATTTTTTGTATGAGGCAAAATAAAATTAAGCTTTACAGTAGGCTTTTGAATAGCTTTCTTCAAACTTATATTATTAGTAACTTCCTCAAATGCACTATAACAATCATTACTAACTGGGCATACATCACAATTAGGTTTTGATTTTGAACAATGAGTAGCTCCTAAATCCATAATTCCTTGAGTATATTCAAAGGATCGCTTATTTGGAGTAAGTTTCTCAGAAATAAGCCAGAGTTTTTTCTGTTTTTCATTTTCAGTCTTAAAAGATATTTTTTTATATCTTCCAAGCACTCTTTTTACATTGGCATCAAGTATGGGATGACCTTCATTGAAAGCGATTGACATAATTGCTCCAGCTGTAGATCTTCCTATGCCAGGTAAAGACTCTAAATCATTTATATTTGTTGGTAGCTTATTATTAAAATTTTCATTGATCATTCTACAAGCTTTATAAATATTCTTTGCTCTTCTATAGAAACCCAATCCTGACCACTGAGCCAATATCTCGTCTTCAGATGCCTGAATTAAAGCCTCAAGATCAGGATACTTTTCTATAAATTTATTGAAGTAGGGGATAACAGTTTTTACTTGAGTTTGTTGAAGCATTATCTCCGATATCCATATGGAATAAGGAGATATATTTTTTCTCCAAGGCAGATCATGCCTGCCATTTTTTTTGTACCAGTTTACAATTCTGTTGCTAAAACTATTCATTGAAGAAATCTTTTTTTGATTTAACTGAACCATCCTCGTTAATAACATAATGTATCGGAGCCCCAGTTGGGATTTCTAACTTAACAATATCTTCGTCCGAAATGTCATCAAGAAACTTAATTAACGATCTAAGAGAGTTCCCATGAGCTGCAACTAAAATATTTTTACCATCACAAACATGTGGGAGTATTTCTTTAATAAAAAATGGGAGCACTCTTTCACCTGTATCTTTAAGACTTTCTCCTCCAGGAGGAGGAATATCATATGATCTTCTCCAAATATGAACTTGTTCATTACCCCATCTTTTTCTTGCGTCATCCTTGTTCAGGCCTGCAAGGTCTCCATAGTTTCTTTCATTAAGAGCCTGATTTTTTATGGTTGATAAAGGCTGATTTATTTCTTTAAGGATTATTTCAGCTGTATTCTGAGCTCTTACTAGTGCAGAGGTGAAGACTAAGTCAAAATTAATTTTTAAGTCCTTTATTATCTTTCCCGCATTATGAGCCTCTTCAATACCTTTGGTCGTAAGATCAGGATCCTTCCATCCAGTAAATTGATTTAGGGCATTCCACTCGCTTTGACCATGCCTTATTAAAATTAGATTCATTTTTATTAGATAAAATCCTATTTTAATAGATAATATGTCTTCATATGTTGGAATTTAATCTTTTTTTAATTGATTATTGGTATTTCTCAGTGCCATTGTTTTTCTTTTTATTCTTATTTGCTTATTCAGAAATGAATAAAGGTGGCAAGAAAATTGAGCCCAATGAACTTACACGCTTAGTAAACAAAGAAAATGCAATTCTTATTGATCTTAGAAAAAAAGAAGATTTTGAAAATGGACATATTATGACTGCACTGAATTATCCACATCAAGAATTTGATAATCAGATGCATGAATTAGATAAATTTAAAGAACGTCCAATAATTTTGGTTTGTGATATGGGAAGGAACTCAGCAAATATTGGAGAAAAGCTTAAAAAAGCAGAGTTTAAAGAAACCTTTAGGTTAAACGGTGGAATGATGACTTGGACACAAGAGAATCTTCCCGTTATTCAAAAATAAATACGCGGGAAGAGTATTCCCGCGTATTTAGAAGAGACAAATTTATTTAGTAAGAGTTCCTACTAGATGAGATAATATCTTATAAGGATCAGCATTAGATGCTGGTCTTCTATCTTCAAGATATCCATTCCAGTCATGCTCAACTGTGTAAACTGGAATTCTAATACTAGCACCACGATCACTGACACCATAAGAGAATTTATCAATGCTTTGTGTTTCATGAAGACCAGTAAGCCTCATGTCATTGTCAGAACCATATGAAGCAATTCCTTCTGCATGGACTTCTCCTAACTTATCACAGATTGAAGAAAATAATTCTTCAGATCCACCAGTTCTCATTTCTTCATTTGAGAAATTACAATGCATTCCTGAACCATTCCAATCTCCTGTTTTAGGTTTTGGATGAATATTTACACCAACACCGTATTCTTCAGCAATCTTATAAAGAAGATATCTTGATACCCAAAGATCATCAGCGGCCTTAATGCCCTTACCAAAACACTGATATTCCCATTGTCCAAGGGCAACCTCAGCATTTGTCCCAGTTAGGGTTATACCAAGATCTAGACAAGCTTCTAAGTGAGCATCTGAGATTTCTCTACCAACAACATTACCTGCACCAACACCACAATAATATTCTCCTTGAGGTCTTGGTGTTCCATCTTCCCATCCTAGAGGTTCACCTGTTTGCGGATCAGTAAAGAAGTATTCTTGTTCAAAGCCAAACCACCACTCATCTGTAACCACTTCAGCAGCTGCAGCTCTAAAGTTTGAGGGATGAGTTGTATGATCTGCTGCTTGAACTTGAGTCATAACTAAATCGTGCCCGTTTGGATTTGCATAGGTTTGCACCGGTAAAAGTAAGCAGTCTGAACTCCCACCTTCAGCTTGCTGAGTTGAAGATCCATCAAAAGACCAATCTGGAGGAGTATCGTCCTCAGTGGCTTTAACTTTGCTTCGCATCATTGGTTCTGGCTGATACCCATCAAGCCATATATATTCAAAAGTATTCATAAATATCTCCTAAAAAATAAATTTTCATGCATTTTTTAGTCTGCAGGATTTTTGAAGTTAAACTCGATCGGGTTTAACGGTTGCGTTCCTTCAGCTTTCGCTTACTTCCGACTCTAAAAGAGTTGAACGATTAACGTTATCCTGTTAACGGGCGCGTTCCTTCGGTTTTCACCTACTTCCGACTTCCTAAGAAGTTGAACGATTTTAACTCTTCACTCAAATAATTGAGTTCCTTTTTAACCATGGAAATGGTGCAAATTAAAATGCTAAGTAAAGTTTACTCAAATGAAATAACTAAGCAATAGACATATTAATATTAAGGGCAATATTTTCAGAATTGTTACAAGAATTTCTAAAGTTTCATAAATTTCGAGATTATTTCTAGCTTTTCTTTGAAAGAATCAAAAGAATGACTTCCTCCATTAACGATACAAAAATTACAGCCCTTATAGAAATCAAGAGTGTGCTTAAATGGAATAACATCATCACCAGTTTCAATTAGCACTAAATAGTTCGATGGAGATTTTATTTTTGAGACATTTTTCAGCTTCAAGATTTCAAGATCTTTTTTAGTTAGGTAGAATTCTTCATTTGTTGAATAGTTAGTATTCTTTCCTAAATACATTTCCATTCCTAAATATGGATTTGATGCGGGGTTGATCAAAACAGCATTTGAATCAAACTTTTCAGCAAAATAAGATGCATAAAAACCGCCAAGTGAGCTTCCAATGAATAATCTATCACCTTCATTCTCTTTTACTAAACTTTCTAATTGAATGAAAGATTTTTCTATTGAGTTATCAATATTTGGGATATGGAGATGAACATTTGGGAATTTCTCTTTTATAAAATCATCAAAGATTATTGCCTTTGTTGAATCAGCAGATGATGCAAAGCCATGAAAATAAAATATATTTTTATTCAATTATTTCTTCTGCAAAAGTAAGTAAATTTTCAAGAAGGTCAAAAAAGAAAGTATTTTGTTGATGTTTTTCATCAGATGATTGAAGAACAGATTTATTTTTTACATAAAAAGGGAAAGGCTTCTCTCCTTGAAAGGAAATCACCTCTACCATTTTTGCGTCAATGAAAACACAGAACCTGACTACAAAATCATTGAGGCTATCTTCAGGATGAATATGCTTTACCTCATAAGTTAGAGTGTGCTTAGTCTTTGATAATAAATTAAACTTTATTAAAACTTTTTCATTTTTACTGACAGACTTCTCAAAACTTTTCCTAGGTTCTTTAAAATCTTGGAGCAATTTTTTTAATTTAAAGAAATTACTCCCACAAACATTTAAATGTATTGAAGTTTTAGGAAGAGTTTTCATTTCTATAAATTAAATAAAAATATTATATTTTTCAATCAACAAAGCTAATAAAAATAATAAACCGATAAAGTTGTTATTTTTAAATGCTTTTAGGTGCTCATTATTTCTTGATATCGAATGCTGATAATAAAAGAGAAGAAGAGCAAAAAATATAGTCAAATACCAAATAAAACCTAAGCTATTTAAGTAACCAAGTAATATGAAAGATATAAGAGAGAAGCTTTGAAACACAATAATATAGTTTTGAGATTTTTGTCCCCAGTAAGTAATTGAAGAGTTCACCCCTAATTTTTTATCATCATCATAATCGCTCATTGCATAAAATGAGTCGTATGCAACTATCCAGAAGAAATTAGCTAAGTATAAGATCCACATTGATGTATCGAGCAGCTTCTCATTCATTGAAAAAACAATTGGAATACTTGAACCAAAAGTTAATCCTAAGAAAATCTGTGGGATCTTCAGAAATCTTTTTGTTAAAGGGTAGGAAACTATGAAAACTGCAAAAAATAAACAAACCAGCTGCGCTTGTCTTTCTAGGCTGAAAACAAGTAGTAAAGATAACAGTGAAAGTAGAAAAAATATAAAATACGCCTCGCGCTTGCTAAGCTGACCTGACGCTAACGGTCTGTCTTTAGTTCTCTCAACCCTCTTATCAAACTCCATATCAAATATATCATTGATCACGCATCCAGTTGATCTTACTAAAATTGATCCAACTACAATAATAGTTACGAATGAGTAATTAATAGATGCTTCAGTTGAGATTAACAGAGCAATTAGGGCAGGCCATAAAAGGAGATAAATACCGATAGGCTTATCAAGCCGAGTTATTCCAATAAATCCACTTATTTTTTCAGCTATCATTTATTAAAAAGATTTCACAAACACTGAAAGGATAACCTTTAACAGTGTATATGCCTTTTCTCCCATAGAATATTCTTTTATTTAATTCAAACTTAGCAAATAGCATATATTTTTTTCTAATTTCAGGATTTAAAAAAAGGATATCTCCTAATGGATTTTCTTTGAGATTCCCGAGAGCACCTAAACCAAGTCTTATTGTTTCAAGCGGTATGATGCTTTTTGCATAAATTAATGGCTCTTCATCAGAATATAGAACTACTTCTCTAATATTATTTTTTTCATAGTTTGCAATAATAAGGTCATCTTCATCAGTATTTACCTCTCCAGGACCATCTCTGAGAAGCTTTAATCTGAAATTTGAAAATGATTTGATTCTAGATGTTATTGATCCAGGCTCATTTAGCCAGGAAAGAATTTCTTTATTCTGGACTTCAAGGGATTTAATCTCAGACATCCATGAAGTTAATTTATTGAATTTCATATATTTAAGTATCTCAATTTTGGTATTATACGCTGATCTTTTTTATAATTTTTAGACACTAAGAAATGAAATATGGACTATAAAAAATGGGAATGCATTGTTTGTGGGTTAATCTATGATGAAGCTGAAGGCTGGCCTGAAGACGGCATTGAACCTGGAACAAAATGGGAAGATGTTCCTGAAGATTGGATATGTCCAGACTGTGGTGTTGGAAAGGAAGATTTTGACATGGTTGAGATATCATAATGCTTGATGCACCTAAGAATCTTACTAGAAACGTATTAATTGCAATGTTTTTAGGCGCTTTAATAGGCGCTATCTTATATTATTCGAGTTCTTTTTCAGATGGCATAAAAGATTTTATTTTTGAATATATATTTAAACTTGGCGGTGAAATCTTTATAAATCTCTTAAAACTAATGGTAGTCCCATTAGTATTTTTCTCGCTAGTATCGGGTATTGCTTCTCTATCAAGCTTAAAAAGCTTTGGAAATATTGCTTCTAAAACTATTGCTTTATATTTGCTTACTACAGCGATAGCAGTATCTATTTCGCTTATAGTTGGATCAATTTTTCAGCCAGGCTCTGGTTATTTAATGGCAGAGAGTGTTGCGCTTAAGGATTTACCAGAAGGTCAGGGAATATATCAAACAATCGTTAATATAGTTCCCGCAAACATAATAGATGCAATGGCTAAAAACCAGATGTTAGCCATTGTCTTTTTCAGCATTCTCTTTGGCCTAGCTTTAAATAAAACAAATCACTTAACGGGAAACTTATCAGAGTCATTTGAAAAACTTAATACGGTTTTTCTTCAATTAGTATTAATGATAATGAAATTTGCTCCAGTTGGTGTCTTCTGTTTAATTGGAAAGTTCGTTATCACAGACGGTTTTAATATTTTCCAAGATGTATTCATGTATGTAATTTTATTAATTTCAGTTCTTCTTTTTCATGCCTTTGTTACTTATTCACTGATTTTAAGATTTTTCGCTTCCATAAATCCATTTCATTTCTTTTATAAAATGAAAGATGCTGCAATATTTGCTTTTTCTACTTCTTCAAGTGCAGCAACAATCCCGGTGACCTTAAAGACGGTTAATCAGGATATGGGTGTTAAAAAAGATATAGCTTCTTTCGTTGTCCCTGTTGGTGCAACTATTAACATGGATGGGACTGCAATTATGCAAGGTATGGCAACCGTTTTTATCGCTCAGATTTCAGGGATTGATTTAACTCTAATACAGTATGTCCAAATAGTCTTATTGGCAGTTGTAACATCGATAGGAACAGCAGCAGTTCCTTCTGCAGGAACTATTACTCTTGTAATAATCCTTCAACAGTTTGGTCTTCCTCTGGAGGCAATTGGAATAATATTAGCTGTCGATAGAATTCTAGATATGATTAGAACATCTGTGAACGTTACAGGTGATGCAACAGTTGCTTGTGTAGTTGCTAAGTCAGAGAATTCTTTTGACGAAATGGTGTTTAATAAAACATAAATTTGATAAAATTCGTTTAAATTTTTCGGAGTAAAATATGCCAGCATTCATACCACCACTTTTAGGTCTCATAGGTCTTCTCATCGCCCTAGGAATATTTAGAGTTGTTCTTAGCTATCCAGAAGGAAATCCTGAAGTAAAGAAAATCGGTGACATGATTCATTCAGGCGCAATGAGCTTTATGAAAACTGAGTATATGTACTTGGTTGTTTTCGTTCTTGTTTTAGCTGTTTTAGTTTTCTTTGCCCTGGGCTGGGAAACAGCAACTGCAGTTTTAGTTGGCGCTTCTAGTTCAGCTCTAGCTGGATTTATTGGAATGTATGCCGCAACTAAAGCTAACACCAGAACAGCTGCAGCAGCCCAAGATAGTGGTGCAGCCGCAGCTTTATCAATTTCTTTTTACGGTGGATCAATTATGGGTCTCTGTGTTGCTTCTTTGGGTCTGCTTGGCTTGGGAGGATTATTTTATTTTCTAGGAGAGGGTCATTACCTTGAAGGATTTGGAATGGGAGCTTCAGTTGTAGCACTATTCTCAAGGGTTGGTGGAGGAATCTTTACCAAAAGCGCTGATGTTGGAGCTGACCTTGTTGGAAAAGTCGAAGCAGGAATACCAGAAGATGATCCACGAAATCCAGGAGTAATTGCTGATAACGTTGGAGATAACGTTGGTGATGTTGCAGGAATGGGCTCAGATATTTTTGAATCATATTGCGGCTCAATGATCGCAACTATAGCAATTGCTTACACTATGACGGAAGGAAATAATGGTCCTTTGATGGGCTTACCTCTAGCATTAGCATCTATTGGTTTAATATCATCAATTTTAGGTATCTTAATTGTTAGAGCTCAATCTGCTAAAGCACCTGCTGCAGCATTGAGGACTGGAACAATAGGCTCCCCAGTTATTTTTATAGCATTAGCATTTGGGCTAATTACATACTTAGAAATTTCACTAAATGTTTGGTTTTGTGTACTTACAGGAGCTGTAGGTGGCGTATTAATTGGACTTATAACTGAATACTATACCGGTAGCACGCCTGTAGAAAAGATTGCAAAATCCGGTGAAACAGGATCCGCAACTGTAATGATTTCTGGTCTTTCTGTGGGGATGCAGTCGGTTGTGATTCCTATCTTAATTCTGGCAACAATTATCTTTATTTCTACAACATTATTTGATTTATATGGTGTAGGTATTGCTGCAGTTGGGATGCTTGCTACAGTTGGCATAACGATGGCAATTGATGCATATGGTCCCGTCGCTGATAATGCTGGTGGAATTGCAGAGATGTCAGGAATGGGAGAGGATGTTAGGGAAATTACTGATTCTTTAGATGAGCTTGGAAATACAACTGCAGCTATTGGAAAAGGATTTGCAATAGGCGCAGCTGCCTTGGCTGCATTAGCTATAATCGCTGCTTTTGTTCAAGTAGTCGGTGTAAATAATGATGGATTCCAGTTGATTTTATCTGATCCAATAGTCCTAGTAGGAATGTTTATTGGAGGCTCAATTCCATTTTTAGTTTCCTCAATTACAATGACTGCCGTAGGCGATGCAGCATTTGAGATGATCAATGAGATAAGAAGACAATTTAGAGAGATTCCAGGGATTCTAGAAGGCACAGGAGAACCAGATACTGATAAATGCGTTGAGATTGCTACAAGAGCAGCACTTCAGAGAATGTTATTACCTGGAGTTATTGCAGTTTCAATGCCTCCATTAGTTGGTTTCTTATTAGGAGCAAAAGCTCTTGGCGGAATGTTAGCTGGCGGATTACTTGGTTGCGTTCTTCTTGCCTTAATGATGGCTAATGCTGGAGGCGCTTGGGATAATGCTAAGAAATACATTGAGAAAGGAAATCTTGGTGGAAAAGGCTCAGATACTCATGCTGCTGCAGTTGTCGGAGATACAGTTGGAGATCCATTTAAAGATACTTCAGGACCTGCGATGAATATTCTAATTAATGTTATGGCAATTGTAAGTTTAGTTATTGCTGGCCTTCTTCCAGTTGATGGCTTAATAGTTACCTTATTTAATTAAGCTAACTAAACAAATACAATATACATATGCTTAGAAGTATGACCGCATATGTTTCCAATAACCATATCTATAAAGGTTGTTCTATATCCTGTGATATTAAGTCAGTTAACGGCAAATATTTAGATATTAATTTCAAATCAAACTTCATTTTGCCAGAAGTTGAGCTAGTCATTAGAGAGTTAATATCAAAGAAAGTTCAAAGAGGTAATTTAGAAATTAACTTTAATGCAGAGACTATTGCTCAGCCCTCGTTCGCACTCAATAAAAAACTTATTAAGGAAATTAAAGAGGAATTAAATAAATCTGATTTGGACATTAAGAACCTCAATTTCTCAGACATAAAAGATATTCCAAACATCTTTATAGATAAAAAGAAAGCAGCTTTTTCAGAAAACATTATTAAAAAAGTTTTTAAAGATGCATTAAAAGCCCTAATTGAAAATAAGGAGATAGAGGGTCAAAAAATTAAAAAAACCTTCACCGATAGAATAAAAAGAATGCATAAGAATTTAAAATTTCTTGCTAATGAAGTTGAGAAGAACAAACTTAAAAGAAAAAAAAATATTTTAAATAAACTTAATTCATCTAAACTTAGCGCATCGGATGAATCTGTTTCAAATGAAGTAGTCAATCAAATAATCAAATCTGATATATCAGAAGAGATTGATAGGTTAGATTTCCATAAATCCTCTTTGTTAGAAGAGTTAGCATCAAAAAAAGCTAAAGGAAAGAAAATAGATTTTATTCTTTTGGAAATGCTGCGCGAAGTGAATACAATTCTTGCTAAGGTTACATTTAGCAAAGAAAAGAAGTATGCCTTAGGTATTAAGATATACATTGAAGAAATGAGAGAGCAGGTTAGCAATGTCGAGTGATAAAGGGCAACTCATAGTTATTTCAGCCCCCTCAGGAGCTGGAAAAACATCCATTATTAAGAATGTTATAAAAAAACTAAATGATGAAAATAGAAAATCAAAGTTTTCTGTTTCTCATACAACGAGATTACCGAGAGAAGGTGATATTGATGGCAGCGATTATTTTTTTGTATCAAATGAAATATTTGATGAGCTTTATGAAGCTGGAAACTTTATAGAGACCGCAGAGGTTCATGATTATAAATACGGAACATCAAAAGACTTTATTGATGAGAATATAAACCAAGGCATAAATGTCTTTCTTGAAATAGATGTACAGGGGTTTCAAAAACTTCGAAATAGAGATATTGAATTTAGATCAATGTTTATATTGCCTCCATCAATTGAAGAGCTAAGAAAAAGAATTCAAAAAAGAGGTCTTGATTCCGAGGATGTTATTGAAAAAAGGATGAAAAATGCATTAAAAGAGTTGAGCGAAGCAGAAGAATATGATTATTTAGTTATAAATGATGTTTTTGAAAATGCCATTGAAGAATTGCTTGAAATAGTCATAAATATGGATTTTAAAGACCATACACATGATAAAAAACTAAAGATATTGCAAGATTTGTTGTCTTAAAAGGCTATTTGCAATTAAAATACGCTTCTAGGAGAAAATATATGGCAAGAATAACAGTAGAAAAGTGCTTAGAGCATGTACCAAGTAGGTTTGATTTAATACTTTTGGCATCCGGTAGAGCTAGACAGCTTTCAACTACCAGCAGGGAGCCAATGGTTGAAGAAAAAAATGATAAAAATACACTTATAGCTCTTAGAGAAATTGAAGAGGGCTTAATAGATGCAGAAACTCTAGAGAAAACTCTTGAAGAAGATGTGCTGCTAGACCAATTCTCCACTTCAAAACCTAAAGAGTCAGACATAATTGGATAAACTTTTTGGAGAACTATTTTGAGTGAAAGAGTTCTCCAAGGTCATCATTTAGATACAAATTTTAAATCTGAGGAACTTCTTCGTTTCCCAAATGACTTATACACCCAACTAAAAAAAGACTTTCCTCGTAAACAAGTTAATCTGATGAGGCAAGCTTATACTTTTGCCTCCAAAGCTCATGATGGCCAAGAAAGAATGGATGGTAAACCATACATTAGTCATCCGCTAGAAGTTGCAAGGATATTAGTCGAGATGAATATGGATGTGGATTCAATTTGCGCAGGTCTCATGCATGATGTCCTCGAAGATTGCAATATTGAAAAAAGAAATATTGATAAAATATTTGGCAAAGACGTATCAGAAATAGTTGATGGCGTTAGCAAAATTGGGAAACTAGATTTCCAATCCAAAGCTGAGAGGAATATAAACAGCTTCCAGAAAATGGCTCTAGCCATGGCAAAAGATGTTCGCGTCATTGTAGTGAAGCTCGCTGATAGGCTTCATAACATGAGAACGATTGATTTTCTCCCTAGAAATAAACAAATAAGAGTCGCAAAGGAAACTCTTGAAATATATGGACCTATTGCGCTTCGAATTGGGATGCAGAAAGTCCGAGCTGAGCTAGAAGATTTAGCATTTGATTGCTTGCACCCTCTCAGAGCTGAGATGCTAAGATCAGCAATAAAGAAATCCAGCGGTGGAAGAAAAAAAATTGTTTACAAGATTAGAAAAGAAATAAAAAGTCATTTGAAGTCTAATCAAATTATGTCAACAGTAAAAGGCAGAGAAAAAAATCTATTTAGCATATATAGAAAGATCAAAACTAAACATAAACCATTTTCAGAGGTTTTAGATGTTTATGGATTTAGGATTATTGTCAATTCTGTCGAGGATTGCTACAAGTCACTTGGCTTGATACATAATTACTACAAACCAATTGAACAAAGATTTAAAGATTATATAGCGATTCCTAAATCGAACGGATATCAAGCACTGCACACAACATTATTAGCTCTTGATTCGATACCAATCGAAATACAAATACAAACTAAAAGCATGGAGCTTATTGCAGAAAATGGTATTTGTGCGCATGCAAATTATAAGAATGAGGATATAAATGATAGCTCCTTTCACATTAGAAATTGGATGGAAAGTTTGCAAGATCTTCATGAAAAGTCTCCTAGTACAGAGGATTTTGTTGAGTCAATTAAAACAGACCTTTTCTCTGATGAGGTTTATGTTTTTTCTCCTAAAGGACAGATTTTTAATCTTAAGACTGGTTCAACTCCTGTAGATTTTGCTTATGAAGTTCATACTGATATCGGTAACAGTCTTGTTGGTTGTAAGATAAATAGAAAGTATGCACCTTTAAATGTTCAGCTAGAAAGTGGACAAACTGTAGAAATAGAAACAGATAAAAAAGCGATTGTAGATCCAGGCTGGCTTAATTTTGTTGTAAGCAGTAAAGCTAGGACTGCAATACGAGCACAGCTAAGGCATCAAAAAACGTCATCTGCACGAAAAGCTGGGAAATTGCTCTTAGAAAGTGAGTTAAAAAGATCTGGTAAAGCATTAAAAGAATACAGAGGAGGTATTCTTAAGAGTATTTTGCAAAGAACAGGTGTCAGATCATTGAATCAGCTGCTAACAGATATTGGACTAGGTAAGAAAACAAGCACTATCGTTGCAGAGAGATTTTATGATGGCCTTCAAATCAGGAAAGATAAAAAGAACATAGTTAAATCTTTTGAACTAAAAAATAATAAGATCGATGGTTTAAGTGTGACTTATGGAAAATGTTGTATGCCAATAGAGGGAGATTCAATAGTTGCACATTCTGATACAGAGAGAGGTATTGTAATTCACCACTCAAGATGTAATGAAGTTACTCCTTATAAACAAAACAAAGAAAGGTATATACCTTCTTTTTGGTCAAAAAATAATAAGAAACAAGTAAGACCATGTCATATTAAGGTGCTTAGTGAGAGTGGCCCAGGAGTTCTAGCAGATATTGCATCAACTTTTACAAAATCTGATATAAATATAATCTCAGTTGTTTCTAAGTCAGCAGGAAGCAAACTCACAGAATTTAGTTTTGATATTGAAATATATGACTTAGAAGAGCTTAAGAAAGTAATGCGAAAAGTAAGATCAATGAAAATTGTTTCAAGCTGTGTTCGAGATATCAATGAAGCTAAGAAAAAATAATCTAAAAATTTATTTTTTCATATGTTTTATATTTCCTTTACAATGCATAAATTCTTTGGAGTCGACTATGTCAAAAGAACCTATTCAAACTAACAAAGCGCCAGAGGCAATTGGAGCTTATTCTCAAGCAATTAAATCAGGAGACCTGCTATTTATATCTGGTCAGATCCCTTTAAATCCAGAAACTATGGAAGTTGAAGATTCATCATTTGAGGAATCTGCCTACAGAGTGATATCTAATTTAGAAAATATATGCAAAGAGGCGGGCGCAAGTCTTGATGATATTGTTAAGTTAAATATTTATCTTTTAGATTTAGGTAACTTTGCATCTTTGAACAAGATTATGGAAGAAAAATTTTCTCGACCATTTCCTGCAAGAGCAACAGTAGAGGTTGCTGGATTACCAAAGGATGTAATGATTGAAATGGATGCAATAGTTAGCCTTAAATAATGAGACACTTAACGTCACTCAAGGAATTATCAAAAGATGAAATCCTTGAACTATTAGATTTAGCAGATAATTTTATTGATTCAGAAGGTTCCATCAGAAGAGACCCACTTTTTCCAGATAAGAAAGTTGTTAATATTTTTTGCGAGCCAAGCACTCGAACTAAAATCTCATTTGAGATAGCTGCTTCTAATCTAGGATGTCAAATAATTGATTTTGATTTGAGCTCTTCTTCTCTAGAAAAAGGCGAGACCCTCAAAGATACCATTGATAATTTAGCAAAGATGAACATTAATCTTTGCGTCTTAAGGCATAAAGACTCAGTTATTCATGAATTAATAGATCAAACAGATTCTATGGTTTTTGTAAGCGGAGGAGAAGGTTCTATTTCCCATCCATCCCAAGGACTTTTAGACATTATGACAGTAAGGCATAGGAAGGATTTGGATAATTCAAATATTTTGATTGTTGGCGACTTGGATCATTCAAGAGTTTTTCAGTCTTTCATTGATGGGATGACTAACTTTGATTCTAAAATTACTTTATGTGGGCCTAAAGAGCTGTGCAAAGATGTTATAGATTACTCTAATCTTAATTATGAGGAAGATCTTAACAAAGCACTAAAAGGTCAGGATGTTGTAATGGCTCTTAGGATTCAGCATGAAAGATTTGAAGACAAGAAAAACCTTGATAAGGAAAGCTATCTTAGTAACTATCAAATTAATAATGAAAAATTACAGATTGCTAATGATGATTGCATAGTCATGCATCCTGGACCTGTAAATCAAGGTATTGAGATCTCAGAGGATGTTTATAATTCAGCTAACTCTGTAATATTAGATCAAGTAGCTAATGGCGTCGCTATGAGAATGGCTATCTTAATAAAGTACCTTTCTCAGTAGTTAACTTGCAAATCCCATAGCATTAAGTTTTTGAATAATTCTAGAGATTTCATCTTTTAAGATAGATTTATCTTCTTCATTTAAAAAACTTCCAACTATTATTTCTTTACCTTTTGATCGAAAACTTAAATCATCATCTTTGGAGTCATTTTTTGTTACATTGAAGGTTGCAAAAGATCTAAATTCTTTCCATGTAAAAAATTCCTTTAAACCATCAACTCTCACTTCCACATGCTCCTTGGATAAGATAATTATTTGTTTTTGGTTACTCCAATTGAAGCTAAGCCTAAAAGCTAAATATACTAAAATAATTTCTAATCCTGCAAAAGGTAAAATCATTGTCCCTCCAGCAAGAAAGAAACCGATACCAATTACACTACAAATAAAGAAAATACTTCCAAGAAAGAAAACCCTTGCTGCTCCCGTAAGTGAGCTGTTAGGTTTTAAAAGGATTTCAAATTTCGTTGCTTCTAATTCTTTAACTTTTACCATCTAAATATTTTTTTACTGTATCAGCAATCACTATTGTGTTTTGATCAAGCTCAACATTAACAATGCTATTTTGTTGAAGCTGAAAAAGATTTGTTATTGAAAGAGTTTCAGGAATTAAATGAATCATAAAAGATTCTTTAGAAATTTCTCCCACAGTAAGACTACAACCATTAATAGCAACATAACCCTTATGCAGAATATAATCCTGCATGAAAGGCTCAACAGAGAATTCAACATCCCAGCTTTCATCTCTCATATCTATAGAAATAACTTTTGAAGTCCCATGAATATGTCCCGATACAAGATGGCCACCTATTTCATCTCCCATCTTCAATGATCTCTCAAGATTTACGTTGTCGCCAGCATTTATCTTTTGAAAGTTTGTTCTCTTTATTGTTTCCTCAACAAGGTCAAATCTCAATACTTCTGGATTTGCATCTTTGACAGTTAAACATACTCCGTTTACAGAAACACTTGCACCTTTTTTAAGACCAGAAATAAACTCAGACGAAGAATCTATAGAAAGGTTATAGATATCTTTTTCTTTTAGAAACTCTATTACTTTTCCAGTTTCCTGGACAATACCTGAAAACATTAGGCACCCCAATTATTTCTATATTCTTCAAGATCACTTTTGAACTCCTTGAAGTTTGGATCATCGCTTACAAAGCTTATTAAAAGATCTAGGTTTACTATTGATGAAACAATAAGTTTGAAATCATTCTCTAGCTCAGCTTTTGCAGAAATATTTGATGAGCCTTTTTCTTGTCGATCTAGACCTACTAGCATAATTTTTGGATTGGCGCCTATAGACTTTATTTTCTCAATTGATTCTCTAGCTGCTGTTCCAGCAGAAATAACATCATCTATGATGAGAACGTTACCTGAAGGAAGCTGGCCAATAATATCACCACCCTCACCATGATCCTTCTCTTCTTTTCTGTTGAAAGATACAGGAATATCAAGATCAGATTTTCCTATTCTTGCACCAATAATTGATGCTAAAAAGATACCTTTGTATGCAGGACCATAAATACTATCGAAAGAAACATCTAAATCTTGAAGAGTTTTTGTATAGCATTCCGAAAGGTCAGCTAGAAACTTAGTATTTAACATTTTTGCTGCATTGAAGAAGTAGGGACTATTTCTTCCTGATTTGAGAGTGAAATCACCAAAAATTAATGCCTCAGCATTTAAAGCAAGTCTAATAAATTTCTCTTGATAATCCTTCACTATCCTTCTACAGCCTGTTTTTGGATAGCAACTATTTCCTTAATAGATGAACTAGCCTTGCTTACAATTTCAGTGAGTTGTTCTTGCGAAAAAGGACGCTCTTCAGCGGTACCTTGAATTTCAATTAAATCAAGATCCTGGGTCATTACAATATTAATGTCTGCATCAGCAGTGCTATCTTCTTGGTAGTCAAGATCAACTAGTATTTCGTCATCTTTAACACCTAAAGAGATTGCAGCCACATATTGTTCAATTGCTCTTTGATCATCATGGTGATTCTTTATTGCAAGGAAAAGTGCAACGCATCCACCAGTAATTGAAGCAGTTCTTGTACCTCCGTCTGCTTGAATAACATCGCAGTCAACTTGGATTGTTTTATCTTTTAAATATTTAAGATTTACAGATTGTCTAAGGGATCTTCCGATAAGTCTTTGTATTTCCTGAGTTCTCCCTGACTGTTTTCCTCTTGCTGCTTCTCTACCCATTCTCTCATTGGTCGATCTTGGAAGCATTCCATATTCAGCTGTTACCCAACCCTTATCTGATCCCTTCATCCATCTTGGGACATTGTTATCAATACTTGCTGTACAAATTACATGTGTATTGCCAAACTTGACCAATACTGAACCTTCAGCATGAAGATTTACATTTGTCTCAATGGAAATTTCTCTTGCTTGAGTTGGTTTTCTATTATCTCTAGACATTTATTAATTATATCTTTATGAATTAAAAAAGAATTAAATTAATTTTTCTTTAACAATCTTACTTACTAGGCCCATATCAGCTGAATCACCAACTGAACCCTTTAGATGGCCCATTACTTTACCCATATCCTGAGGGCCTGAAGCGCCAAGCTCAGAAATAGTTTTTGTAACAAGTTCATTGATAGCTTCTTCTGACATCATCTCAGGCATGTATTTATCAAGAACAAGAAGCTCATTTTTTTCAATCTCTGATAAATCAGCTCGACCACCTTTATCGAATTGCTCAATTGAATCCTTTCTTTGCTTGATCATTTTTTTTAGGGTTGCAAGAACCACTGAATCATCAGCGTCAACTCTATTATCAATTTCATATCTCTTAATTTCAGATATCAGCATGCGAAGTGTATCCCTCGTTGCATTATCTTTAGCAAGCATTGCAGCTTTAAGGTCTGAATTTATTTGGTCTAGGGTCGACAAGCTTTATCTGTAGGATCTTTGCCTACCGAAGTTATTGATTCTATTGGTCTTTCTTGCTCTTTTCTTGGCAGCTGCCATCTTCCTTTTTCTCATCTCAGTAGGTTTTTCATAAAACTCTTTCTTTCTAATATCAGGAATAATTGCTGCTTTTTCGCAAGCACGCTTAAATTTTCGAAGACCAATATCGAAATGTTCCGTGTCTTTTATTATTATTGAAGGCATAATTTGGAACGTAGTTTATGCTTTTCTGGAGATATTTGCAAAACAATTTTTATGAAAACATTAGGAATAGAAACATCATGTGATGAGACAGCAGTAGCACTGTATGATTCTGCATCTGGAATTATTGCTGAGACTGTTTATAGCCAGATCGATTTGCATAAAAAATATGGTGGCGTGGTGCCTGAGCTAGCTTCAAGAGATCATTGTGAGAAAATTATCGATGTTTTTAATGATGGGATAGGTGGAGTTGATCTTCACGACATAGATAGAATTGCATATACGGCTGGACCAGGATTATTAGGCGCTCTAATAGTTGGAGAATCTTTTGCGCAAGGCCTAGCATTTGCTTTGAATAAACCTTTAATTCCTGTGAATCATCTGGAGGCACACTTTTTGTCACCTTTTTTAGATTTTCCTGAAATTCAGTATCCATTTACTTCTTTGCTTGTGTCTGGAGGACACTCTTTAATAGTGGATGTAAAAGATTTTGAGGATTATGAAATTATTGGCCAGTCCCTAGATGATGCAGTTGGAGAAGCATTTGATAAAGTTGGAAAGCTACTTCAGTTGCCATATCCAGGAGGTCCCCATATAGAGGAAGCAGCAAAAAATGGTGATCCAATGAAATATGATTTTCCGCGTCCTATGAAACATTCAGATGATCTAAATCTAAGTTTTAGCGGACTAAAGACAGCAGTTTTATACGCAACTAAAGACCTAAACATAAATGATGAAAGATCAAACATATCAGCTTCTTTCCAAGAAGCAGTTATTGATGTTCTTTCCACAAAAATCAAGAAGGCAATGAAACAGACAGGCAATAAGTCTCTTGTAATGGCTGGTGGTGTAGCTGCAAACAAAAAAATTAGAGCTGCTTTAGATATGTTAGAAGAGAAGGAAGGATTTAAAGTTTTTTATCCTTCAATTAAGCATTGCACTGATAACGCAGCAATGATTGCATATCTTGGTTCACTCAAAACAGAGAGCAAAAACATTTATAATTCTAATGTTCGAGCCAGATGGCCAGTGAGTGAGATTTAAATGGAAGATATTATTTATATAAAAGATCTAAGGATAAAAACCATAATTGGCATTTTTGATTGGGAGCGAAAAGTTAAACAAGAAGTTTCTATTGATATGGAGTTTCCATTTGATTGCAAAAAAGCAGCTAAAACTGACTCTATTGAAGATACAACAGACTACAAAGCAATTACAAAGGCTGTTATTAAATTTGTCGAAGAGTCATCATTCCAGCTTCAAGAAACGCTCGCTGAAAATATTGCAGAATTGGTCAAAAGAGACTTTGGTGTTAAGTCTATTAAACTAAGAGTATCTAAACCAGGCGCACTTCGTGGCGCTAAAGATGTTGGTCTTATTATCCATAGATGAAATATTACCTATCACTTGGAAGCAATATTAATGCAGAAGAGAATTTAGCTTTTGCCATTGAAGAGCTTAATAAGGTTCTTTCGAATGTAATTATTTCATCAACCCATAAAACTAAAGCAGAAGGTTTTGAAGGAGATGATTTCCTAAATCTTGTTCTAGCTGGTGATTCAAATCTTGATTTTGACTTGCTAAATAAAGAACTCAAGACTATCGAAGATAGCTCAGGTAGAAAAAGAGATGTCCCGAAGTTTTCAGCAAGGACTCTTGATATAGATATTGTTCTTCAATTAGATGGAGACGAAATAGTTTTTGAAAGTGATGAAATTAAAAAATATCTTTTCGTATCAGAGCCTCTCAAAGAATTAATTTGAATACTTGTTAACAGGACTTCTTGCTATACTTAAATTATGAAAAAGGGGAGTTTTCTAACAGAGCATCTTCGTGCAATTGATAAGTCATACTTTGAGCATCTAAAAGATGCCTTATATTACGGATTTAGGCTTTTGATAGGTGGTATAGGTGCGATATTGCATGCAATTTTTCCATTTATTCTTACTACAATAGCTAGTGATACTATCAACGACCTTCACAAGATGAACGTTAATAGATTGAATTCAGACGATTAATCAAAAATTTGATTCAACAATAGACCAGGCACCCTTTGATAGAGGGAAAACATTCATACCTCTCTCTTCAGCATGTTTGCTTGCAGCAGTTCCATCTCTTACTCTCCCTAAAATACCCTGACAGATTGCGGCCACTTTAAAAAGACTATAAACCATATAAAACTCCCAGTCTTGGGATAAATCTTTACCGGTTTGCTCAGAATACATATCTCTATATTGCATCTCATTTGGTATTCCTAAATCTTTCAACTTTGTATGATCATAAAAATTAGGTAGGGTTCTCCATGTTAAACAGTGATAGCAAAAGTCAGCAATAGGATGTCCCAGTGTTGAGAGCTCCCAATCAAGAACACCAACGACATCAAAATTAGAATAAATCATATTATCCAATCTAAAGTCACCATGAACGATTGATGTTTCATCATCTTCTGGAATATTTTTAGGTAACCACTCTATGAGTTTATTCATTTCATCGATATTTTCAGTTTCAGAGGCTAGATATTGTCTTGTCCAAGTATTAACCTGTCGAGCAACATAGTTACCGGACTTCCCATAATCCTCAAGACCAACTTTTTTATGATCAACACTGTGAAGGCTGGCTATAACCTTATTTTTATTTTTATAAATTAGTGCTCTTTCCTCAGGAGAACATTTTGGCAGCATATGATCCCAATAAACTGTTCCATCAACGTACTCCATTAAAAAAAATGGAGTTCCTACAACTGAATCATCCTCACAAAGGCCATAAGTTTTAGGAACAGGCACATCAGTTTCATATAATGCAGTTATAACCTTATACTCTCTATCAACTGCATGCGCTTTTGGTAAAAGCTTGCCAGGTGGTTTTCTTCTTAAAACATAAGCATTATTTTCAGTCGAAATTTTATATGTTGGATTTGACTGCCCACCCTTAAATTGCTCAATTTTTTCTATATTGCCTGAGTCTTTAACATTATCATTAATCCACTCTTGCAGAAGCTTAGACTCAAATTTTAGATTTTCAGAAACTTCTTTTGTTCCAGTATAAGTATCATCATTAAGCTGAAACTCTTCTGTCATAATAAAGATCTGCCGCCATCTACGTTAATAGCTTGACCAGTAATATATTCAGAATCTACAAGAAACTTTACAGTTCCAGCAATATCTTTTTCAGTTCCCAGTCTTCCTAGAGGGATTGCAGAAAGTATTTTATTTTTTACTTCTTCGCTCCACGAAGATCCAGGCGGTTCTAGGATTGCTCCGGGAGCAACAGCATTTACTCTTATATCAGGAGCTAGCTCTCGTGCTAACACTTTTGTCGCCGCTAAAAGACCTCCTTTTGCAGCTGTATAGATTGAAAACTTTGCTAAACCTCTACCAACGTTCATATCGGTCATATTTATAATTACGCCTTTTGATTCTTTTAGCAGATCAATTAATCCATTAATTAGAAAGAGGGGCCCTTTAAGGTTACTGCCAATAAGTTGATCCCAGTCTTTGAGGGTTAGCTCTCCAATAGGAGTTGGATAGAAAGAGGAAGCATTGTTTACAATTGCATCCAGTGACCCAAAACAGCTTTTTACCTCATCAATCATTCTTTCAACATGATCATCTTTATCAAGGTTAGCCTGTACAACTTTTGCTGATGAATCAAAGTTTTCCTCAATCTCTCTCGCTAAAGCTTCAGCTTTTTCAGTAGAACTATTGCAGTGAATTATTATATTCCAACCATCTTTAGCAAAAGTTAATGCAATTTCTCTTCCAATTCTTACTGCTGCACCTGTTACTAAGATTGTTTTTTTCATTTAGATTCCTTTATTGATTCTATATAGAGATTTTTTTTCATTTTCATCATATCTTCTTTAGGAGCTTCACCTAAAATAGAAAAATCTTTAGATAGGATATTATCTTTCAATTTCATTAAATAATCTCTTTTGTTCTCAAAAAATTTGAGTTTTATTATTTCTTCGACTTCTTTTTGATTTCTATGAAAATTTATTTTTTCTAACTTATCGATAAGGTTTTCCTGATTTTCTTCAATATCAATAGCAGCAAGCTGAAAAGATAAGTTTGTAAGATCAATAAATTCTCTAGGAAGCTCTAGAGATTCGTGCAGTGAAAAATTGTTTTGAAGTTCTAATTCGATCCATTTTAATTGGGGTGAATTACTCTCATTTACATCATATGAGCTTATTTTAGAAAACCATGGATCAGTTAAGCCTAATGCAACAAGAGATGAAAAAAAGTTTGCAGACCTTGGTGAAGATAATGCAGTTCTTAGTTCCATCCAAATTCTGTCAGCAGATAAATGATCTAATTCATTCGATTTACCGATACTTCTAATACTCTCCTCAGTGGTCTTGTCCAGAGCAAAATCAGCCAAATGAGGATATGTTTTAAACTTTGCATATCTTATTGATCGAAGGGGATCCTCAGAAAAAGATTCCGAGGTTTGTCTGAAAATCTTATCTTTTAAATCTTCAAGACCACCATGTGGGTCTATTAGACTTCCATTTTCATCTTTTGCTATAGAATTAATAGTGAAGTCGCGTCTTTTAAGATCTTCCTCAAGAGTCACTGTTTCATCATAGTAAAAAGTAAAACCTTTATAACCCTTTCCCGACTTTTTTTCAGTTCTTGCAAGAGCATATTCTTCATTGGACTCAGGATGCAGAAAGACAGGGAAATCTTTTCCGATAGGTTTGAAACCTTCGGCAATCATTTTCTCTGGTGATGACCCAACTACAACCCAATCCTTATCATTTGCTTCTACGCCTAGAATCTCGTCCCTAATGGATCCACCAACCTGAAATATTTTCATAATGACTTTATTTTAAAGATTTTTCTGTCATTAATCCTTATCGCTTTTAAATGTCCACCCCAAACACAACCAGCATCAAGACCGATTACATTTCTTTTATTTGTCTTGCCTTTCAAAGCAGCCCAATGACCAAATAGCTGATAGCTATCTTTTTCATTTTTTATAAATTTGAACCAAGCTTTATATTTACTATTTCTTGAAGAGACCTTAGTTTTAAGATCAACCTGACCTTCTTGAGTTATTAGTCGCATTCTTGTGAAGTAATTAATTATTACTCTTATTCTGCTAAAACCTCTCAAGCTTTCTGACCATATATCAGGATGATCTCCCCACATATTTCTAAAAACACCACCAGGATTCTTTTTCATCGCCTTTAAATACTCCTCATTAAGTCTTCGAGCATCCCCTAAATCCCAAATATGAGGAATCCCAGCATGTGAAATAATAAATTTCTCATTTTTATTATTTTTTCTTTCAAGCATTAGAGGTTTTTCGATTAGCCAGCTAAAAAACTTCTTTTTATTCTTAGATTCAAGGATAGGGGCTAGCTGATAGTTTTTTTTATTTTGATGAATAAGATAAAGAAGATAAATATCATGATTTCCAAGCACAACCTCAATTGACTTTTTATTTTCAAGGCAGAATTCAAGCACCTCCAGAGATTTGGGGCCTCTATTTATAAGATCGCCTGCAAAAATTAATTCATCATTTTTTGGATTAAAACTTATTTTGTCCAGAAGAAGCATTAACTCATCGAAACATCCCTGGACATCACCAATGACATAGCTAGGCATTTTTGTAAATCTCTAGAAAATCTTCAAGGCTAAGCTGCTCAGCCCGTAAATTTTTGTCAAACTTCAACTTTTCCCAATTTATATTATGTTTTTTTAAATTATTGAATATGGTCTTTCTTTTAGACTGGAAGGATAAATCTATAATTTGAAATAGTTTCTTTATTTCAAAGGCCTGACTATTTATTGGCTTGAACCTTACCAGAGAAGAATCAACTTTAGGCTTGATATCAAATGCTTCAGGAGATATATCCATCAATATCTCAGTTTCATAAAAAAAAGCTACTTTCACAGCAAATTTATTCCAACTCTTATTTCCTGGACTTGAGGTAAGAACTTCGGCCATTTCTTTTTGGACCATAAAGTGCATATCAAAAATTTTATTATTCAATTCTAAAAATCTAAGTATTATTTGAGACGCTATGTTGTAGGGGAGGTTACCGACGATCCTATCATTATTCTCTATAAAACTAAGATCAATTTTTAGAACATCCTCTTCGAATATCTCAATTTCATTTCCAAGAGAGTTCTTTAAATAAGCTACATTTTTTCTATCAATTTCTATAAGAGTAAGATTTTTAGAATTATTTTTTATACCTTCCGTTATTGCTCCTTGACCAGGACCAATCTCGATAAAGCTATCTTCCTTTCCAGGATTAATTTTATCTACTATTTGGTAGATAACAGACTTATCGCTTAAGTAATTTTGCCCAAAGCGCCTTCGGGATGATCTATCAATCATTAGATTAGGTTATCAGCTGCATAGAAAGCATTCTTCAAAGAGGAATTATTCGCAATACCCTTTCCAGCAATATCTAAGGCAACCCCATGATCAACTGAAGTTCTTACAATTGGCACACCTAAAGTAATATTAATTGAATCTCCAAAACTTAAAGCTTTTAGCACTGGAAGTCCTTGGTCGTGATACATAGCAAAATATGCATCAGTTTCATCAAGAAGATTTTTATTGAATGCTGTATCTGCAGATAGGGGCATAGACACATCAACATTAGAAGCAATTAATTCTTTTACAGCAGGTATTATTGTTTCAATTTCTTCCTTTCCTAATTTTCCTCCTTCTCCTGCATGCGGATTAAGCCCTAGAAGAGAAATCTTAGGCTTTGCAATATTGAACTTTGATTTCAGCTCTTGATTTAAAATCTTTACTTTATTAATTATTAGATCTGTCGTAATCGATTCTGAAACCTTATTTAATGGCATATGTGTTGTTGCTAAAGCTACCTTTAGTCTTTCTGAAGCTAGCAGCATCAGCACATCATCACTGTTAGTCTTTTCCATTATTCTCTCAGTATGACCAGAGAAGGAATATCCTCCTTCAACAATATTCTCTTTACTTATTGGCCCAGTCACTAACCCTAAACCTTTGCTTTTCATACACACGTCAATTCCAAAATCAAGATTCTTAATTACATACTCAGAGTTAGTAGAATTTAGCCTGCCGCTTGAGATGTCTGGACACTTCATAATCTCAAGACACCCAACTTTTTCATTTATATCATTGATATCAGTAAAAGTGCTTATTTCGAAGCTATATCCCAATTCTTTTGCTCTTGAAGCAAAAAGTTTTTGGTCGCCTAAACAAACAACATTTGCTTTTATAAATTTAAAGAAATCTTCATTTAAAAGGCTTAAAAATAGGTCTGGTCCAATGCCTGCTGGGTCACCGGGAGAATAAATTATAGTTTTCAATCTAGATCTTTAAACTCAACAAAAGCCTCTGCTCTCATTGATCTGAGAGTGTTTTCGAGCTCTTCATCGTATTTTCTTGAAAAGAGAACTGAGTATGCACGTTCTTCAATTTGATAGTCTGTTACATCTTCAACTCTTTTGCCTGTGACCTCGAGGAAATGAAACCCATATTGAGATTCAAAAACCTCTGAAACTTCATTGACTTCAGAGTTCAACATAACATTCTCAAATTCAGCTACAGTGGCACCTTTTGGGAGCCATTCAAGATTTCCACCATTTGAGCCAGAGCCAGGATCTTCAGAAAATTCTTCAGCAATCAATGCAAAGTCTTCGCCTGCAAGAATACGCTCCCGTAAAACTTCTGCTTCTGCCTTTGTTGCATCTACATCTCTAATAGCTGAGGGTATTAATAAAACATGTCTTGTTTCCCACTGCTCTTCAAACTTTACAAGTGGGCCTCTCTTTTCTTCAAGCTTAAGTAGGTGGAATCCTGATCCTGTTTTAATTGGTTCTGAAACGAACCCAAGTGACTGATTCCTTATTGCATCAGCAAAAACTGAAGGCATTTCATTAATTTTCCTCCATGGCATTAAGCCGCCCTGTGATTTATTTTGATTTATTGATTTCTCTTCAACAAGAGCTTCAAAATCTTCTCCCTCTTCAAGCCTTAAAAGGACAGTCTCAGCAGCTTCAAGAGAACTCACTTGTATTTGTCTTACAAGCAATTCAGGTGTTAGTTGAGCAATTGCTTCCTCTGTAGCTAAGAAGCCCTCAATTTCCTGCGCAGTTATATTAATAGAGCCACTAACAATTCCCCTTTGAACTCTTTGTATTATCATATCTCTTCTTATTTCTTCTCTTAATTTTTCATAGCTTTGGCCTGAGGCCTCATAATCTTTTATAAATTGCTCAAGATTTACACCATTATTTGCTGCAATTTGAATGAATGTTTGGTTGAGTTCGCCATCACTTATCCTTATTCCAAATTCTTGCCCTCTTTGGAGTTGAAGTTCTTGAATAATAAGTTGTTCTTGGATTTCTTCAAGCAGAGCTTCGGTAGGAGGAAGCTGCATACCTTGTTCTATGGATCTCAATTTTGTAGTTTGAAGTAGGTCTTTAATTTGAGATTCCATCACAACTCCTTCATCTACAATAATTGCAACTCGATCAAGCACTTCAATCTTTGCAAACGAAAAAGCAGACATAAGGATTGTGATTTGTATAAGTAATAGTTTTTTCATTTAGTTAAGAATTGAGTTTTGTATATATCTCTTAAAACCTCTATTTGTGCTATTAAACCCCTTTAATTGAAAAGAGATATTAATACGACTTTTATTTTCTGTATCTATTATATTGTCCCATAGCTCATTTAAAAACATATTATTTGAAATATTAATATCATTGAATCGAATTAACGTTCTCTTTGATGCTGTTAAAGATGCAGCAAAACAACAGTTTTCATAGCCCAGACCCAGCCTTGCTTCTATAAATTTATCAGTTTCATTATCTCGTTGACCAAATGCAAATATTGAATAACCACTTTCTAATGGAACGTCTAAAAAGAATTCGGTTAAGTCCAGATTATCTTGAAGGGATGAGTTTATTCTCCTATATTTTTGGCCAATTCCAATATTGATTTTCTCGTTTGTATAAAGCACCTCTAATCCAATATTGTTTATTTTTGATTGTTCATCTGAATAGTTCACATATGAGTTAAATTTTATTTCTTTTGAAGGATTCCAAGTAAAAGACGAGGCAATTGGCCCAGCATCATCTTTTATTTCAAATGGATTGTTTAGGTAAACCTCTCTGTCTTTGAAGTAAAACTTCTTTTTGATTGTAAAGTTTATTTTCTCAAGACTTTCCTCAAACCTTGAGAAATTTAACCCGATGGCATGAAATTTCTCATCTGCGATTCGATCATAACCAGAGAATTGCTTATTCATATAGGTATTAACACCCTGAGGTATAAGAGCTGAATCAAAAATAGGATTATCAGACTGATCCTCTGTCTTCGCATATCCAAATGTATATATTGGAGTTAAGAATGAAACTCCATCACCAGAAGTTTTGAAGAGATCTTTGGAGACTCTTATATGAATATTCGGAACATTTATATCGTTAGCGGTATTTTCGTTATTTTTAAGATCATAGCTAATTGACTTTATTCCAATCGAGGTCTCCATATCAAAGTTTTTGTATCTGCTTTCAGTTTTTAATGTGTTGTTCATGAAAATTCTTGAGCCTTCAGGCGGGCTCTCAACAAGCAGCAAGTATTTTCCTTCATGAACTTGATATCCAATATAGTCATGAAGAGTCCCAGCAGAAAACTCTGCAAATTTAAAAGATGATTTAAATTGAAGACTCCCAAGATCATTTTTAAATTCAAGATCAATAAAAGGTTTTTTGACATAGCCATTTGTGAGTATTGGATTTGATGATTCAAAACCCATCGACCCTAACTCATAAGATAGTTTTTTAAAGTTTCCTTGAAAAGAGATAGATTGTTCAAAATATTCTTCCCTTTGGAAATTTAAATCAACTGATTCACCTGGAACATCTCTAAAAAAATGAAAATCTGAAAAATCCGCCCAGTTAATATTTAATATTCCTAATTGAAGATCTGTAGAACTATTAATTTCATATCCCCACCTTTGGTCCCCAATATTTTTATAGCTTGGATATCTTTTATCAAACTCTTTATCACTACTTAAATAAATAAGATTAGCCCTTATATTATTCTTATCTTTTTTTGAGTTAAGCTGTAACTCAAATCCATTTCCACGTTTTGCAATTACTCTAGGACCAAAAATGAGATCAGAGTTATCAGATAATATTTTTTTATATGGCAATGTAAAATCAAAGCCATCAGAGGAATACGATATAGATGGATCGAGGAATCTTGAGTGCCTTTTAGGATTATTTTCAAAATCTTCAGATAAGTAGATAGGAAGATATGGAAATCTGAAAACGGTTTTATTAAAGATTTCCAATCTTATTTTTTTTGCAGAACCCTTTCCAAGCTCATCATTAATTTCTATTTGTTCCGCCTTTAATGTCCATCCTGAGGAGGTATCAACACATGATGATAAAGACGCATTCGTGAAAGTTACAGAATCATTAGCTCCTTCCGCAGAATCAAAGTTGATAAATATATTAGGTTTTTTCCAGTAAGAGTTTCCAGAGTAAAGCTCAAAAGTATTATTACTTCTATCAAATTTACCTCTTTCTGCTTGCAGGTAAAGGTCATTTAGAAAAATGTCCGCATTATTTTTGAAATTAATTAAGTTGCTATTTTCTTTTAGGATGGCTGAAGATGAAGTGAAGAGGCCTCCATCAAACTTAAGCACAACATCCTCTTCTAAAAATATTGATTCTTCTGAGATAGAAATCCTTTCTGATTGAATATCCATTTTTTCTTGCTCTGAAAGGATTGGATAGTAAAAAGTACATTGAGAAAGAGATTCACTTTCTTTAAAAAAACTTTTTTGAATTTCTTCATTAGCTTGTAAAAAACTTGAAAGGATAAATGAAACAAGAACTAATCTTTTAAGAGGCATACTTATATTGAAAAGATTTTGATAAAAAAGTTTATTTTAAAGTTAATAAATATTCCTCAATCTCAACAAGCTTATCTTTTCCAAAGAAGATTTGATCATTAACAAAAAAAGTTGGTACACCAAAAGAACCTCTTTCAACAGCCATGTTGGTATTATCAAATAATTGTTGCTTTATATCTTCAGAAGTAATCTCATTAAAAAAATGATCATGGTCAATATCAAACTCTTGTACAAAGTTCATTAGAATTTCTTGATCACCCAAGTTAATGTCGTCTTCCCACATTGCTTGCAAAACTTTATCTCTATATTCTTCGACAAAACCCATTTCTTCAGCAACTAAAGCACCTCTTTGAAGGCTTACGGTGGTAATTGGGAAATTTGAGTTCATTTTGAACTTATCCAAATTATGCTTTTTCATAAACCTTTCCATCTCAATTCCTTCATAATCAAGCTTATTTTTAATCTCAGAGAATTGAATCATCGGTGCTTGATTATTAGTTAGTTTAAAAATCCCACCAAGAAGACAATGAATATAATTAAATTTAATACCAGTTCTATCCTGTATTTCAGGAATAACCTTATGACAACAGTAAGCATTCGGACTTGCAAAATCAAAAATAAAATCTACCTTCATAACACTATATATATTTGGTAAAGTTACTTAGTTATATTCTTTACATAGTAAATATTAGTTTTAAATGAGAGATTATTCAAAATTTTCTGCCATCATAATTGGTGCAGGGGTATCTACTGGTTCAGCCATTACACGAAAGTTTGCTGAAATGGGATATCACGTATGTCCTGTTAGAAGAGAAAGAAACTTTTCTGAACTAGAAAAATTAGCAAATGGCATTAAAGAAGCTGGTTATTCAGCAACCCCCTTTGGTGTTGATGCCAGAGATGAGGATGCAATAGCAAAATTATTTAAAGAGGTTGAAGAGAATATTGCTCCAATTGATGTCGTAGTATTTAATCCTGGTGCAAATGTTTTTTTCCCAATTGAAGACACTACCGCGAGAATTTATAAAAAAGTTTGGGAGATGGCAGCATTTGCAGGATTCTTAACTGGGAGAGAGGCTGCAAAATATATGAAGAAAAGAGGGCATGGGTCTATATTTTTCACTGGTGCAACTGCATCTATAAGAGGAGGTGCAGGATTTTCTGCATTTTCAGGAGCAAAGTTTGCATTAAGATCTCTTTCTCAAAGCATGGCAAGAGAACTTGGTCCGCAAGGTATTCATGTTGCCCATTTTATTATTGATGGTGCTATAGATACTCCATTCATAAAGGAAAATTTTCCAGATACATACGCCTTGAAAGAAAAAGATGGTATCTTACAACCTAAGGAAATTGCTGAAGCATATTGGAATATTCATGTGCAGCATCCTTCAGCTTGGACTCAAGAAATGGATCTAAGACCATATATGGAAAAATTTTAATAGGAGAAATTATGAGCCTTAAAGATAAAGTAATATTTGTATCCGGCGGTAGTCGAGGAATTGGGCTGGCGATAGCAAAAAGAGCAGCTCAAGATGGAGCAAAACTTGCTCTAGCAGCAAAAACCGCTGATCCACATCCAAAACTTCCAGGAACTATTTATACTGCTGCGGAAGAAATTGCTAAAGCTGGAGGAGAAGCTCTACCTCTAATTTGTGATATTAGAGATGAAGACAATGTAAGAGAAGTTGTAAATCAAACAGTTGATCACTTTGGTGGCATTGATATATGTATTAATAATGCATCTGCTATCCAACTTACCAATACTATGGATACAGAAATGAAGCGATACGACTTAATGCATCAAATTAACGGCAGGGGAACCTACATGGTTAGTCGATATTGTCTTCCTCACCTGCTTAAAGCTGAAAATCCTCATATTTTAAATTTATCACCACCGCTTGATATGTCAGCAAAATGGTTTGCTGGCCATACTGCATATACTATGGCGAAATATAATATGAGTATGTGTGTTCTTGGTATGGCTGAAGAATTTAAAGATAGAGGAGTTGCAGTTAATGCTATATGGCCAAGAACAGCTATCGCAACAGCGGCGGTTCAAAACCATCTTGGAGGCGATGAAATAATGCGTCTTTCAAGAACGCCTGAAATTATGGCTGATGCAGCATATGAGATCTTAACTAAAGACTCAAAAGAGTTTACTGGAAACTTCTGTATTGATGATGTTGTTCTGCATGAAGCGGGAGTAAAAGATTTCTCTAAATATGCATCTGTTCCTTTTAATGAGCTTATGCCAGATTTCTTTGTACCTGACGATACCCCACTTCCGGAAGACGTAAAGAATAGTTAATTGAAAGAATCACAAATACGAGAAATAGCCAAAAAGTGTGATTTAAGTTTTGATTCCATAGCTCCCCTTAAAGACGAAGCAAGTGGAAGATCTTACTGGAGAGTTTCACATGGCAAAGAGTCCTTTGTTTTATGCTATTTAAATCCAGATCTGGGTGATCATGACAGTTTCATTTCAGTGGCTGAACAATTAAAAGATCATGATATCAACGTACCTAAAATAATTTCTCATCATCCGACAGTTGGCGTCACAATACAAAATGATCTCGGAGACGATGACCTAATTTCATTAATGAATGATCAAAATAGGGAGTTTCTTATAAATAAAAGTATCGATCTCTTAGTAGATATTCATAAGGTAGATATTGAAGGACTTGTGCATCTGAGTCTGAGCGACCTTAAAGATCAAATGAATAAATTTAAATATATATTCTGTGAAAAATTTTTAGATATTTCTGCTGATGAACTTGTGAATGATTTAATAATGAACGCGTTAGATAATTTACAGGAATGCCCGAAAAATAATTGCCATTTCGATTTTGAGCGAAGAAATCTTATTCTAGATGATCGCAATGAGGTAAATGTCATAGATTTTCAAGATATGTGCATTGCGCCAATTGGAATTGATATTGCTGGTATTTTATTAGATCACTATATGAGTTTTGATAGGTCAATTATTAAAAAAGGTCTTAAGTATTTTCTTAATCACTCAGATATTTCCTTATCTGAAGATGATCTCTTTGAGTTTTTTAGATGGTCTGGAATTCAAAGAAATATGAGAATCTTAGGTACATTAGCGAATCTATATTGTGATGAAGGACGAGATTTTAGATTAAAGGATTTACCAAATATTCTCTCAAATCTAACATACCTCATTCCAGAGAAACATAATTCAAGATCTTTCTTTGAAGACAAAGTTAAAAATAAATTAAACGAAAGGTTGGCGGCATTATGAAATGCATGATTCTTGCAGCAGGTTATGGCAAGAGGATGATGCCATTAACCAAAGAAACTCCTAAACCACTTTTAAAGATAGGAAATGAAACTCTGCTTGATAGAAATATTAAACATGTTCTATCAAATGGCTTTGATGAAATCATAATCAATGTCTCGCATCACGGAGATAAGATAAAGGAACATCTAATTGAAAATTATAAAGACCATAAAATAACTTTAGTTGAAGAACCACATCCATATGGAACTGGAGGAGCCCTTATAAATGCTAAAGATTATTTAGGAGATGAAACTATATTAATTATCAATGCAGATATTTTTCATGATTTTGATTTATCAAAACTTAATAGAGAAACTGAATGTATTCATTTGGTGGGTGTAGAGAATCCTGATCACAATACAGATGGTGACTTTAATATTGGACCAGATGGGAAAGTATTTTGTGACGACATAAATCAACTAACGTGGTCAGGCATTTCTTTATTGAATGCAGAAATCTTGTCAAAGATTGATAATAACAATTTTCCATTTGATAGCTGGTCAAGCATTGTTTTACCTCAAATTAAGGAGGAAAAAGTAACTGGAGAAATTTACTCAGATATCTGGTTAGATGTTGGAACAAAAGATAGACTAGAGCTTGCTAATAAAATATTAAGGGAAGAAAATTAATAAATGAGTGAAATAATTATTGCGCCATCAATCTTGTCTGCAGATTTTGCAAGGCTTGGTGAAGAGGTTGAGGAAGTACTAAATGCAGGTGCTGACTGGGTGCATTTTGATGTTATGGATAATCATTACGTGCCAAACTTAACCATTGGCCCAATGGTTTGCAAAAGTTTGCGCGACTATGGCATTGATTCTTTTATAGATGTTCATCTGATGATTGATCCTGTAGATAGGCTTGCACAAGATTTTATTGATGCAGGCGCTTCACTTGTAAGTTTTCACCCTGAGGCTTCAAAACATGTTCATAGGTCAGTATCAGCAATCAAAGATAGGGGTTGCAAAGCTGGATTAGTGCTTAATCCTGCAACTCAAGTAAATGTATTAGAAGATGTATTAGAAGATTTAGATCTAATCTTAATAATGAGTGTTAATCCTGGATTTGGTGGGCAGTCTTTTATTGAGTCATCGCTTAAAAAGGTCGAAAAAGTAAGGAAAATGATTGATTCGTCTGGTAAAGACATTAAATTAGAAATTGATGGCGGCATTAATAAGGATACTATTGCATCAGCATATAGCGCAGGAGCAGATACATTTGTAGCTGGCTCAGCTATTTTTAACAGCAATAATTATGAAGAAACAATCTCCTTATTTAGAAAGCTGGCTTCTTAGCTTTGCAATACTGGTTTTTTTCAATACTGAAGTAGCAGCTTCAAAAGAAATAAATATAGAAAAGCTTTTATCCAATATGGAGATTGCCGACAACTATTCAAAACGTAAGAAAGGCTTAATGTATAGAGATAATATTGATAAAGATTTTGGGATGTTGTTTATCTGGGATAAAGAAGAAATACAATGTATGTGGATGAAAAATACTTCTATTCCTTTAAGTATTGCTTTTATAAAAGAAGAAGGGATAATCTCAGACATTTATAATCTTTATCCATTTTCGACATTATCCGTATGCTCAACCGATAAAGTTAAATATGCTCTAGAGGTGAATAGGGGTTGGTTTAAAGAAAATGAAATAACTCGCGGTGATACTGTAATAAGCTCACAAATAAAATGATTACAAAGGAAGAATTCAATACTCTACAAGATAGAGGTTTTAACGTAATACCAATTGTGAAAGAAATATCTCTCACAAATGCTTCACCATTATCTGTTTTTAATACTTTTCTAAGAACAAAGAACTCTTTTCTCTTAGAGTCAGTTGAAGGAGGAAATAAGTGGGCTCAATACTCAATTATTGGTCTCGACTGTCATGATTATTTCAAGATTTCCGGAAATGAAGTTATTAGTTTTGAAAATAATCAACAAACTTTTTTTCATTCTGAAAGTCCATTAGATCTTATAAAAGAGAAGATAGAAAAATATAACTGTGCAAAATTTGATGATTTGCCTAGATTTTCTGGAGGTTATGTAGGTTTCTTTGCATATGAAAGCTCAAAATATGCAGAAAAAAAGATTGAAAGCTTGAAAGAAAAGCCATCGAAATTTGATGAGAATATGCCAGATATTTTCCTTGTGAAGGCAAAAAAACTAGTTGTTTTCGATAACTTTAGCAACAAAATAAAAATAATAATTAATACTTTTTTAGATACTGGATCATATGATCAATCAATTGAAGAAATTGCCCACATTGAAGATGAACTTAAAAAAGAAAACAACTTTGAACCTAAAGATTTCTCATTAAAGGCATCAGAGGAAGCTTTTGATTCAAATTTTTCTAAAGAAGATTTCTTAAAAGCTGTATCTGTGGCTAAAGACTACATTGTTGATGGTGATGTAATGCAAGTTGTTCTAGCTCAAGACTTTTCAAAGGAGTTCACTCATGAGCCTTTTGATTTATATCAGGCGCTTAGATTTTTAAATCCATCGCCTTACATGTATTTTCTAAACTTTGGAATTTGTCAGGTAGTAGGAGCATCTCCAGAGATCTTAGTAAGACTTCAAGGGGATCAAATAACCTTAAGACCAATAGCAGGAACAAGAAGAAGAGGCTCAAACGAGATTGAAGATGAAGAAAATGCCAAAGACCTTCTTTCAGACCCCAAGGAGTTAGCTGAGCATTTGATGTTAATTGATTTAGGAAGAAATGATGTTGGAAAGATTTCTAAAATGGGAACAGTGAAAGTCTCTGAAAAAATGGTAATAGAAAAATATTCTCATGTTATGCATATTGTTTCTAACGTAGAAGGTAGTAAAAAAGAAAACTTAAGCTTTATTGATGTCTTAAAATCTGCTCTTCCTGCAGGAACCTTGTCTGGAGCACCAAAAATAAGAGCTATGGAAATTATTAATGAATTAGAGCCAAGCTCAAGAGGCATATATGGAGGAGCAATTGGTCACATATCTTGGGATGGAGACATTGATACAGCAATAGCTATCAGAACTGCAGTCATTAAAAATAATAAAATTCATGTTGGAGCTGGGGCAGGGGTTGTGGCTGACTCAATACCCGAGAATGAATGGAATGAGTGTCTTCAAAAAGCTCATGTTTTCTTAGATGCCATTGAGATGATTAAATGATTTTAGTAATAGATAACTATGACAGCTTTACTTATAACTTAGTCCAGTATATTGGAGAGCTTGGATATGAAGTAATAGTTAAAAGGAATGATGAAATAACTTGTGAAGAAGTAAGCGCACTAAATCCAGAAAAAATAGTTATTTCGCCTGGACCGTGTACGCCTTTAGAAGCAGGCATATCAGTAGAAATTATTAAAACAATTGAAAAACCTATTTTGGGAGTTTGCTTAGGCCATCAGGCAATTGGAGTAGCTTTTGGCGGAGAAATAATTAAGGCTAATGAACCAATTCATGGCAAGCTCTCATTAATTAATCATATTGAAAAAGGAGTTTTTAAAGATGTTGATAATCCCTACAGTGTTGTTAGATATCATAGTCTTATTGTTAACCCAGAAAATCTTCCGGATGAGCTTGAGATAACAGCGACTTTAGTTGAAGATGAAAATATGATCATGGGACTATCTCATAAAACAAAACCCATAGTTGGCGTGCAATTTCATCCAGAATCTATTGATACAAAGTTTGGTAAGAAACTTATTAGTAACTTTCTTAAATCATGATTGATAACGAATTACAAAAACTAAGAGAAAAAATTGATTTAAGCAGGCAAGAAATGCTCGACGTGATGGATTTAATTATGTCTGGTAGCTTACAAGATAATGAAATAGAAGAATTTCTTATAGCTATGAATGAAAAGGGCGCATCCATTAATGAAATATCTTCTGCAGCTTCAGTGATGAGAGATAAGTCACTTAAATTTAATATTGGAGACGGGACTCATATCGATACATGCGGGACAGGAGGAACTGGACTTCATATTTTCAACTGCTCAACAGCATCGGCTTTTGTTGCTGCTGCATGTGGGGCAAAGGTAACAAAACATGGCAATAAAAGTATTTCAAGTAAAACTGGGAGCGCCGACTTTCTTCTAGAAGCAGGAGCAGATATTTCTCATGATAGAAGTTTATTAGAGAGTATTTTTAGAAAAACTGGCTTTATATTCCTTTTTGCTCCTTTGCATCATTCGTCAATGCGATATGTAATGCCAGCGAGACAGAAAATCGGAAAGAAAACTATATTTAATCTTTTAGGGCCACATACCAATCCTTGCTCTGCTCGGAAACAGCTAATCGGAGTTTACAAGAGATCACTGGTTGAAACTTTCTCAAGCGTAGCTAAGGAACTTGAAATGGAGCATGTAATTGTGGTCCATGGGAATGACGGATTAGATGAGATCTCAATTACTGATGATTCTTTTATAAGCGAACTCAAGGATGGAAAAATAAAAAACTACCAGGTATCACCTAAAGATTTTGGTCTAAGTTATGGAAATTTTGAATCCATTAAGGCTTTATCTCCTCAAGAAAGCTTTGAAAAAGTATCTCTAGCATTTGCAGGCAAAGAAGGTTCTGTTCAAGATATGATAGCTATCAATTCAGCAGCCGCATTAAAACTTTCAGGCATTGTTAATTCCCTTAAAGATGGTGTTGAGCTCTCTAAATCAGCCATGAATGAAGGTCTAGCTCAATCAAAACTCGAAAGCTATGTAAAAATGTCTAATAACTTATGAATATCCTTGATGAAATAGTTTCAAAAAAAAGAACAAGAGTTAATGAAGCAAAATCAATTGTATCCATTGAAGATATTCAAAATCAATTGGAAAAATTATCTTCACTAAAGAGTAATTTTAAAAATAACTTAGAAAACCAAACACAAGCGATAATTGCTGAGATTAAGAAGGCATCACCAAGTGCTGGAATTATTGCTGAAGATTTTAATCCAATTTTAAAAGCGCAAGAATATGAAAAAATGGGTGCAAGAGCATTATCTATATTAACTGAGGAAGACTTTTTTCAAGGAAGTAATAAGGTTCTTCAAGATGTTAAGAAAGTCACTAATCTCCCCATCCTTAGAAAAGATTTTATCATTGATGATTATCAAATATATGAATCTAAGTTAATAGGCGCCGATTGTATTTTATTGATTACAAGCATACTCTCAGACTCTCAAATTGAAGAGTATGTATCCAAAGCAGAAGCCATAAATTTAGATGTTCTTATTGAAGTGCATGATGAGGAAGAGCTCGCAAGGGTCTCAAAATTTCATAATGCGCTAATAGGTGTTAATAATAGGAATCTTAAAACTTTTGAAGTAGATCTTACGAATGCTGTTAGGTTAAGGAAAAATTATGATGGAAATCAGATTTTTATTGCAGAATCAGGAATAAAATCTAGTGCTGATATAGAGTATTTAGCATCCAATAATATAAATGTTTTTTTAATTGGTGAGAGCTTGATGAGGGGTAATCTTTTTTGAAGTTAAGATCATGGCAAGCTGAAGCATTTCCTCTTTGGTGGGATAAACAACAAGGCATCATTAAAGTTGTTACCGGTGGAGGAAAAACATTTTTTGCCATTCACTGCATTAAAGAATATCTAAAGGCTTCTCCTAAAAAGGATATATTGATCGTTGTTCCATCAATTGCTCTCCTTGATCAATGGAATGAGGCTCTTTTAGAAAATAATGTAAATCAAGAAATTGTCCTCAATGGTGGCGGAGAAAAAGTTGATAAGTCAGCAAAAATTATTGTAACCACTATCGACTCCCTTAAAAATATTCTAGGCATAGTAAATGCAGAAAACTCCCTGCTCATTGTTGATGAATGCCATAAGATTGGAACTGAGAAGAGAGGGGATATGCTCAACAATAACTGGTCAGCAACTCTTGGATTATCTGCAACACCAGAAAGAGATTACGATGATAATTTCTATGTAATTATTAAAAAAATCCTCGGAGACATAATATTTGAATACGACTATATTGATGCAAGAGATGATGAAGTAATTGTAAATTTTAGCCTTCTTTATGCCTATGCACCTTTATTGAAAGAAGAAGAAAAGAAATATGAAAACTTTAGTAAATCTATCAGGAGAAGGGCTGCCACAATTGGCGGCCACAATATGGACGATTATCCACTTAAGATGCATGTGTTTAATAGGGCGCGCCTAATTAAAAATTCAAAAAATAGAATTCCATATGGCGTTGATTTAATACAAAAATATAAAAGAGAGAGTTGGATAGTTTTTACCGAAAATAAAAAACAGGCTAAGGAATTTAACAAAATTATAAATACTAAGGGTTTTAAGTCTGCTCTATACAACACTGATTTAGATAGCACAGAAAGATTAGAAAACTTAAATAAGTTTAAAAAAGCTGACCTTAATGTATTGGTTACTTGTACTGCTCTAGATGAAGGTTTTGATATGCCAGAGGCAGATGGAGCACTTATATTAAGTGCCTCATCAAGTAAAAGGCAAAGAGTTCAGAGAATGGGTAGAGTTTTAAGAATCACTGAGAACAAACCAAATGCACTGATAGTGACAGTTTATTCATCAAAGACAGAATTTGATAAACTCATGGAAGAAGCAAAGAGATATCATAAAGAGGGAGTGCCAGTTTCCTGGAAAAGACAAGATAGATAGTTAAATATAATGACTTGTAGAAGTCATTACTTTAGCTGTGAGCTCCATTACTTTCTTAGTAGGACTTTGTAACTCTTCAGCTCCAGATTCATTTGCTTGACCAGCATGCAAATCTTCGTCTTCTTGCATAGTTTTTAATATTTCAATTGTCTCTTTATCATTCTCAGAGATTTTATCTAAATGTCTTTGGAGGTGTTTCACCACCTGTTTCTCAGTCTCTTCAACAAAACCTAAACTAGTTTTTTCTCCTAAAGATCCAAAAATTGCTCCAATTGCAAATGATCCTGCATACCAAATAGGATTTAGAACTGAAGGTTTTCCATCAAGCTCATCCAATCTTTTTTTACACCAAATTAAATGATCAGTCTCTTCATCGCCAGCATGTATCAGGTGCTCTTTTATTTCAGGATCTTTGCAAACCATTGCCTGTCCTCTATAAAGAGCTTGTGCAGCAACTTCACCTGCTAAATTTACTCTCATTAGAGCTTCTGAAAGTTTTCTTTCAGATTCTGATAGATTTACATCATTGGATTCTCTATCTGCAGGATAATCCCTATCAGTTCCACTTTTCTTATAAGAAAGAGTTTTCAAAGCTATGTCTAATTCATTTACAAATTTATTAATCATTCTTCAATCCTTTTTTCCCAATATCACTTCTGAAGAACATGCCCTCAAAGTTAATTTTAGGGATTGCATTATACGCATTATCTATAGCAATTTCTAAGGTCTCACCTAAAGCTGTCATACAAAAAACTCTACCACCCGATGTGAGAATCTTATTATCTACAAATTTTGTACCTGCATGAAACAATTTCTCATTTTCACTGAAATGATTTTTTATATCTATTTCCATATCTGTTTCATAATCTTCTGGATAGCCTGACGATGCTAAAACTACTCCACAAGAGTGCATTGATGACCATTCAACTTGATGGGCATTAAGTTTTTTATTAATCGCATCAAGACATAAATTTGTAAGGCTAGATTCTAATCTGAGCATAATTGGCTGAGTTTCTGGATCGCCAAACCTACAATTAAATTCTAAGACTTTTATCTCATCTCCTTCTATCATTAGGCCAGCATATAAAAAACCAAGATAGGGAAATCCTTCAGCCTTTAATCCATTCATTGTTGGAAGCATAACCTCATCGATAACTCTTTTGTGAATCTCATCTGTGACAATTGGAGCAGGGGAGTAAGCACCCATACCTCCAGTATTTAATCCAACATCTCCATCTCCAACAGCTTTATGATCTTGGCTTGTTGCAAGAGGAATAATTTGATCATCACTGACAACAGCAATAAAGCTTGCTTCCTCTCCATTTAAAAAGTCTTCGATTACCACTCTATTTCCAGCATCTCCAAAGGCATTTGATTCAAATATATCTTCAAGGGCTTTTTCTGCAGCTTCTCGATCATCACAAATAATAACTCCCTTTCCAGCAGCAAGGCCATCAGCTTTTACAACCGATGGGAAATCAATCTTGTCGAGGTACTTCAGGGCATCATGATGATTATCAAAAGACTTGTAATTTGCTGTAGGTATACCATATTTTATAAAAAAGTCCTTCGCGAAGGTTTTTGATCCCTCTAGCTGAGCAGCTCCCTTTCTGGGCCCAAACACTTTTATATTTTTAGACTCAAGAAAGTCAACCAAACCATTAACTAGAGGATCTTCAGGACCGACAATTACAAGTTCAATATTATTTGAAACACAGAAGTTAGAGACATCCTCATTGTTATTTATATCCAAGGAAATATTCTCTATTTTTTCTTCAAGAAATGTTCCTGCATTGCCTGGAGCAACGTAAACCTTTTCAACAAATTTATCAGTAGAGCACTTCCATGCCAAAGCATGCTCTCTTCCTCCTGAACCAATTACTAAGATTTTCATTTGTTAATGCCTGAAATGTCTTACGCCAGTAAAAACCATGACCATTTTATGTTCGTTTGCAGCATCTATAACTTCTTGATCTCTGACAGACCCGCCGGGTTGTATTATTGATTTGATTCCACTGCTAGCTGCCTTATCAATACCATCCCTGAAAGGAAAGAATGCATCTGATGCCATGCACGATCCTTCAACATTCAAGCCTTCTTCTTTGGCTTTTAAGCTTGCAATTTCAGCACTAATAACTCTGCTCATTTGACCTGCTCCAATACCAATCGTTTGTCCATCTTTCGCGAATACAATAGCGTTTGACTTTACGAATTTAGCTACCTTCCAAGCAAACATAAAATCATCTAATTGCTCCTGGGAAGGTTTAAGATCAGAAACTACTTTTAGATCATCTATAGAAATAATTTTTGTATCCTCATTTTGCACAAGTACACCACCTGAAACAACTTTAAACTGATATCCAACCGCGTCTCCATCAAGATCACATCTTAGAACTCTTATATTTTCTTTTTTCTTTAAGACATTTAGGGCATCTATATCAAACTTAGGAGCAATTATTACTTCAACGAACTGATTTTCCAGTATTTCTTCTGCCAAACTTGATTCAAGCACCCTATTAATTGCAATTATTCCACCAAAAGCTGAAGTTGGATCAGTTTGAAAAGCTTTTCTATAGGCTGTTTCAATATCTTCAGATTCACTAACTCCACATGGATTAGCATGCTTTACAATCACGCATGCAGGCTTTTGGAACTGCTTTAGACATTCCCAAGCAGCATCTGAATCCGCAATATTATTATATGAGAGTTCTTTTCCCTGAAGTATGTCCGCATTAGCTATATTCTTTTTTTGAGAAGAATCTTTTAAATATAGTTTTGCTTTTTGATGGGGATTTTCCCCATATCTTAAAACTTTTGGATTAGATAAATCCATAATTATATTTTCATCATTTTCTGAATCTATGTATTGATGAATTGCTCTATTGTATTGGCTCATTTTTTTAAATACTTTTGCAGCTTGTTTTTTTCTGAATTCGTAACTAATACCAATCTTTGAATCCCATTCACTAATCATTTCCTCATAGTCGTTTGGATCAGACAAAACCAATACATCTTTGAAGTTTTTTGCTGCTGCCCTGATCATTGTTGGACCACCGATATCAATTTGCTCTATTGCTTCTTCAAACGAACATCCAGATTTTATTGTTTCCTCAAAGGGATACAAGTTAACAACAACGATATCAATCTCTTTATAACCCATTGATTTCAATACATCTGTATCTTCTCCTCGACGAGCCAATATGCCAGCATGTATTTTTGGATGAAGTGTTTTTACTCTTCCATCCATCATTTCTTTATGTCCAGTATATTCTGAGACCTCTATTACATTGTCAGTAATTTTTTTGATTGCTTTATATGTCCCCCCAGTAGAAATGATTTCTACATTTCTCTCTAAAAGGAATGAAACTAAAAGATCTAAATTAGTTTTATCAGAGAGGCTTACCAAGGCTGACTTAGGCGAAATATTTTTCACTTTATAATTCCGTATTTTTTTAGTTTTGTTCTAAAAGTACCTCTATTGATGCCAAGGATCTTTGCTGCTTTGGATTGATTATTATTTGTATGCTGCAGAATAAAATTAAATAATGGAGTTTCAACCTCACGCATAACTAAGTCATAAACATCTCTGGGTTCCTGCGAGTCTAAACTTTTAAAATATAGTTTTAGGGCCTTTTTTACATCCTCATTAAGACTTTTGTTTTTGCTTACTAAAACTTTCTTATTTTCTTTCAAATGCAAAAAAATTATTAATTGATCTTGTAGTTTACAATTGATTAAAAAATGATCAATACTACTTCATACATTTATGATAGTTTTTTCAACATCCCTCATAGAGATCACAGAGATTTTTCCATTTTCCACTTCAATTTCGGTTATTGAAGCATTGTCTGGATAAAAATGTAACAACCTATCTTTTTTGATTGCATAGCCAACAAGAACATTTATGACCATGAAGTGGCAAAAAATTATGGAATTATTTTTAAGTCCAAGAGTCTCTGTAATAATTCGCTCCCTCCAGTTTTTAATGTCACCAGGAAGCGTTTCTATTTTCCTTGTACTAATATCTTTAAGCCATTCAAATCTTATATCCGAATCAATATCCTCTGCGGGTATCTCAACAAAGCTTTCATTAATATCAAAATCAACATCAATACCTTCAGAGGCATAACTAAGAGTTTCTATAGCTCTTTTTTTTGGACTTGAGATGAAATCATATCCTTTTGAAAAAATACTTTTTGTAAAATCATTAATTGATTTAGCTTGATCAACACCTTTTTTGCTTAAGCCAGGATCCCTATCATCTCCATCCCAAGTTGAAGCAGCTTCCCCGTGACGGATGAGGATTATTTTTTTCTTATGCATTAATGTTTGAGAACAATTTATAATTATTTAATGAAGCTCCATAGAGTATATTACAAAGAATTTAGTCGAACAGATAAAATTTCAATTGATAATAAATCTAAGATTAATCATTTGAGGAATGTTCTTAGGCTCTCAGAGGGATCTAAGTTAGATGTATTCGATGGAGAGGGTAATTCATCCATTTGTAAGATAGTATCGCTTGAGAAAAAAAAGATAGTATTGGAGCAAATTGGCGACATTGAATTTCAGCAATCAGAGAGAATCAACTTAAAAGTCTTAATGCCTTATATAAAAAAAGAAAACCTTTTTTTTGCTATCCAAAAAGTAACAGAAATCGGTGTTAGTAATATCTCATTGTTCAGACCGGACAATGTTGATCAAAGCATTAGCAAGAAAGATCTATCAAAAATTAATGAAAAGGCTTTATCAATTATTACTCAGGCATGTGAACAAAATGGATCGAATATAGTTCCTGATTTCCAAATATATGAAGACCTATCATCAGCAATTGATCATGATAGCTTTAGTATTTTTTTTGATTTGGATTCTACTAATGACTTTCAGTCTATCAAGAACTTTGAAGATAGCATTACCTTAATCACAGGACCTGAATCTGGATTTAGCAAAAAAGAGAAAGAATTTCTCAATGCTACAACTAGTCACAATATTTCTCTTGGTAAAAATATTTTAAGAGCAGAAACTGCTCCTATAACGGCGCTGTCAGTTATAAAAAGTAATCTTGGTTTATTATAGATTGATGGGAAACTCAATTTTATTTATAACAGACCCCTTTAATTCTTTAAAACAAGAAAAAGATACCACTATATTTATTATGAAAGAGGCATTAAAAAGAGATTTTGAGGTTTTTCAGTGTGAGATGAGCGATCTTACGCTTAAGCAAAGACTATCATCACAATGCTCACAAATTATTAAAAATAATGACATTCTAGAGACGGCAAAAAAGAATGAAATTGATTTAGCAAGTTTTTCATTTTGCTTTATGAGAAAAGATCCGCCAGTTGATCAAGACTATATGAATTGTTTGCATCTATTAAATATAGCTTCGCAGGATGGAGCCAATATAATCAACAATCCTAATGCCATAAAAATCTTTAATGAAAAGATTTTTGCTATGGAATTTAGCGATCTCATGCCTCCCACAATTATTTCAGCAGATTCAACAAAAATAGAAGAATTCTTAAGAATTCATGAAGAGATTGTTATAAAACCTCTTAATGGGATGGGCGGTGATAATATTCACAAGGTTTCAACTAATGACCCAAAAAGTTTAGGAAACATAATAGATCTAACGGAAGACTCTAAAACACAGATTATTGGTCAAAAATTTCTTCCAAAGATTAATGAAGGAGATTTTAGAGTTCTTGTGATAGATGGAGAACCTTTTGAGTATTGCTTGGCTAGAATACCAAAGGATGGATCATTTCTAGGAAATTTAGCACAAGGAGGTAAGGGAGTAGCTAAGAAAATTACTTCCAATCAGAGAGAAATTGGGGAAAAAGTTGGCGCTAGATTAAAAAGTGAGAATATACTTTTTGCTGGTATCGACATAATTGATGACAAACTAACTGAAATAAATATAACTAGTCCTACGTGCGCAGTTGAAATTTTTGATCAAACTGGTGAAAACCCAATAACAAAGATTTTTGATTCCCTATGAGCCATCCCATTCTTTATAACAAAAACATTAAGAATAGGGTTAACCTTAAAAAATCATTTCTGCTATCGACATTAATCCATGTTTTTTTAATATTCGGTGTTTCTTTTATTTTTATTTATAAGCAACCGCTTTTTGATTCTTCCCCAGTAGTGAACATAAAGTTAGCAAATGCGGATGTAGATCAAGACCCAGATTTTTTTCAGCAAGTGAATAACCTAATAGATGGGAATGGTGCAGAATCATCTGAATTGATTGATGATCAGATCAAACAAAAAACCCTAAAAGTAAAAATGTTAAATGCCAACTCAGATCAAAATACTATTGAGTCAAAGTATTTAAATGCTTGGCAAAGAAAAATTGAGAGAGTGGGACATAATGTTCTTAAGAAAGAGTATTCTCAATTAGACTTAACCCAACTTAGACTAGTTGTTAGCATAGATTCATTAGGTAATTTAATTGAAACTAAAATAATCGACTCATCAGGAAACTCAGAAATTGATAAAATAGCTATGGAAATTGTAAGACTGGCATCACCATTCGAGCCTTTTTCAGATGAAATGTTAAGTGAGTATGAAGTTTTGCAAGTAGATAGAATTTGGAAATTTGGGTCATAAGTAATGGTAGTTATTGCCATTGATTACGGAGAAAAGAAGATAGGTCTTGCAGTAGGTAACACCGAAACAATGACTTCATCACCAATCTCAATTATTAAAAAAGCAAAGACCGGATTTAATTGGGATGAGTTAAAAGAAAAGATTATGGAGTGGGAGCCTAATAGAATTATCATTGGTAAACCACTTAATATGGATGGTACTAGAAGCGATTTTATGGAAAAAGTAGAGAGGTTTGCTAAAAAGCTTAGATCTATAATAGATATTGAGATTGAATTCTTCGATGAAAGATTAACTTCTTTTGAAGCTCGTCAATTAGATGAAGATTCTGAAATGATAGATGATGTTGCCGCAAAGATAATTTTAGATAGTTGGTTAAATAATGAGCATTCCTAAAAGTTTCATTGATCAAGTCTTAGATCAAACAGATATCGTTGATGTGGTTGGTAGAAGGGTTCAATTGAACAAAAAAGGCTCGAACTACTGGGGTGTTTGTCCATTTCATGATGATCATAAACCATCGATGGCTGTCAATCAGGATAAACAGTTTTACTATTGTTTCGTTTGTCAGGCATCGGGAAATTCCATTAACTTTCTAAGAGATTATGAAAATCTTGATTTCACAGATGCGGTAGAAACATTAGCATCTTCCTTGGGTTTAGAGATCCCATATGAAAAAACTGAGATTCAAGATGAGAATGACTACTCAATATTGGATGAAGCAGTAAAGGTATTTGAAGCGAAGTTAAAAGAAAGCAAAAAGGCAATTAATTATTTAAAGTCTCGAAATATATCTGGGATAACAGCTAAGAAGTTTCAACTTGGTTTTTCTGATGATTCATGGGATAGCCTCTATTCCTCATTTGAAAAGAGATTTGAGCAAAAGGTTATGGCCTCGTCAGGACTTTTCCTTGAGAAAAATAAAAAGAATTATGACAGGTTTAGAAATAGAGTTATCTTTCCTATCAGGAATATAAAAGGGCAGAATATTGCATTTGGTGGAAGAGTGATAGATCCTGATGACGAACCAAAATACTTGAACTCTCCAGAAACAAAACTCTTTAATAAATCAAATGAGCTTTATGGGCTTTATGAAGCTCGAAAAGAAACAAAAAAAAATGGATTCAATAATAGTCGTCGAGGGCTATATGGATGTTATTGCACTTCATGAAAAGGGAATTAAGAATGCAGTTGCAACACTAGGGACTGCAGTTACATCTAACCACCTTTCAAAGTTAATGCGTTATTCAAATAATATTTTCTTTGCTTTTGATGGAGATCTAGCTGGAGAAAAAGCTGCTTGGAAAGCGCTTCAGAATGTACTTCCAATTATCCGTGAAGATACAAGAATAAAATTTGTTTTTTTTGAGGCAGGTGATGACCCAGATAGTTATGTTAATAAGCACGGAGAAAAAGGTTTTATTGATCTTATAAATAATGGCCAAACACTCTCAGAATTTTTCTTTTCAAAGGTTAAAAAAGTAGATGATATAAACTCTCTTGAGGGAAGATCAAAAATAGCTAGCTATGCATCTGAATTAATAAGAACTATTAATAATGTCCCCCTAAGGGAGGCATTTATTTCTGAAACAAGCAAAATATGTGAAATACCAGTTGAAAAACTTATATCAAAACCCAATCAGCCAAAACCAAAATCATCGTCACCAGAAGTAAAGGTAGAGCAAAGCAGCAATACAAAACAGATTGCTTCAATTTATTTAATAATTCATTCTGTTCTTACTGATAGATCGCTCACACAAGATCCAATTTTTGATGAGATTAAAGATGATTCATCAATAAGCTTTTTGAAAGAGTTAAGAGAAGTGATAGAAGTTGAATCTGATACTCTTGTTTCAAAGCTTATTGAGCGCATCAAATCAAAAACACTAAAAGAACTTTTTAGTCAGGCAATGGTTTCCGAAATTAAGATTGAACAAGAAGATGCAAGAAAAATGTTTTTCGATTGTATGAACTCATTACTAAAAGACGAGGAAGATAGAGAGGAATCTTTAAAAACCAAGTATAATACCGGGTCGATTTCTGAAACCGAAAGAAGAGAGCTTCAACAACTTATTCTTAAGAAACCAGAAATTGATAATGAAGACAAAATACTATTAAAAAATCTGTCTTTAAAAAAGGATTGAAAATAAGTAATTAGTCACTAGATATAGAGAAGTTTTTCAGAATTAAAAAGAGGATAAGTGGATAAATTTTCAAAACAAGAAGGCTCAAAAATAGCCGAACTTATAGAGAAGGGAAGAGAACAAGGTTTCCTTACTTATGATGATGTCAATGATCATCTCCCTGATGATATTTCGGATCCAGATCAAGTAGAAGAAATTATTGGAATGATTAATGATCTTGGTCTACAAGTTCATGAAAAAGCCCCCGATTTAGATACTCTCATGCTTCGAGAGTCAGAAAATACAGATGATATAGCTCTTGAGCAAGCTGCAGAAGCCCTAGCAGCTGTTGAAAATGAAACAGGAAGAACAACTGATCCAGTAAGAATGTACATGAGAGAAATGGGTACTGTAGATTTACTTACTCGAGAAGGTGAAATAGAGATCGCTAAAAGAATTGAAGAGGGTATGAGAGATCTCCTTCTTGCAAGTGCACAATATCCAAGAACTGTTGAATATGTCTTGTCCTACTTTCAGCTTGTCAAAGATGAAGAAAAGAAACTTAATGATCTTTTGACTGGATTCTTAGAAGAAATGGAAGAAGTTCCCTCAGCTGGACCCGGAAGTGAAAAAGCAAAACAGCTTGCAGATAAAAAAGATGATGATGAAAATGATGGCGAGTTAGATTTTAAAGAAGTCCAAAGAAGAATGACTTCTCTTAAAAGACAGTACAACAAAACAATGAAAGTGCTGGATAAAAATGGTCGAAGTCACAAGAAAACTCAAGAAGAGTTCGAAAAACTCGGAAATATTTTTAAGTTTTTGAAATTCAGCCCAAGAATGTTTGAAGAAATTTGCATTATTGCAAGACATGACCTTGAAACAATAAGAAGTCATGAAAGAATTATTCAGACCTTATGCGTGAAGAGTGCAAGAGTTCCTAGGAAAGACTTCCTAGAAGCTTTTAAAGATAACTTTACAAAAATGACAATCATGCCGTCATTTATTAAAAACAAGAAATATAAAAAAGACTTGCTCGAAAAAGTTAAACAAGATGTGATGATTTCTCAAAAAGAGATCAAAGCTCTCGAAGAAAAGGTTGGACTTACTTCAAAAGAAGTCAAAGAAATCAATAGGAGCATGTCTATGGGTGAAACCAAGATGAGACGTGCAAAAAAAGATATGGTTGAGGCTAACCTAAGACTTGTTATATCTATTGCTAAAAAATACACAAATAGAGGTTTACAGTTCTTAGATCTTATCCAAGAAGGAAATATTGGTCTGATGAAAGCTGTTGATAAATTTGAATACAGAAGAGGTTATAAGTTTAGTACTTATGCAACATGGTGGATTAGACAGGCGATAACAAGATCTATTGCTGACCAAGCAAGAACTATAAGAATACCTGTTCACATGATAGAAACTATTAACAAACTGAATAGAGTTTCAAGACAGATGATGCAAGATATGGGAAGAGAGCCAACACCAGAAGAGCTCAGTAAAGAGCTTGATATGCCTGAGGATAAGGTAAGAAAAGTACTCAAGATTGCAAAAGAACCTATTTCAATGGAAACACCAATTGGAGATGATGAGGATTCAAACCTAGGAGACTTTATTGAAGATACTGTTATTGAGTCTCCGCTTGAGAATGCAACTGATGAAAGTCTGCATTTTGCTACGGATGATGTTCTATCATCTTTAACTGCAAGAGAGGCAAAGGTTCTAAGAATGAGATTTGGTATTGGCATGAATACTGATCACACTCTTGAGGAAGTTGGTAAGCAGTTTGATGTTACTAGGGAAAGAATTAGGCAGATTGAGGCAAAAGCATTAAGAAAGCTTAGGCACCCAGCGAGATCCAGTCATTTAAGAAGCTTTTTAGACGACTAAAAAAGTTTTTTGAACTACCTTTATTATTTTTAGTCTAAACTGTATCTATTATTTTTATGGAGAGGTATATGTTTAAGAAAATATCACTATTAGTTTTTTTATCAATTCCACTGATGATTCTTGCAGATGATCATGGTAAGAAAGAAGGCAAGTCCCCTAAAGAGATGAAAAAAATGGAAATGATGAAGAAAAAAGAAACACAAATGAAGAAAGAGATGGAAAGATGGGGAAGGTGGAAACCTGAAGACTGTAAAAAAGTCAGCGAGGCCTCAGGTTTTTTTCTTTATGCAGCTGGTGAAGCTATGAAAGAAGGTGAAGGTCATGAAAGCATGGGTCATCAAGAAATGGCTGATAAGCTGTATTTAGATGCTCTCGCTTTAGCTGAGTTAGCAGCTAACTATGCTGTTAACTATGATGCATATTGCAAAAAATAATTAATTAAGGAATTTAACTTATTTTACCTTTATAATTATCAGCCTAATTCTATAGGGCCTGTAGCTCAGTTGGTTAGAGCAGTGGACTCATAATCCATTGGTCGGAGGTTCGAGTCCTCCCGGGCCCACCAATTCATCAACTATTTTTTTTAATTCTTATATTTTTCAAACCAAGCGAGTATATGATCAACCTTAGTAATAAGATTTGATGGCCTACTCGCAATGCCATGCGATGTATTGGGAATTCGGATCATTGCGCTATCAATTCCTCTCAACCTCAACGCTTGATAGAACTGTTCTGTTTCTGAAATTGGAGTTCTTCTATCATCTTCTCCAGTAATTAACATTGTTGGAGTAGTTACATTACCAACTAGAGATAGTGGAGAACGCTCCCAATAATGTTCAAGATGCTCCCAAGGAGGTCCAGGGAATTGATGATATATCTGTCCGACCATTGAATCCGCTGTTAAAGGCTTGCTTAACCAATTAATTACAGGCTTTGCTGATACGGCTGCATTAAATCTGTCTGTTAGACCTATTGCATAAGCAGTAGCTATACCCCCAGCACTTCCACCAGCAATAAAAAGATTATTTTCATCAACAATACCTTTATCAATAAGGGCATCTATACCTGACATATGATCTGCAAAATCTTCTGAACTTGAATATTTGTATTGAAGTAATAATGCAAAATCTTCACCATAAGATGAACTACCTCTGTAGTTATCATAAAAAACAATATATCCGGAGGCTGCCATCATTTGAAGCTCTGCTGAGAAGTGAGGTCCATAAGCTAGGTGTGGACCACCATGGATTTCAAGTATTAGAGGATATTTTTTAGTTGGATCAAAGTTTGGAGGTGTAATATACCAACCATGTATTTCTTCATTATCAAATGAAGAGTTATATATGATTTCATTAACCTTTCCTAGCTTCCTATAACCAAGAATATCTTCATTTAATTTGGTTAATACTTTTGTTTTACCTTTTATAGCAACACCAACATCAGCAGGCCTATGAGGTTTTCCATAGGTATAAGCAGCAGTCCCATTAGCTATATGAAATCCACCTGAAATATATGGCCTTCCAATTGTTGTACCGCCAACATTTGATGCAATTTCATTTAAGTCTCCATTTAGGGAAATCTGTTTAATAGTTCTTTCTCCTCTATTATCAAAGGCAAAATAGATAGATTTACTATCTTCAGACCAAAATAAATTATCTGCATCATCATCTACATCTTTTGAAATTAGTTTTATCTCCCTGCTTTGAAGATTCATTACAGCTATTCTGCTTGGAGTGTATGCCAATGGACGCCTTTCCTTTACGTAAAAAGCAATCATTTTTCCATTAGGTGATATGGCTGGAGATCTTTCCTCACCTGATTGTTTTGTAATTTGTTTCAATTCATTGTTAGAAATAGAGACAGAGTAAATATCAGCTTCGTTACTAACAAGCTCCCAATCATCTGATCTGTGTGCAGAGAAGAAAATATCCTTACTATCCTTTGACCATGAAAGCGAACCATAATGATTAAAATCTCCAGTTGTTATTTGGCGAGCTGAACCTCCTTCAGCAGGAACTAAAAATATATGTCGATATGAGGGTTCAACAATTCCTCTACCATCATATTGGTATCTTGTAGTGGTAACTGTTATAGGTTTTTTTGCCCAAGAGGCACCATCAGGCTTATCTCTCTCATCAACGAAGGATTCGCTTTCAGCTTTTACTCTCATGGTAAATGCCAACCATTTTCCATCTGGAGACCATGATAAACTTGATGGCGATTCTTGCAGTTGAGAAATCACCGCAGTTTCACCTGTATCTACCCAATGCATGTGAATCTGAGTTGACCCAGAGCTATTTGAAACAAAAGCAATCCTTTTATTATCTGGTGACCATCGTGGAGAGTATGAATTCTTCAGTCCTGAGTGCAAAGGTCTATGATCTCTTCCATCTTTTGCTATTCTCCAAAGATTAGATCGCACCCTATCTTTCATAATGTCATTGGATTTTCTTACATAAACTATTGTTTCTCCATCAGATGAAACTTGAGGGTCGGAAGCCCATTCAAGCTCGAAAACATCCATTGCATCGAAGTAATTAATATTTTCTTTTGACTCTACCCAAGAAGAGGCTAGGAGCATGGCTACAAATATAAAAGTTTTATTCATAGTTTTTATCATACCAAGAACTTTAAAGTTTTCACCATGATAAAATTCTCTAATGCAAAAAGATATTGACATAGTTATATATGGAGCCTCTGGCTTTACTGGTCAACTTTGTGTTAAGTATTTCCAATCATTAAGTCTAGAAATTAATTGGGCAATAGCAGGAAGAAATCTTGAGAAACTTCAGGATGCTGCCAACAAACTCGCTGCAAATGTAGAAATTTTAATTGCTGATTCTAATGATGAAGAGGGATTGAGAAATATTTGCTCAAGATCGAAAGTTGTTCTGTCTACTGCTGGACCATTCCACAGATATGGATCAAAACTTGTTGCAGCATGTGTTGAAAATGGGACGCATTATGTTGATATCACAGGCGAAAATTTTTGGGTTAAAGGATTGATTGAAAAACATCATGAGAAAGCCGCACGAAAGGGGATAAGAATAATTCCATCTTGTGGATTTGATTCAATACCTTCGGATATTGGAACTTTCTTTGCCGTAAGATCTTCAAACAAGCCTGTAAAAAGAGTTGAATCATTTCACTCATGGAAAGGTGAAGCCTCTGGTGGGACTATAGAGACAATGTTTTCAATGGGAGATCTAGATCTTGGAAAAGAAATTCGGGATCCTTTTCTTCTTAATCCAGATGGGTCATATACAAATGAGCAAAAGAAATTAAGTTCTGATGTATTTAAGATTTCTAAACAGAAAGATTTAAATGCATGGTCAGGCCCATTTGTGATGGCAGGCGCTAATACTAGAGTAGTAAGGAGAAGTGAAGCTCTATTGACCGAACGTCAGAAGTCTTATGGAAATAATTTCACATATCAGGAATATGCCTTTCATAAAAGCTGGAGTAAAGCTCTTTTTTCAACCCTGGGACTAGGGCTGCTAGGCTTAACTCTTGTATCACCTTTAAGAAAAATTGTTAGATCATTCTTGAGAAAACCAGGAGAGGGGCCCTCTTTAGAAATTCAAGAAAATGGTTGGTTTGATTGTAAATACTTGGTTGAAAATGAGGATGGTCAAAAGTCTCTTTATAGAATGTTTGGTAAAGGCGATCCCGGTTATAAAGTTACATCTAAGTTTGCTGCTGAATGCGCATTATCACTTCTTGAAGATCCTGAAACGCTTCCGGGGGGGAAGCGAATACGGGGGTGTCCTTACTAGTGCTTCTGGGCTTGGGGAAGTATTAATAAAAAGATTATCAAACGCAGGAATCATATTTAAATCTCTTAACTTAAGCTAGATACTCTTTAACAGAATTGTTGCAGTTCCTTAAATTAAAGTTTTCACAAGTATCATTTAATGAGCAAAAATTCGGAGGCAAAAGTGACATTTCCAACTTTGATTCATGGCATATTAGGTTTTTGCTATTTCTATATAGTTTTTAAGGCAGTAGGCACATTGGGATTTCTAGTCTTTTAGAATTTCCAAATAGATAATAATTTAGGTATTATTTTGCTATGAAAGTAGCAATCTACCCTGGTTCATTTGATCCAATTACAGTTGGACATATGGACATTGTTGAAAGAGCAACTGTGCTTTTTGATAAGGTAATTATTAGCGTTGCTGAGACAGATATGAAGAATCCACTCTTTTCTTCAGAAGAAAGATTAGACTTAGTGAGTTCAATCTATGCCGATAATGAAAAGATTGAGGTTGTTGCATTTAAAAAGAAACTTACAGTTGATCTTGCAAGAGAAAATAATGCATGCGCCATAATCAGAGGTTTGAGAGCAGTCTCTGACTTTGAGCATGAATTTCAACTAGCGACAATGAATAGGGCGCTTGCTCCAGACATAGAAAGTATTTTCTTAACACCTAAAGATACACTCATTTATGTATCATCAAGTCTAGTCAAAGAAATTGCTAGCTTAGGAGGAGATATTTCAAATTTTGTTCATGAAAATGTAGAAATGGCTCTTAAAGCGAAACTAAATCATTAGTTCTGGCAGTTCTTACAATAAAAAGTTGATCTCTGATTCTGAACAAACCTAATAATCTTTTCTTTGCATGCTCTACATTCTTCATTCTCTCGATCATAAACGTTTAACTCAATCTTGAAATAACCTTTATTACCATCTGCGGAGTAAAAGTCTTTTAAAGTAGTTCCACCTTTAGTTATTGCTTCTTTGATAATCTTCTTTGTATTTTTGACCACTTCTTCGCACTGACTTTTATTTAAGTATTTAATTTTTCTCTTAGGAGAAATACCTGAGCTAAATAAAATCTCGCAAGCGTAGATATTTCCTATACCTACCACGTTCTTTTGATTCATTAAAAAACTCTTTGTGGATACTCCAGCTTTCTTTATTTTTTTATAGAGATATTCTGAATTGAAATCATCTTCAAGTGGTTCCGGACCCAGATCCTTTATTAAGAAATGATTTTGCAGATCATTTGATACGTGGAGAGATCCAAATCTTCTAGGGTCATTAAAAATAAGGATTTCTTTACTGAACTCAAGCACAACATGATCATGCTTTCTTGTCTCATTGCTTCCAAGCTTCTGTATTCGAAAAGTTCCTGTCATACCTAGATGAATTATTATTGTCACTTCATCCAGATGTAAAAAAATATATTTTGCTCTCCTGGTAATTGATAATATTTTTTTTTCTTTTATTTTATTAATTGCTTTTTCATCTATTGGCCAACGCAAAGATGGATTATTAACAATTATTCGTTTAAGAGTCTTGCCCTTGAAAGGGAGGATGGCATTCTTAGTGGTTTCTACTTCAGGGAGTTCTGGCATTAATTGAGATAGCCGTTGATCTCATTAATACTTTGAGGGCTTAAGGTCCCTGCCGCTAATTCAAGATTTAATTGAGAGAGCAAATAGTCATATTTTGCATTTGCTAGATTCTTTTCAGCGGTATAAAGATTCTTTTCAGCTTGGAGAAGATCAACAATGTTTCTTGTTCCAACCTCATATCCAACTCTTGTTGCTTCAAGTGCACTGTTAGCTGAAACAACAGCTTGTTTTTGAGCCTTTAAATTGGCACCAAGAGTAATTACATTTGAGAACCCAGACCTAACTTCTTGAATCACTGTTCTTTGCGCAAAAAGTGTTTCTTCAACAGCTCTATTGTATTCGGCATAGGCCTGCCTTCTTCTTGAACTGACAGCACCACCTTGAGAGATCGGTATTGAAAGGCTGAGACTATAGTTCTTTCTTTGTGTCTCACTGGGAGCTTGAAAACCTAAATCTTCAAAACCTTCATATGTATATTGATTGGTATTTGATTCCGATTCTGTTCCAACAATATTAATTTTTGGTAAGTGCTCAGAGGCTGAGCTTCTAGCTGAATCTTGTGAAGCATCTCTTCGAAGTACTGATGCTTGAAGTCTATAGTTATTTTTAAGAGCAATATCAACCCACTCTTGTTTAGTTGCAGGGTTAGGATTTTCTGGAACAATATCTGCCTTTAGAGAATCTATCGAGAATATTTCTCTACCTATTAAAGAATTAAGTTCTTCCCTTGCATTAAAAAGCGCGCCTTCAGAACGAATCTTTGCCGCCACACTTAAATCATATGCTAATTGCGCCTCTTGTACTTCAGTAATAGCAGAAAGCCCAACTTCAAACCTTTGTTGGATCTGGTCAAGCTGCTTTTTAATTGCTTTTTCTTCTGAAACAGCAGCATTAAGATTATCAATGGCTCTCAAAACTCCAAAATATTTTTCCACTGTTCTAATAATTAAATTTTGTTGCGCATAAGCGAAGTCAGCTTCGGAAGCATCCGTAAGTTTCTTTGATCTTCTAAAGTTAAACCAAGAATCAAGCCTAAAAAGAGGTTGTGTTAATCTAGCGGTCACTGAGCTGTTGTTATAAGCACTTTGCAACTCATCAAATTGATAATATTCATTCCAGTTTGTTGATCCACTCAAAGTAACATTTGGAAGAAGTCCTGCTCTCCCTTGAACAACAAATTCTTTACCAGCTAAAAGAGAATATTCTGAAGACTTATATTGAGGATCATTATCAAGAGCTTCGTTATAAATATCTAAGAGGTTTTCAGATGCTAAAGGCAAAGAAATGAATGATATTAAGACCAGATTTTTAAACATAACTATAATAATTGGGTTGCATTAAACAACCTTTATGCTATCTGTGTCAATATAAAGTGTCAAGTAAACTTTACATTAAGGAATTATTTTCTTTATATTGCTTAAGCTTAGAGTAAAATAGTTGCAACGCTTATAAAGGTATCTAACATTGTCAAAAAAGGCTTACGATTCAAAAGCAATTGAGGTTTTGTCGGGTCTCGATCCCGTCAAAAAAAGACCGGGTATGTATACCGATACCTCTTGTCCAAATCACCTTATTCAAGAAGTTCTGGATAACTCTGTAGATGAAGCTTTATCAGGTTTTTGTAAGCGCATTAAAGTAAATCTTTATAAGGATAATAGCGTTGAAGTCTCAGACAATGGACGAGGCATGCCTGTTGATGTCCATCCTGAGCATAAGCTAACAGGCGTTGAATTAATTATGTGTAAGCTTCATGCTGGAGCAAAGTTCTCTGGAGAAGATTATGGTTTTTCTGGAGGGCTTCATGGAGTGGGAGTTTCTGTAGTAAATGCTTTATCCACCAAACTTAATGTAAAAATTAAACGTGATTCAAAAGAGTATGAAATAAATTTCTCTGCCGGAGACAAAGACAATGATTTGATATCAATTGGTGATGTTGGAACAACGAATTCAGGAACCACAATTAGATTTTATCCAGACAAGCAATACTTCGAAACATTAGAGATAAATAAAAAGAGCTTAAAACATTTACTAAAGGCTAAGGCAGTTCTTTGCCCAGGTCTTCAAATAGATTACTTTGATGAAAAAAAGAATGAGAGAATTAAATGGATTTTTGATGAGGGACTGAGCGACTACCTCGATGAGTTTTCAGGTTGTAACGAGAAACTTCTTGATGAAACTATTATTCTTTCCAAAACTTCCGATGATCAAGCATTAGATGTAGCAGTGAATTGGACTGAAGAGGCTTCAAATAATTTACTCAAAGAAACTTATGTAAACTTAATTCCCACTGCATTAGGCGGCTCTCATTTAAATGGGTTTAAGTCTGGTCTTCTTGAGGCAATAAAAGAATTCTGTGACTACAGAAATTTGATTCCAAAAGGGATAAAAATTAATTCTGATGACATTCTTGCTAACTGCATCTTTGTTATTTCTTCAAAGTTAAAGAATCCTCAGTTCGCTGGTCAAACTAAAGAGAGACTTGATTCCAAAGATCATATGAGCTTTGTTTCATCTTCAACAAAAGATTCCCTAAGTATTTGGCTTAACCAACATACCGAAGAGGGTGAAAAGATTGCAGATCTAGCAATTGCCGCTGCTCAAAAGAGGATTAAAAGCTCAACAAAAGTTGATAGAAAGAAAACATTTAAAGGTCCAGCTCTTCCTGGAAAGCTTTCTGACTGTAACTGCGACAATATTGAAGAGAGTGAACTATTTTTAGTTGAGGGAGACTCAGCAGGAGGATCTGCAAAGCAAGCTCGAGATAGAAGGTTTCAGGCAATAATGCCTTTAAGAGGAAAAATTCTTAATACCTGGGATTTAGAAAGTGCAGACATAATAAAATCTCAAGAAATTAAAGATCTTGCGACTGCTATTGGGTCTTTGCCGGGAGATACAGATACTTCCAATCTAAGATATGGAAAGATTTGTATACTTGCAGATGCTGACTCAGATGGACTGCACATAGCAACTTTATTATGTGCATTATTCCTCAGACACTATAAGAATTTAGTAACCTCAGGAAAAATCTTTGTCTCCATGCCTCCGTTATATAGGATTGATGCTGCAAAAGAAGTTTTTTATGCCCTCGATGAGAATGAAAAAGAATCTATCGTTAAGAAAATTAAAAAACAGAACTCGAAAATTAAGATAGATATTCAAAGATTTAAAGGGCTTGGAGAAATGAATCCATCTCAATTAAGAGAGACTGTTATGAAGCCTGAAACGAGAAGATTAGTTCAACTAACTTTAAGTAGTTCTGATAATGCAAACTCAGTATTTGATCTACTACTTTCTAAAAAGAGAGCTCCAGATAGAAAAGAATGGCTTGAAAAGAAAGGTAACTTAGCGGAGATTTAATGACTAAAGAAAATTTGGATAAACAAAGTATTAAACAATATGCAGAAAATGCATATCTCAATTATTCGATGTATGTCATTTTGGATCGAGCTTTACCTAATATTGGAGACGGGCTGAAGCCAGTACAAAGAAGGATTTTATATGCAATGTCAGAACTTGGATTAAATGCATCATCAAAGTATAAGAAATCTGCTAGAACCGTTGGTGATGTAATAGGTAAATTCCATCCACATGGTGACAGTGCTGCTTATGAAGCGATGGTTTTAATGGCGCAAGATTTTTCATTTAGATACCCATTTGTAGATGGTCAAGGGAATTGGGGATCACAAGATGATCCTAAATCTTTTGCGGCAATGAGATATACAGAGTCCAAACTAACAAAATTTTCAGACCTTCTAATAGATGAGTTAAAGCAAGGAACAGTGGATTGGCAGCCAAATTTTGATGGATCACTTCTTGAGCCAGTAATCTTTCCAGCAAAAGTTCCATCCATTTTGCTTAACGGAACTACAGGCATAGCAGTTGGAATGGCTACAGATATCCCCTCGCACAATATGACAGAGGTAATTGATGCAACTATCCATGTTTTAGAAAATCCAAAGACTTCTATTGATCAAATTCTCAAATATATAAAGGGACCAGATTTTTCTAATAAGGCTCCAATTGTTGCATCTCCAGAAGAGTTAAATGAAATGTATAGCACTGGAAGAGGCGCTTTTAAAATGAAGAGTGCTTGGAAAAAAGAAGGCAATGACATCATTGTAACTGACCTTCCTCATCAAACGTCTGGCTCAAAAGTTTTAGAGCAAATTTCAAATCAAATGATGAATAAAAAACTCCCAATGATTGTTGACCTTAGAGATGAGGGCGATCATGAGGAGCCAACAAGATTAGTAATAAGCTTAAAATCGAATCGAGTTAATGCAGAGGACCTCATGAATCATCTATATGCATCAACTGACTTGCAGAAAAATTACAGGGGTAACTTTAATTTAATTTCTCTAAAAGGGTCACCTAAGGTTTATTCAATAAAAGATCTTCTAAGCGACTGGATAGCATTTAGGAAAACAACAGTAACCAGAAAGCTCGAACACAGGCTTGATCAAGTAGATGATAGATTGCATATATTAGAAGGCTTATTAATTGTCTATCTCGACCTAGATAAAGTTATTAAGATCATTAGACAATCAGATGACCCCAAAAAAGAACTTACTAAGAAATTCAAAATATCTGATATACAGGCTAATGCAATATTAGAGATAAAACTTAGGCAGCTTGCAAAACTTGAACAAATTAAATTAGAAGAGGAAAGAGATGCACTTAAAAAAGAAAAAAAAGAACTTGAGAAGGTTCTTAATTCAAAGGCAAGATTGAAAACCTTTATTAAAAACGAATTAAAAGAAATCAAGAAAAACTTTGGAGATGACAGAAATTCTCCCATTATTGAATCTTCAACTGCAAAGATGTTCTCTGAGGAAGATACCATTACATCTGATCCTGTAACAATTGTCCTTTCAAATGCAGGTTGGATTCGAAGTGCCAAAGGTCATGAAATAGATCCTTCAACTCTTTCCTACAGAGGAGAGGATAAGTTAAAAGACTTTAGTCGAGGAAGAAATAATCAACCCTGCGTATTTATTGATGCTCTTGGCAAAGCTTATACATTGCCTGCTCATACACTCCCTTCTGCAAGAGGCCTAGGAGAGCCCTTAACAGGAAGAGTTACTTCTAGCTCAGGAGTTGAATTTATGAGTGTTGCCATTGGAAAAGGCGAGGATAAGTTTCTTATTGCTAACACATCTGGATATGGATTCCTGGCAAACTTTGAAGATATGATCTCCAATAAGAAAACAGGTAAAGCCTTTATGAAGGTTCCTGACGGTGCTGAGATTCTTCCTTGTGAGAAAATTGTGCAAGACGATAAATATATAGCTGCAGTTACCAACTTTGGAAAGCTATTAATTTTTAATTTGGATGAGCTGACGGTCCTAGCAAAAGGCAAAGGCACTAAAATAATAAATATTCCTAAAAAACAGTTTGTTGAAAAGAAGGAAAGATTAATTATTGTAAAACCGTTTAGCGAAGGATCTAAATTAAATATTCAAAGAGATAATGGAAACATTAGGGCGTTTTCTCAGAAAGAACTAGAAGGATTTAAACTTGAGCGAGCAAAAAGAGGACGATCTTTACCTCAAGGTTATAAAAGGGTTTTATCGATAACGGTTGAGAGACCTGAATCTACCTCCAATTAGGTAGTTTTTTCTTAACAAGAATTAATTTTGGTTTTTCTAGCTTTGGAAGACCATTCTTATAATCTACCGGCCCTTCACCTTGAATCAAAGGACTAAAATAATCTATACCTTTCTTAGTTATTCCAAAGCCGTCTTTTGTAATAAAGCTTTTTGGTAGTTTTTTTTCTACATTTGCTATTTTAGAGAGTTTCGCAGGAACTATTTCCCAAGAATATTTCGAAGTCTTTTTTCTTTTTATTACTGGCATGACACCATTCATACCTTTAACTGCATATTTAACGGCATGTCTTCCAACCGCCTCAGCATGTTCTAAATCAACTTTTGAAGAAATATGCCTCGCACTTCTTTGAAGATAATCAGCCACTGCCCAATGATTTTTAAGTTTTAGTCTTTGAGAGATAAGATTTGCTAAAAAAGGGGCAACTCCACCAAGTTGCGCATGGCCAAAAGCATCTTTTGTATCAGCTTCAGCAAGAAACTTATTTTTATTATTCTTTATTCCCTCTGAAGCTACAACAACACAGTAACCTAATTTGTTTACAGTCTCTTTTACTTTTTTTAAAAAAGCAGTTTGATTAAAAGTAATCTCCGGAAGAAGAATTATGTGAGGAGCATCAGAGTTATCTTGTTTTGCAAGAGCTGAAGACCCAGCAATCCATCCAGCATGTCTTCCCATTACCTCTAGGATGAAGACTTTTGTAGAACTCTCCATCATTGATTGAACATCAAGACTTGCTTCTTGAGTCGATATTGCAACATATTTTGCAACTGACCCAAACCCTGGACATGTATCCGTAACAGCTAAATCATTATCAACTGTTTTAGGTATTGCAATACAGGTTAAATCATAGCCAAGACTTTTACTTATCTGAGATACTTTATATGCAGTATCTGCAGAATCATTCCCGCCGTTATAAAAAAAGTAACCAATATCATGAGCTTTAAAAACCTCTATAAGCCTTTTATATTCTTTTGCATTTTCATCTAAGCTTTTAAGTTTATATCTGCATGATCCAAATACACCACCTGGCCTGTAATATAATGATTCAATAAGTTTTTTTGATTCTTTAGAGGTATCAATCAGGTTCTCGCGTAGTGCTCCAAGTATTCCATTTTGCCCTGCATAAACTTTATTTATTTGATTTGGGAATTTCTTTGCTTCCTGAATAACTGCAGCAGCAGTTGCATTAATGACAGAAGTTACACCACCGGATTGAGCATAAAAAGCATTTTTTTTCATAGCTTAAGTAAAGATTTAACTATGCTAGCAAAAATGTTCTAATTATTAAAAGTATTTATGAAAATTCATATCCTAGGAATCTGCGGAACATTTATGGGAGGATTGGCTCGAATTTTAATTGAGTCCGGTCATAAGGTTACTGGATCAGATAACAATTTTTATCCTCCAATGTCAGATCAACTAAGAGAGTTAGATGTTGAATTAACAAAAGGATTTGAGCCGTCCTCAATGCCTGAAGCTGATCTATACGTAATTGGGAATGCACTTTCTAGGGGAAATAAATGCGTGGAAGAAATTTTAAACAAGAACCTCCCTTATAAATCTGGACCCGAGATGCTTGGTGACATTATCAAAGATAGATTTGTGATAGCTGTCTCTGGGACTCACGGAAAAACGACAACATCCTTCATGATTGCAAAGATATTTCAGTCTTTGGGTAAAGATATAGGTTATCTCATAGGAGGTATATCACCTGATTTCTCATTCTCTGCAAAAATAGGAAGTGATGAAATCTTCATAATTGAGGCAGATGAATATGATTCTGCATTTTTTGACAAGAGATCAAAATTTATACATTACTCTCCAAATATTCTTTTGATAAATAATATTGAGTTTGATCACGCAGATATATTTAAAGATTTAGATGAGATAAAAAAACAATTCCATCACTTATTAAAAATTATACCGAGCAGCGGAAAAATAATTCTATTTAATCATGATAAAAATGCATTAGACGTTATAAATGAGGGATGCTGGGCAGATATTATTGAAATTAATGGAAATGCCAGCAGGGCTAGCTTTGATTCATCTTCTTCAATGATTAAATTTGATGGAAAGTCAGTCTGTATAAACGATTTACCTTTTTATGGTTCTCATAACAATCTGAATGCAGCTGCAGCAATGATTTCTGCTGCATCTTATGGAATAGATCTTAATGATGCTTATGACGGGCTAAAAGATTTTAGTGGCGTACTTCGAAGACTCGAAGAGAAGGGGACTTTTAATGGAATAACAATACTAGACGACTTTGCGCATCATCCAACAGCAATAAAATCTACTATTCAAGCAGTTCAAGAAAAATATAACGGAAAAAATATACTAAATATTATAGAGCTTGGGTCTAACACAATGTCGGGAGGTTTTCATGGAGAAGAACTGTTTTCTATTGATAGTTTAGATAGTGATATCCTATGGCTGGATCATAAATCAATTCTTAAAAATAATAAGGGGAATATTTATAACTCCCATGATGATTTGATTGAATCGGTCTCAAAAAAATGTTCACATTTTGATATCATTTTAATAATGACCAATAAAAATAGTAGAAATATCTATGAACCTTTAAGAGACATCATTGAAGCCAATTAACTTACCAATCTTTCCTTTAAAATTAGTTGTTCTCCCAGGAACAATCCAGGGTTTGCAAATCTTTGAACCTCGCTATCTAAATATGGTAAAGCAGTGCATGTCTAGTGCTTCAAATTTTGTTATTTCCTACAAATCAGACAGATTTGATGATTTTGATTTTGGTATTGAGAAAGTCGGAACATCGGTACAGATCGTAGACTTTAATAATTTACCGAATGGATTATTAGGAATAACAGTTAAGGCTGAATCAAAAGTTTCTTTAAATAATATAATTCAGCTCGAAGATAAGTCCTATTTAGGTGAGGTTCTTCCATTGACTGAGCCTGAAGTTGACGACCAATCTCTCTTAGCAAAGTATCCAGATCTTATTGAGGTTTTAGTTAAACTTAAAGAACACCCAGAAATTAAAACACTGAAACTTGACATTGATTTAGACTCTGCCGACTCTGTTTCATATCACCTGGGGAATTTAATTCCGCTAACGGCGGATGAAAAGCAAACGCTGCTAACAGCATTTGATGCTGATCAAAGATTTAAAATACTATCAAAGATTCTTGAATCAATAAGAAAGACCTAATTAGATCTTTAGCATTTGTTTTCCTTGATTTTGTCCTGTGAATAATCTATTCAATGTTTCTGGACAGTTCTCAATTCCTTTCTGGATATCCTCTCGATGTTTGATTTTTCCTTCCATTGCCCATTTAGAAATATCATCAATTGCTTCACTAGCTCGGCCATAGTAATCCAGAACCAAAAATCCCTGCATTTTAGCTCTTCTTACTATCAACATAGTGAGATTTCTTGGCCCTACAGGCATTTGGTCTCCTGTATAGTTTGAAATACTTCCACAGCAGATAATTCTTGCATTAATATTAATTAAAAACAGTACAGACTCTAAAATAGGTCCGCCAACATTATCAAAGTAAATATCTATTCCATCTTTAGCTAGCTTAGTTAACTCTTCAGCAACGTTAGAATTTTTATAATCTATTACATCATCAACTCCGCAGTCTTTTAGCCAAGAACATTTTTCGTCTCCACCAGCAATTCCAATTACATGACATCCCTTGATTTTTGCAATCTGACATACCATCGCTCCTGTAGCTCCGGCTGCTCCGGAGACAACAACAGTCTCACCTGGCTGAGGATTGCCAATATCTAGTAAGCCAAAATAAGCAGTTATTCCAGTAGTTCCAAAAATATTCAACATAGAAGGTATTGGAAGAACATCGGGAACTTTACGCATTGTTTTTAAGTCGTTTTCTGAAGGAATGTGATGGGTCTGCCATCCAACCATGCCGCTTACTAAATCGCCTTCGGAAAAATTCTCATTTTTTGATTCAACAATCTTCCCAATTCCACCTGATCTTACAACTTCATCAATTTGAACTGGAGGAAGATATCCAGGTAAATCTGTTAACCACATTCTTTGTGTTGGATCAAAAGATAAGTATTGATTTTCTATTAGGACTTCGCCATCCTGAATATCTCTTAGTTCTTCTTTTATAAGCTCAAAATTCTCATTTTTAACAAGACCTTGAGGCCTTTCTTTTAAAACCCATTTTGTATTTGTTACTGACATCTTTACTCCTCCACCGATAAAGTTTTTATAAATTAATAAGTCGAATAATACACCTTGAGATAGCTCTAATAAAAGAATTATTTAAAGATTAATGGCGGTATATTTGATTTGGTTCTGTACCAATTTATTGTTTTTAAAACCAGGTTTGTTTTAATAATTCTTTTTTCCAACTTAAATTTTCCTGGATAGTCACTTAACATAAGCCCAACCAAAATCGTCAGCAATCCTTGGCCAGGAAGCACAAGCATTAAAATACCACCCATAATCAAGCAATAACCAATGATATTCTTTAATACTAATGTAATTATCCAAAAAATAGGATTCTTATTCTTGTATTCAGATATACCTCTCTTATCATCTAAAAAATAGTCATGTGGTATTTTTTTTATAAAGTAGCCGATTGAAAGAGCGCTTATTACTAAAATTACAACTGAGCTGATTCCAAGAAGGAAGAATATATCAACAAGATTTTCCGACAAATATTTTTGCATAATTAATTAATAATAATATCTTTTTTTATCATATACTTAATGAATTAAAAGCAAAAACAACTTGGCAAAAACTTCATTAAAAAAACTCTGCATAAACTCCCTTGAGGAATTAAAAGCTAAAGACATTGTATGCATCGATTTGAAGAAGATTTCTTCCTTTGCAGATGAAATGATTATTGCATCAGCCACTTCATCAAGGCATGCAAAAGCACTATCAGATAGAGTTGTTGAAGATCTTAAAAGTAATAATATTTTAGTTCTAGGAGTTGAGGGACAGGATACTTCAGACTGGATCTTAATTGATTGCGAAGACCTAGTAATAAATATAATGAATAATGAGACTCGCGTTTACTATGATTTAGAAACACTATGGGGGTATGAGGACGCCACTTTAAATTCTAATTTATGAAATTAGAAGTTATATCAATATCTAATAAGCTAACCAAATGGGAGGACGAGACTTTAAAATTTTATTTAAAACAGATTTCGTCATTCGCCAACATAACTATTCAAAATGTTAAACCTGCTCAAGGAAGAAACTTAAGCATAAAAGAAGTTCAAATTAATGAAGAAAAAGATATCTTAAAAAGAATTAAGCCAAATTCATTAATAATTTCCTTTGATAGAAAAGGCAAACAGCTAGATAGTTTGCAATTTGCGGACCTTACTCAAAAATTCTTAATCTCAGGAAAAAGCTGTAGCCTTATTATTGGAGGATCTTATGGGTTGAGTGAGTCATTTCTTGCAAAATCAGATCATGTTATTTCGTTTTCTGCATTAACTTTTCCTCATAAATTATTTAAGATTTTACTTATTGAGCAGCTCTATAGGTCTATAACAATTATACAAAACAAGTCTTACCACAAATGACAGAAATAAATGAAACCTACAAAGAAAAAATAAGCTTTAATAAAAGACTTATTTTTCTCTATGTCACTTTTGGCATTCTGGGAGTAGTTTTTTATTATCAGATATTTAATTTACAAATCTCAAACTATTCTGAATACGAAATTGCGGCTGAAAACAATAAAAATGAGGAGATATCAGTTCAGCCCTTAAGAGGAATTATTTTTGACAGAAACGGGGAAATATTAGTAAATAACATCCCAACTTTTGATTTGATTACTAAACCTTTTTTTATTGATGATCCAGATGATTTTCTATTAAAACTCTCTTCTTTTTTAGAAATAGATGAAGAGGATAAGAAAGTATTTTTATCACAATTTAAAAAAGCAAAGACATTAAATAAAGAATTAACCTTGAAGCAATCTATTTCCGACGAAGACAAGGCAAAATTTCTGGTTAGGAGCCATATGTTTGAAAATGCCTATGTTGGGGAAAGGTATTTACGTAATTATTTATATCCTGAGATCTTCTCGCACTCAATTGGTTATGTTGGAAGACCAAATGACGATGAGCTCGATGAGATTTATGAAAAAAGAAGTTTAAATAAGAAAATTAACTTCACTTATACAAATCAATTAATTATTGGGAAAACAGGCTTGGAATTCACTTATGAGGATATTTTAACGGGAGAATTTGGTAATAACCTTAGAGAGGTTGATGCAAGAGGAAGAACATTGGACGAGAAGATTTCTTCAGAGCCAAAAGTAGGCAATAATTTGTACACAAGCCTTGATTTAAAGTCTCACCAAGCAGCGCATAAAGCTTTTAATAATAGAAAAGGAGCAGTAGTAGCAATAGATATTAAAGATGGCTCAATAGTTACACTCTTCAGTTCACCAACCTTTCCAACAAATCAATTAGCAAATGGCATCTTACAAAAAGATTTTGATGAGCTTTTATTAAGTGAGGAAAAACCATTTTTTAACAGAGCGCTCAAAGGGAGATATCCACCTGCCTCATCAATAAAACCCGCTATTGCAATGTACGGTATCGAAGAGGGATTGATTGATTGGGATTTCTCAATCTTTGATGAAGGATTTTTTACATTACCAGAGGATGGAAGGATTTATAGAGATTGGAAAGAAGGAGGGCATGGCGACACAAATTTATTCAAAGCCATAACCCAAAGCTCGAATACCTATTTTTTTGATTTGGCATATAGATCTGATATCAATCAACTCAATAAACACCTATCTTCTTTGGGTTTTGGTGGCAAAGCATGCATTGATTGTTTTGAAGAAGATAAAGTTTTTGTCCCTGAGCCGTCATGGAAAATGAATAAGCATAATTTTGGTTGGTTTAAAGGCGATACTGTAAATATGGGAGTTGGGCAAGGTTATTTAGTTTCAACTCCAATTCAATTAGCCAAATATGCATACATAATGGCTAACAAAGGAAAATTTTCTGATTTGTCTCTTAAAAAAGATTTAGTTAAAAGTGAAAAAAGCATTGAATTCAATAAATTCTCAAATGATGACTGGTTCAAACTTCATGAGTCTATGGTTAATGTAATAGAGGGGAACACTGGAACAGCAAGAAGATTGAGAGAAAGAAAGAACTATATTGTCGCAGCCAAAACGGGGACTGCTGAATTAGTATCTGGAGATAACAGAGAACAATATTCTGAGACAAGACTTGATGATAGTTTAAGAGATCATGCACTTATTATTGCTTTTGGACCAATGCCAAATCCTAGATATGCTGTTAGTGTTGTTGTTGAAAATGGAGAAAGCGGCGGATCTGTTGCTGGGCCAGTTGCAATTTCAGTATTAAATTCTTTGATTCAAGAATGAGATATTTAGACTTTAAAAAATTTTCTATTTACTATGATCCTTATCTAATAATTTCTATTACTCTGCTATCTATAATAGGACTTTTCTTTCTTTATAGCGCATCAGATGGGAATGCAGCTGTTTTAATTAAACAATCAATCTTTGTTTTTTTTGGCTTAATCTTAATGATCGTACTTAGCCAACCAGATCCTCAAATTTATTACTCATATTCAGGATTTTTTCTGCTTATTAGCATTATCTTAGTATTTGTTGCAATCTTTTTTGGACCAGAGATTAATGGTGCAAATAGATGGATAAGCTTTGGTTTTGTAACACTTCAACCTTCAGAATTATGTAAGATTTTTCTACCAATATTTATTGCATCCTATCTTTATGGGGTTAAGTTACCCATTAACTTGAAGAATACATTTTTAACAATCTTTTTAATTCTTGTAGTTTTTCTAATTGTCTCCTCTCAGCCTGATTTGGGCACTGCAATCGTAATACTTCTTTCTGGATTGTATGTATTATTTTTAGCTGGCCTAAGCTGGACATTCATTGGTTCCGCACTTGCCATATTTGTCATTTCACTTCCGTTTTTATGGAATAACTTTTTAGAACCTTTCCAAAGACAAAGAATTGCGACATTGTTTAATCCAGATCTTGACCCTTTTGGATCTGCATGGAATATCACACAATCAAAGATTGCCATCGGATCAGGAGGTATTTTTGGGAAAGGCTTTGGAGAAGGCACTCAATCTCATCTGAATTTTCTTCCTGAAACAGAGACAGATTTTATATTTGCAGTTATCGCTGAAGAATTTGGCTTAATTGGATTAACAATATTAATAGGTTTATATTTTTTTATTTTTATTAGATGCTTCTATTTATCAATAAATGCAAGAGATAGATTCTGCAGACTTGTTATTGGAGGGCTATCTCTAGTTTTTATATCAACACTATTCATTAATATTGGGATGGTTATTGGACTTTTACCTGTTGTTGGGATGCCTTTGCCACTAATTAGCCAAGGAGGCTCATCTTTAATTTCTTTTTATATAGCATTTGGCATAATAATATCTATGGCATCTCATAAAAAATTGGTACCAAGGTGAAAAAACTTTTTTTTGTTACATTATTAATTCAATTTAATTTTATTCAATCTGATTACTCTGTTCATCCAAGAGCAGATTTTGTTGTTAATGAATTAGTTAATTCTCATGGTTTTGATGAGAAGGAAGTCTTGGATGTTTTAAAAAATGCTAAAAAACAGCAAACGATTATTGATAGGATTTCAACTCCAGCTGAATTTACCATTACATGGGATGCATATAAAAATATATTTATTGAAGAGAAAAGAATAAAAAATGGTAAAAAATTTATTCAGGACAACCTGCCAGCTCTTAAAAAGGCTGAGGAAGAGTTTGGAGTTCCAAAAGAAATTATTACAGCAATCTTGGGTGTTGAAACAAGATATGGCAATATTCAAGGCAAGGATAGAGTACTAGACTCTCTCACAACACTAGGTTTTGATTACCCCAGAAGAGCAGAATTCTTTAGGAATGAGCTAATTAAATTTTTCATACTTACGAGAGAAAATAATCTTGATATTTATAGTGTTAAAGGATCTTATGCTGGAGCTATGGGGTATGGGCAATTTATTTCATCCTCATACTTGGCATATGCTATTGATTATGACGGAGATAGTTATGCAGACCTTTTTGGTTCAAAAGAAGATGCTATTGGAAGTATTGCAAATTATTTGAGTATCCATGGATGGAATGCAGAGGCTGACATAGTTCTAAAAATAGATCATAACAATGTCAGAAAGCCCTATAATCTTGATGGTAAGTTTATTCCAGTAAAACTTGAGCAAGGAGAGGATATTTTCTATGAGATTCAAAATGGAGATACCTTATCTCAAATAGCTTTAGATAACGATATGAGACTTTCAGAGTTGATGAAATTGAATGACATAAAAGATAAAGATGAACTAATGGCAGGAAAAAAGATCAAAATTAATAAAAAAAGTAATACATATTTTATCGGTACAGAAAATTTTGTTGCAATTACAAAATATAATTACAGTCACTTTTATGCAATGGTGGTTTACAATCTAGCAAGGGAGTTAGGATTATGAAAAAATTATTGTTCTTATTATTTGGTTTGATTTCTATTGAGTCTTTCGCCCAGTCTTTCATTCCAAATACCCCAACCCTTGACCTAAAAAGCTATATTTTAATAGAGCCTAATACAAATACAGTTATCGCGAGCTTTAATGAAGATGCTCCAATCGAGCCAGCAAGTATGACTAAAGTAATGACCAGCTATGTTGTAGCTGACCAAATTGCAAATGACTTTTTAAGCTTGGATGACAGTGTGCTCATTAGTGAAAAAGCATGGAGAATGGAAGGTTCAAAAATGTTTATTGAGCAGGGTAAAAGAGTAAGTGTTCTTGACCTGCTCAAAGGAATAATAATTCAGTCAGGTAATGATGCCACAGTGGCATTAGCTGAATATGTTGGAGGCACTGAGGATGGATTTGTAGATTTGATGAATTCATATGCTGCATCAATGGGCTTATCAAACACTTTATTTCAAAATTCTACTGGACTACCGGATGGAAATCATTTTTCTAGTGCTAAGGATTTAGCAACAATTACAAGTTTGTTAATAGATAATTTTCCAGAAACATATAGTTTATATAAAGAAAAATATTTCACTTTCAACAACATAAGGCAGCCAAATAGAAACCGTCTTCTTTGGAAAGACAATTCTTCTGACGGGGTGAAGACAGGGCATACAGAATCTGCTGGATATTGCCTAATAAGCTCTGCAAAGAGAAATGACATGAGGCTAATAGCTGTTGTGGCAGGTGCTAAATCTGATAAAGAGCGCTTTAATGATACTCAAAGATTGCTTGAATATGGGTTTAGATTTTATTCAACCCAAGAAGTAATTAAAAAAGACAATGCTCTCAAAAATGTTGATGTATGGGGCGGTAAAAAGAATCTGGTTTCGCTGGGTTCTGAAAATAATATTAAGTTAACTCTTCCTAGAACTACTTTTAAAAACATCACAATTAGCTATGACTTTCAGAACAATTTAAGAGCTCCAATTAAAGAAGGACAAACCCTTGGGACATTGGTAATTAAAGACGGAGAAAAAACTTTACATACCGAAAATTTGGTTGCTTTAAATGACATTGAAGCAAAAGGATTCTTTGGCAGATTGTGGGCAAGCTTAGTATTGTGGTTTAGAGGTTTGTTTGGCCTAGGTGATGCCTAAATTAGCATCATACAACGGCAAAGTTGATTCAATAGAAAATATTAGAGTCTCTCCGATGTCGAGAGCGTTCCTTTTTTCAGATAGCGTTTATGAAGTTATTTCTTTTTATAAGAAAAAGTTTATTGATTTTGAAACTCATCTTGATCGTCTCAAACATAGCCTCAATGAAACTAAAATATCTTGTTCTATTGAGGAGTGCAAAACTGAAATAGTAAAACTTTTAAATGAATCCAAATTTGAAGATGGATATATTTATTACCAAGTTTCAAGAGGAGTTGATTCTATAAGATCTCACTTTGCCGAGGAAAGTGATTGTGAAAGGTTTGGCTTTATTGAAGAATTTTCTTTTTTTAATCAATCACCCTTAAAGGTCATGTTGGTTGATGATATTCGCTGGCAGAGATGCGATATTAAATCAACTTCATTGCTTGGTAATGTCCTTCAAATGAATGATGCCAAAAGTGTTGGTTGTAATGAAATATTAATGCATAAAAATGGTGAGCTAACTGAGGGTGGAGCAAGCAACATATTTTTTGTTAAAAATAAAACTATTTTTACACCGAAACTATCCCCCAACATTTTGCCAGGTATAACGCGACATCAGGTTATTAAAATAATTAAAGATAAGAAGCTAAATTTTGAAGAAGGATCTTATAGCATAGATGATTTAAAGGAGGCTTCATCAATTTGGTTTACCAGCACTACAAAAGGAATTTTATGCGTTGAGGAAATAGTAAATCTTGAAACTAAAATTAATACTGAGTGTGAATTACTTGAGATTTGTAAAAATGCATTTGTAAAAAGGTATTTTAGCTAGTACAAATTCTAATTATTAGTCTCTCAACTTCCTTCCATGCATCAAGTCTTTTAATACCCTTAAAAGTTTTCTCAATCTCAAAAATATCTTTACTTAGATTTAATAGATTAGACTCCATTTTTTTTATAAAAGATAAGTAGAGACTTATCTTTGAGTTCCACATTTTTGTATTTTCAAGATATCTTTTTGGCGAAGAGCTTTTCTTTGCCATAAGAGACGTACTTATTAACTTATCTAAAACCCATATCACTAGGGCAAGAGAGTTTGGATCATTTTGTTTAATTTGCCTGAGGATTTTTATTGATTTCTTTTCATTTAAATTCAATAGGCAATCTTCGAGCTCATAAGGAGCATGAATTGAGCTACTTATGGAGTTTTCAAGTGAAACTGAATCTTTTTCAGCTGAATGCAATATTTTTAGGGTTTCAATATCATTTCTATGTGCAACTAAGTTACTAGAGTTCAACTCAAATAAATGCTTTGCAACCCTATCTGCATCGTTTTTATCAAGAAAGTTGAGCTTTTCTCTTAACCATTTCTTTTCATCAAGTGGTTTTAATTTCGTGCATTCAATGATTTGTATAAATTCTTTATTATCTTTGATCCATTTTGTATTTGGGCTTATAGATTCAGAAATACTATCAATAACAATCTTAATATTATTCATATTATCTAAATCAATCTTTTCTAATATTTCGGAAAGAGACTTTGGAAACCTTCCTTCACTATGAACTACCTTAATTATTATCTGTGACCCAAATAAACCACCTCCAAGATTGTTTTGAATTGCTGACAAAAGACCATCTGATTCATTAGCCTCAAAGATTATTGTTTCATCATAGCCCTGATCAGCAAAATCTTTTGTTAAAAAGTCCTTTACCTCATTCTTTAGTATCATCTCTTTTCCATGAACGAGGCTAAGCACAGCGCTTCCTCTTAGATTATTTTTGAAGTCGAGACTACTTATCTTCATGGGTCTTTAAATAAAGGACTATTTTTTTATTTAAATCCTCAATAATTTCAACACGCATTAATTTTACTAATTCTTTTTGTGCCAAAGGATTAAGGCTTTGAGTATTAAATCTTCTTGAAGAACTAATCTTTTTAGAGTGCTCTTCGTCATTAAGGATGTATACCTGAATACTTCCAACAACCTCACTTTCAAGGGAACCTAGATTTTCACCACCATAAAAATTATTTTCTTTGAATTCGAACTCTATAATATTTACTTCTGTTGACGAAGCTTCATTTTCTTTAACAAAAATACTTAGATTATTTTTTATATTTATAGGAACAGATAGATCAAACTTAATTTTATTTACAATAATTTCAGAGTCAGAATTAACTGGGCTAAATGAGCAGCCAAGAATTGCTATATTGAGGAAAATTAGAGTTGCTAGATTACGAAATTTATTAGCTTTTCTTTTACATAGATACATTTCTTGATTTCCTTATCGCCAAGTAAATCATCCACATTTTTAATAGACTTAGCAACACTTTCGATTTCGTCTTGTTCCAAGTTTGATGATATTTCTATTTTTCCTCTGACTTTTCCATTAATCTGGACAACTAACTCAAATGTATCAGTGACCATTAAATCTTCATCAAAAGTTGGCCAGGTATCCTCAATTTCTGAGCTACCCTCAAAAAAGTTATTCCATAGAGTTTCACATATATGTGGCGCTATCGGATAAAGCATTTGCAGGATTGATGCGATGAATTCATTGAGGCAGAATTGATCATTTTTAGATGATATTTCACCTTTAATCTGATCTGGCGTTGAATTTAAAAGCTCCATACAAGCTGCAATTACTGTGTTAAAAGCATATCTATTTTCGTAGTCATCAGTAACTTTTTTTATAGTTAAGTGAATTTTTCTTCTAAAGTCTTTCTGACTATTATCTAACTCACCTTGTATCTTTACTTTTTTAAACTTTTTATCATGGGTAAAGCTCCAAAGTTTTTTTAAGAATCTAAAAGCTCCTTCTACAGCAGTTTCAGACCACTCTAAACTTTGTTCAGGAGGAGCGGTAAACATCATGTAAAGACGTATCGTGTCTGCACCATACTTATCAATATATTGTTGTGGGTCAACTGTGTTGCCTTTTGACTTTGACATCTTAGACCCATCTTTAAGAACCATTCCTTGAGTAAGTAATTTTTTAAAAGGCTCGTCACCCTCTACTAAGCCAATATCTCTCATAGCTTTATGGAAAAACCTTGAATAAAGAAGATGCAAGATAGCATGTTCAATACCGCCAATATAAAGATCAACTGGAAGCCAGTATGCTGAATTTTCATCTAGAGCTTTTTTATTATTATCTGCTGCTGTAAATCTTGCGTAATACCAGGACGAGTCTACAAAAGTATCAAATGTATCAACTTCTCTTGATTCATTCGGACCAATATCAAAAAAATCTTTATTTTGACTAAGTGGTTTTGGGGACTCTCCATCTTTTATTTTTGGTAACTCAACAGGCAGGTCTGTTTTCTCTAAAAAAATAGGCTCATCATTTTTATAGACTACCGGTATAGGGCATCCCCAAAATCTTTGTCTGCTGACGCCCCAGTCACGTAATCGAAAATTCTCAATGCCTTTACCTATTTTTTCTTTTTCAAGGAAGCTATTGATATCTTGGATTGCATTTTCTGAAGTCAGACCGTTAAATTTCTCAGAGTTAATGAGCTCACCTTTTTCAGGGGAGGGCACCTCATCAGCTTTTATGACTTGCTTGATATTTATATCATATTTGAGAGCAAACTCATGATCCCTTTCGTCATGAGCTGGGACTCCCATCACTACTCCTGTTCCATAATCCATTAGGACATAATTGGCAATCCAGACATCAAGATCAATTCCTGTAAAAGGATGTTTAACTTTTAAATTCGTTTTTAAGCCCAACTTATCAGCCTTAGCCATATCTGCTTCAGCCATCTTTGTTTCATTGCATTTTTTAATAAAGTCATCAATCTCAGGATCTTGATTCGCTAAATTTTGTGAAATTGGATGATTTGGTGATATTGCAAGGTATGTAACCCCATAAATAGTATCAATTCTTGTTGTAAAAGCAGTTAGCTCTTCTCCATCTGGAAGAGGAAAGCTTATCTCTGATCCAAAAGATTTACCAATCCAATTTTTTTGCATTGATTTAACATTTTCTGGCCAATCAAGATTTTCTATAGAGGTGAGAAGCTCATCAGCATAATCTGTAATCTTTAAAAACCATTGGTCAATTTCTTTTAACTCTACAGTAGCCCCTGATCTCCATCCTTTACCATCTATTACTTGTTCATTCGCAAGTACTGTCTCATCAACTGGGTCCCAATTAACTAGAGATTTCTTTCTATAAACTAGACCTTGCTTATGAAGAAGACTAAAAATTTCTTGCTCCCACTTATAATAGTTTGGATCACAGGTTTTAAGCTCCTTCGACCAGTCATAGCTAAATCCGAGTCTTTTAAGCTGTAACTTCATATTCTCTATGTTTTGCTCAGTCCAACTTTGTGGATCAACTTTATTTTGAATAGCTGCATTTTCAGCAGGCAGTCCAAAGGCATCCCAGCCCATAGGCTGGAAGACATTGAATCCTCTCATTCTTTTATATCTAGAAATAACGTCGCCAATCGTATAGTTCCTTACATGCCCCATGTGAAGTTTTCCAGACGGATAAGGGAACATAGACAAGCAATAATACTTCTCTCTATCATCTGGAGAAGCCTTATATTTATTTATCTTTTCCCATTCAGACTGAATACTTGATTCAATTTTTTCTGGATTATATTGTTCTTCAAGCATTTTTTAGAAACTCATTTTCAAGATAGTTGATTGTATGTTGATTTTTAATGAATTTCTCATCTTTAAGCATTTTTTGATGGAATTGATGAGTTGTTTGTATTCCCTCAATAAAAAACTCATCAAGAGCACTTAACATTCTTTTAATAGCTGACTTTCTTGAGCCGGCAAGAGAAATTATTTTTGCCAACATTGAGTCATAGTAGGGTGGAACTTCATAGCCATTATAAATGTGTGAGTCATAACGAATACCAAATCCACCAGGTATGTGCATCCGAGTTATCTTTCCAGGATTTGGAATGAAATTAACAGAGTCCTCTGCATTAATTCTGCACTCAATTGCATGCCCTCTGAAATTTATATCACTTTGATTTAAAGTCATTGGCAAGCCTAATGCTATCCTAAGCTGAGCCTTCACTAAATCAAATCCAGTGATCATTTCTGTCACAGGATGCTCCACCTGAATCCGAGTATTCATTTCAAGGAAGTAAAAACATTCTTTCTCATAGAGAAATTCTAGGGTACCAACACCTTCATAGTTGAGGTCTTTACATAGATTTACGCAGTTTTTTAAAACTTCATCAAGCTTCTTTTTGTTTACATCTCTTGCAGGAGCCTCCTCGATTAATTTTTGATGCCTTCTTTGGATTGAGCAATCTCTGGTCCCTAAATGAATAGCATTACCTTTTCCATCTCCAACTACCTGTATCTCAATGTGCCTAGGATTTTCAATAAATTTCTCAAAATAAACAATATCATTACCAAATCCATTAAGTGCTTCTTGCTTTGCAATTTGTACTGAATTAATTAGCTCCTTTGAGCTCCTTACAATTTTCATTCCTCTTCCACCACCACCAGCTGTTGCCTTCACAATAAGTGGATATCCAATTTCATCAGCTATTTTAAAAATTTCTTCTTCATTATCAGGTAGTTCATTATTAAAACCAGGAACTCCATCAATACCATATTTTGTAACTATAGATTTTGCAGTTATTTTGTCTCCCATCTGTCTTATAGTTTCTGAGCTTGGACCGATAAACTTGAATCCACTAAGATTACATTGCTCAGCGAAAGAGTGATCTTCAGCTAGAAATCCATACCCAGGATATATTGCATCTGAACCTGTAACATCTGCTGCTGATAAAATAGTGGGTGCATCAAGATAGCTTTTAGTTGGATCAGCGGGACCAACACAAACTGATTCGTCTGAGAATCTCAAGCTTTTTAGCTCTTTATCTCCTTCAGAATAAATACAGACGGTTTTTAAACCTAGCTCTTTGCATGCCCTTATGGCACGTAAAGAGATTTCTCCTCTATTGGCAATTAGAACTTTTTTTGACATTTACTCTAGGGTAATTAAATCTTGAGAAAACTGAACTGGCTCGCCATCTTCAACTTCAATTGAGACTATTTTTCCGCTAAATTCAGATTTAATTTCATTCATCATTTTCATTGCTTCTACAATGCAAACAATTTGTCCAGCATCAATAACATCACCTACTTTTACATACGGATCTTTATCTGGCGCCGGTCTTCTATAGAAAGTTCCAACAATTGGAGATGTAATAGTTTTTGAACCAGATACAGTAGTTTCTTTGGTTTCAGTGCTAATAATCGACTCAACTTTTCTTTCTGAAGTTGGCTTCTCAACCACAATATCATTTGAAGATTTTCTGGAAATCCTCACAGCTTCCTCGCCCTCAGTAACCTCAATTTCTGTAAGGTCTGATTCTTGGAGCATTTCGATTAACTTTTTAATTTTTCTTATATCCATACTCATAAAATTTAATTAGAATTAATTGCTTTTTCTAAGGCAAATTCGTAGCCCTTAGTTCCCATTCCACATACAACACCCTCTGCAATGTCAGAAAAATATGATTTATGTCTAAATTCTTCTCTGGCAAATATATTTGAAATATGGATCTCATAAAACGGAATGCCTACGCCAATAAGAGCATCTCGTATTGAAATACTTGTATGTGTAAATGCACCTGGATTGATAAGAATCTTTGAAACATTACCTTCCTTAGATGCATGAATTTTTTCAACAATTTCATGTTCAGCATTGCTTTGAAAGGAAGCGAAAGAAACACCATTTTCTTTACAAATCTCAGAGAGGTTTTTCTCAATATCTTCCAATGTATCATTACCATAAATAGAGTTTTCTCTATTTCCAAGAAGATTTAAGTTAGGCCCATTTATTAAAAGGATTTCCATCAGTCGATTTTATATGCTTTTTCGAGGAAATTAAAAGATTATTGCAGGACTTATAAAGATGATAACTTGACTTTTATTGGTGTATAACAGAACCTTTTTTCAGCACATCCTTGAAAGACTACTTCATAATTCATCAGATTTTGTTCTAATTGATCTAATATCTCTAAATCAAGGCTATTCCTATATATCACAGTTTCTCCTAGAAATTCGTCTTTATGGACAACTGGATCACCAATAAGCTCAAATTCAACCGACCGATTTTTATGAGTAACCTTTATTGAGTTTTCATACAAATAATAAGTTTTTTCTATTTCCCAATTTATTAAAAGAGAATCGTCAATTTCAGTGACCGTCATCTTAAAAGCATCTTCGGGATCAAGGATCTCATTACCTAAACCTATTTGATTTAAAGCTAAAATATTATTTGAAAACATGGATATCAAGATTGCGTATAATGAGATCAGAGATTTTTTATTGCGCAACAGAACAAAATGAAACATTTTTTTATTAACTTTCTCTTAAGTATTTTCTTTATTTTACCTAACTGGGCTCTAAAAGTACTAACACTTAGAAAAGAGATTACATACAAGAATGAGGTTTTTGATTATCAATCTATGATCTATATCTCGTTTATATCTTGGTTCATTACAAAGTTTGGATTAGCTTTAGATATGGCTGATTTTTCAAATGACATGCGTGTAAAGATGTCTAATTTTCGAATGAAAATTAATAACAACCATCTCCCTAAAAAGACAATTAATAAGGAAGATCATATTATCGATAAAAAGAATAATCTGGTTCTTAGACAATATTCACTTGAATCACAAATGTCTGATAAAGCAGTTTTATTTTTCCATGGCGGCGGTTATGCAATTTCTAATATAGATGTTTATAACCCAGTTGTATCTCTAATGTGCGAAGAGCTGGATTCTAATATTTTTTCATTAGAGTATAGCCTCTCTCCAGAAAATAAATTCCCAAAAGCTCTTGAAGAGGCCAACATAGCTTTTGATTGGTTAATTAATCATGGCTATAGAAAAGAGCAAATAATTATTTGTGGAGATAGCGCTGGGGCTCACTTAGCTGCATCCTTATTGCATGACCTTAAAGCTAGAGATGAAGGACTACCTTTTTTGCAGGTCTTAATTTATCCGATGGTGTCTCCATCATTAGATTTTCCTTCTCTAGAAAGGCTTGGTGAGAATTTCTTACTGACAAAGGAGCAGATGAAGTGGTTCTGGCATTATTTTAGGGCAGAAGAAGCAAATAACTTAGATTCAAGGTTTGATCTGCTGAAAATTGATAATAATAATAAATTTGATACCAAAACAGTTATAATTACCGCCGGTTTTGATCCACTATGCGATGAAGCAGAAGCATATGCAGCAAAATTGAATGACATGGGCAACAATGTAAAACAAATTCATTACCCAAGTTTGTTCCATGGCTTCATCAACATAACTAGATTAAAGACAGCTAAATTAGCAACAATAGATATTTTAAGAGAAATAAAAAGAAATATATGAGTAATTTATTAGAAGTAAAAAATCTCACCGTTGGATTTAAAGTAAGAGACTCTATTTTTACTGCTGTAGAAGATGCTTCTTTTGAAATAAATAAAAATGAGACTATGGCGCTGGTTGGAGAATCAGGATCAGGAAAGTCAGTCTCAGCGATGTCAATATTGCAACTTTTGCCTGAGGGTAAAACAATTTTTAGTAAGGACTCATCTATTAAATTTAATCATTCTGAAATATTGGAAATGTCTAACAGACAACTTCAATCAATTCGCGGTAAGAAAATATCTATGATTTTCCAGGAACCAATGACATCCCTTAACCCTTATCACAGAGTAGGCAATCAAATTACCGAATCCATTTTAAGTCATGAAGATGTTTCAAAAAAAGATGCAGAAAAAAAAGCAAAAGAGTTGATGGAGCTTGTTGAGATTCCTGACCTAGAAAGAAGATATAAATCCTATCCTCATGAACTCTCTGGAGGGCAGCGTCAAAGAATAATGATTGCAATGTCACTTATAAATGAACCTGAGCTTTTAATTGCTGATGAACCAACAACAGCCCTGGACGTAACTATTCAAGCCCAAATTCTTGATTTAATGAATAGGCTTAAAGAGAAGCTTGGAATGTCAATTTTATTTATAACTCATGATTTAGGATTAGTTGAGAAGTTTAGTGACAGGGTTTGCGTTATGAAAGAGGGAAAAATTGTTGAACAAGGCGTAACAACAGAAATTTTCTCTAATCCAAAACATGAATATACCGTCAAGCTATTAAAATCAGAGCCCAAAGAAAAAGATCATTTACTTGTTTCAGAGGATAATATTTTAGATATTTCAAACCTAAGTGTTTTTTACAAAATACCATCAAAAAAGCTATTTAAAACTGATAGATTTTGTGCGGTTTCTGATATTTCTTTAAAAATTCCAAGAAATTCAACAGTTGGTGTGGTTGGAGAGTCAGGTTCTGGTAAATCAACACTAGGAAAAGCGATTATAAATCTTCTTGATTTTGAAGGATCAATTAAATTTAATGGTAAATCAATTAAAGATCTCAGCTCAGTTGAAAAGAAATTATTAAAAAAAGACATTCAAATAGTTTTTCAAGATCCATATGGGTCCCTGTCGCCAAGAATGACAGTTGGCGAAATCATAGGAGAAGGCTTGGATATACATTTTGATTTTTCCAGTGAAGAGAAGATAGAAAAAATATCAAATGTAATGAAAGATGTTGGATTAGATGATAGCCTCATTTTTAAGTATCCACATGAATTCTCAGGTGGCCAAAGACAAAGAATCGCAATTGCTAGATCAATAATCTTAAACCCGAAATTCATGATCCTTGATGAGCCAACTTCAGCGCTTGATAGATCTATTCAGATTCAAGTAATAGATGTTTTAAAAAGATTGCAAGACAAATATAAATTAACATATTTATTTATTAGCCATGATCTCAAAGTAATAAGATCTATGTGTGATCAGATTTTTGTTATGAGTGAGGGAAAGCTAGTAGAGTTTGGTAAGGCTGATGAGGTTTTTGAAAATCCTCAACAGGAATATACTCAAAAACTTTTAAGAGCAGCACTCAAATATTCATCAAATTAAGATGACAAATAGGAAGTATTCAAAAATATTGCATGACGGCCCTCAGCAGGCAGCATCAAGATCAATGTTACGAGGAGCAGGTTTCACGGATGAGGATTTTGAGAAATCCATTGTTGGGATTGCTTCGCTAGGAGCAAGTGTAACTCCATGCAATATGCATCTAAACTCTCTTGCAGAAATTGTTGAAGATTCAGTCAATAATTCAGGATGTAAGGCTGTAACATTTAACACAATTACTGTCTCTGATGGAATTTCTATGGGTACGGAGGGCATGAAATATTCCCTCGTTTCAAGAGAAGTCATAGCTGACTCTATAGAAACTGTTGTAGGTTGTTTGGGCTATGATGGAGTAGTAGGTATTGGGGGCTGCGATAAAAATATGCCAGGTGTAATCATTGGTTTGGCAAGACTTAATAGACCATCTTTATTTATTTATGGTGGCTCTATTAGACCTAGCGAGCAAAATACTGATTATGTGACAGTCTGTGAAAAAACTGGAGAGTTCTCAAAAGGCTCAATCTCTGAAGAGGAATTAATCTCTGTTGAAAAGGTTTCAGTTGTTGGGCCTGGATCGTGCGGAGGTATGTATACAGCTAATACGATGGCGTCTGCAATTGAAGCTCTAGGAATGTCTCTTCCTGGAAGTAGCAGTCAGGATGCAGTTTCTGATGATAAGAAGAATGATTGTATAAATACAGGGAGTGCAATTAGGAATCTTCTTGAAAAAGATATTAAACCTTCTGACATTATGACAAAGGAGGCATTCGAAAATGCAATCACGGTAGTTATTGCACTTGGAGGATCAACGAATGCAGTACTTCATCTTATTGCGATGGCGCATGCTATAAATGTTGATTTAGATTTAGATGACTTTACAAGAATAGGTAAAAGAGTTCCTGTTGTAGCTGACATTAAACCATTTGGTGAAAATTATATGTCCTCACTAAATGAAGTTGGTGGCATTCAGCCACTAATGAAAATGTTACTTGATGCAGACTTACTTCATGGCGACTGTTTAACTGTTTCAGGAAAAACTATTTCAGAAAATCTTTCAGAAGTTGATCCATATCCGAAAAATCAGACAATTATTAGAGAAATATCTAATCCAATTAAAAGTAGTAGCCATTTGCGCATTCTATATGGCAATTTGGCTCCTGAAGGAGCAGTAGCTAAGATTACAGGAAATGAAGGGCTAAAATTCACCGGCACGGCTAAAGTTTTTGACTCTGAAGAAGAAGGAAATGAGGCAATTCAAAATAACCTTATTAATGAGGGAGATGTGGTTGTTATTAGATATGAGGGACCAAAAGGAGGCCCCGGCATGAGAGAAATGTTAAAACCTACCTCTGCAATAATGGGACAGGGCTTGGGCGATAAGGTCGCATTTATTACTGATGGAAGATTTTCTGGCGGAACCCATGGCTTTGTTGTTGGGCATATCTCTCCAGAAGCATATGTTGGCGGACCCATCGGAGTCATTGAAAATGACGACAAAATAACAATTGATGCTGAGACAAACTCAATTTCTATCGATATATCTGATGAGGAGCTTCAAAAAAGATTAGATAACTTTAAACCAAATAAAGAGCTTCCTAAAAAAGGTGTCTTATCAAAATACTCAAAAAGTGTACAATCTGCATCCCTAGGAGCTATTACTGATTAATTTATGATTTCAAGGAAATATCCATCAACTAGATTAAGAAGATTAAGGCAGTCAGAATCCATAATTGATTTGACCAGCGAATGTGCGGTGACTAAAAATGATCTAATCCAACCTGTATTTGTAAAAGAAGGTTTAAGTGATAAAGAGCCTATAGAATCAATGCCTGGTATCTTTAGATTTGGTGAAGATTCTGTTTTAAAGGAGATTGAAGAAATTAACCAACTGGGAATAAGAGCAATAGCTATATTTCCTGTTATAGATCCTTCAAAAAAAGACTCCAAAGGCACCGAAGCTATAAAAAGAGATAATTTTATTTCAAGAGTATTAGGTTCTATAAAATCTAAATTTCCTGAGATGTTAGTCATTGCTGATGTTGCCTTAGATCCTTATACAGATCATGGTCATGATGGAATTTTGGAGAATGATGAGATCTTAAATGATCAAACACTAGATGTTCTCGCAGAGCAATCTCTTGTTCTAGCAGAAGCTGGTGCAGATATTATTGCTCCTTCAGACATGATGGATGGCCGCATCGGAGTTATTAGAAAAAAATTAGATGAAAATAACTTTGAAGACAAAATAATTTTGTCATATGCGGCAAAATATAATTCAAAATTCTATGGACCCTTCAGAGATGCTGTTAATTCTAAAAATAATCTAGGTACTTCTGATAAATCTTCTTATCAGATGAATCCTGCAAATTCACTTGAAGCCCTTAACGAGGTTGCTATGGATATTGAAGAGGGTGCTGATATCGTAATGGTAAAACCAGGTATGCCTTATTTAGATATTATTTCTAAAATTAAAGAAGAATTTAAGGTTCCAACTTTTGCATATCAAGTAAGCGGAGAGTATGCAATGATAATGGAATCAGTTAATAAAGGATGGCTTGATAAAGGTGTTATAATAGAATCTTTAACAAGCTTCAAAAGAGCTGGTGCAGATGCAGTTCTTACATATTTCGCTAAAGATTTAATAAAGGAATTTAATTTATGAGTAATGTAAAAGAAGTAACAACAGAAACATTTGAAAAAGAAGTTTTAAGTTCAGATGTTCCAGTATTAGTAGATTTTTGGGCTGAATGGTGTGGTCCATGCAAGCAATTGGCTCCAAGAGTAGAAGAGGCAGCGCAACAATACGGCGAGCAAATAAAGGTTTGCAAAGTTGATATTGAAGAGCATAGAGATCTTGCTGTTCAATATGGCATTAGATCTATTCCTTCCTTAATAATTTTTAAATCAGGTGAAGTTTCTGGAGTTCAAGTAGGAGCTCTAACCCAAGAACAATTAGGAGAATTTATAGATACAGAAATATAGGTTTTTTTTGCAAAATACTAAAAAAACTTATATTATCAACCCTTCTTAGATATCTTTTTGATATCAATTCAAATTTTCAGAGGAATTTTCGATACAACTAATGAACTTAAGTGAAGTAAAAACTAAAACGATTACCGAGCTTGTTGAGATAGCTGAAGAGCTAGGCTTAGAAGATGTAGGCAGACTCAAAAAGCAAGATATCATTTTTCAAATTTTAAAAAAACAAGCAGATGATGGCATTGATATATTCGGTGGTGGAGTCCTAGAAATCTTAAACGATGGTTTTGGCTTTTTAAGGTCAGCAGAAGGCTCATATTGTGCTGGACCGGATGATATTTACATCTCACCAAGTCAAATAAGAAAGTTCAGTCTTCGAAAGGGAGATGAAATTCAGGGGAAAATAAGGCCTCCAAAGGATAAAGAAAAATATACTGCTCTCGTTCAGGTTGAAACAATTAATGGCGAGACTCCTGAAAACGCCAAAAAGAAAATACTATTTGAAAATCTAACCCCATTATTTCCTAATGAAAGATTAGTTCTTGAGCAAGGTAGTGGTTCTAATGAAGATTTATCTGCAAGAATAATAGATTTAATAGCTCCTGTTGGTAAAGGACAGAGAGGTTTAATAGTTTCACCTCCAAAAGCTGGTAAGACACTGATGCTACAAAGCATTGCGCATTCAATTACTAGCAACAATCCTGAAACCAAGCTGATAGTACTTTTAATAGATGAAAGACCTGAAGAAGTTACTGAGATGACAAGAACTGTAAGGGGTCAAGTAATTGCAAGTACTTTTGATGAGCCGCCTTCAAGACATGTTCAAGTGGCTGATATGGTTATTGAAAAAGCAAAAAGATTAGTTGAGCATAAGCAGGATGTTGTAATTCTTCTTGATTCTATTACTCGACTTGGAAGAGCTTATAATTCTGTTCAGCCTGCCTCAGGAAAAATTTTGAGTGGTGGTGTTGATTCAAATGCTCTTGAAAGACCAAAAAGATTCTTTGGTGCTGCAAGAAATTTAGAAGAAGGCGGAAGTTTAACAATTTTAGCTACAGCCTTGGTAGATACAGGTTCTAAAATGGATGAAGTTATCTATGAGGAATTTAAAGGCACGGGAAATATGGAAATCCATCTTGAAAGAAAGATTGCTGAAAAGAGAATTTATCCTGCTATCAATGTAAGAAGATCTGGAACAAGAAGAGAAGATCTCCTAACTTCTGAAGAAGAGTTAAGGCTTATGTGGGCTGTTAGAAAAGTAACAGATCCTATGGAAGACTCTCAAGGAATAGAATTTTTAATTGATAGATTAAAATCATTTAAAACCAACTCTGAGTTCTTTGATTCTATGAAAAATGGAAATGGAAAAAAGAAATCTAAGTAAGATTTAATATTTCAGACTCGAAGTTATCAGCAAAATAATCCAGCTGGGAGTTCTCAAAGCCCAGAGAGTCGACATAATCCTTAATCCTTGATGAGATAGTTACAAATTTACTATTTATATCTGGATTGTAGATTTCTTGGAAATATATCTCAGCGGCCAGTCTGCTTGGAAAGATTACAAAATCTGCATTATCAAAGTCTTTACTTAGATCGAAATAAGATGAAAATCTCACTCGTTGATAATTCTGAATAGTGTCAACTTCAGCTCCCTCAGCTTCAAGATAATCAGAAATAATATTTAAGCCGCCTTGACCCTTAACAATTAAGAACTTCCCGGAACCAATACTATTCTTAATTAGTTTTTTTAGACCCTCAGATCCCGGATCTTCAGGTATTTTTGAGGAAATCCCTTTTGTACCCAAAGAGGATTGTGTTCCTGGCCCCATTGCAAAGACATTTTTATCTATTAAATCCTTGTGATTATTAAAAAACTCAACAGAAGGCGTGCTTTGGAATATAACATCAGTATAGCCAGAAATATCTATTGAGTGATCTAAAAAAGAAAGCTCAAAAAGAGGAATATTTTTTATATTTTTTCTTTTAACAAAATTAAAAGTATTCCTTGCTCTTGTATCAACTATGTTCATTCAGCAACCTTAAACCATCTAACTCCTTAAAGCGTATAAAGGCCTCCTCTGCATTAAGTGCAGAGAACTTAATATATTCATTCTTACCATACACCTCTGCTTGCAAAACTTCATCCTTATAATCTACTGCAACTGCTGAATTGCAGTCTGCATTAATAAGATTAAGAAAATTATTACACTCATCAATCTTTCTTTTCATTTCATCATCACTGAAGGGCTCTAATAGGTTAAGGATTTCCTCTCTATTGTTATTAAAGCGTAAACAGATTGATCCTTGAGAAATATTTGTAAGGTGATCAAGCTCTGAATAATTTAGATCAAGCTCAAGCCTCTCACATCCAGCTTTTGCAAGAATAATGCAATCATATTCACCATCATTTAATTTCTTTACTCGAGTATCAACATTCCCATTAAGATTAACTATTTCTGTAGCTTCTAAGAAGAATTTAGATTGCAACTTACGCCTTAAGCTTGAAGTGCCTATTTTCATATTTTTTTCAAATACTGGGTCTTCATTCTTTCTGAATATGAGGATGTCATTTCGGGAGTTATATTTTTTATCTTTTTGGGCTAAGTCATTAGATATATATATTTCATCAAGATCAGAAAGATTTGAGACAGCTGGCATATCTTTTGCAGAATGAATAGCGATATCTATTTTTCTGTCCACAAGCAGATCATCTATATCCTCAACAAAGTTTTTTTTATCAAACTGAACTTTATTTTCTCTACTTCTCTTATCGCCAGCAGTGTCTACACCTACAATTTCAAAACTAGGTACTCCGATTCTATTCATGGCAATTTCTACCTGTTTTAAAGCAAGCTTTGAAGTTCTTGATCCAATTTTGATTGTCATTTTTCTAATAAAAGTCCCTCAGCATCTCCAACGCTTTTCGATTTAAGTAACTTCAATGAATCGGGAATATATATTTTATCAAAAGTACTTTTTTCAAAATATATTAATGTACCTTTTTTTATTTTTAGAGATTCTAGAGAAGCAAGAAGACCTTGAATTCTCTCATCAAAAAATGGTGGATCAAAGAATATTAAATCTAATTCTTCCAGACTTGCACTCTTTAACCACTCAAAAGCATTTTTGATTTCTATTTTGCATCTTTCAGAAATATTTAGCCTTTCAAGATTTGCCTCAATACTTGCAGCAAACTTTGGTGTTTTTTCAATGAATGTAACTGATTTAGCTCCTCTTGAGATTGCCTCTATGCCAAGCGCTCCAGATCCAGAAAAACAGTCTGCACATTTAAGATCCTCTATCTCAAAATTCAACCAATTAAAAAGAATTTCTCTTAACTTATTTGATGTAGGCCTGAGTTTGGAGGAGGAGGGGAAAGAAATATGATTTCCTTTCAAAGCACCTCCAATTATTCTTATTTTAGAAGTTTTCAAAATAAATCTTCTATAAATTGTCTAAGGTTATCTCTCGCTCTTTTAATAGATCTTACTGGAATTGGCATTTCGCTATCGGGCAGGGCTAGTGCAACATCCATTTTTTTTGAAATACTTGTTATTCCATGTAAAAAAGACCATATATGAACCGCTTTGTTAGACGCGCTGAGATCATTGAGACTTTTATCATGATCTTTTACTGACTCTAAAAGGGTCTGAAAAGCATTATCAGCAACCTCCAAGATATTTGGGAACTTTAGAAATTCAACCACTGATTGGCTAAAAAGAAGGTCATAAATATTCTTATTATCAAAGGCAAACTCTAGATAATTATCGCACTTTTCAAAAATATCAGCGTCTTCACTTCCTTCTACGAATGTATTAAATTCAATAAAACCTTTTGCAACTACGTCAGCTAATAGATGCTCCTTTGTTTTATAGTGTCTATAGATTGCTGTAGCTGAGACATTGCATTCATCAGCAATTCCTCTAAGGCTCATTGCTGCATATCCATTCACTAAAACAAAATTATAAGCAGCCCTAAGGATTTCATCCCTCAAATTACCATGATGATACTTATGATTTACTGAATTCATAATGTTGACAGTGTTAACTTATAATATATAATTCATGTTTACAACGTTAACATTATGACAATTTATAAGCATTTTTGCAAAACTCTCTTTTTGATAGGGATTTCCCTGTCTTTTTCACTATATGCTGATCAGCAGCTTGAAGTGCTTGAAGTAAAAACTAGTCAATCATATGAAATCTCAAAAAACCTACCAGGCGAGCTTCTTCCTTTTCAGCAATCGAAGATTGCCTTTGAAATTACTGGAAGAATATCTTCAATCTATGCAGATATTGGAGACAGAGTAAAAAAAGATGAGGTGCTGGCAAAGCTAGATGACAGCGAAGTTAATGCAAATCTTGAGCAGGCAGTTGCAAGATTAGATCTAGCTAATCAAGTTTTAAATAGATTCGAGGATTTAAGAAAAAAAGGTTTTATTTCAATTCAAGACTTTGATAAAGCTAAATCCGAATATTTAGTAGCAAAGTCTCAAGTAAAGTTTTTTGAAGTGAAAAAATCTCAAACTATTTTGAGAGCTCCTTATGATGGCTTTATTCAAAATAGATTTGTTGATGAAGGAACAGTAATAAATGGCAGTAACCCAATACTGGAAATACTTGATGCAAATAAGGTCGAGGCCCATGTTTCCATCCCTGAAAATCTCGTTACTAATCTTGAAGTATCGAATGATTATGTTTTTGAGATCGGTCAAGAAAAGGCAAAAGGTAAATTTAAAAGATTAGCACCAATGTCAGCAAGCGGATCGAATAGCAGATTGGCAATCTTTGAGTTCAGTGATTTTTTCATTCCTGGATCAGTAATTGATTTGATTATAAAGATTAAAAAGAGTGAACAGGGGATGTGGCTTCCTATAAATTCATTATCACAATCTGAGCAAGGTCTTTGGTCGGTCTATACGGTATCAGATGATGGATCAAATAGGGTTGAAAAAGATCTTGTTCGCATTCTTCATTTTGAAAATAACTATGCTTATGTATCAGGTACCTTAAAGGATGGTGATTTAGTAATTCTTGGTGGTTTATCTAAGATTATAGAAGGTCAAACTCTCTAGAAATATGGGACTTATTAAAGTTTTTCTTGAAAGACCAAGAATACTAATTCTGACATTAATATTTTTTCTTTTAGTAGGCTATTCTGGTTTTAATAATATCCCAAGACAAGAAATGCCTGAGCTGGCCGAAAGATGGGGAGTAGTAATTCAAGTCTATCCAGGAGCCTCACCAGATCGAATAGAAACTCAAGTAACAGAAATCCTTGAAATTAAGTTAAGAGAAATTCCAGAAATAAGAAACCTTAACTCAAATTTAAGACAAGGATCTGCTACTACTCTTGTTGAGCTTAAAGATGAAGTGTCATTTGATTTAGTCGAAAAAGTTTGGAGTGAAGTTCAAGATAAAATTGATCTTACCGAACAAGAAATACCTGATAATGCAAGATTAGAACTTAGTCGTAATTCTGGTCCTCCGATATCTGTTCTTTATTCTATCCAATGGAAGGGCAGTGATGAGCCGCCCCTAATCTTAATGTCTAGATTAGCTGAACAACTTAAAAGAAAACTTGCGTACCTGGGATCCACAGAAGAGGTTGAAATTCATGGAGAAGCTAATGAGGAGATTGTTGTTGAGGTAGACTCAAGAAAGTTATCAAATCTTGGTATTTCATTTCAAAATTTATCAAATCTGATTGCGTCATTTGATAATAAAAGGTCTGCAGGCTTAATTTCTAATACAGATGAAGAAATTTTAATAAAACCTAAAGATAACCTTAAAACTATCTCTCAACTTGAGGATATACCAATCGCAAAATATGACTCTCAATTAGTGAAGGTGTCTGATATAGCAAGTGTTTCTCAGCAAGCTGTGACTCCAATAGAAAGCTACTCAATCGTAGATGGCAATCCTGCAGTAATTGTTCAAGTAACTGGTTCATTTGATCAAAGAATAGATCAATATGTTTCAAGAGCTAATGCGGTTGTGGAAGACTTTAAAAAAGGCCTTCCTGAAGAAATAGTTGTTTCATCTATATATGAAGAATCTTTATATGTTGAAAAAAGGTTTGATGAATTGACCTCAAGTATAGGGTTTGCACTATTTTTGGTATTGGCATTAAGTGCATTTTTGTTAGGGTTAAGATCTGCAATTTTAGTGGCTTTAATTCTGCCCCTTACACTCTGTTCAGTTTTGTTCATTTGCCAAATGACAGGATTACCTCTTCACCAAACCTCTACGACCGGAATGATTATTGCTTTAGGTCTTTTAATAGATAATGCAATTATTGTTGTAGAAGATTACAGATATCGAAGACTTGATGGCTTAGGTTCTAAACAAGCTATTTATAAGTCTGTAAAACATTTATTTATGCCTCTACTCGCTGCGACTGCAACAACCGCATTAGCATTTATGCCTATAGCAGTCGGAGAGGGGCCAAGTAATGAATATGTTGGAGGTATGGCAAAGACACTAATAATGGCCGTCACTTCATCACTTTTTCTCTCTTTAACTGTTGTACTCCCAACACTTCATTATTTAGAGAAGATGCCATTTCTTTCTTCAGATATTTTTAGCCAAGGATATAGTAGTACAAAACTATACACTTACTACAGATCCTCATTATTTTGGGCTTTATCAAAACCTAGAAGAGCAATCTTAGTTTCATTTTCAATGCCTCTTCTAGGCTTATTATTGTTTAGTACATTAGATAGAGATTTTTTTCCTGCAAATGATAGAAATATGTTTCAAGTTAGAGTTGAGTTACCCAACAACAGCTCAGTTAATGCAACTATAGAAAAAGTAAAAGATGTGAGAGAGCAGCTATCAACATATGATTTTATAGAGAACGATTTTTGGTTTGTAGGCAGAAAACTTCCTAGGATTCTTGGAAACGTTGTTGGAGGTAACAGTGAATTGGGAAGTAATAATGAAGCAAATGCAGTTTACTTTACATCTAGTTATTGGACGATGAAAAATAATATAGACATGATTGCTAAGGACTTAGTAGAAAATAATCCTGGAGTTAGAATTATAGTGGATCAATTTTCATCAGGTCCCCCAGTTTTTGCAGATATTGAATATAGAATTATGGGCGAAGATCAAGATATTCTTACAGAGCTTGGCGATAAATTGGAACTTATTTTAAGCAGGGCACCAGATGTTTATTTGACCCGCTCTCAATCAAATGAGTATCAAACAAACCTTGAAATAGATTTTGATAATTCAAGTATTGCATATTCATCGAGTGATATGGATTCGATTATTAGTGAAATTAATTTTGCTAGCAACGGAGTGATCATTGGAACTATGCTTGATGGTAAAAAGGAATTACCAATAAGGCTAAAGAGAAATCAGGAAGCTGCTTCAGATATTTCCCAAGCTTCACTCTTATCAATTTCTGGTAACAACGGAATTGAGTACATTGAAAACTTTTCTGACATTAAGCTTTCAAGAAAGCTTGGAGCATTCTCTAGATATAAAGGTGAAAGAGAGAATGGGGTTTCAGCATGGACATGGCCGAGATCTCTTCCTTCTGTTTCCGAAGAATTTCTCCGTGAAGATATCCTTAAATTTAAAGAAAGTTTACCTCCAGGCTATAGGCTTGAACAAGCTGGAGAAGCTGCCGAAAGTGCAGAATCTAATGCACAGCTATTTGCTTCCGCAATAGTCTTTTTCATTTTAATTCTTGTTGGGTTAGTTTTTGCTTTGAATTCATTCAGGCAGACGCTTTTAATATCTTCAGTAGCGGGATTATGTGTTGGTTTAGCAATACTAGGTTTAGTTGTTGGAATGCAGAATTTTGGTTTTATAGGACTTGTAGGTGCTCTTGGTTTAGCTGGACTGGCTATTAATGACTCTATTGTTGTTTTAGCAGCACTCAAAGAAGATTCTGAAAAGGGTGATTATGATTTGAGCGGAGTAATTCAAACTGTTACTAGAGCCACAAGACATATTATTACAACAACTGCTACAACCATTGGAGGCTTATTCCCCTTGATACTAACAAGCATTTTTTTCCAACCACTAGCATGGGCAATGTCAGTTGGTGTTATTGGTGCATCCTTAATAGCCCTATTTTATATTCCAGCTATGTTCATGATTTTAAAAAAAATACCTAGAACTATTTAATACACTTTTCAGAGCAGTAGGTATTTTTACCTTTTTTAATAGCTAAATCTTTAGAAACAAAAGTCCCGCAGCTGATGCAAGAGTCCATATCATTTCTGGTAATGCGATTAACTTTCTTTGGTTTAATTAAATGCCTTATTAAAAAAAAGATTATTACCAATAAAGGAACAATTATCTTCAATTAGTTTGTTGCACCTGAAAGTATGGTTCCTCCGATAATTAGAGGAAGTGAATTTGGGAGCGGTATATTTTGAAGAAATGATCCACTTGAAGTTTCTGAGTTTGGTGGTGGCGGATTAAGTGCAATCAATTTTTCAGTATCTTCGACAAGATCACTGTATCCAAGTTCTTCATAAGACGTCTTTAAGATTTGAAGCGCTCTATGATTTTGATTTGAATTTGGAATATTTTCTAGAACATAAGATGCTCTTCTAATGGCAGCAACATAAGCTTTTCTAGTTACATAGTAATCAGCAGCTGCAAGCTCATTACTGGCAACTAGATTTCTTAAATAGATTAATCTTTGTTTTGCATATGGAGCATATTGACTATCCGGGAACCTTGTAAGGAATTCTGTTAATTCTGAAAATGCTAATTTGGCTCCAGAAACATCTCTTGATGAGAGATCAGTATTTGTAACTCTTGCTAGCAGTCCAGCATCTCTTGTATAGCTTGATAGACCTTTCATAAAATAAGCATAGTCAATATTGGGATGTCTTGGATGAAGTCTAATGAATCTTTCTGCAGCTGAATGCGCAGCCTCAGTTTCTCCATTCATGAAATAACAATAGACTAACTCAACTTGCGCTTGCTCAGCATATTTTCCAAAAGGATATTGTGTTTCTATTCTCTGAAGTGACTCAATTGCACCAAAATAATTATTAACCTTCATTCTTCTTTGTGCTGTATCATAATAGACCTTTTCTGGTCTCTCGATTTCAACTTCATCCTTACTGCACGATGAGATAAAAAAAGCACATGCTAAAACCAGAGGTAGAGACAAAATATTTTTTAGATTTCTATTCATGGGTGTTATTTTACTCTAATATTTGATTATAAATCTTAAAAAAAAGTTCATTATGTCAACAACAAAAAAAGTTTCAAAGGATTTAATCAATTTGAGACTTGATAAAGCAACATCAGTTTTATTCGAAGAGTTTTCAAGAACTAAATTAAAAGAGTGGATTTTGAGTGGAAATATTCTTTTAAATGGAGAAATTGCTTCTCCAAGAGAAAAGGTAAGTCTCGATGATGAAATTGAAGTAAATCCAATAAATGAAGTTTCAACAGAATGGTGTCCTGAGAATATCGATTTTAGCGTGTTGCATGAGACTAATGATTTCTTGATAGTTGATAAACCTATAAATCTTGTAATTCATCCTGGAGCTGGCATTTCTAGCGGAACATTAGCCAATGGTTTACTTTTCAAGTTTCCTAAACTTGAAGAACTTCCAAGAGCTGGAATAGTGCATCGTCTGGATAAAGATACATCTGGATTATTGGTTGTGGCCAAGAATGAGAAATTTAGACTTTATTTTATAGATCTTCTTCAATCTAGAAAGGTCAAGAAAAACTATAGGGCTTTGGTGATCGGAACACTTAGAGGTAATCTTGAAATAGATATACCCATTGGCAGGGACAAAAATAATAGAACCAAAATGACATGTAGAGAAGATGGGAAAGAAGCTATTACTCATGTAAAGAGTATTGATAGTTATGGAGGTTACTCGCTGCTTGATGTTGAAATAGAAACTGGTAGAACTCATCAAATAAGAACTCATTTAGCTCATAAGAAGCTCCCTATAATTGGAGACAAGACCTACAATACAAGAAAAATTATTGCCAAAGATACGCCAGATGAACTTAAAGATTTCATAAGATCTTTCCCAAGACAAGCTCTTCATGCATATAAAATAGGATTTAAATTGCCAGATAGTGAAGATTACGTTGAATTTGAGAGCAAGATTCCAAAAGATTTTAAAGAATTAATAACAACTTTGGAAAAATTTAATATTTCCTAAATATTCTAAAAAGCTTGTTTTTACAAGCGATTTTAATGTATAAACCTCAAGCTAAAAGTTTTTTATTATGAAAATTGCAGGAAACGACATATTAATTCAGTCTCTGATAAATGAGGGAGTGGAATATATCTTTGGTTACCCGGGGGGTGCTGCTCTTCATATCTATGATTCGATCTTTAATCAAAAGGAGATGCAGCATATTTTAGTAAGGCATGAGCAAGGTGCAACACATGCTGCTGATGGTTACGCAAGAGCTACTGGTAAGCCAGGCGTTGTTTTAGTTACCTCTGGACCGGGAGCTACAAATGCAATAACCGGGATTGCAACAGCCTTTATGGATTCAATTCCTATGGTTGTTATATCTGGTCAAGTGCAAAGTCACTTAATTGGAACTGATGCTTTTCAAGAGACAGATATGATAGGAGTATCAAGACCTATAGTAAAACATAGCTTTACAGTGGATAAACAAGAAAATATTGCACAAATTGTTAAGGAAGCTTTTCATATAGCAACTTCCGGAAGACAAGGCCCAGTAGTTATTGATGTCCCAAAAGATTTAACAAATCCTGATGAATTATTTGATTTTAACTATCCTGAAAAAGCTAATATAAGATCCTATAATCCTCCAGTGAAACCAGAAAATCATCAAGTTTCTCGGGCTGTGGATGCAATACTAACTGCTGAGAGGCCAGTAATTTATGCTGGCGGTGGAACAATCTCAAGTAATGCATCTGATGAATTAAGAGAGCTAAATGAACTGCTTGATTTTCCAGTAACAAACACCTTGATGGGTTTGGGAGTCTACCCAGGGACAGGAAAAAGATTTTTAGGCATGCTGGGTATGCATGGAACTTACCAAGCAAATATGGCAATGCATAATGCTGATTTAATTATTGCTGTGGGAGCTAGATTTGATGATCGAATTACTAACACGCCAGAGAAGTTTGCTCCAAAAGCAAAAGTTATTCACTTTGATGTAGATCATTCATCAGTATCAAAGATAATTGAGGCAGATATTGCTGTATTCGGGCAAGTCAAGGATTCATTGAAAGCTATTAATAACTATTTAAGGTCGAGAAAGGATGAAATTAATAGACAAAAGCTTTCTCCGTGGCATCAGCAAATAAGAGAATGGAAAGAAAAGCATGGCCTTAATCATGAACTCTACAAGAATGATTCAGACGAGCATCCAATTTTACCTCAGGCAGCCGTGCAACATATATATCAAGAATCTGAAGGCAAAGCATTTGTTACATCAGATGTTGGTCAGCACCAAATGTTTGCTGCTCAGTACTATCACTTTGATGAACCAAGAAAATGGATAAATTCTGGTGGTCTTGGCACTATGGGTTTTGGCCTTCCGTCAGCAATGGGAGTTAAACTGGCTTATCCTGAAGAAGAAGTAATTTGCATCACCGGAGAAGGAAGTATACAAATGTGTATACAAGAACTCTCAACATGCTCACAATATAAATTACCAATAAAAATATTTAATATAAATAATCTTGCCCTCGGTATGGTAAAGCAATGGCAAGATATGAACTATGATGGTAGACACTCATCTATTAGCTATGAGGATTCATTGCCAGATTTTGTTGGGCTAGCAGAATCTTATGGGCATGTTGGCATTAAAATCACTAAAAATTCTGAACTCAAAGAAGGAATTGCTAAAGCACTATCCATTAAAGATAAGTTGGTTTTTGTTGATATATATGTTGATCCAAATGAGCATGTGTATCCAATGCTTGTCGCTCCTAACGGAAGCTTAAAAGATATGTGGTTGGGCAAAGGTGAAAAAACATGATCCAAAGAAAACTTACTCTTGTAATGGAAAACAAACCAGGCGCATTAGCCAGAGTTGTCGGGCTTTTCCATCAAAGAGGATACAACATTGATAGCTTACACGTAGATCCAATTGAGGACTTTGAACCTTTTAGATTTATCGAAGATGAGCTAGGCATAAAATTTCAGGTTGGTGAAGTTTCAAGACTAACTATTCGAACAACAGTTGGAGATAAGCTAATGAGGCAAATTCTCAGACAAATAAATAAACTTATTGAGGTTATCGCTGTTAGCGATGATGAAAGCACATATCTAAAAGGGGTATTAAGAAATGAAAATCTATTATGATGAAGATGCAAATCTAGAAATTATTAAGAACCTTAAAGTCACAATAATTGGATATGGTTCTCAAGGACATGCTCACGCAAATAATTTACATGATTCAGGAGTGGATATTACAGTTGGTCTCAGAGAGGGTTCAGCCTCATGGGATAAAGCAAAATCTGCTGGCTTAAAAGTTTCAAGTGTAGAAGACTCAGTTAAAGGCTCTGATTTTGTAATGATTCTAGCGCCAGATGAGTTTCAAAGTGACTTGTATTCAAAACAGATAGAGCCAAACCTCAAAGAGGGTGTTATTTTAGCTTTTGCACATGGGTTTAATATTCATTTTGGTAAGATCAAACCTACTGATGATATTAGTGTAGTGATGATTGCTCCAAAAGGGCCTGGTCATACTGTTAGAAGCACATATATGTCTGGAGGAGGAGTGCCTTCATTAATTGCAATATACAGAGATTCTATTTCCGCAAAAGATTTTAATGCTAAGGATGTTGCTCTTTCTTATGCAAAAGCAAATGGCGGAACCAGAGCAGGTGTTCTAGAGACGTCTTTTAGAGAAGAAACTGAAACAGATTTGTTTGGAGAGCAGGCTGTACTATGTGGAGGAATGACAGCATTAATTAAAGCTGGATATGAGACACTAGTAGAAGCTGGTTATAGCCCTGAGATGGCATATTTTGAATGTTTGCATGAAACAAAACTTATCGTTGATCTTCTTCATGAGGGAGGAATCTCTAATATGCATTATTCAATATCAAATACTGCAGAGTTTGGTGATTACTTAACAGGTCCCAGAATTATTACTGAAGAAACAAAAAAAGAAATGAAAAAAGTCCTCGAAGATATTCAATCAGGTGATTTTGCAGATAAGTTTCTCGAAGATTGTCGTCAAAGTAACGATGGAAGTGGCGGCCCTTTTTTAAAAAATAATCGAGAAAAAACTAAGGAACATTCTATAGAATCTGTTGGAAAAGAACTTCGATCCAAGATGAAGTTTTTGAGTGAAAAAAAGCTTGTTGATAAAGATAAAAATTAACTGAAAAAAGTGTTTCCTTTTATCATAAATAACGTGTAGAATTCACCTTCCGGCCAAGAGCCGGCTGTTCTTTAAACATATTTGGTTACTCGTGTGGGTGTTCAAAATACGAGAAAATTATAAAAAACTTTGTCACAGTTTTTAAACGTGACACATTGATCATAATTGAAGAGTTTGATCATGGCTCAGATTGAACGCTGGCGGTAGGCTTAACACATGCAAGTCGTGCGAGAAAGTACCTTCGGGTGCGAGTAGAGCGGCGGACGGGTGAGTAACGCGTAGGAATCTACCTAGTAGAAGGGGATAGCCCGGGGAAACTCGGATTAATACCGTATACCTCCTTAGGGAGAAAGAGGGCTTAGCTTTGATGCTCTCGCTATTAGATGAGCCTGCGTAAGATTAGCTTGTTGGTGAGGTAATGGCTCACCAAGGCAACGATCTTTAGCTGGTCTGAGAGGACGATCAGCCACATTGGGACTGAGACACGGCCCAGACTCCTACGGGAGGCAGCAGTGGGGAATATTGGACAATGGGCGCAAGCCTGATCCAGCCATACCGCGTGTGTGAAGAAGGCTTTCGGGTTGTAAAGCACTTTAAGTAAGGAGGAAAAGATTGTAGTTAATACCTGCAATCCGTGACGTTACTTACAGAATAAGGACCGGCTAATTCCGTGCCAGCAGCCGCGGTAATACGGAAGGTCCAAGCGTTAATCGGAATTACTGGGCGTAAAGCGCGCGTAGGTGGTTTTTTAAGTTGGATGTGAAAGCCCTGGGCTCAACCTAGGAACTGCATCCAAAACTAGATGACTAGAGTACGAAAGAGGGAAGTAGAATTCACAGTGTAGCGGTGGAATGCGTAGATATTGTGAAGAATACCAATGGCGAAGGCAGCTTCCTGGTTCTGTACTGACACTGAGGTGCGAAAGCGTGGGTAGCGAACAGGATTAGATACCCTGGTAGTCCACGCCGTAAACGATGACAACTAGCTGTTGGGAGACAAGATCTCTCAGTGGCGCAGCTAACGCTTTAAGTTGTCCGCCTGGGGAGTACGGCCGCAAGGTTAAAACTCAAATGAATTGACGGGGACCCGCACAAGCGGTGGAGCATGTGGTTTAATTCGATGCAACGCGAAAAACCTTACCTACTCTTGACATACTTGGAAGCTCTTGTAATGAGAGTGTGCTTTTAGAGCCAAGATACAGGTGCTGCATGGCTGTCGTCAGCTCGTGTCGTGAGATGTTGGGTTAAGTCCCATAACGAGCGCAACCCTTACCCTTATTTGCCAGCGGTTCGGCCGGGAACTATAAGGGGACTGCCGGTGACAAACCGGAGGAAGGTGAGGACGACGTCAAGTCATCATGGCCCTTACGAGTAGGGCTACACACGTGCTACAATGGGGAATACAGACGGACGCTAAAGCGTGAGCTGGTGCTAATCCTAAAAAATTTCTCGTAGTCCGGATTGCAGTCTGCAACTCGACTGCATGAAGTCGGAATCGCTAGTAATCGCGAATCAGCATGTCGCGGTGAATACGTTCTCGGGTCTTGTACACACCGCCCGTCACACCATGGAAGTGTGTTGCACCAGAAGTAGGTAGTCTAACCTTCGGGAAGGCGCTTACCACGGTGTGATCCATGACTGGGGTGAAGTCGTAACAAGGTAGCCGTAGGGGAACCTGTGGCTGGATCACCTCCTTAAAATAATTTTGTATTTGAGGCCCACACGAGTAACCAAATTTAAAGAACATGATATGTATGATCTTTGGTATGTAATTTTCTTGTGTAAAAGTTTTTTTACACATAGATCACTGCAAGTAATTAAAAGTAATTAATATATTTTATTAAGTTACTCTCAAAAACCTATAACCTTTTTAAGGTTATATGATCAAGTAAAGGAAGAGCACAAGGCGGATGCCTTGGCAGCTGAAGGCGATGAAGGACGTAGTAACCTGCGATAAGCTTCGGGGAGCTGGTAAACAAGCTTCGATCCGGAGATGTCCGAATGGGAAAACCCAATATACATAAGTATATTATTCTATTCTGAATTCATAGGAATAGAAGGCAAACCTAGGGAACTGAAACATCTAAGTACCTAGAGGAAAAGAAATCAATTGATATTCCGTTAGTAGCGGCGAGCGAAAGCGGATCAGCCCTTAAGCTTTAATTAATTTAGCAAAACATTCTGGAAAGTATGGCCATAGTAGGTGATAGCCCTGTATGCGAAAAGTTTTTTAAAGTGAAATCGAGTAGGTCGGGACACGTGAAATCTTGACTGAATATGGGGGGACCATCCTCCAAGGCTAAATACTCTCAGCTGACCGATAGTGAACCAGTACCGTGAGGGAAAGGCGAAAAGAACCCCGGCGAGGGGAGTGAAATAGAACCTGAAACCTTGTGCTTACAAGCAGTAGGAGCCCACTTGTTGGGTGACTGCGTACCTTTTGTATAATGGGTCAACGACTTAATTTTAGTAGCAAGCTTAACCGTTTAGGGTAGGCGCAGGGAAACCGAGTCTTAATAGGGCGCCAAGTTGCTGGAATTAGACCCGAAACCGGGTGATCTATCCATGGCCAGGGTGAAGGTTAGGTAACACTGACTGGAGGCCCGAACCCACTTATGTTGAAAAATGAGGGGATGAGCTGTGGATAGGAGTGAAAGGCTAATCAAACCCGGAGATAGCTGGTTCTCATCGAAAACTATTTAGGTAGTGCCTCATGTATTACCATTGGGGGTAGAGCACTGTTTCGGCTAGGGGGTCATCCCGACTTACCAAACCGATGCAAACTCCGAATACCAATGAGTATGAGCATGGGAGACAGACTGCGGGTGCTAACGTCCGTAGTCGAGAGGGAAACAACCCAGACTGTCAGCTAAGGTCCCAAATTATGATTAAGTGGGAAACAATGTGGGAAGGCACAAACAGCTAGGAGGTTGGCTTAGAAGCAGCCACCCTTTAAAGAAAGCGTAACAGCTCACTAGTCGAGTCGGCCTGCGTGGAAGATATAACGGGGCTAAATCATAAACCGAAGCTACAGATCTTTTTAAGATGGTAGATGAGCGTTCTGTAAGCCGCTGAAGGTAAGCTGTGAGGCGAACTGGAGGTATCAGAAGTGCGAATGTTGACATGAGTAACGATCAAAGAGGTGAAAAACCTCTTCGCCGAAAAACTAAGGGTTCCTGTCCAACGCTAATCGAGGCAGGGTGAGTCGGCTCCTAAGGCGAGGGCGAAAGCCGTAGTCGATGGGAAACAGGTTAATATTCCTGTACTTTTTACAACTGCGATGGGGTGACGGAGAAGGTTAGACTATCACGGCGTTGGTTGTCCGTGTTTAAGGCTGTAGACTGACAATTTAGGTAAATCCGGATTGTTAAGGTCGAGGGCTGATGACGATTACCTATTGGTAAGAAGTAGTTAATACCATGCTTCCAGGAAAAACCTCTAAGCTATAGGTTGTAAGAAACCGTACCCGAAACCGACACAGGTGGTTAGGTAGAGAATACCAAGGTGTTTGAGAGAACTTGGGTGAAGGAACTAGGCAAAATGACACCGTAACTTCGGGAGAAGGTGTGCCGTAGTTAGTGATTAGACTTGCTCTATGAGCTGATTATGGTCGAAGATACCAGGTGGCTGCGACTGTTTACTAAAAACATAGCACTCTGCAAACTCGTAAGAGGACGTATAGGGTGTGACGCCTGCCCGGTGCCGGAAGGTTAATTGATGAAGTTAGCTTCGGCGAAGCTTCTGATCGAAGCCCCGGTAAACGGCGGCCGTAACTATAACGGTCCTAAGGTAGCGAAATTCCTTGTCGGGTAAGTTCCGACCTGCACGAATGGCGTAACGATGGCCACACTGTCTCCACCCAAGACTCAGTGAAATTGAAATCGCTGTTAAGATGCAGTGTACCCGCAGCTAGACGGAAAGACCCCGTGCACCTTTACTACAGGTTCACACTGGACTTTGACTTTATTTGTGTAGGATAGGTGGGAGACTTTGAAGCCAAAACGCTAGTTTTGGTGGAGTCGTCCTTGAAATACCACCCTTGTAAAATTGAGGTTCTAACTTAGGCCCATTATCTGGGTTGAGGACAGTGTGTGCTGGGTAGTTTGACTGGGGCGGTCTCCTCCCAAAGAGTAACGGAGGAGTACGAAGGTATCCTCAACACGGTCGGACATCGTGTGCAGAGTATAAAGGCAGAAGGATGCTTGACTGCGAGATCGACGGATCGAGCAGGTAGGAAACTAGGTCTTAGTGATCCGGTGGTTCTGAATGGAAGGGCCATCGCTCAACGGATAAAAGGTACGCCGGGGATAACAGGCTGATACCCCCCAAGAGTTCACATCGACGGGGGTGTTTGGCACCTCGATGTCGGCTCATCACATCCTGGGGCTGGAGCAGGTCCCAAGGGTATGGCTGTTCGCCATTTAAAGTGGTACGCGAGCTGGGTTTAGAACGTCGTGAGACAGTTCGGTCCCTATCTGCTGTGGGCGTCGGAAATTTGAGGGAAGCTGATCCTAGTACGAGAGGACCGGATTGGACGAACCTCTGGTGTTCCGGTTGTCACGCCAGTGGCATTGCCGGGTAGCTATGTTCGGAAAGGATAACCGCTGAAAGCATCTAAGCGGGAAGCCTCTCCCAAGATTAAATTTCCCAGAAACTTCGGTTTCCTAAAGAGTCGTCATAGACTATGACGTTGATAGGCGAGATGTGTAAGCGTTGTGAGGCGTTGAGCTAACTCGTACTAATAACTCGTGAGACTTGATCATGTAACCTTAAGAAGGATTTACATGCGAAGAAGTAACTTAATACATAAACTTAAGTGATTTAAAAATTGCATACCAGTTTGCCTGATGACAATAGCAGTTTGGTCCCACCTGATCCCATTTCGAACTCAGAAGTGAAACGAACTAGCGCCGATGGTAGTGCAGGGCTTCCCTGTGTGAGAGTAGGACATCGTCAGGCTTTTGATTTAAAAGCTCTCAAGAAATTGAGAGCTTTTTTTGTTTTAGGCTAGATTTATTATTAAAAGTACACATAATCTAACTATGAATATTAAAGAAGAGTTCAGACTAGCTTTGAGAGAGCTTGTTTATCCTGTATGTGTCGTGTCTTCATATAATGATGAAACTAAAGAAAATCATGCTATTACAGTTTCATCCGTTACATCATTATCGTTTGAACCACCCTCTATTCTTGTTTGCATAAATAAAGACTCAAGCATTCATTCATCTTTAAAAAAAGATTCCAATTTCAATATTAGCTTTTTATCTTCTTCGCAAACCGAAATATCAAATCTTTGCGGAACAGACGAACTGTCTGATAAGAGATTTGATAATGATTTTTGGGATTTTAAGAACAATATAGGCTTCATAAAAAATTCACAATCTGTTATTTCATGCACCATAAAAGAAATTACAAGTCACGGATCTCATAGTGTTTTTTTTGGGGATGTAGTTGAAGTGATAAAAAATAGTAATACTAAACCCCTTCTTTATGGGAAGGGAGAGTACTTGGATATTTAGAGATGCTTATTGGTTTAACAGGTGGAATTGGATCAGGCAAAAGCTTAGCTGGGGATTTTTTTAAAAGTAAAAATATTGATGTAATTGATGCTGATGATCTTGCCCACAATGCTCTAGATATAGAAGGAGAGGGGTACAAAAAGTTTTTAGATATTTTCGGAGAAACTTTTCTAGATGAAAATTCTGAAATAGATAGAAAAGCTCTTAGAAAGTATATTTTTCAAAATCCAGAAATGAAAAATAAGTTGGAGGAAATAGTTCATCCGATTGTGCAAAATGGCATATTAAACTTTATCAATAATTCAAATAGTATATATAGGATTATTATTGTTCCACTTATAGCAGAAACAAACAGTTCTTCATTGTATGACCGGGTTTTGGCAATAGATTGCAAAAAAGAAATCCAAATAGAAAGAGCCTCAAAAAGAGATAACTCCAATGAAGAGCAGATCTTAAAAATAATACAGTCTCAGGCTTCATCCGAGGATAGGAATAAGATCGCTAATGATGTAGTTGAAAATAATGATACTAAAGATGAATTTTTAATGAATCTAGAAGATATTCATAAAAAATACTTAATTCTTGCAAACAATGATTAACTGTCCAAATTGTGAAAAAAAAGTGAGCATTGACAGTTCCAATGAATATAGGCCTTTTTGCTCAAAGAAATGTAAGCTCATTGACTTGGGTGAGTGGGCTAATGAAGAAAAAAAGATCTCTAGACCTATCCAGTCAGAAGATTTCTATGAGGATTGATTAAACATTGAGATTCCTGCTATTCCACCTGCATAGTGCTTGGAAGCAATCTCTAAATCATCATTGCTTAAACCTCCAATAGCATAGATTTTTATCAAAGATTTTTTAGCCATATCTGAAAATTTATCCCAACCTATTCCTTTCGTAATAATCTTTTTGTCTATGAGCTTGTCTTTGATAGGACCCAAAATACAATAATTTAAACCTAAATTGCTAGCCAAAGATATCTCTTTTTCATTGTGACAAGAGCCACCAAGAAGCTTCTTTTTTTCAAAATGCTTAAGGAGATCATCCTTTTTTAATTCTTTCAAAAGAGAACTTGTAAAATGCATGCCATAACTTTCAGTAATTAAATCACTCATCCCCATAAAAGAATCTAAATTATCAAAATGAAGAATGCATGGCACTTTCCCATTTAATGATTCCATTATTCTCTCAGCTAATTTTTGATACCCGTCTCTATCCAAGGATTTATTTCGGATTATAAGAAAATCAACTTTATGAGCATTGCTTCTTATTAATTCAAGATTATTTATATATGAACTTATATTTTCAGGGGAGAGGTCAGGTGTTATAGCAATGCTGCTATGTTCTCTTCCTAAATTATTCTCCATCCACCAGTCTCGATTAATGACTTAGCTTTTTTATACTTCATCTCTTTTGTTTCTTCACCATTAGTTATTTTTACAAGCTCATTCCTTCCAATCTTTTCTGATGCTATGACTTGTTCAGCTTTATGATGTTTTTCAGGACTTTGAGCAATCTGAGATGGATCTTCATTCTTTTTCAGCTCCAGATTTTTTTCAGCATTTTTAAGATTATCTTTTTCAATTTTTTCTATTTCTTCTTTAGTAGCAATTTGAATATTGAATAAGATTCTTACAGTTTCTGAATTTATTTCATCCAGCATGTTCTCAAACATATTAAAAGCTTCTCTTTTGTATTCATTCTTAGGATTTTTTTGAGCATATGCTCTCAGACCTACACTTTGTCGAAGATGATCCATTTCTGCTAAATGTTCTTTCCAGTGGACATCAAGTACTTGCAGCATGATTTGTTTTTCTAAAAGCTTCCTTTGCTCGCCAATATGTTCAAATTTTGTTTTATACATATCTTTAGCTTCTGAAATAATAATATTTTTAATTTCTTCAACACCTAAAGACTTATCATTGTCTATGACGGGCTTAAACTCTTTATTGAATTGAAAACTTTCTTTTAGGAATTGATCAAGTTCTGAAGTTTTCCATTGTGATTCAACTGATTCAAATGGAATAAAGGAATATATTGAATTTTCAAAGCTTTCCTCAATTAGTCCCTGAATTGTTTCTTCAATATCATCCTCTTCAAGCAGATCATTTCTAAGAGCATAAATTGCGGTCCTTTGATCATTTGCAACATCGTCATATTCAAGCAAGTTTTTTCGAATATCAAAATTGCGGTTTTCTATGCGCTTTTGTGCATTCTCAATTCCGCGCGAAAGCATTTTGTGCTCAATATGGTCATCTCCCATTCCTATTCTCTCAAATAATGCTCTCCTACTATCTGTAATGAAAAGCCTTAATAGATCATCCTCTAAAGATAGGAAAAACTGAGAGCTCCCTGGATCTCCTTGTCTTCCAGAACGTCCGCGAAGCTGATTATCTATTCTCCTTGACTCATGCCTTTCAGTACCCAATATACATAGACCGCCTGCATCTAAGACTGTCTGATGGTTAGATTCCCATTCTTTGTTATCCTCTTTTTTACCTCCAAGGACAATATCTGTTCCACGACCTGCCATATTGGTAGCGATCGTAACAACTCCTGGCTTACCTGCATTTGCAATTACTTCTGCTTCTCTTTCGTGCTGTTTGGCATTCAAAACCTGATGAGGAATATTTTTCTTCTTAAGAAGATTTGAAACTTCTTCAGAGGACTCAACTGAAACTGTTCCAACTAGAACCGGAACATGACTTTCTCTCAGCTCCTCAATCTTTTTTATGAGAGCTTTATACTTGGCAGTTTTAGAAAGGAAAACAAGATCATCCTGATCATCTCTGATCATTTTTTTATTTGTTGGTATTACAACAACATTAAGACCATAGATCTGATTGAATTCTAATGCCTCAGTATCAGCAGTACCGGTCATTCCAGATAAGGTATCAAAAAGCCTAAAGAAGTTCTGGAAAGTAGTAGATGCAAGAGTTTGTGATTCTCTCTGAATAGTTACATTTTCCTTACATTCAAGTGCTTGATGAACACCCTCAGATATTCTCCTGCCTGGCATACTTCTTCCCGTATGCTCATCAATCAAGACTACTTCACCATTTCTTACAAGATAGTGAACATCTCTGTTATATAAAAAATTCGCTCTTAATGTAGCTTGAACAAATCTCATTATCTTTATATTTGATACAGAATAGAGATTTCCAGAACTAGATAATATATCCATATCCTCTAAGAGAGACTCAACTAACATATAACCTTCATCAGTGAGGTCGATATTTCTATTTTTTTCATCAATTATGTAATGGCCAATTTCGCTCTCCTCTAATGGCTCTTCTTCAGTCTCTTCTCTTAACTGCCTTTTTAGTTTGGGAACAATTGACTTAATATGTGAATAAATCTCTGAGCTTTCATTGCTCGGACCAGAAATAATAAGAGGCGTTCTTGCCTCATCAATCAAAATTGAATCAACTTCATCGACAATTGCAAAATCAAGTGAGCACTGAACTCTATCCTCTGCTCTGAGAGCCATATTATCTCTTAAATAATCAAACCCAAGCTCATTATTTGTGGCATATATGACATCGCAGTCATAGGCTGCTGCTTTCTCACTTAACTCTTGACCAGAATAAATAACACCTACAGAGAGACCTAAGAACTCATAAATAGGACGCATCCATTCTGCATCCCTTTTTGCAAGATAGTCATTTACAGTAACTAAGATAACCTTATTACCCATTGCAGAATTAAGGAAAGTTGGGAGTGTAGCGACAAGTGTCTTTCCCTCACCAGTTTTCATCTCAGCTATATTTCCCTCTGCAAGAGCAATTCCACCAAGCATTTGTGCATCAAAATGCCTGAGACCAATAGTTCTTTTGCCAGCTTCTCTCACAGCAGCGAATGCTTCAGGAAGTATCGAGTATAAGTCATTATTTTGGGAGAACTTTTTAGATAAATCTGATTTTAATGCACTATAGAAGCTATCTTCTTTAGAGCTATAATCTTCATCTAAGCTGTTGATAGCATCAACAAACTTTTGCATTCTTTTCAGATTTCTATCGTTACTCGTTCCAAAGATTTTGCCAATAAAACCGAACATTTTTTTATTCTAAAGACCTTCGAAAGGTGGCCTTACATATGAAATTGGAGCCTCATCAATATTATCAAACTCAATTATCTCAAAAGCATCATCTGTTTCGCTGATCTTTCTCAGCAAACTATTATTTAATGCATGACCTGACTTATATCCAACATACTGACCAATAAGGTTGTGACCCAGCAGATAAAGATCTCCAATTGCATCAAGAATCTTGTGCTTCACAAACTCGTCATCAAAGCGAAGACCCTCTTCATTGATAATCTCTTCCTCTCCAATATTAATTGCATTTGCAACACTAGCGCCTAAAGCTAGATTATTTTTTTGTAACATCTCAACATCTTTATTAAAACCAAAAGTTCTTGCTCTACAAACCTCTCTTACAAAAGAGGTCGATGAAAAATCGATTGTTGATTCAGCAGGGAATCTTCTTTGTACTGGATGATTGAAATCAATTGAAAATGAAACCTTAAAGCCATCAAATGGTTTTATAAATGCATATGCATCGTCTCGCTCAACTCTAACTTCTTTTAAAACTTTTATAAATTTCTTTTTTTCATCTTGGTCAGCAATTCCTGCAGCTTGAAGAAGAAAAACAAAAGGTCCTGCGCTTCCATCCATGATAGGCATTTCAGGGCCATCAACCTCAATAAGACAATTATCTATGCCAAGTCCCGCAATTGCTGATAAGAGGTGCTCTATTGTCGATATTTTATGTTCGCCTGACCCTAGCGTAGTAGATAATGTTGTGAAACCAACTTCTCTAGCAGTAGCATGAATTTCAAGATGTGGTTCTAGATCAGTCCTTACGAACCTAATTCCAGTATTTACATCAGCTGGATGGAGTTCAATATTAACTTGTTTACCAGAATGAAGTCCTATCCCTGAAGCCTTTATGGAATTTCTAAGTGTCCTTTGTTTAAGCATTGATCAAGTCTAATCTAATATATATTTTCTAGCCATTAATTTTTTTTATTTCACTTAAGGCTATTCCTGCTGCAACAGCAACATTTAAGCTGTTTATTTTATCATTTCTAACTAAATTTACTTTATGATCACAATTTGAGAGCGTTTTTTCTCTTATGCCTTTTTCTTCAGATCCCAATACAAGCGCTGTTCCAGATAAACTAAGCTGATCAATTGTTTGATCAGAATGTTCACTTAAACCAATTACTTCAATTCCGAAGTCTTGAAGCGCCTTAACACAGTTTATAAGGTTAGAAACCATATAAATCTTTAGTAAATCTGAGCCACCGCTAGATGTTCTATGAACAACTTCTGTTAAGGGAGAACAATGATTTTTGTTAATAATTATTCCATCTACTCCATAAATTGCAGAAGATCTCATAATTGCACCCATATTTCTTGGATCAATTACATTATCTAATACCACAAATACTGGGACGCCATTAGAAAGGTTTGCTAAATAATTTTTTAGATCTTTTAGATCACCGATATCCATTGAAGATACAATCGCTTGTGGATTTTTTTTAATTTTCTTTGATCTTTCTACTGCAACATCATTATCAGAGCAAGCTTGAAGTAAATTAAGCATTCTTGCATCTTCTCTTACCTCAGGGACAATAACTTTTTTAACAACTTCTGGCTTATTTTTCAGAAGAATTTCGATTGAATGAAAGCCTTCTCTTATTTTGCTGTCAGTTTTCATTATTTATTTTTAGATAATATTATTTTTCTTTCTTCTGGAAGAACTGCATCAACCCTTACATTGAATTGATCTCCTATCTTGAATGTTTTACCAGATCTTTTACCTTTCAGTATATTATTTCTCTCACTATATACATAATGATCATCTTTAAGGTCTGATACGTGCATTAATCCTGAGACAAAGAAACCTTCTAATTCACAAAACACCCCAAAATGAGTTACACCAACTACTCTTGCTGGCATAGTATTTCCAACTTTATCTTTTAAGAAAAAACAAATTAATTGCTGAGTTACTTGCCTAGATGATTTTTCAGCTCTTTTTTCTAAATCAGATAAGTTTCCGCATTCCTCCTCAAAAGCTTCTTCATCAAAATGTACTTTTTCTTTCTTTAAAATTGATTTTATGAGCCTGTGAATTATTAGATCTGGATATCTTCTTATCGGGGATGTGAAATGAGAATATTCCTCAAGCTGAAGGCCAAAGTGACTAGATTTTTTTGAAGAATAAATCGCTCTTGGAAGACCCTGCAAAATAAGACTTTGAAGAGAAGTTGCATTTTCACTTCTTTTTGCAATCTCAATACATCGTTGTAGCAAAATTATTGGGTCATCAGATCTCTTTAATCCAAAGCTTTGAAATTTTTCAAATAGTGCCAATAACTTATCTGCATCTGGCTTATCATGAAATCTATTTATTGATATCTCTGACGAACTTTTTACGAACATGATCGCGCATATATTTGCGGCTATCATGGCTTCTTCAATCATCTGATGGGCAAACATTCTCCTTGAAAGGTTTATTGCTTCAACTTCTCCTATATTATTTATTTTCAATATTGGATCATTTGATTCAATTTCTAAAGCATTCCTTTTAGCGCGTTTATCAAGGAGGGTGATTGTTAACTCTTTAAGAGCATTGATAGACTCATTAACACTTGTTGAACCAATCTTTTTCTTTCTTAGAATAGCTTCTTCAACCTCTGAATATGTCAGCCTGTATTTTGATTCAATCTTAGCTTCATAAAAATCATAATCTTTAATCTCACCATCAGTATCAAAAGTAATATCTGAAACAACAACATTTCTGATTTTATTTGGTACAAGAGAACATAAATCATTACTTATTTCTTCCGGCAACATGGGTATAACAGTATTTGGAAAATAAATAGAAGTTCCTCTTTCTTTTGCTGCCTTGTCTATTTCACTCCCAGGCCTAACAAGGCTACTAACATCAGCTATTGCAACTGATAATTTGTATCCTGTTTTAAACTTTTTGCAGAGGACTGCATCATCAAAATCTTTTGCATCCTTTCCATCAATAGTTACAAAATCTGCCTCTGACAAATCTTTTCTATCCATATTTTTTTCAAGCTGTAATCCAATCACCTCATTTTTAACTGATTTAGACCAAGTATGAGGAATTTGATTTTCTTCTAAGATTTGATCAATAGAGTATTCTAGGAAATTCACTAATTTGCTCTTACTATATTGAGGTTAAAAATTATATTCCAGATTTAGATTAACAAGTCTTCCACGAGGATCATGAACTCTTGTATCAAAGCTGAAATCGGGAGCATCATACAATCTAGGAGCAGATTCATCCAGCGCATTGATTATAGCAATACCAAAATTGATATTACCCTCATTAAGATCTATTGATTTTCTGACTGAGATATCAAACACCAAAAAGGAATCAACTTTATTCTTGTATCCTAGACTTTCTCCAAGACCATTAATAGGTCGCTGGTTGGTATATCCATCTACATATCTTGTGATTAAGCTCAAAAGGTAACCATTGTGCTCCCAGTCCATAAAAGCATTCAGACGTTTTTTTGGAAGAGAGTGGGTATGGGAATCATAATTAAATTTACCAACCCTGTTAATCATCTTTGATAAGCCATCTGCAGTAATTTGCGGCGTCAAGAATTCATCAAATATAGTTCCTTTAACTCTGAGACTTATCGGCGAGTAATTATTTAACTCAAATATATAGTCAAATTGAAAGTCTGTACCACTAATCTTTGTATTCTCCTCATTGAAATAAGTCGTCGTCACACCAATGAGATCACCAAATTCATTTCTTGTGATACTTGGGCCAAAGGGATCTTGAGTTAACAGAGCTTGAGCACTTTCAACTTCAATACGATCATCGTAATCAACTTCCCAGTAATCAATTGAAAACTTATAACTATCTTTTTGGAAAATTAATCCAAAATTTTGATTAGATGATGTTGAGGGTTTTAAGTCAGGATTGCCGATCGAAGCTTGCCTTACAAATACTGAGTCATCGATATCTCTTACGCTTCCAAGATTAATTTGGCTAGAAAACATTTGAGCCATAGATGGAGCTGAAAATGCACTTCCCCTTGAAAATCTTAACGTCAAAGACTCATTAAATTGGTATTTCATTGATAATTTTGGATCGAATGATGATTCATTTTTCATCTCTTCGTAACGTCCTGCAATTCTGATATCAAGTGCTTCAAGAAATCTCCGCTCAGCTTCAACAAAAAGGGCCTTACCATTTCTACTTTTTGATACATTTTTGCCTCCGCCAAGAAAGAAGAGGTCAGCTGTTTTGATGAGCTTTCCATCAGCATCAAATTCAGCTCGGCTTATTTCATCATAAAATATATCGAGATTCTCATTATTAATTTGAAATCCATAAGCATATTTAATGTTTTTAGTTTCTGCTCTAAAAATACCATTAAGACTTAGCAGATCAGCGCTTTTATTTGATACCTCAGCACCCCTTACAAAATCTATTAGTGATTGAGGGTTTTGCGAAGAATCAAATATATTCCACATTTCATCGCCATCAGGACCACCATTTCCTTGAATTGCAGCTAAGAATCTTGAATCAATAATATCAGGCCTATAATGGAAATTTGAGTGATCACTTTTGGTTATTGAAACTTCAGCTTCTGTTTGATTAGCTAATTCAAAGTATGCAGTTACTCCGAAGTGCTTTTGCTCGATATCTTTTGGAGAGTAAGGAGATTTGTATTCAGCTCCGAGCGGTCTTCCATACCAAACAACTGGAACATTAAATGGACTCCCGCCTTCACCAGGCAGGATGCTACGAGATAGAAAAGGAAGTGCAGGGTAGGAGGGTGATTGGGGATTATCATTTACTTTCACATTTGAAGATATAAAGGTGAAATTTATATCTACTAAATTATTATCTGAATAGAGATTTATATAGTTTTTCTTATGGCTTTCATCATTTACGATATTGAATCTTTCGCCATAAAGAAACCTACAAAATGATCCGTCGAGAATGCCTCCATTAGTTTCACAATTTGGATCAGGCACAAATGTGGTTTGGTTTGGATAATCTCCAGCATAAATCCCTGATTCAACAGTATCTGGACCTAAAAGTTTAAAAGTTTTACCCAAACCACTTAAACCAAGCTCTGCTATACCGGGTATTTCCCTAGCTGAGAGAGGTGATCTTTCTAATCTGTTATGCCCAATAACATAATTAATATTTCTTAATTTTCCTCCATAAAGCAATCCAATAGTTTCATCATTTTGATCATAGTTCGACGTAGACTGCCTTCCAGCTTTGACTCGCAAACCGTCAAACTCTCGATAGGTTATAAAATTAACAACTCCGGCAATTGCATCTGATCCATAAGTTGATGTTGCTCCTTCCTTCAATATCTCTGTTCTCTGTAAAGCTATCTCCGGGACTATATTTATATCAATATATCCTTCGCCTTCATTTGAAGGCGTTCCGGCAAATGTATGTCTTTTAGAATTAATTAATATTAGGGTTGAGGCTTGCTCAAGTCCTCTTAAAGTTAATGAGGCCATCCCTTGATCAACACCCTCGAGGGCATTGGATTGAAATCTTGAGCCTGAACTTATATTTAAATACTTACTGATCTCGGCAACATTAGTTATATTTAGCTGATCATATTCCTCAGAAGTTATTACTTCTATTGGAGATGAATCATCTTCTAGAACTTTGATGAGACTTCCTGTTACAACTACCTCTTCAATATCTGCCTCAATAACTTGAAACAAAAACACAAATGAAGTTAAAAAAGAAAGAATATATTTTTTGTTCATTAAAATTTGATTAGATAAGAGCATTATAAATAAAAAAGCCCCTAAAAAGGGGCTTTTAATTAATGCTTAGATCTTAAAAAGTTAAGTTAAACCTAATTCCATAATTCCTTCCAGGAAGAGGAACCTGATTTTTAACAAATGATGAATGATTTCGCGCAACTTCATCAAGTAAGTTGTTAGCGAAAACAGATACTCTTAGAGAATTACCATTTAAATCAAAAGTCTTAACAACTTTTGTATCTAACATTTGATAACCCATTGTAGGAGTCTCCTCTTCAGCAACATCTTTCTGATCTTCAACATCTTTAAAGCTCAGATCAAAAAGATAGTCATTCATAGTATATTCAACAGAATAAATGTTTCTGGCAGGACTTAATCTTGGAATATTCATTCCATCAGCAAGCTCTCCATTTACAACATCTCTTGAAAATGAAACCTCTAAATCTCCAGAATCTAGTTTAAAGACTCTACCAACTTGAAGTTCATAACCATTCAATTCAGCATTTTGCTGCATGTATTGTGCTGCAATTAATCCTTCTGCATGGCCATGATCATCATGATCTTCATCATGATCATCTTCATCCATAGCTTCCATATGGTCGTCATGATCATCTTCATCATGCATATCCATTAAGTAAATATAATTATCAGTATCGTTTCTAAAAATTGTTAGTGATGCATAAGTATTATCTGCTTCATAACTTAAACCAATATCAAAATTACTTGAAGTTTCTGCGCTTAGATTTACATCTCCTGTTTCAAACCTACCTGTAGCCAAATGTGGTCCGTTCATGAAAAGCTCAACAACTGAGGGAGCTCTTTCAACATTTGAATATCCTAGATTTAGGCTCAAGTTTTCATTTAATGGCCTACTTAAATCTAATGCAAAGCTGAGATTGCTGGAATCAAAACTATAATTTGTAGTTTCTTCTTCATGTTCTTCATGATCTTCATCATGGTCTTCTTCATCATGACCATCTTCTTCATGGTGCTCAGTCAGTGAACCACTAGTGTCTATTTGGTCATAACGAACTCCAAAACTGACTTCAAACATATCAAAATCACGTTTTGCAAAATATCCAATTGTTAACTCTTCTCTGTCAGCTGGATTCATAAATGCTTCATCACCAAAAATCTTAACTGTCTCCTCTGATGAATTTAATGAAACTTTTTGAGTCATTAAGTCATTAGAAAGATCTACAATAAAACCAAACTCAGAAGAGTCATTACTGAATGTAGTAGGGCCTTCTTCACCATGACCATGATCATCTCCATCTTCATCACCATGTTCATCACCATGCTCTTCTTCAGCATGCTGCTCAGTATGTGAATATTCAGAATCTTGGAAGAAAAAATCAACCTTTCCAACCTGTCCTTTAATATTCACTTTATCAGATTCAGTATTTGAGAAAATTCTCTCTCCTTCATGCTCATCATGACCTTCTTCTTCGTCACCATGCTCATCACCGTGGTCTTCATGACCTTCACCATGATAGGGAACTCCAAAGATACTCTCTGAGCTTGAAACAGCTAGACCAACGTAACCCCAATCAGCTACTTTTGAAACACCAAATCTTGTTGCCTCTTGAGCAGAATCAGAATTATCTAGATATCCCTTATCTTCCTCATGTTCGTCATGGTCATCATCTCCATGATCATCCTCATCATCATGGTGCTCCTCTTCTTCATGAAGAACTGCACCACTTGGAATATCATAATTTCCAAAGGAAGAGTCGCTATATGAGAAATATAGATTTAAACCACCAAGGTTATCTGCAACAGAAAAGCTTTGCCCATCACCAGAATTAACTGATTGAGTTTCAAAGCCTAACTTAAGTAATCTCTTTTCAATATCTGAAGTGGCAATTGTATTGTCTACGATATTGATAATACCTCCTGTTGCTCCATTTGCATAAAGCAGTGAAGATGGACCTCTAACAACCTCAATTTGTTGAATATCATTGAGATCTACTTCGTTTTTATGATCAGCACCAATTCCTGCAACATCCCTGTTGACTAAACCATTGGTAAGAATCTTAACTCTCGAACCACTTAAACCTCTTATGATGGGTTGCCCTACAGCAGTCCCATAATCAGATGATGTGACACCCAATAGAGAATCTAGGGTCCCACCAAGGTCAGTTGTTCCAAAATCAGAAATATCGGTGCCACTTAAAATATGCAATGGATCACCAATTTTATCTTGAGTTACATTCAATATTGATGCTTGAACAACAACTTCTTCAACTTCATCAGAATGAATATAGTTAGCCGAGAAAACGCCCAGCAACGCTAAAATTAATATTTTATTTTTCATGTTTACTCCTAAAAAAATTTAAAATTTAAAATTTAAAAAATCAAAAAATTAAATTTTTGGCGGAGCTCTCTGATGATAATTTTTAGATAATGACTGACCAGTAAGACTTTCAAGTTTAGAGTCTTCAATATCAAAATCTATAAAAGTTATATTTGTCTTAGAATTTACTAAGTCTTTAGATTGGGTTTCTTCACAATAATCACAGCTAAGCTCAAAACCTTCATCTTGAACCTCAAAAGCTTCTGAAATGTGCTCAACTTCATGAGCTGTTGCGAAAGCAAGAAATAAGAGTCCAAGCAAAAATGGCGTTTTATTTTTGAAATCAGTGATCATGTTTGAGACATACTAAACCATTAATAGAGCCACTCGCAAGATCTTTAATAGTTTTATCGGCTTCGGAAACATTTCTTGCTTCAACAGGCACAGGATCAATCTTCCCAGATCTAACTAAATCCATCAATTCACCCATCTCAGCTAAGCTTCCAACATATGTTCCAGTTAGTGTTCTTGCTGTTAATGTTACTAGCGGCAGTTGAAGCGTAGTCTGGCCACCAAGCAGCCCTACTAAGACATAAGTACCGCCTCTTACTAGACCAAAAAGACCATAAGCAAATTCAAATGCTGGAGCTGCTCCAACAAAATCAATAACGCTTTTAGCTCCTCCGCCAGTAATCTCAAATATTTTCATTGCAGCATCTTCATCATTAGAGTTTATTGCTGCTGATGCTCCTGCCTCTTTTGCAATGGCCAATTTCTCATCATCGATATCAACAACAATTGGATTAATATCATAAACAGCTTTTAATATTTTTAATGACAATAAACCCATCCCTCCGGCGCCAACAACCACAACTGATTTCTGACCTTCAACAAGATTAGCTTTTTTAATAGCGCTGTATGCAGTTAATCCTCTACAAGCATAACTTCCGGCAAGATTATCGTGAGTATCTCCGGCATCAAAAAGATATTTTTTATCTGGCACCAAGACATATTCACCATATCCCCCATCTCTAGTAATACCGATATTCCTGTTGGTTGTTATTCCGCAATAGTGCTCATTTCCACTCTCACAAATTTCGCAATCACTGCATCCAATCCATGGATAGACTACATATTTTTTACCTATCTCGAGATCCTTAACATTTTCGCCAAGCTCAACAACTTCTCCAAAGACTTCATGGCCCATAGCAAGATCTTTTGCCGGTGTGGGTAGTTTTGCACCTCCGCCTAAATCAAAGAAACCTTCATAGATATGAACGTCTGAATGACAGACCCCACATGAAACTGTTTTAACTAGAATTTCATCGCCTACAGGAATGGGCTTTTCAATTTCAACCTGTTCAATAGGCTTACCGTTTTCTATGATTTTGTATGACTTCATAGTTTATTTTGAAACTTCGTATTTAATTATTGTACTATTTTTTATATCTTCCCATCGCTTTTTTTCAGTTAGATAGCACAAGATTGAATCAGATTCTTCACTTTGATTAAATGAGTATCCCTCTGGTATTAAGTTTTTATTAAGGGAGCATTTTTCGGTGATGGTTCTCCCGCTTTTTAATGACTGAAAAGTTATTGAAACTTCAGTAGACTCTAAAAGTTTTTTAAGATCTTTTATCTCCATTTGTAGGCATTCTAACTTAGCAAAACAAAGTTTTGTGAAGTTTATTTCTTAAAGTTATTAGATTAATATAGAAATATGAAAAAGCTTTTCTTTGTTTTATTTTCTCTGACAATTAATGTTGATACTTTTGCAGCTTTTGAATCAACATATGAACCACTCCAATCCGAAAAGATACTATTTATTAATGGAAATATTCTCGATGGAGAGGGTAACGAATTGCTTGATACTGATCTTCTTATTGCTGATGGAAAAATAATTGCTATTGGAAAAGGCATAAGTGTTGATGATAAAGATATAAAAATTATTGATGCAAAAAATAAATGGATAACGCCAGGAATTATAGATATTCATTCTCATATGGGTGTATATCCAGCTCCCAGTGTCAGAACCAGCAGCGATGGCAATGAAGCAACTAGTCCGGTAACAGCAGAGGTCTGGGCAGAGCACTCCATGTGGGTTCAAGATCCTCAATATGCTCTGGCACTGAAGGGAGGAATAACAACATTTCATGTTCTTCCAGGATCTGCAAACCTTATTGGTGGAAGAGGAGTAACTGTTAAAAACTTACAACGTAACACCATCCAGTCAATGAAATATCCAGACGCAAAACATTCGTTGAAGATGGCGTGTGGTGAAAATCCAAAAAGGGTGTATGGAAATAGAGGACAAGCACCTTCAACAAGAATGGGTAACTTTGCAGGTTATAGAAAAGCTTGGATTGAGGCTGAAAATTATTTAAATAAGTTAGAAGCATATGATGCAAAATCTGATGAAGAAAAAATGGTTGAGTCTCCACCTAAAAGAGATCTAAGACTCGATACACTCAGTGATGTACTCAAAGATGAAATACTAGTCCATATCCATTGTTATAGAGCAGAAGAAATGGCTTTAATGATAGATGTCGCAAAAGAGTTCAACTATAAGATTACTGCTTTTCATCATGGTGTAGAAGCATACAAGATTGCAGATTTATTGGCAGATAATGGAATATGTGGAGCCCTTTGGGCAGATTGGTGGGGCTTTAAACATGAGGCTTACGATATGGTTCAAGCAAACATTGCAATAGTTGATCAAGCAAGGGGTGGAAAGGGCTGTGCAATTGTCCACTCAGATGATGAGAGAGGGATTCAAAGACTTAATCAAGAGGCAGCAAAAGCAAGAGCTGCCGGTAACAAAGCAGGATATGATATCTCAAAGGCCAGAGCTATGAACTGGATAACCAGTAATCCTGCAAAAGCAGCTGGTATTTATCATGAAACCGGTTCCTTGGTTGCTGGGAAAAATGCAGATGTTGTTCTTTGGTCAGGAGATCCTTTTAGTGTTTATTCACTTGCTGAACAGGTCTTTATCGATGGCGCCTTAGCATTCGATCGCAACACAGGATTTGGGCCTGTTTCAGATTTTGACGTTGGTATAGTTGATCCAAGAGAGGACAGGGTCAATGATTAGAATAATATACTTCCTTTCATTATTCTTTATATCAATAAGTGCCATTTCTCAGACTATTGTTATCAAAGGTGGGGAAATTCACACAGGGCTGAATCAAGAATCTTTTATTGGAGATATTCTTATCGAGGGAGATACTATTTTAGAAGTATCAACTAAACCTTTAAAAGCTGATGTCGTTGTTGATGCATCGAATAAAATTGTTACTCCTGGAGTGATAGCTCCTGATACGCAAATTGGTATCTTGGAGATAGGCGCAATCAGCGAGACCAGAGACGGTGATAGCAATATGTATAGTATGGGTTTTAGTGTTTTTGATGCTATAAATCCAAACTCAACTTTAATTCCATGGAATAGATCAAATGGAGTTACATCAGCAATTACTCTACCTGATTTTAATTGGGATCCTTTAAGTGGAATGGCATCATATTTTCTTCTTGATGGAAGTCTAAGGGTTAATGGTGTGCCTGACGTTGCACTAACAGGCGAGATAGGCGCAGTAAGCTCTGGGTCTCGTGCAGAGAGTCTTATTTTATTGAAGGATCTTCTAGAGTTTGCGTCAACGTTAGATGAGAAAGATATCTCATCATCAAAGAAAATATCTGAGGTTATGGAGGATTTTGAAGTTGCAGATTTGATGGAATTGCAGCCTAGAGATGTAATTGCGCTTTATAACCTTTTGAATAATAAGCTTCCATTAGTAATAAAAACTAACAGGGCATCAGACATCTTGAAACTGATAGATATTAAAAAGCTTTATGGACTTAATTTAATTCTTATGAGTGCTCAGGAGGCTGAATTAGTTAAAGGTGAAATTGCTGAAAACAATATTCCAGTCATAGTTAATCCTTTCGATAATATTCCTGATTCATTTGATGAACTTGCTTCAAATATTCGCATAGCTGCGTCTCTTGAAGAAGCTGGTATCAAAGTTATGTTCAGTGAATCTAGAACTCATAATTATCATTTGATTAGACAAGGAGCGGGGAATGCTGTTGCTAATGGGATGTCTTACACTGGAGCAATAATGGCTCTCACATCAAATGTTGCCAAAAGTTTTAATATTGCCGATAGAGGCATTCTTAAAAAGGGCATGAAAGCTGACATCGTCATATGGGAAGACGATCCATTGGAGCCTGCAACGTTTCCAACAAAAGTCTTTATTGATGGAAATGATATGGATCTTACGACAAGATCATCAAGACTTACTGAGAGATATACAGATAAAAGAGATTTACCTAATACTTATAAATAATATAATTTATAAATATTTATGTTAAATTAAAAGACATATTTACATAGGAGATATAAATATGACATTTGGAAACGGAGTTTTAGTTTTTTTAGCTATCTTAATAATATATGTAATCTATCTGGGAATAAAAATTGTTCCACAGTCAAAGGTCTTTGTAATTGAAAGATTTGGTAAGTTTACTCGAATACTTGAATCAGGATTATCAATTATTATCCCATTTGTTGACAGGGTTGCTTTCAAAGTTGATATCCTCGAAAGACAGTTACCACCTTTTAAAATGTCGGTTATTACCGAAGATAACGTTGAAGTTGAGCTAGTCTCAACTGTTTTTTTTAGAGTTTTAGATGCAGCAAAATCAGTTTATAGAATCAGAAATATAGATCTTGCTATCGAAAATACAGCGATATCAATAATTCGTTCTGCAGCTGGAAAGCTTGAGCTTGATGATCTTCAATCAAGCAGAGAAGCAATGAACCAAGAAATTGCAGCTCGACTAACTAAAGCAGCAGAAGTTTGGGGAGTTGAAGTAACAAGAACAGAAATTTTGGATGTTTTAGTTGATGAAAAAACTAAGGAATCACAAAGACAGCAGCTAAATGCAGAAAGAGAGAGAAGAGCTACAATTGCAAAAGCAGAGGGCGATAAAAGAAGTGTTGAGCTAAAAGCAGATGCAGAACTTTACGAAGCCCAAAAGCAAGCAGAGGCTGTGAAAGTGCAAGCTGATGCTGATGCTTATGCTGTCAAAATAAAAGCAGAGGCGGATGCAGAACAGACGAGATTAATTGCTGAAGCTATTAAAAATGATGGGCAGCCTGCAATTAATTATGAAATTATGAAGCGGCAGGTAGATGGCTTGGCAGAAGTAGCATCCTCAAATCAGACAAAAACACTTGTTGTTCCAACTGATATTACAAAGGCTCTTGGTACACTTGAATTATTTTTAGATAGTTTAGATAAAGGTAAAACAAATGATGCTTGATATTCTCTTATACTCTGGAAATGTTTGGTTAATAATTGGATTATTGCTTGCCATCTTGGAACTGACTAATGGAACCCTTATATTTTTTCTTCCTACTGGAGCAAGCGGACTCCTCACAGGTCTTGTTCTTAAAATGCAGGAAAGCGGCTCTTTACCAATTCTTTTGGACAGTTGGTCTGGAGCTTTGACTTTTTGGGCAATACTATCTTTCATACTTTCCCTTGGTCTTAACTTCATTGTGAAGCGAAAAGAGACTTCAGATGATATAAATGATTACTAATAACTTTTGATGAAAAAGTTCTCTGCACTTTCAGCATTATTTTTTGTTAGCTTTAATCTAAGTTCAGAGATAAAACAATTAAATTTTCTTTACACTAACGACTTACATGCTCACTTGCAACCTCATATTGAGCAGTGGATAAGTAAGACAAGACCAGTCGGTGGGTTTGCAAATCTAGCTACACTTATAAAAGAGGAAAAATCTACAAATCCAAATACCCTATATATCGATGCAGGCGATTATTTCTCTGGTCCTTACATAAGTACTCTCACAGAAGGCGAAGCTGTAATAGATACAATGAATTTGCTTGGAGTTGATGCTGCTTGCATTGGTAATCATGAATTTGATCATGGTTGGGAAAGCATGCTTGATAAATTTGAGATGGCAACTTTTCCTATTGTTAATGGAAATATTTTCTATGAGGGAACTGATGAACTTATTTGGGATAATCCATATGTCATTCTTGAAAGTAATGGATTGAAAATAGGGGTCATTGGATTGCATGGCAAGTTTGCATTTTATGACACAACGAACTTTAAAATGGTTGATGGATTAGAAGCTCGTGATGAAGAATATTACTTGAGAAAATATATTGAAGAGCTTGAGCCAATAACCGATTTAATTGTCCTAAGTGTTCATGAGGGCGTCCCCGGCAGGCAATCAACCAAAGGTTTATCTGATGTTGAAAGAACTCTTAGCAAAGATATTGATCTAGCAAAAAATGTTCCTGGTGTAGATATTATGATCACAGGGCATGCTCACAAAGGAACACCTGATGCACTGCTTTCCAACGAAACGATTATAGTTTCAACTAATGCGTATTCGATTGAATTAGGAAAGCTTGTTGTTAGCTATGATACTGAGAAAAATAAGATTGTTGATTACTCTAATGAGCTTATTACTATCTTCGATGATGAAATTGAGGATGATCCTGAAATGTCAAAAGTTATTGATTATTGGGAGAGTCAGGTTCAGAAGATCGCACTTAAAGAAGTTTCATTCACTACAGATAAAATGGTAAGAGCGTATGGTGAAGAGTCAAACATGGGGAATTTATTTGCTGATGCTGCAGAAGAGTATGATAAAAAAATTGATTTCGCAGTTATTAACAGTGGCGCACTCAGACAAGACTTAGATCCAGGAGTTTTAACAAAGGGCGACTTAATATCCGCTTTCCCTTTTCCAAATACACTCGTGATGACCAAAATAACAGGAGCACAAATAGAAGGTCTTTTTAATCATGCTGCTGGAATGACGAATGGTGTATTGCAAGTTTCTAAAAGCTTTAAATATGTTATTGATTCTAATGGTGAGATTAAAGAGCTAAGACTTAACGGCAAACCAATTAATAGAAAGAAGACTTATTGGGTAGCTTCAACAAATTTTGTCACCCTTGGAGGTGATGGCTACTGGGAGTTTACTGAATCAATTGAATACGAAGATACAAATATCTTCATAGTAGATGTAGTTGAAGATTATTTAAAAGATAAACCAAGATATAGCCCAGTTTACGAAGAAAGAATTGTAATAGAGTAGAGTGGAGCCACCTGTCAGATTCGAACTGACGACCTGATGATTACAAATCAACTGCTCTAGCCAACTGAGCTAAGGTGGCAAAGATTGCTATTATATACAAATTAATTATTAGGGAAAGAGCAACCAGTTCCCCCAAGCCCGCAATAGCCATTTGGATTTTTTGCTAAATACTGCTGATGATATTCCTCAGCTAAAAAGTAATTCTTCATCATCGAAATTTCAGTAGTAATGGGGCCGTAACCATTAAGCTCAAGTTCATCCTGATAAGTTTCCAAAGATGATAGAGATTCATCTTTATGTAACTCTGAATTAAGAAAAATCACCGATCGATATTGTGATCCAATATCATTGCCTTGTCTCATTCCTTGAGTTGGATCATGACATTCCCAAAAAACTTTGAGGAGATCTGCCAATGATATAACTTCGGGATTAAATACAACTTTTACGACTTCTACATGATTAGTTGTTCCTGAACACACAATTTCGTAAGAGGGATCTTCTAGTTCGCCGCCAGAATATCCAACCGAAGTTAGCCAAACTCCATCTAGTTGCCAAAACTTTTTTTCAACTCCCCAAAAGCAACCAGCTCCAAAAATAATTGATTCATAATCTTGAGGAGTTTCACTATGAAGATCTAGGTTTGATAGAAAATGTTTCATCTATTTATTATAGATTCCTTTTATTGACACTTCACCAGATGAAAAAGAAATAATTTCTCCTATTTTTTTTTCTAGTAGAAGCTCACCAGAATCATTTATTCCTAAATATTTTCCTTTAATGATCTCATCATTCCTAGCAACAGAAATGATGGCATCGTTATGTATGCAAGACTGATTCCAAAGATTCTTCCAATCATTGAGACCGTCACTAAACAGAGCCTCAAATTTTACTAATATCTTATTAATGATTTTATCTCTCAAGTTTTTACCATTGAGATCTCCGAAATCTCCCCACCAAGTTTCTTTTTTATCTAACTCAAGATTTATTCCAATACCAACTATGGCTTTTGTATAGTTAGAAAAAACCTCCTTTTCAACTAATATTCCTCCTATTTTCTTTTTTTCAAACACAAGATCATTTGGCCACTTAAGCTTGATTGAATCTAGATTAAATACTTCTGTGAGGACATCTTTAACCAAAATACCTGTAGCAATACTTATTGGTACATCGAATTCTCTATCCGCAAAGGCTATGGAAAGAGAAATATTGCCCTCTGGACTGTGCCATTTCTTTCCTTTTCGGCCTTTCCCCTTAGCTTGCTTATCTGCAGTTATTACTAGAATATCTTTATTTGAACTTATTCTTTTGCACTCATCATTAGTTGAGTCTATTAATTGATGAGTTTTGAGCTCAAAATTAGCCAAATTTAGGCCTTTTAGGATAATTTCCTCATTAAATTGCATGAAAATAAAAAATTAGTTGACTTAATGCTATTCTAGATCAAAAATACACTCCTTTAAATGGAGGGGTTGGGGAGCGGTCAAACCCAGCAGACTGTAAATCTGCCGCCTCGTGCTTCGAAGGTTCGAATCCTTCCCCCTCCACCATTTCTAACCCTTTTTTTTAGTATATTTTTTTATCAAAAAAAGGTTGAGTTTATGGACTTTTAGAGGGATAATACGCCACCTTAAATTTTGGAACTGTAATTCGGGCTCATATAGCTCAGCGGTAGAGCACTTCCTTGGTAAGGAAGAGGTCACCGGTTCAAGTCCGGTTATGAGCTCCATTATTGGCAATTTTTTTAGAGAGGCAAAAAATGGCAAGAGAAAAGTTTGAAAGAAATCTACCACACGTTAATGTGGGAACAATTGGTCACGTTGACCACGGAAAAACTACTTTAACAGCAGCATTAACTAAGGTTTGTGCTGAAGTTTACGGTGGTGAAGCAGTTGCATTTGATGGAATTGATAATGCTCCTGAAGAAAGAGAAAGAGGTATAACAATTGCTACATCTCACGTTGAGTATGTATCAAATGCTAGACACTATGCACACGTTGACTGTCCAGGTCACGCAGACTATGTAAAAAATATGATTACTGGTGCTGCACAAATGGATGGGGCAATTCTTGTTGTAAGTGCAGCTGATGGTCCAATGCCTCAAACAAGAGAGCACATTCTTTTAGCAAGACAAGTTGGTGTTCCAAAGATTGTAGTATTTCTAAACAAAGCTGACCAAGTTGATGATCCTGAACTTCAGGAATTGGTTGAAATGGAAATAAGAGAGCTATTAAATGAGTATGAATTCCCAGGTGATGACACACCTATCATTACTGGAAGTGCATTAAAAGCTCTAGAAGGAGACACTTCAGATATTGGTGTTCCAGCTGTTCAAAAATTAGTTGAAGAACTTGATGTTTCAATACCTGAACCAGCAAGAGATACAGACAAGCCTTTCTTAATGCCTGTTGAAGACGTTTTCACTATCTCAGGAAGAGGAACAGTTGTAACTGGAAGAATAGAAACTGGTATTGTTAAAACTGGAGATGCTCTTGAAATAGTCGGTATTAATGATACAACTGAAACAACATGTACTGGTGTCGAGATGTTTAGAAAATCTCTTGATGAAGGAAGAGCCGGCGAGAACTGTGGTGTTCTTCTTAGAGGTATAGATAGAGATGCAGTTGAAAGAGGGCAAGTTTTATCTGCTCCTAAATCAATTACACCGCATACAGAATTCGAAGCTGAAATTTATGTACTTTCAAAGGATGAAGGTGGAAGACACACTCCATTCTTTAAAGGCTATAGACCTCAGTTTTATTTTAGAACTACTGATGTTACAGGTGCCTGTGAATTACCAGATGGGGTTGAGATGGTAATGCCAGGTGATAACGTCAAAATGACAGTAACACTGATTGCTCCTATTGCTATGGACGAAGGTCTTAAGTTTGCAATACGTGAAGGTGGGCGAACAGTTGGTGCTGGAGTTGTTGCTAAGATCATTAAGTAAAAGAATTTAAGCGATTGCCAAGACATGGAAGTCTTGGCGCGCCTTTTTTTTAATGGGGAAAGTAAATAACGTTTTTAGGCCAGTAGCTCAATTGGTAGAGCACCGGTCTCCAAAACCGGGGGTTGGGGGTTCAATTCCCTCCTGGCCTGCCAATGAGGAAGAGTTTAGGAAGAATTATGAGTAAACAAGAGTCATTTAAATTCTTAGACAAAGCAAAGTGGTTAATTTCATTATCCTTCTTTGTAGTCGCTGTTGTTGGCAACAGTTATTACACAGAAGTTGCATTTCTTTATAGAGTTTTGGGCGTTGTTGGTCTTATTGGCCTCGGCATACTTTTCATGGCACTGACTGATTTTGGAAAATCGTCAATAAAACTTATGGCAGAATCAAGAACTGAGTTAAGAAGAGTTGTTTGGCCTACAAGGGTTGAAACAACTCAGACATTTTTAATTGTTTTTATCTCTATCCTTGTTCTTGCATTACTTTTATGGGGATTAGAGTCTTTATTAAGCTGGTTAACAAAACTAATTTTAGGATAAGAGATGGAGTGGTTTGTAGTTCAAGCATATTCAGGATACGAACAGAAAGTTAAAGCTGCTATGGAAGAAAGAATTATGTTGGCAGATCTAAAAGAGAAGTTCGGAGAAATTCTTGTACCTACTGAGCAGGTTGTTGAGCTAAAAAGCGGTGAACAGAAAAAAACAGAAAGAAAATTCTTCCCAGGATATATCCTCATTCAAATGGAACTTGATGATGACACTTGGCAGTTAGTCAAACAAACTCCAAGAGTTTCAGGGTTTGTTGGAGGAACTAGAGAAAAACCAAGCCCAATCACTGATGCTGAAGTTAATAGCATTATTAATAGGATTGAAGTAGGCGAAGAAGCTCCTAGACCTAAAACTATGTTTGAACCAGGTGAAGTTATCAGAGTCTGTGATGGACCCTTTAACGATTTCAATGGCGTTGTAGAGGAAGTTGATTATGAAAGGAACTCAGTAAAAGTTTCTGTTCAGATTTTAGGGAGATCAACTTCTGTGCAATTAAATTTCATGCAAATAGAGAAAACTTAAATGGCTAAAAAGAAAAAAGTTGCAAATATTTTGAAATTACAAATACCCGCGGGAGCAGCTAATCCAAGCCCACCTGTTGGCCCTGCTTTAGGACAAGCGGGACTTAACATTATGGATTTTTGTAATGCATTCAATGATAAAACTAAAGATTCAGAGAAGGGCGTTCCTCTTCCAGTTGTAATAAGTGTTTATGAAGATAAATCCTTTGATTTTGTTGTTAAAACACCACCAGCAGCTGTGTTAATTAGAAAGGCTTTGAACATTCCTAAAGGAAGTGGAGAACCTAACAGAGAAAAGGTTGGAAAAATCTCAAGAAAACAACTAGAAGAAATTGCAAAAGCAAAAGAGCCAGATTTAAATGCCAATGATTTGGATAATGCGGTAAGAATTATTGCAGGTACAGCAAGAAGTATGGGAGTGGATGTAGAAATATAATTATGGTTACAAAAAAACAAAAAAGTATTCTAGAAAGCGTTGATAGCATGACTGATTACTCATTAAGCGATGCTGTGAAGATTCTGCAAGAACATAAATCACCAAAATTTGATGAGTCTCTAGATGTAGCTATCAAGCTTGGAGTTGACGGGAATAAATCTGATCAAAATGTTCGAGGAGCTTTAACACTTCCAAACTCTCTTGGTAAAGAAGTTGTTGTAGCTGTTTTTGCCGATGGTGATGCAGCTGAAGATGCAAAATCAGCCGGTGCTGATTTTATAGGTATGGATGATTTGAGTGAGAAGTTTACAAAAAATGAGATCGCTGTAGATGTTGTAATCTCAACACAGGCAGCTATGAAAGTCGTTGGTAAGCTTGGCCAGGTTTTAGGACCAAAAGGGCTTATGCCAAATCCTAAAACTGGAACTGTTACTGATAATGTTGCCGATGCAATAAAGAATGCAAAATCTGGACAAGTTAGATTCAGAACTGATAAAAGCGGTATTGTTCATGGTTGCATAGGAAAAGTTTCATTTGATGATGGCAAGGTAAATCAGAATTTAACTGCACTTGTTGAAGAATTAAAAAGATTAAAACCAGCATCCGCCAAGGGTGTATATATAAAAGGTATTTCAATTAGCAGCACAATGGGGCCAGGATTGAAATTAAATATATCGGAGCTGGCATAAGTTTTTAGAGTTTTTTAAAACTCTAGATTGTTGCGTTTATTCGCAGCCGTCGAAGACCGTAGGTGCTTATTAGCTTAATTTCCTACGCAGGTGGTGACTCAATTGCATTAGCAGTTTGTCGCCAAAAATGACCGAAAGGTCTAAATAGGAGAATTGTATGGCATTAGCCAAAAATGAAAAAGAAAGGATTGTTGAGGAAGTAAAAGCTGTTGTTGCAGATGCATCTACATTGGTGATATCTGATGCAAGAGGTTTAAAAGTTTCTGAACTATCTGAAATAAGAAAGGAAGCAAACGAAAAAGGTGTGCATATTCAAGTGATAAAAAATTCACTTGCAAAGCTTGCATTTAAAGATACCGATTTTGGTTGCACAGAAGAGGCTCTCAAGGGTCCTTCATTATTTGCTTTTTCTTTTGCTGAGCCAGGAGCTGCTGCAAAGTTACTCAAAACATATGCTAAAAACTTCGAAGCTCTCGAAATTAAAGCATTATGTGTTGAGGGCCAACTGCTAGATGGAAGCCAAATTGATTTATTGGCAACACTCCCATCAAGAGAAGAGGCTATTACTTTAATTGCATCAGTTCTTCAAGCACCCATGGGCAAGTTTGCTACTTTATTAAATGAAGTTCCAAGTAAGCTTGCAAGGGTTCTTGCTGCAGTTCGTGACAATAAACAGGCTAGTGCCTAAATCGGAGAATTATTATGGCAACAATAAAATCTGAAGACATTCTTAAAGCGATTGAAGAAATGTCAGTTATGGAGTTAGTAGAGCTTATTTCTGCTATCGAAGAAAAATTTGGTGTTACTGCAGCTGCTGCAGTCGCTGCCGCACCTGCTGCAGCTGCTGGCGATGCTGCTGGTGGTGATGCTGCTGAAGAGAAAGACGAATTTGATGTTGTTCTTTCTGCAGCTGGCGACCAAAAAGTCCAAGTTATTAAAGCAGTTAGAGCTATAACAGGTCTTGGTCTTAAGGAAGCTAAAGACTTAGTCGATGGCGCTCCAAATACTCTTAAAGAGGGTGTTAAAAAAGAAGAAGCTGAAGAAATGCTTAAACAGCTTTCAGAAGCTGGAGCTACAGCAGAACTTAAATAATTTTACTAATACTTAAAGGGCAACATATATGTCATATAGCTACACTGAAAAAAAGAGAATAAGAAAAAACTTTGGAAGATTCCCAAAAGTCATGGATCTACCAACCCTGACAGAAACACAGCTGAATTCATATGCTGAGTTTCTTCAAGCTGAGGTCGATCCCGATAAAAGGGAAAATAAAGGTCTAGAAGAAGTTTTTCAGTCTCTTTTCCCTATAACAAGTGTTTCTGGCAATGCTGCCCTTGAGTACGTCTCATATGAGCTTGGTAAAAATAGTTTTGATGTTCAAGAATGCCTCATTCAAGGACTAAGTTACTCAGCACCACTTAGAATTAAAGTAAGGCTTGTAATTTATGACAAAGAGTCTAACTTCGAAGAAGTTAAAGATGTAAAAGAAGGTGAAGTTTTTATGGGAGAGGTTCCTTTAATGACTTCAACAGGATCCTTTATCATTAATGGAACAGAGAGAGTTGTTGTTTCACAGCTCCACAGATCCCCTGGTGTTTTCTTTGATCATGACAAAGGAAAAACTCACAGTTCTGGAAAAGTTTTATATTCTGCAAGAATTATTCCTTATAGAGGTTCTTGGCTAGATTTTGAATTTGATCCAAAAGATAGTCTTTTCTGTAGGATAGATAGAAAGAGAAAGATACCTGCAACTATTCTTCTAAAAGCATTGGAAATGACTACTGAAGAAATTCTGCAGTCATTCTTTGAAACGGAAACTTATACACTTGATAAATCAAGAGTAAAAACTGAATTAAGGCCAGAGAGATTAAGAGGCGAAGTCCTTAGTGAAGACATAAAAGTTAAGAACAAAGTTATAGTCGAAGCTGGTAAAAGAGTTACTGCAAGACATGTTAAATTGCTCAGAGATTCTGGAGAGAAAGAAATTTCTTTTTCAAATGAATATCTTTTAGGAAAAGTTACTTCCAAAGATATATTTGATGAGGAAACCGGAGAGGTTACTTTAGCGTGTAACAGTGAAATAGACGAAGCAGTGTTATCTCTTCTATCGGAAAAAAGCATAACAACAATTGATACTCTCTATATTAATGAGTTAGAGAAGGGTCCATATATAGCAAATACGCTTAGAATTGATCCAACATCAAATAGGTTAGAAGCTCTTGTTGAAATATATAGAATGATGAGACCTGGCGAACCACCAACTAAAGACTCAGCAGAAACTTTATTTAGAAATTTATTCTTTAACCCTGAAAGATATGATTTATCTGAAGTTGGAAGAATGAAATTTAATAGAAGGCTAAAAATAGAAGATGAAAGAGAGAATCCAAATGTGCTTGATCTCCAAGATATTATCTCTGTTATGAAAGGCATATTAGATATTAGAGACGGTCATGACTTTGTTGATGATATTGATCATCTTGGAAATAGAAGAGTCAGGTCTGTCGGAGAAATGACTGCCAACCAATTTAGAGTTGGGCTTATTAGAGTTGAGAGAGCTGTAAGAGAAAGATTAAGCATGGCTGAAGCAGATGAGCTTGGTCCTCAAGATCTTATTAATGCCAAACCGGTTACTGCAGCAATAAAAGAATTTTTTGGTTCAAGTCAGTTGTCACAGTTTATGGATCAAAATAATCCATTGTCTGAAATAACTCATAAGAGAAGAGTTTCTGCATTAGGTCCTGGCGGACTTACTAGAGAAAGAGCGGGCTTTGAGGTCAGAGATGTTCATCCAACCCATTATGGTAGAGTTTGCCCAATCGAAACACCAGAGGGACCAAATATTGGTCTTATAAATTCCTTTGCCTCTTATGCAAGGACTAATTCTTATGGATTTATAGAAACTCCTTATAGAAAGGTTGTGAAGGGAACAGTTACTGATGAGATTGTTTATTTGTCAGCCATTGACGAAGGCGAGCATATAATCGCTCAGGCCAATGCTACATTGGATAAAAAGAATAAATTTGTCGATGATCTAGTACCTGTTAGACACTCTAACGAGTTCGAACTGATGTCGTCAGATATGGTTGATTTAATGGATGTTTCGCCTCAGCAAGTAGTTTCGGTTGCTGCATCATTAATTCCGTTTTTGGAGCATGATGATGCAAACAGAGCTTTAATGGGTTCAAATATGCAGCGCCAAGCAGTTCCTGTCTTAAGACCAGAGAAGCCTCTTGTTGGAACTGGTCTTGAAACAGTTGTTGCAAGAGATTCGGGAGTCTGTGTAGTTGCTAAGAATAAAGGGGTCGTTGAAAGCGTTGATGCAGGGAGAATCGTTGTTAGAGTCACAGATGCAAAAAATAAAACTGCTGAAGTTGATATTTACAATCTTGTTAAATATACAAGATCAAATCAAAATACCTGTATCAACCAAAGACCACTTGTAAAGGTTGGCGATAAAGTTGTTGAAGGAGATATTCTTGCTGATGGACCATCTGTAGATAATGGAGAGCTTGCATTAGGACAAAACATTAGAATTGCCTTTATGCCATGGAATGGGTATAACTTTGAGGACTCAATTCTTATTTCTGAAAAAGTTGCAAGAGAGGATAGGTTTACATCAATTCATATCCAAGAACTAACTTGTGTTGCCAGAGATACAAAACTTGGTTCTGAAGAAATTACTGCTGATATTCCTAATGTTGGAGAAGGATCATTATCAAAACTTGATGAGTGTGGAATAGTCTATAAAGGTGCAGAAGTTAACCCCGGAGATATCCTTGTTGGTAAGATTACTCCAAAAGGAGAAAATCAATTATCTCCTGAAGAAAAACTTCTAAGAGCGATATTTGGAGAAAAAGCTTCTGATGTTAAAGATACATCATTAAGAGTTCCAACAAGCACAAAGGGAACTGTTATCGGTGTAGAAGTCTTTACAAGAGATGGACTAGAAAAAGATGACAGAACTGTCTCCATTGAAGAAGAGCATTTAGCGCAAGCAAAAAAAGATGCTGATGATGAAACTAGGATTGTTCAGGAAGCAACAAAAATTAAAGTTTCTGGATTCCTTAATGGTGAAACAGTTACTAAGGCTCCTGGTTTAAAAAGAGGATCTAAGATCTCATTGGATGACCTTAAAGAAATGTCTTTAAACGATATTTTTTCAATAAGAACAAAAAAAGCTGATGTAAATACAAGGCTAGAGGAATCAGAGCAGGCTCTAAAAAAGGTTCTTAGTGAAATCAAAGATAGATTTAATGACAAAAAATCAAAGATTATAAGAGGTCATGACCTTGCTCCAGGCGTTATTAAAATAGTTAAAGTATTTTTAGCCATTAAAAGGAGAATACAGCCTGGCGATAAAATGGCAGGTAGGCATGGAAACAAAGGTGTTATTTCAGAAATAATGCCAATTGAGGATATGCCTTATGATGAGGATGGTAACCCGGTAGATATTGTCTTAAATCCACTAGGAGTTCCATCGAGGATGAATGTGGGCCAGATTCTTGAAACGCATATGGGATGTGCTGCAAAAGGTGTCGGCAAAATCATTGATGACATGATAAAAAATAAAGAATCAAATGCAGATATCAGAAAATATCTTGAAACTTTGTATAACAAAGATGCTGCAAACCTTGAGGATCTTGGCTCTTTGACTAATGGAGATATTGATCAGTTAGCTAACAACCTCAGAGCTGGTGTTCCAATTGCATCACCAGTTTTTGATGGCGCTGCAGAATCTGAAGTTAAAAATATGTTAAAGCTTGCTGGTCTTCCTTCTTCTGGTCAATTTACTTTATTTGACGGAAGAACAGGTAGGAAATTTGATCGTCCAATTACTGTTGGTTATATGTACATGATTAAACTCAATCATTTAGTTGACGATAAAATGCATGCAAGATCAACCGGATCATACTCATTGGTCACACAACAACCATTGGGTGGAAAAGCTCAGTTTGGAGGTCAAAGATTTGGTGAAATGGAAGTCTGGGCACTAGAGGCTTATGGTGCAGCTTACACTCTACAAGAAATGTTAACAGTTAAGTCTGACGATGTTTCTGGTAGAACTAAGATGTACAAAAATATTGTTGATGGCTCATTACAGATGGATGCAAATATTCCTGAATCATTTAATGTTCTTACAAAAGAGATTAGATCATTGGGAATTAATATTGATTTAGATACAGAAGAATAGGAGAAATATTTTGAAAGAATTACTTAACTTATTGCAATCAAACCAAGACGATTTTTCATCTATTTCTGCTGGCTTGGCATCTCCACAAATGGTTAGATCATGGTCATTTGGCGAAGTAAAAAAACCTGAGACTATTAACTATAGAACCTTTAAACCTGAAAGAGATGGTCTCTTCTGCGCAAAGATTTTTGGACCAATCAAAGACTATGAGTGTGTTTGCGGTAAATATAAGAGAATGAAGCACAGAGGAGTAGTGTGTGAAAAATGTGGTGTAGAAGTCACTCTAGCAAAGGTAAGAAGAGATAGAATGGGTCATATTGAGCTAGCAGCTCCAGTTGCTCATATATGGTTCTTAAAATCATTACCTTCAAGAATAGGTCTTCTCCTTGATGTAACTTTGAGAGAAATTGAGAGAGTTCTATATTTTGAGAGTTTTATAGTAACTGATCCAGGAATGACTGATTTAGAAACTGGAGACATTCTTACTGAAGAAGAATACATTGAAGCTTATGACCAATATGGTGATGAGTTTAAAGCTGGAATGGGTGCAGAAGCAGTTAAATTATTACTCGAAGAGCTCGATATAGAAGAAGAGATAAGAATTCTTAGAGAAGAAATTCCTCAAACAAACTCTGAAACAAAACTAAAAAAGATCTCAAAAAGATTAAAGCTGCTTGAGGCATTTAAGGCTTCTGGCAACAAGCCAGAGTGGATGATAATGGATGTTCTTCCAGTATTACCTCCAGACCTAAGACCGCTCGTGCCTCTTGAAGGAGGAAGGTTTGCTACTTCTGATCTTAATGATCTATACAGAAGAGTAATTAACAGAAACAACAGATTAAAAAGATTATTGGAGCTAAATGCACCTGACATCATTGTAAGAAATGAAAAAAGAATGCTTCAAGAATCAGTTGATGCTCTTCTTGATAATGGAAGAAGAGGAAGAGTTATAACTGGAACTAATAAAAGACCTCTAAAGTCTCTTGCTGATATGATCAAAGGTAAGGGTGGAAGGTTTAGACAAAATCTTCTTGGTAAGCGAGTTGATTACTCTGGAAGATCTGTAATTGTGTCTGGGCCAAATCTAAAGCTTCACCAATGTGGATTACCAAAAAAAATGGCATTAGAGCTATTCAAACCATTTGTCTACGGAAGGTTGGAGCATAAAGAGCTAGCAACGACAATTAAAGCTGCTAAGAGGCTTGTTGAAAGAGAGACCCCAGAGGTTTGGGAAGCTCTAGAAGAGGTTATCAGAGAGCATCCAGTTCTATTAAATAGGGCTCCAACATTGCATCGTCTTGGTATTCAGGCATTTGAACCTCTATTAATTGAGGGTAAGGCTATACAGCTTCATCCATTGGTATGTGTTGCTTATAATGCAGACTTTGATGGCGATCAGATGGCTGTCCATGTTCCATTAACAGTTGAAGCTCAACTTGAGGCTAGAGCGTTAATGATGTCGACTAATAATATTCTTTCTCCCGCTGATGGAGCTCCAATTATTAATCCAACTCAGGATGTTGTTCTTGGTCTTTACTACATGACAAGAGAGAAAGTTAATTCTCATGGAGAAGGAAGAGTATTTTCAAACCCTGATGAGGTTCAAAGAGCTTTTGAATCTGAACAAATAGATCTTCATGCAAAAATAAAAGTAAGAATAGAAAATGCTGAGAAGGGTGTTTTTATTGAGGATACTACCGTTGGAAGAACCCTTATCTGGAGAATCACACCAATTGAAGTTGGATTCGACAATGTAAATAAAACACTAGACAAAAAAGCAGTTTCGTCGCTTATTGATCTTTCCTACAGAAAAGCTGGTTTGAAGAAGACTGTAATTTTTGCCGATCAATTAATGTACCTTGGCTTTGACTTCTCAACTAGATCAGGCTCATCGATTGGTGTCGATGATTTTGTTATTCCTGAAGAGAAATATGAAATTGTAGACAAGGCAGAGGATGAGGTTAAGGAAATTGAGAACCAATTCTCATCTGGGCTGGTAACTAGAGGTGAAAGATATAACAAGGTAGTTGATATATGGTCTAGAGCAAATGAAAGAGTTGCTAAGGCAATGATGGAAAAAATTAGCAAAGACAGTGTTGAGGATTCTGATGGTAATGAAGTTGAACAAGCTTCTTTTAATTCAGTATATATATATGCTGATTCAGGAGCTAGAGGATCACCGGCTCAAATTAGGCAGCTATCAGGTATGAGAGGACTAATGTCAAAACCAGATGGCTCAATTATTGAGACTCCTATTACTGCAAACTTCAGAGAAGGTCTTTCTGTTCTTCAGTACTTTATCTCAACTCACGGAGCAAGGAAGGGTCTGGCAGATACAGCATTAAAAACTGCAAACTCAGGCTATTTAACAAGAAGACTATGTGACGTATCAATGGATTCAGTTATTACTGAAGAGGATTGTGGTACAGAGGATTCAATAGAAATGAATGCAATTATTGATGGCGGTGAAATCATTCAAGATCTCACTGACAGAATTCTTGGAAGAGTAATTGCTGAACCTATTCTTGATAATGAAGGAAATGAACTTTTCCCTAAAGATACTCTCATTGATGAAGATGCATTGCTGAAGATCGAACCACTAAATCTTTCAACGCTTAAAGTTAGGTCACCGATGACATGTGAATCCAGTTTCGGTGTTTGTGCTAAATGCTATGGTAGAGACTTAGCAAGAGGACATCTTGTTCACAGAGGTGAAGCTGTAGGTGTGGTTGCTGCGCAATCAATTGGAGAGCCAGGTACGCAGTTAACTATGAGAACCTTCCATATTGGGGGAGCTGCTTCAAGCTCATCCGAGGATGATTCAATAATTAGCAGAAACGATGGATCTGTAATTTTTTCAGATGATATCAAAAGCGTTAAGAATAAAGATAAGCTAGAAGTTGTTATTTCAAGAAATTCAACTTTATCAATTTCTGATAATCAAGGAAAGATCGTTGAGCAATACAAGATACCTTATGGTTCTACTTTATTAGTTGCTAACAATGCTAAAGTAGAGCTTGGACAAAAAATTGCTACATGGGATCCATATACTCGTCCAATAATTTCAGAAGCTTCTGGAAAGGTAAAATTTGCTGATATAGAAGAAGGTGTATCAGTTAGAGCTTCAACTGATGAATTAACTGGATTAAGTAGTATCGAAGTTATTGATGGTTCTGAGAGGCCTTCAGCTGGTAAGGATTTAGTTCCATCAGTCAGCCTTACAGATGGTAGAGGGAAACAATTAACACATCCTGAAAATAATCAACCATTTACATATGCTTTGCCTGCTTCAGCATTATTAAATCTTGAAGATGGTCAAAAAATAACTGCTGGTGAAGTTATTGCAAGGATTCCACTCGAAGGGTCTAAAACTAAAGATATTACAGGTGGACTTCCAAGAGTTGCTGACTTATTTGAAGCTAGAACGCCAAAAGATGCGGCTGTTCTCGCAGAAGAGTCAGGAATGGTTTCCTTTGGTAAAGAAACCAAAGGAAAAGTTAGACTTGTTATTACTCCAGATGGAGCCTCTAAAAAGTCTCAAAATGTAGAAATGCTAATACCTAAACATAGAACGCTCTCAGTGTTTGAAGGTGAGAGAGTAGAAAAGGGTGACATTGTCAGTGATGGTCCATACAGTCCTCATGATATTTTAAGACTTAAAGGTATACCTTCTCTTACAAATTTCATTGTAAATGAGATTCAACAAGTCTATAGACTTCAAGGAGTTTCTATAAATGATAAGCACATTGAAACTATTCTCAGACAAATGCTAAGAAAAGCATTAATTGTTGATGGCGGTGATACAAAATTCATCCAAGGCGATCAAGTGGAATATGCTGAGTTAGTTGAAGCTAATAAAATGGCAGAATCTAATGATCAACAGCCAGCAACATATGAAAGAGTTTTATTAGGAATTACAAAAGCGTCCCTTGCAACAAATTCATTTATATCTGCAGCATCTTTCCAAGAGACAACAAGAGTCCTTACAGAAGCAGCTGTTACTGGAAAGAAAGATGGTTTAAGAGGCCTTAAAGAGAATGTTGTTGTTGGAAGACTTATCCCTGCTGGGACTGGTATGGATTTCCATGACAAGCTAAAAACTAAATCACCTGATTCAGATGAATATACTCTCTCTTCAGATGATCTTGAAGCAGCTCTCAGACAGGAGATTCAAGATACTAATACTGAGGCTGAAGAACAATCTGAGCCTGAATCTGAAAAACCAGTTGACGATAACGAATGAGCTATATAGAATCACGGCTTTTAGATAATTAATATGGCAACAGTAAACCAATTAGTAAGGAAATCACGCAAGCCTAAAACTAGGAAGACTGATGTTCCTGCATTAAAAGGATGTCCTCAAAGAAGAGGCGTTTGTACTAGGGTTTATACAACTACTCCAAAAAAACCAAATTCTGCACTTAGAAAAGTTTGCAGAGTTAGATTAACAAGTGGTTTTGAAGTTACTTCTTATATTGGTGGTGAAGGCCATAACCTGCAAGAGCACTCTCTTGTTTTAATTAGAGGTGGAAGAGTGAAAGATCTTCCAGGTGTTAGATATCATACTGTAAGAGGAACTCTTGATACTTCTGGTGTTGCCAACAGAAAGCAGAGAAGATCCAAGTACGGAGCTAAGAAGGGTAAATAATAATGCCAAGAAGAAGAAGTCCTGAAAAAAGAAAAGTCTTACCAGATCCAAAATACAAAGATATTATCGTTGCGAAATTTATGAATAATCTTATGAAAGACGGTAAAAAATCTATTGCTGAAAAAATTGTTTATGGTGCTTTTGACAGAATCACTTCTCAGTCAAAAGAAGAACCTCTTGAGGTTTTTATGAAAGCCTTATCTGAAGTAGGCCCTGTGGTTGAAGTAAAATCAAGACGTGTTGGTGGTGCTACTTATCAGGTACCAATTGAGGTTAGACCATCAAGAAAACAAGCATTAGCTATGAGATGGATTGTTGAAGCCGCAAGAAAAAGATCTGAAAAGTCTATGTCTTTGAGACTTGCTGGGGAACTTCAAGATGCTTCTCAAGGAAAGGGAGCTGCCGTAAAGAAAAGAGAAGACGTTCATAAAATGGCAGAAGCTAACAAAGCATTTTCACATTTTAGATTTTAAGAAATGGCTAGAGAAACTGAATTAAGTAAATATAGAAATATCGGTATTTGTGCTCACGTTGATGCAGGTAAGACTACAACAACGGAAAGAGTGCTTTTCTACACAGGTCTATCTCATAAGATAGGAGAAGTTCATGATGGTGCAGCTACTATGGACTGGATGGAGCAAGAGCAAGAGAGAGGTATAACAATTACCTCTGCTGCAACTACTTGTTTTTGGAGCGGAATGGAGCAACAGTTTCCAAAGCATAGAATAAATATTATTGATACACCGGGACACGTTGATTTCACAATTGAAGTTGAAAGATCCTTAAGAGTTTTAGATGGTGCAGTAGTTGTGTTTTGTGGTACATCTGGTGTTGAGCCTCAATCAGAAACTGTTTGGCGTCAATGTAATAGATATGAAGTACCTAGAATTGTTTTTGTTAACAAAATGGATAGAGCTGGTGCTGATTTTGAAAGAGTCGTTGATCAAGTAAGAGAAAGACTTGGATCAACAGTGGTTCCCATACAATTGAATATAGGCGCTGAGGACGATTTTAAAGGCGTTGTAGATTTAATTAGAATGAAAGCAATTTACTGGAATGAAGATGACCAAGGCCTTACTTTTGACCTTGAAGAAATTCCAGAGGATCTTAAAGCTAGATGTGATGAGCTAAGAGAGCAGATGTTAGAGACAGCTGCTGAGGCAAATGAAGAATTGATGGAAGCTTATCTTGAGAGTGGAGAGCTTACAGAAGATCAAATAAGAGAAGGACTAAGATTGAGGACTCTCAACAATGAAATAGTTCTTGCTATGTGTGGTTCTGCATTTAAAAACAAAGGTGTTCAAGCGGTGCTTGACGCGGTGATTGAGTTTTTGCCGGCTCCAAATGAAGTTGCAGCAATTCAGGGTGTCCTTCCAGGTGAGGAAGAAAAAACTGACTCTAGGTCTTCTTCAGATGATGAGCCATTCTCAGCTTTAGCTTTTAAAATAGCTACAGATCCATTTGTAGGAACATTAACATTTATCAGAGTTTACTCTGGTGTTCTATCCGTTGGTGATGGAGTGGTCAATTCAACACGAAGCAAAAAAGAGCGTGTTGGAAGAATGGTGCAAATGCATTCTAACAGCAGAAATGAAATCAAAGAGATCCGAGCTGGAGATATTGCTGCCTGTATTGGCCTTAAAGATATTACTACTGGTGATACCCTATGCGACACGAAAGATCAGATAATTCTTGAAAAAATGGACTTTCCAGAGCCAGTTATTTCTGTAGCTGTGGAACCAAAATCTAAGCCAGACCAAGAGAAAATGTCATTAGCTCTTCAAAAACTAGCTAAAGAGGATCCTTCTTTTAGAGTTCATACAGACGAAGAATCGGGCCAAACAATTATTTCTGGAATGGGAGAACTTCATTTAGACGTTCTAGTCGATAGAATGAAAAGAGAGTTTTCTGTTGAAGCTAATATTGGTAAACCTCAAGTTGCCTACAGAGAGACTATTAAAGAAACAATAGATATTGAAGGTAAATTTGTTCGTCAGAGTGGTGGTAAAGGGCAATATGGCCATGTTTGGCTAAAGTTAGAGCCTTTGGGTCTTGATGATGACTACGAATTTGTCGACGAAATAGTTGGTGGAGTAGTACCAAAAGAGTACATTCCTGCTGTCGATAAGGGAATTCAAGAACAAATGCAAAATGGTGTAGTTGCCGGTTATCCATTACTAGCTTTAAAAGCAACACTATATGATGGCTCTTATCACGATGTCGACTCAAGTGAGATGGCATTTAAAATCGCCGGGTCTATGGCTTTAAAAGAAGGTGCACTTAAAGCAAAACCAGTTATCCTTGAACCAATTATGAAAGTTGAAGTAGTAACTCCTGAAGAGCATATGGGAGATGTAGTTGGTGATTTAAACAGAAGAAGAGGAATAATTTTAGGAATGGATGAGATACCTTCAGGTAAAACTGTTCAATCAGAGGTTCCTTTATCAGAGATGTTTGGTTATGCAACAGATTTAAGGTCTCAAACCCAAGGAAGAGCGAGTTTTTCAATGGAATTTCTTAAATATGCAGACGTTCCATCAAGCATTGCAGAAGAGCTAAAAACGGCTTAATTTTTTTATTAAAATAAATATTGTTTTTTTGTTGACATATTAGGCTCTAGAGACCTAAAATACGCCACATTTTGCATTTTGCGAGATATTTTTAATAGAGGAATTTTAGTTTAAATAATGGAAAATCAGGCTATAAGAATAAGACTAAAAGCTTTTGACTATAGACTTATTGATGCCTCTACTAGACAAATCGTAGAAACCGCAAAAAAGACAGGCGCAGTGGTAAAAGGTCCGATTCCACTGCCTGTTAAAAAAGAGAGGACCACTATATTGATTTCGCCGCATAAAGATAAAGATGCTAGAGATCAATATGAAATAAGAACTTATAAAAGGCTCTTAGATATTATTAAGCCAACAGATAAAACTGTTGATGCATTAATGAAACTAGATTTATCTGCAGGTGTTGATGTGCAGATAAGCATTAGCTAAGAGTAAACGCGTAAGCGGCCATAGAGGGTTTTAAGCCCCGTAATAAGGAGAATAAATTGAGTTTAGGCTTAATTGGAAAAAAATCGGGAATGTCTAGGGTCTTCCAAGAAGATGGAGACTCAATTCCAGTATCTATTGTTTCTGTATTTGGTAACTATGTCGCAGGTATCAAAACGAAAGAATCTGACGGTTACGACGCTGTTCTTGTCTCAAAAACTGAAAACAAAAAAAATCGCTCTAAATCACAAAAAGAGTTTTTCGCTAAAGTAAATGTTACTCCTGGAACACTCAATGAATTTAAGTTAAGTGAGAATTCTGATCGAAACATTGGTGATCATCTTACAGCAGACCTATTTGAAGTGGGACAACATGTTGATGTAACTGGAACATCTAAGGGTAAAGGATATGCCGGAGTTATAAAAAGGCATAACTTTAAGATGCAAGATGCTACTCATGGTAATTCACTATCCCATAGAGCACATGGATCTATAGGACAATGTCAGACTCCTGGAAGAGTATGGAAGGGTAAAAAGATGTCTGGTCACATGGGAAATGAAAGAAAAACTATTCAAAACTTAGAAATCATCAATGTTGATGTTGAAAATAATCTTCTATTTATTAAGGGAGCTATACCAGGCTTTAATGGCTCAAAAGTAACAATCAAACCATCGATTAAGAAATGAAGTTAAGCGTATTGTCCACATCAAAAAGTAAGAAAGAAGATATCGTTCTTTCCGATGCTTTTGTTAAAGACTATAACGAATCTTTAGTTCATCAAGCAGTTGTAACCTATCTTGCTGGCATGAGACAGGGTTCTCATAAGCAGAAGAACAGATCTGAAGTAAGAGGCGGTGGAAAGAAGCCATATAGACAAAAAGGAACTGGTAGAGCAAGAGCTGGAACCATTAGGAGTCCGATTTGGAGAGGTGGAGGAGTTACATTTGCTTCAAGACCCAGAGATTATTCAAAAAAAATAAATAAGAAAATGTATAAAGCTGCATTGAGGTCAATTTTTTCTGAGCTTCTCAGACAAGAAAAGCTTATTGCAATAGAGCATCCAAAAATAAAGAATCCAAAAACAAAGGAAATGGTAAGTTTCTTATCTAAACTATCGTTAGAGAATGTACTAATTATCACTGATGAAATTGATAAGAATTTACATTTAGCATCTCGAAACATTCCTCATGTGAATGTTGTCACAACCGCTGAAATTAATCCGGTTATGTTGCTTAAGCCACATAAGGTTGCAATTACACCTGCAGCTTTTAAGAAGATAGAGGAGCTTATCTAATGGATATGAAATTATATAAAGTTCTTAAAGCCCCTCATATAACTGAACAATCTTCTCAACTCAGCCAAGATTTAAAGCAAATTGTTTTTAAAGTCGATAAAGGAGCTAACAAAAGAGAAATTAAGAAAGCTGTAGAAAATCTTTTCAATGTAACGGTTGTCAAAGTAACGACTTCAGTTGTTAAAGGTAAGACTAAAAGAAATAGATTTGGAGTTTATAAAAGATCTGATTACAAAAAGGCCTTTGTGTCTTTGAGTCCTGATTCTGATATTCAATTCGAGGGAGTGAACTAAGATGCCTGTTCAAAAAGCAAAACCAACTAGCCCAGGTAGAAGATTTGTTGTCTCTCTTAAGAAAAACAATTTGCATAGAGGTAAGCCTTTCAAAGGCCTTATAGAGCCAAAATCTAAGAAAGGTGGAAGAAATAATAACGGAAGGATAACCGTAAGACATCAAGGTGGAGGTCATAAGCGTCATTACAGAGTAATTGACTTTAAGAGGAATAAGCTTGATATACCAGCTATTGTCGAAAGAATTGAATACGATCCAAACAGATCAGCTAATATTGCACTTCTTAAATATGCTGATGGAGAGAGAAGGTATATTTTATGTCCCAGTAAAATGGAAATAGGTACAGAAATTATTTCCTCCGATAAAGCCGATATTAAGGATGGTAACTCGCTTAAATTAAAGGATATTCCTCTTGGCACAAATATTCATTGTGTAGAAATGAAACCTGGTAAAGGTGGACAGATAGCAAGAAGTGCTGGGACTTCTGCAAGACTTGTAGCAAAAGAAGGAATCTACTCAACCTTAAGATTACAATCAGGAGAGATGAGGAAAGTTCTTTCTGATTGCAGAGCTACTCTTGGAACAGTATCAAATCAAGAGAATAATCTTAAGTCTATTGGAAAAGCTGGTGCAAACAGATGGAGAGGAAAGAGACCAACTGTAAGAGGTGTAGCTATGAACCCTATTGACCACCCACATGGTGGGGGTGAGGGAAGAACATCAGGTGGAAGACATCCTTCTACTCCATGGGGTGTTCCAACTAAGGGATACAAAACTAGAAAGAATACGAGATCTGATAACTTAATTGTCAGAAGAAGAGGTAAGAGGAGCTAATAATGCCAAGATCACTTAAAAAGGGACCATTTATAGACTTATCTTTGCAGAAAAAGGTAGATGCTGCGATAGCTAATAATGATAAGAAGCCTATAAAGACTTGGTCAAGAAGGTCTATGATCTCGCCTACAATGGTTGGTCTTACGATCGCTGTTCATAATGGAAGACAACATGTTCCCGTTTACATAAATGAAGACATGGTTGGTCATAAACTCGGTGAATTTGCATTAACTAGAACTTTCAAAATGCATTCAGGAGATAGAAAGGCAAAATAATGGAAACTAGAGCATATTTAAAAGGAACCAGATTATCGCCACAAAAGGCTGGTCTTGTTGCGGATGTAATTAGAGGTAAAACCATTCAAGAAGCAATGGACTTCCTTTCGTTCAGCAAAAAGAAAGGCTCAGAAGTTATGAAAAAATTACTTGAGTCTGCAATTGCGAACGCTGAGCATAATGAGAATGCAGACATAGACAAACTTTTTGTTAAGTCAGTAATAGTTAATCAAGGATTGAGATTGAAGAGAATGAAACCAAGGGCAAGGGGAAGAGCAGACAGAATTATAAAGCCAACTTGCCATATAGAAATTATTTTAGCGGACGGAGAAGCTTAATGGGTCAGAAAGTACATCCAACAGGAATGAGACTTGGAATTATCAAGAAGCATAATGCTAATTGGTATGCAAAAGGTAAAGATTATCCAAAATTCTTAAATGAAGATCTTAAGGTAAGAGAGTTCATTGGTACTAAGCTTAAATTCTCATCAATCAGCAAAGTTGAATTAGATAGATCTGCTCAAGCTTATGTTGTGAATATCCACTCATCGAGACCGGGAATAATTATCGGTAAAAAGGGTGAGGAAATAGAAAATCTTAAAAAACAAATTAAAAAAATTGTTAATCTTCCGACACAAGTAAATATAAAGGAAGTAAGAAAGCCTGATTTAGATGCAACAATACTTGCTGAATCAGTTGCCCAACAACTAGAGAGAAGAGTCCAATTTAGGAGAGCTATGAAAAGAGCTGTCCAAAGCGCATTAAGACAAAGTGCTAAAGGCGTAAGGGTAGAAATCTCTGGAAGGTTAAATGGTGCTGAGATTGCCAGAACTGAATGGTACAGAGAGGGCAGAGTTCCTCTTCATACTTTAAGAGCTGATGTGGATTATGGAACTGCTGAAGCCTTAACTACATATGGGATTATTGGAATAAAAGTTTGGGTCTATAAGGGCGAAATTATTGGAGATCCAATTAAAGAGGGAGTGAGCAGTTAAGTATTATGTTACAACCAAAACAAACAAAATATAGAAAAATGCATAAAGGCAGGAACAGAGGCCTTGCTCAAAATGGTAATACTGTTGCATTTGGAAGATTTGGACTAGTTGCACAAACTAGGGGAAGAATTACATCTCGTCAAATTGAGTCTGCAAGAAGAGCCATGACAAGATATGTAAAGAGGGGCGGAAACATTTGGATACGAATATTTCCCGATAAACCAATAACAAAGAAACCACTTGAAACCAGAATGGGTAAGGGTAAAGGAAATGTTGAGTATTGGGTTGCTCTTGTTCAGCCAGGAAAGGTTTTGTATGAAATGTCTGGTGTTAGTGAGGAAGTTGCAAGAGAGGCATTCAGACTGGCTAGTGCAAAGCTTCCAGTTAAGACTGTGTTTAAGGAAAAAGAGAATTAAAAATGGCTAATAAAGAATTAGATAAGTTAAGAGGTATGTCAGTTTCTGATCTCAATAAGAGTCTTGAAACTATATATAAAGAACAGTTTGAGGATAACTTAAAACTTAAGACTGGCCAGCTAAATGAAACACATAAAATTAGCCTAAACAGAAAACAGGTGGCAAGAATTAAAACGGTTATATCTGAGAAAAATAATGCAGGTGATGAAAATGGAAAATAAGAATCCAAGAATATTATCAGGAGTTGTTGTAAGCAATAAAGCTGATAAAACTATCACCGTTAAAGTGGAAAGAAAAGTTAAACATCCTTTATATGGAAAGATAATGAGAAGATCTACTAAAGTTCATGCCCATGACGAAAACAATGTTGCAAATATCGGCGATTTCGTATCAGTAAAAGAGTGTAAGCCTTTTTCAAAAACAAAGACTTGGATTTTAGAGGAATCAGATTCAAGTGGAGGCGATTCCTAATGATACAAATGCAATCAATACTTAATATTGCTGACAATAGCGGAGCTAGATCTGTGATGTGCATAAAGGTCCTTGGGGGCTCCAAGAGACGCTATGCAAACGTCGGGGACATTATTAAGGTTGCTGTTAGAGAAGCTATACCTACTGGCAAAGTAAAAAAAGGACAAGTGGTAAATGCTCTTGTGGTCAGAACAAAGAAAGGAGTAAGAAGAAGAGATGGATCATTAATAAAGTTTGATGAAAATGCTGCAGTTCTTCTTAACCAGCAAAACGCACCTATTGGTACAAGAGTTTTTGGACCAGTTACTAGAGAGTTGCGGTCTGGTAATTTTATGAAAATCTTATCACTTGCACCGGAGGTTCTTTAAATGAAAAGTAATGTAAGAACAAGACTTAAAACTGGTGATGAGGTTGTAGTTATTGCAGGTAGAGATGTGGGTAAGACTGGAACGATTACAAGTATCAAGAAAAATAAAGCTTTTGTTACAGGTATTAATATTGTGAAAAAGCATACCAAGCCAAATCCTCAGTTAGGGATTACCGGCGGGATTGTTGAACAAGAATCACCAATTGATTTATCAAATATACAAATATGGGACTCAAAAACAAAAAAGGGTTCTAGGATCTCAATGAAAATAGATGAGAAGACAGGGAAGAAAGAAAGACTTAACAAAAAAACAGGAAAAGTAGTATAAAAAATGGCTAGTTTGGATCAAAAATATAAAGACGAAATTGTGCCTATACTCAAGGAAAGGCTTGGGGAAAGCAATGTCATGGCTTTGCCAAAACTTACAAAAATAGTTATCAACATGGGTGTTGGACAAGCTGTAAATGATAAGAAGCATCTTACAAATGCTGTTGATGATCTTCAATCAATTTCAGGTCAAAAACCACTTGTAACTAATGCAAGAAAATCAGTTGCAAGTTTTAAAATCAGAGAGGGTTGGCCTATGGGATGTAAAGTTACTCTAAGAGGTAAAAGAATGTATGACTTCGTTGAAAGGCTTATCAATGTTGCTATTCCTAGGGAAAGAGACTTTAGAGGACTAAATCCAAAATCATTTGATAAACAAGGAAATTATAGTTTTGGGATTAAGGAACAAATAATATTCCCAGAAATAAACTATGACAACATAGATCAAATTAGAGGTATGGATATTTGTGTTAATACATCAGCAAATAACCCTGCTGATGCAAAAGTTTTATTGGAAGAATTGAACTTCCCATTTAAGAAGTAGGAATTATGACTAGAAAATCACTTATAGCGAGAGAAAACAAAAGAATGAAAACGGTTGCTAAATATGCAACTAAAAGAGCTGAACTCAAAAAAACTTTTTTAGATATGAGTAAGACAGATGAGGAAAGATTTGAAGCATATAGAAAATTACAAAAGCTTCCTAGAAACGCTAGCCCATCAAGAGTTCAAAGAAGATGTTCAATTACTGGGAGACCACATGCTGTTTATAGAAAGTTTGGTCTGAGTAGAATTAAATTAAGGGAAGCCGCTATGCGTGGCGATATTCCTGGATTAGTTAAATCAAGTTGGTAAATATATTATGAGTTTTCAAGATCCTATATCAGATTGTCTTAACAGAATAAGGAATGGCCTCATGAGAGGTAAAGATTCTGTTATCGTTCCTTATTCTAAGATAAAGCATGACTTAGTTAATGTATTAATTGAGGAAGGATATTTAAATTCTTGTGAAAAGATTGATAACGGCGGCAAAGATGAGATTAGTGTCAATCTTAAATACTTTAATGGAAAACCTGCTATTAAAGATCTAAAGAGAATTTCTAGACCAGGTCTAAGAAAATACTCAGGAACTAAAGATCTATCTAATGTTAAAGCTGGTTTAGGTATTTACGTTTTATCTACGAATCAAGGCTTAATGACTGACAGAGCTGCAAAAAGCAAGAATGTTGGTGGTGAGATTTTGGTGGAGGTTTTTTAAATGTCTAGAGTTGCTAAACAACCTATTACTATTCCAGAAGGCGTCAAGGTTGAGCTGAATGATAATTTAGTTTCAGTCTCAGGCAAAAATGGTTCCATGGAATTTGAGCTAGTTAAAGATGTGACAGTAGATATTTCTGAAAATGAAGTCTTAGTTTCTTATGGAGACTATCAAGAATCAGTTGCTATGGGTGGAACTACAAGAGCTATCTTAAACAATATGGTTGTGGGAGTTTCTCAAGGTTTTGAAAAGAAATTGGAGTTAGTTGGAGTTGGTTATAGGGCAAAAGCATCAGGTAAGACTTTAGATTTAACTTTAGGTTTCTCTCATCCAATTAAATATGAGCTTCCTGAAAGTGTAAGCGCAGAAACTCCGTCACAAACAGAAATAGTCCTTAAAAGTCATGATAAGCAAGTCTTAGGACAAGTTGCTTCGGAAATTAGGGCATTTAGACCACCTGAACCTTATAAAGGAAAAGGTGTTAAATATTCGGATGAGAGAATTAAGAGAAAAGAAGCTAAAAAAGCTGCAGGTGGTGCCTAATGAGTATTAAGAATAAATCAAGGCTAAGAAGAGCTAAAAAAACAAGAATGAGAATAAAATCTCAGGATCTTCCAAGGCTTACTGTATTTAAATCCTCTCAGCACATTTATGCACAAATAATTGATTCGAGTGGGGCAAGAGTCTTAGCTGCAACCTCAACGCTTGATAAGAGCATTAAATCAAAAGGTAGAAGTGTGCAATCTGCTAAGGAAGTTGGAGAGAAGATTGCTGATTTATCTATAAAGAATGGTATTAAGAAAGTTATTTTTGATAGATCAGGATATAGATATCACGGAAGGATAAAAATGATTGCTGAGGCAGCAAGAGAAAAAGGTTTGGAGATATAGCAATATGGCAAAGGAAATAGCAAATATGAACCAACAAGGAGACTTACTTGAAGAAAAGCTAGTTCAAGTAAATAGGGTTGCTAAAGTTGTAAAAGGTGGAAGAATTTTTGGCTTCACTGCACTTACTGTTGTTGGGGACGGCAAAGGTAAGGTTGGTTTTGGAAGAGGTAAAGCTAAAGAAGTTCCAATAGCAATCCAAAAAGCTATGGAAAATGCCAGAAGAAGTATGGTAGATGTTGAGTTAAATGGATCTACTATTTGGTATCCGGTGAAAGCTAAACACGGGTCTGCAAATGTTTACATGCAGCCTGCTGCAGAAGGTACAGGTATTATTGCAGGTGGTGCCATGAGAGCAGTTCTTGAACTCGTTGGAGTCCAAAATGTTCTAGCTAAATGTTACGGTTCAACTAATCCTGTTAATGTTGTTATGGCTACAATAAATGGCCTCAAATCAATGGAATCTCCTGAAACGGTTGCCGAAAGAAGAGGTAAGAAAGTAGAGGAAGTGCTATGACTGCAAGCAAAACTATCCAAGTAAAACTTATAAAGAGTGGCATTGGCAGAATAAAGAAACATAAGCTATGCATTCAAGGGCTAGGATTTAAAAAATTGAATCAAGTTGTAACTGTCGAAGATACACCAAGTAACAGAGGTATGATTAATAAGATTTCAGATATGGTTGAGGTAGTTGGATAAGATGACTAAAGAAAATAATACACTTTCCCTAAACTCTCTTGCTAATGATGGCACTAAATCAAATAGAAAACGTGTAGGAAGAGGTATTGGTTCAGGTAATGGGAAAACAGCTGGAAGAGGCCACAAGGGTCAAAAATCTAGGTCTGGAGGATCTATACCTAGATGGTTTGAAGGTGGGCAAATGCCACTCCAGCAAAGACTACCAAAATTTGGTTTTTCTTCTAGAGTGAACAATCTATCGACAGATATCAATTTAAGAATGCTTGATGGAATGAAGGAAGTAAGTTTAGAGATTCTCAAAGAGAAAAAGCTTGTTAATAAAAAGATTAATAAAGTAAAAATCTATGGTGATCATAAGCTTTCAAAAGCATTAAATGTAAATGGGCTAAGTGTTACTAAGGGCGCACTTAAATCAATTGAGGAATCCGGAGGCAAGGTTAGCTAATAATGGCAAATAGTAGCATGTCAGATTTATGGAAAAGGATTAGGTTTGTAATCCTAGCGATAGTCATATACCGAATTGGTACCCATATTCCAATTCCCGGTATTGATCCTCAAAGATTAGAAGACTTATTTACTCAAAATCAAGGAACCATTCTTGAGATGTTTAATTTGTTCTCCGGTGGAGCTTTAGAGAGAATGAGTGTTTTTGCCTTAAATGTAATACCTTATATTTCTTCTGCAATTATCATGCAGCTATTTTCTAACTCTATACCATATTTGCAGGAGCTTAAAAAGGATGGCCAGGCAGGAAGAAACGCCATAACTCAATTTACTAGATATGGAACAGTTTTACTTGCTCTTATTCAAGCATCTGCACTTGCATTCACTCTAAATGCATCTGGTCTTAAATACTTAGATATACCTTTCATATCTTTCTACATATCTACCGTAGCTTCTGTTGTTGCTGGAACAATATTCCTAATGTGGTTAGGAGAACAGGTTTCGGAAAGAGGAATTGGAAACGGTATATCCATAATTATTGCTATAAGTATTTTGTCAGGAATGCCTGGAGCTATTGGTCAAGCTCTTGAGCAATCAAGACAGGGTGATCTAAACATATTACTTCTTATCGGTATTGGTGTACTAGCTATGGCAGTTATTGCGGCAGTGGTATTTATAGAAAGAGGCCAAAGAAGGATTACTGTTAACTATGCACAAAGACAACAAGGCAGAAAGATGATGCAAGCACAAGCAAGCCACTTACCTTTTAAGGTAAATATGGCTGGTGTTATACCAGCTATATTTGCAAGTACATTCTTGTTGTTCCCTCAATCATTAACTCAATGGTTTGGCCAAGGTGATCCATCTGGATTTTTGCAATCACTTACCCTTGCGCTTAATCCTGGTCAGCCTTTATATGTATTAGTATTTTCGGCCCTAATTATATCGTTCTGCTTTATTTGGCTTGCACTTACATTTAATACTCGAGAAGTGGCTGATAATCTGAAAAGATCAGGAGCTTACATACCAGGCATAAGACCTGGTGAGCAAACTTCAAACTACATTGATAGTGTATTAGCTCGATTAACAGTTTTTGGAAGTATCTATCTCACACTAATATGTTTAATGCCACTTGCTTTAATTAATTTTGCTGGAGTTTCTTTTTATCTTGGTGGAACTTCAATCTTAATTATTGTAGTGGTTTTAATGGATTTTATGTCTCAAGTTCAATCTCATATGATGTCTAGTCAATATGCATCTGTTATGAAGAAAGCAAATTTAAAGAATTATAGAAGGTAACTATGAAAGTAAGAGCATCAGTTAAGAAAATTTGTAGAGACTGCAAAATAGTCAGAAGGAAAGGTGTTTTATTTGTAATTTGTAAAACTGACCCAAAACATAAGCAAAAACAAGGTTAAATATTATGGCAAGAATAGCAGGTGTAAATATTCCAGAAAATAAACACATAGAGATTTCTCTTACTCATATTTTCGGCATTGGTAGAAAGAGGGCGCAAGATATCTGCGATGCCCTAGGCCTTGAATATTCTAAAAAGGTTTCTGATCTTTCTGAAGATGAGCTAGAAAAAGTAAGAGGAGAGGTTGCAAAATATACATTAGAGGGAGACTTAAGAAGAGAAGTCAGCGTAAACATTAAAAGACTAATGGACTTAGGAACCAACAGAGGAATTAGACATAGAAGAAAGCTTCCGACTAGAGGCCAAAGAACTAAGACTAATGCAAGAACAAGAAAAGGCCCTAAAAAGCCAATGAGAGGATAAATAATGGCAAAAAGTAAAAAGACAAAAAGGGTAATAAGTGAAGGAGTGGCACACATTCACTCATCATTTAACAACACCATCATTACTATTACTGACAAGCAGGGCAATGCTGTATGTTGGGCTACTTCTGGAGGTTCCGGTTTTAGAGGCTCAAGAAAAAGCACGCCTTTTGCAGCTCAGATTGCTGCCGAAAAAGTTGGAACTGTTGCTAAAGAAGATTTCGGTATGACAAGTTTAGATGTAAAAGTTAAAGGCCCTGGAGCTGGAAGAGAGTCTGCAGTTAGATCATTAAATGCATGTGGTCTTAAGATAAAAAGCATAACTGACGTTACACCTCTTCCACATAATGGATGTAGGCCACCAAAAAAGAGAAGAGTTTAGGAGAGAATAATGGCTAGATATAGAGGACCATCATTAAGGCTTTCGAGAAGAGAAGGCACAGATCTTTATTTGAAGAGCGGTGTTAGAGCTGTTGAATCTAAATGTAATATGGAAACTGCACCAGGAGTTCATGGGCTCAGAAGAGGTAGGTTGTCAGATTATGGATTACAGCTTAGAGAAAAACAAAAAGTAAGAAGGATGTATGGAGTTTTAGAGAAACAGTTTAGAAATTATTATAAGAAAGCTGCAAAGTCTAAAGGTAATACAGGTGAAAACCTCTTATCTTACTTAGAACAAAGATTAGATAATGTTGTTTATAGAATGGGATTTGGATGTACTCGTGCAGAGTCAAGACAACTTGTTTCTCATAAAGCAATACTCGTTAATGGCAGTACAGTAAATATACCTTCGTACCAAGTTCAGCCTGAAGATGTGATTGAAGTTAGAGAAAATAAGAAGAGCCAATTAAGAATCCAATCAGCTTTAGATCTAGCAGCACAAAGAGAAGAGTGCAATTGGCTTGAAGTAGATGCAAAGAATTTTAGGGGCGTATTTAAATCAGTACCAGATAGAACTGATCTAAGTACAGAAATAAATGAAAATCTTATAGTTGAGCTTTATTCAAAATAAGAGGGTTAGAGGTAATTATGCAAATATCAGTAATAGATTTATTAGTACCAACCGAGATACAAGTCGAAAATGTTTCAGATACTGTATCGAAGGTAACGCTAGAGCCGCTTGAGAGAGGTTTTGGTCATACGCTAGGTAATGCCTTAAGAAGAATTCTTCTTTCATCAATGCCTGGTGCTGCTGTAACAGATGTTGTGATCGATGGTATTTCTCATGAGTATTCAACAATTGAGGGAGTTAGAGAGGACGTAATAGATATTCTATTGAATCTTAAAGATATGCCAGTCAAACTAATTGAAGGAAATGAAGCAGAACTTAAACTATCTGTTGATGGACCATGCGAAGTAACATCTTCTTCATTCGAGGCCCCTGGAAATGTTGAGTTAACAGATGCCGATCATCATGTTGTTTCACTTGTAGATAAAATTAAATTAAATATGTCAGTTTTTGTTAGAACTGGAAGAGGTTATGAGCCTGCAGATATTAGAGATGATGAAAATAATACTGTAGGAGGCTTAAAAGTAGATGCTTCATTTAGTCCAGTAAAAAGAGTTTCTTATTCTGTAGAGAATGCAAGATTTGAGAAAAGAACAGACTTAGATAAATTAATACTTGAGTTAGAAACTGACGGAACTATTGATGCAAAAATGGCTATAGAGCATTCTGCAACTATAATGCAGCAACAACTTGCAGCCTTTGTTGATTTAGAAGCAATTGCGGAACAGGAAGCTAAAAAAGAGCAAAATGATTTTGATCCACTACTCCTAAGATCTATTGAAGAACTTGAGTTAACCGTAAGATCAACTAATTGTTTAAAAGCAGAAAGCATTTTCTTAATTGGTGATTTAATTCAAAGATCCGAATTTGATCTTCTAAAAACACCTAATCTTGGTAAAAAATCTCTTAATGAGATTAAAGATGTCCTAGCTTCAAAAGGACTTTCTTTGGGTATGGTGTTAGATAACTGGCCACCGATGGGTTAAAAAAATGAGACATCAGAAATCAGGTAGAAAATTAAATAGAAACTCAGCGCATAGAAAAGCTTTGTTTAAGAACTTATCTCTTGCTCTTATAGAGCATGAGATTATTAAAACAACTGTTCCAAAAGCGAAGGAGCTAAAAAAGTATCTTGAGCCTTTGATTACTGTTTCTAAAAACGACTCAGTAGCAAATAGAAGAAGAGTTTTTGATAAGCTAAGATGTAAGAAATCAGTCGGCAAACTATTTGAAGAGATTGGTCCAAAATCATCTTCTAGACCCGGAGGTTATCTTAGAATAATCAAAGCTGGCTTCAGGCCTGGTGATAAAGCTGACATGGCTTTTGTTGAATGGGTTGATAGGTCAAGTGAAGATGCTGAAACTGAAGTACCTGAGCTTGAGGAATCTGAAGTTAGCTAAGCATCCCTTTAAGGTATTTCCCTGTAAAAGATTTCTTATCTTTTGAAACTTTTTCTGGTGTACCACAAACAACCAACTCTCCACCCTGACTTCCTCCTTCAGGACCTAAATCAATAATCCAATCTGCGGTTTTAATTACATCTAAATTGTGCTCGATAACAATGATAGTGTTTCCTTGCTCTTTTAGCCTATGTAAAACTTTTAAGAGTAGTTCAATATCATGAAAGTGAAGTCCAGTTGTTGGTTCATCAAGAATAAATAGAGTTTTACCTGTACTTCTCTTTGACAGCTCTTTAGCAAGCTTTATTCTCTGAGCTTCTCCGCCCGAAAGGGTAGTAGCAGATTGTCCAAGAGTAATGTAGCCAAGACCTACATCGTTTAAAGTTTTGAGTTTATTCTTAATTGCTGGAATTTGATCAAAGAATGACAATGCATCCTCGACTGTCATACTTAAAACATCGCTTATATTCTTATCTTTATATTTTACTTCCAGAGTTTGATCGTTATATCTTGAACCATGACAAACATCACATGTGACATAAACGTCAGCTAGAAAGTGCATTTCCACTTTGATAAGACCATCTCCTTGGCAAGACTCACATCTTCCTCCTTTAACATTAAAGCTAAATCTTCCAGGCTTATATCCTCTTGCTCGCGCTTCAATAGTTTGAGCAAAAAGATCTCTAATATTTGAAAATAATCCAATGTAAGTTGCAGGATTGGAGCGTGGCGTCCTTCCTATCGGTGATTGATCAATATCAATAACTTTATCCAGATGCTCAAGACCTCTTATTTCTTTACATTTAACTTCTTTTTTAAGATTTGCTCTATTAAGCATAAAAGAACTCATTGGAAGAAGAGTTTGATTTATTAGTGATGATTTTCCGGAGCCAGATACTCCTGTAACTGCAGTAAATAGCCCAATAGGTATCTCAATATCTATATTATTTAAGTTGTTAGCAAATGCAGACTTAATTTCAATAAATTTGTCCTGATGTTTTGACCTCTTTTTTGGGACTTTGATCTCTCTTTTTTTAGATAAAAATTTTGCAGTTATAGATTTTTTATCTTTAATAATTTTTTCAAAGTCTCCTTCAGCACATACTTTTCCACCATGAACTCCTGCGCCAGGGCCCATATCGATAATATAGTCAGCCTCACGCATTGCATCCTCATCATGTTCTACAACTATTACAGTATTGCCAAGGTCTCTTAAATTTTTAAGCGTTTCTATTAATTTCCCATTATCTCTTTGATGAAGTCCTATGCTTGGCTCATCAAGAATATATGTAACTCCCACCAAGCCGGAGCCAATTTGGCTAGCCAGTCTAATTCTTTGAGCTTCTCCACCTGATAAAGATTCTGCACTTCTATCTAGAGCAAGATATCCAAGACCAACATTCTCAAGGAACGAAAGTCTATCATTAATTTCTTTAAGTATTTTTTCAGAAATCTTTTTTTTGTTACCAATAAGATTTAAGTCTGATACGAATTCGAGACTTTCATTTATCCGCATTTCAGTTATTTGATAAATGGGAGTATTTTCGATGAAGATATTTCTAGATTCTTTTCTTAGTCTAGAGCCATCACATGCATCACAATTTTTATCAGAAAGAAGTTTAGATAGCTCATTCCTCATAAATTCTGAATCTGTGTCTCTAAATCGTCTTTGCGTATTTACAATTACACCTTCGAACTTGTGTTTTCTGACCAATCTACTCCCACTTCGCCATCTTTTTGAAAAATCTATGACATCATCACTTCCCCAGAGAATAATATCTTTATATTTTTCATCTAGATCTGACCACTTAGTTGTAAGCGAGAAATCATAATGCTTTGCAAGACACTTTAGTTGATAAAAATAAAATCTATTTCTTCTTGTCCACCCCTTAATGGCTCCATTAGTTATTGAGACATCCTCATCCGGAATAAGTTTTGAGGGATCAATATATTGAATTATGCCAAGCCCATCACACGCATCGCATGCTCCAAAAGGGCTATTAAAAGAAAACATTCTTGGCTCAAGCTCAGGAATAGAATAACCACACTCTGGACATGAAAAATTTGTTGAAAATAGAATAGATTCATTCTTTCCATCAATAAAGTCTATTTCAATTATTCCATCAGAAAAGTTTGAGGCTGTCTCAACTGACTCTGCTACACGTTGCCTAAATTCTTCATTATTTTTTATTACAAGCCTATCAACAACTGCTGAAATATTGTGTTTTTTATTTTTTTCTAACTCAGGAAACTCATCTAATGAATAAATTTTTTCATTAACTTTAGCTCTCACAAAACCTTCTTGTCGAAGGTCTTCATAAACAGCAAGATGCTCTCCTTTTTTTCCTCTAATTATTGGAGCAATAATCATTATTTTTTGGCCTTCCTCAAAACTACATATCTGATCGGTAATTTCAGAAATAGATTTAGCTTTTAGCTCAATGTCATGATCTGGACATTTAGGAGTACCAACTCGAGAGTAGAGAAGTCTTAAGTAGTCATAAATCTCAGTAACAGTTCCTACAGTTGATCTAGGATTATGAGACGCAGATTTTTGCTCTATAGAAATAGCTGGAGAAAGCCCTTCAATTTGATCAACGTCAGGCTTTTCCATCATTGATAAGAATTGTCTGGCGTATGCCGATAGTGATTCAACATATCTTCTCTGACCCTCTGCATACAAGGTATCAAACGCTAAAGATGACTTTCCTGATCCAGATAATCCAGTAATTACAACAAGTTTATTTCTAGGAATATCAACATCAATATTTTTTAAATTATGAGTACGAGCACCTTTAATTGATATGCTTTTCATTTAAAATGTATGTAATAAGAAATATGGGTTAAACTTTTAATATTATAAGAGGTAAATATGAGTAGAGGTGTAAATAAAGTAATTTTAGTAGGTAATTTAGGTCAAAAACCAGACATGAAGTATACCCAAAGCAATACCGCAGTAGCCAATTTAAGTTTGGCAACTTCGGAATCATGGAAAGATAAAGATAGCGGCGATTTAAAAACAAAAACTGAGTGGCATAGGGTTGTATATTTTGGAAAACTTGCTGAGATTGCAGAACAATATCTTGATAAAGGATCTAAAGTTTATGTTGAAGGCAAATTGCAAACAAGAAAATGGCAAGATCAGGCAGGAAATGATAGATATACAACTGAGGTTCTAGGACAAGAGCTTACGATGCTTGATTCAAGAGGTGATTCTTCAGGATCCACCTTTGAAAATAATAACTCAGGTATGAGTGAAGAGAATGTAAATCAAGACAGTGGCGAATTCTCAGAAGAAGATATCCCTTTCTAGACTTTGAATTACAAGCACATAAAATTTGAAACTCAAGATTCGGTTGCTTTGATAAAGCTGAATCGACCAGAGAAACTCAATGCATTTACTTTAACTATGATGGAAGAGCTTTGTGATGCTTTTGATGTCATAGATAATGATGACAAAATAAGAGCAACACTTATAACTGGTTCTGGAAGGGCATTCTGTGCAGGTGCTGATCTCTCAGGAGGAGAAAATAGCTTTGTCGATAAATTTGATACATCTGAAGAATATCCTCAAGATCACAATAAAGATGCTGGTGGGATTTTAACACTAAGAATGTATAAGTCACTTAAACCAATTATAACGGCCTGTAATGGACCAGCTGTAGGTGTAGGAGCAACTCTACAACTGGCAGCAGATATTAGAATTGCTTCAACCAGTGCAAGATTCGGATTTGTTTTTTTAAATAGAGGAATTGTGAATGATGCCAGTAGCTCATGGTTCCTTCCAAAAATAGTAGGCATATCAAAAGCCTTAGAGCTTTGCTTCTCTGGAAAGATTATTGACGCTAACGAAGCCAAAGAGATTGGGCTTGTTTCATATATTTTCGAAGACGATGAAATGCTTGAGAAATCTCTATATTATTGCAAAGATCTTACCAAGAAATCTGCCCCTGTTTCAGTTGCGATGGCGCGAAGATTATTTTGGACTTCGCTTGGAGATAATGGACCTGATAGATCGCATGATTTGGAAAGTATTTTCATAAGCTCTAGAGGAAAGTCTGGAGATGCTAGGGAAGGAGTAACCTCATTTTTGGAAAAGCGACCTGCTGATTTTCCAAATTCAGTGTCAGAGGACTTGCCAAAAGATTTCCTAGAAAAAATTGAAAAAAAGTAATAGCTTTTTAATCCTTGCTAAAAACTAAACAAGCATTTGTCCCGCCAAATCCGAATGAATTGCTCATAAATGAATTAATATTTTCATTGTTATCTTCAGTTACTAAATTAATATCACCAATTTCTTCTACTGCATCTTCAACATTTATTGAAGGAGAAATGAAACCTTCATTCATCATTATCAATGAATAAATAACTTCTTGAGCTCCAGTTGCTCCTAGTGAGTGGCCTGTAAGAGATTTCGTTGAACTTAAGTAGGGATTTTGAGTACCGAACACCTCTTTAATTGCATTTATTTCAGCAATATCTCCTACCGGAGTACTTGTTCCATGTGCATTAATATAGTCTACTTCTTGTCCATATTGCGAGAGGGCTTCACTCATGCATCTAGCAGCTCCTTCTCCAGAGGGTGCAACCATATCGTAACCATCTGAATTTGCACAAAAGCCTTTAAGAGTTCCATAAATCTTTGCACCTCTTTTTAATGCATTTTCTTTTTCTTCAAGTATTACCATCCCAGAACCACCTGCTATAACAAAACCATCTCTATTTTTATCAAATGGTCTTGATGCTAGCGTTGGCTGCTCATTAAATTTTGAACTTAATGCCCCCATTGCATCAAACAGAGATGATGACGACCAATGCTCATCCTCACCACCACCAGCAATCACAATATCCTGAAAACCGTTTTGAATAAGGTTTGCTCCGTGTCCAATACAGTGCGCGCTTGTCGAACAAGCCGAAGTAATAGAATAGTTAACACCTTTAATTTTTAATGCTGTTGATAAAACAGCAGAAACAGTGCTTCCCATTGCTTTAGGAACAGCATAGGGCCCAACTCTTTTTGGTCCTTTAGATCTAGTTATGTCTGCAGCCTCTATTTGAATTGCAGAAGAAGCTCCTCCAGAACCAGCAACAAGACCAATACGTGGAGAAGATATATCATCTTCATTTAGCCCAGCATCCGTGAGAGCATCTTTAGCAGCGAGATAAGCATATGCAGATGCATTACCCATAAATCTTAAAACTTTTCTATCAATTAATGGCTTCAAATCTATATCAATAGATCCACATACATGGCTCCTAAAACCCATATCCACATATTCTTGATTTAATTTAATACCAGATTTGCCTGCCTTAAGATTTTTTGAAACAGTATCTAAATCGTTACCAATACAGGATATTAATCCCATTCCTGTAACAACAACTTCACGCATTTTAAAACTTGCTTGGGTCAGCAAAAAGGCCTACTTTTAGGTTATTTGCTGAATAAACATGTTTATCATCTACAAACATATCAGCATCAGAAAAACCAACTACAGCTCCACGATTTACAACTCTTTTTATATCAAGAACATAATTAACTTTTTTTGCTGTTGGAAGCACCTGGCCAAAGAATTTTACTTTTTCAGCTCCTAAAGCTCTTCCAATCCCAGGTAATTCACTCCAGCATAGAAAGAAACCTAGCAATTGCCACATTGCATCAAGTCCAAGGCACCCTGGCATAACAGGATCTTCTTTGAAATGGCAATCAAAGAACCAGAGGTCAGGATTTACATCGAGCTCTGCATAAACCTCGCCTTTTGAATACTTACCACCAGTATTATTTATCTTAGTGATTCGATCAAACATAAGCATTGGATCAACTGGAAGCCTGCCATTGCCTTCACCAAACAGTTGACCAAATCCGCAATCAACAAGATCTTCTTTTGAATAGCAGTCTTTAGGTTTAAATACTTTATTCATATCTATTTTTTAAGCTTTCAGACAAGTTTAACATCTCATCACGAATTTCTTTATTAGATATCTTATTGATGCATTTACTAATTTCATTACTATAGCTTTGGATTAGAGAATTACATTTATTAAAAGCACTCGAAGAAGAAACAAAGTCTGCTACTTCCTCTACACTAAAGTCTTTATTTTTTAGTTTTTTTAAGATCTTTGAACTATCTTTTTTGCTTGAGCTTTTAAGCGCGAAATAGAGAGGATAAGTTATTTTATCCTCAAGGATATCTTGCATTTCTGGCTTTCCAATATTTCCTTTACTTATTCCGTAATCAAGCAAGTCATCTCTTACTTGAAATACAATTCCAATAAGTTTTGCAGCTTTTGAAATATTCTCAATAAATGGTGTTGATTTACCAGAAAGCATTGCAGCACTTTTTGCAGAGGCTTCAAATAATCTTCCAGTTTTATAGTAACTAATTTTTTTCAGCTGCTGGAGCGAGGTAGCTAAATTATTTTTATTTGCAAGCTGCATTAATTCGCCCTCAGCAATCTTATTGGTAGCAGAGCTTAGCTCATCAATTACTTTGAAATTTCCTATTTCATTCATAAGCATAAAAGCTTTGGAGTAAATAAAATCACCTATTAGCACGCCGTGTGAGTTTGACCAAGCAATATTTACTGTTGTTCTGCCTCTGCGAAGATCAGAATTATCAATAATATCGTCGTGAACAAGCGTCGCAGTATGGAGAAGCTCAATGACAGAAGCAAGCTTTATTCTATCTTGTTGATTTTTATTCATTCCATAAGAGCTAATTAGGCTGATAGATGCTCGTACTTTTTTTCCAGATTTATCAAAAATATAATCATAAAGGTCCTTTACTAAAGGCTCCTTACTTAAATTCTTCCTCATCAAGCTCTCAACTTTTTTGAGATCTTTTTTTAGATTTTTACTTAAATTTTGCATGTTTACGATTTGGACTAAAAATTATACCTAACTATTGATAAATTCCGCATATCAGCGTATATTTTGCCAACTTTCGGATTTAATAATGTACGCAGTAATTGAAACAGGTGGTAAACAACACAAAGTAGAGGAGGGACAAACTCTTCTCATTGATCTTATTTCCGATGATAAGAAAAAGATCACTTTTGATAATGTTCTTCTATATTCTGATGATAAGACTGTCGAAATAGGGCAACCATACCTTTCAAATGTAAAGGTTACTGCTAAGATTGTTGAAGAAGTTAAAGGAACTAAATTATCAATTCTTAGATTTAGAAGAAGAAAGCATAGTATGCGTAAGCAAGGGCATAGAGCTAAATATACTAAGATTGAGATTGATAAAATTAAACTTGAGAGTAAATAATGGCACATAAGAAAGCTGGTGGTTCCAGTAAGAACGGTAGAGATTCCCAATCCAAGAGACTTGGAGTTAAGAGGTTTGGCGGTCAGCTTGTTAAGGCCGGTGAAATAATTATCAGACAACGAGGAACTAACACTCATCCAGGTGTAAATGTTGGCATGGGCAAGGACCATACATTATTTGCAAAAGAATCAGGTGTTGTTCAATTTACTTATAAAGGTCCCAGAAAGAGGAAAACTGTAAATATAGTTCCTCAGTAAATCCATGAATTTCATTGACGAAGCTCTGCTTGAAATTAAAGCAGGATCCGGTGGTTCTGGTTGTCTGAGTTTTAGAAGAGAAAAATATATTCCCAGAGGCGGTCCTGATGGCGGGGATGGCGGCAGAGGCGGAGATGTTTTCCTTAAAGCTAATAAGAACATAAATACATTAGTCGATTTTCATCATAAAAAAGTTATTCAAGCCAAAAATGGCAGAAATGGTTCTGGTAAAAATATGAAAGGTCTAGATGGGGACTCTATTTTTTTATCAGTACCTCAAGGGACTGTTGTACTTGATGCAGATACTGGTGATTTAATAATTGATTGCAACGAAGAAAGAGAGTATTTGCTTGCAAAGGGAGGCGATGGAGGCTTAGGTAATGCACGCTTCAAATCCAGTACAAACCAAGCGCCACGAAGAATTACAAAAGGTGAAGATGGCGAATCCATAAATATAAAACTGGAACTCAGATCTTTAGCGGATGTTGGTTTAGTGGGATTCCCTAATGCTGGAAAGTCTACCTTTCTTAACACAGTCTCTTCGGCAAAGCCCAAGATAGCAGATTATCCTTTTACTACATTGAGACCTCACCTTGGAACAATTAAATACTCTGATAATAGTTTTGTAATTGCAGATATACCAGGAATTATAGAAGGTGCATCTGATGGCCACGGGCTTGGTATTAAGTTCTTAAAACATATATCAAGAACAGGAATCCTCCTTTTCTTTCTTGAAGCTTTTTCAGAAATTTCGGTACAGGATCAATTTCTGAAACTGAAGAAAGAATTAGGAGATTTTTCAGAAAAACTCTTAGAAAAAGAGTTTTATATAGTTGTTACAAAAATTGATTTAATTGATGAAGAAACTAGGTCCGAAACTTTGAATACTTTTAATGCAAAGGAATTTACAAATGTTTTTGGTATTTCTTCAGTAACGGGTGAGGGCGTTCAAGAACTTCTTGACGATATATCAAAAAAGATTTTTATTTAGAGATTTTTTTTACTGCAGCAGTTAGTCTACTCTTTGTTCTGGCAGCAGCATTTTTGTGAATAACTTTTTTTGAAGCGGCTGAATCGAGAACTTTTTCAGCAGTTTTTAAGAGGTCTGAAGCTTTTGCAGCATCATTTTCTTCAATTGCATATCTGACAGCTTTAACTGCTGTTCTTGTTTGAGACCTTTGACTATGTCTAAGCTTATATCTAGCTTTATTTTGTCTAGCTCTCTTTTCTGCTTGTTTTGAATTAGCCATAAATTGTTTTAAAAAGTTGTGCAAGTTTAATCATCTGTGCTTAAAATGTCTACCCCTGCAGGTTATTTCGTTAATAACCTCTTAAAAGCTTTATCAAGGATCTTTCTTGGAATGAGATTCAACATTTTATCTGTTATGCCAGCAACTACATATCTTGGTTTAGGATTCTTAGAGTTAACAATTCTCTCAACTTTTTTGGCTACTCGATGAGCTGGAATAGCTATTCTTCTTGCTCTTTTAAGAGTGCCATCCATTTTTTTTATTGCTGATGTATATTCTGTATTTTTATATTGTTCTTCCTTCTCATTTTTTTCAAATTTATCCCAAATTGATGATTCAATTGCACCAGGACCAATTACAACTACTTTGATATTATGAATTTGAAGCTCTCTGCGCATTGATTCAGAAATTCCTTCAAGTGCAAATTTACTGCCACAATATGAACCCTGCATTGGAAGACCAATTTTACCTGCCATTGAGCTAATATTAATTATAGTTGCTGACGTAGATTTCTTAAGGATTGGCAGGAATGATTGCGAGCAATTTAATGGTCCCATTACATTGACTTCAAAGACCGTTCTAACTTCATCAGATTCAACATACTCCATAGGGCCTGAAATATTAATACCTGCATTATTTACGAGACAATTTAAACCATTTTTACCCAAATGAGATTCAACTAAATTAGCCGCCTCCCTAATTGCATTAATATCTGTGACATCAAAGATAAGAGGAGTGAAATTTTCTCCACATATATCTGTTAGTTTATCTCCATCATTTTGATTTCGTACACTACCGAAAACTTTCCAACCAATTTGTGAGAAGTGTTGACATATTGCAGCTCCAATTCCTGAAGAAGATCCTGTAACTAATATAGATTTCATATAATCATTTTAAACTAAATGGTGGAGGCGGCGGGAATTGAACCCGCGTCCGTTAGTCCTTCAACCTCACTTCTACATGCTTAGCTCATTCTATTATCATTTGTCTTGATAACCCGAAGAGCAGGACATCAAGATAGATCTCGATTTAAGTTTCATCAAGTTATGCTCGAGAAACAAAACTTAACTAGGCTACGTAAATGACTGCTGTTTCAGACCGTAACCATTCTTTACAGCAGGTTTAGCTATTTAAGCAGCTAAAGCGTAGTTGTCGTTATTTGCAACTAAAATTTTGAAGTAATTTTTACAAGAAAACTTCATTCTTGACATGCGCTTTGGAATCCAATAAAAACGTCGAATCCTATTCGCCCCCAAAAAGGGATGAAATTATACAATATTATTTATTTTTAAGAGAAGATTTTAGTGTCCTTGCCTGGTCTCTTTTCCAATCTCTTTCTTTAATATCCTGTCTTCTGTCATATGATTTTTTACCCTTTCCAACTACGATATCGCATTTAACAAGATTGTTTTTCCAATACATTTTTTTTAAAACGCACGTAAGACCCTTTTTCTTAACAGAATCATCTAATTGGAATATCTCTTTTTTATTTAATAAAAGTTTTTTTGATCTTGTGGGATCAAGGTTTTCATTTTTCAGTGAACTAGGTGGATCAATTTTAAGGCCAATAAGCCAAGCTTCATCCTTAATTAGCCGCACATAGGAATCTTTAACGTCAACTCTTCCTTCTCTGAGAGATTTAACTTCCCAGCCCTTAAGCATAATCCCTGCCTCGAAAGACTTAATAAAAGTAAAGTTCCTTGAAGCATTTTTATTAGTGACAATTGCGGTCATAACTTATAATTTTAACTTAGAATCAATAGACGCAATAAGATTATATATGCCTTTAAAAACCATTCAATTTTACGGATATCTTGGAGTACTTCCATTTATACTTTTTACGATAGCGCCATGGCTTAGTTCTGATTTTTCTGAAATCTCACTGAAGGCAATCTCATTTTATGGCGGAGTAATTATTTCATTCTTGGGTGGGACAGCCTGGGGATGGACTCCAAATAGTTTGGCTAATATAAGATTTGGCATAGCATGCACATTTATAAATTTGGTAATCATATTTTTTGTTTTTCAAAACTTTCTTATTGCTCTACTGATCTGCTTTTTAACATTTCCATTATTTCTTTATTACGAAACTAATAACAACTCTAGTTTTAAAAATGACAGTGAATATGCCGAAATGAGAAGGATTCTTACTTTATTAGTAACAATCTGCTATTTTATATGTCTTGCATTTGTTTTTAACCCATACACCTAGCTGGAGGCAATAATGGAACAGTTAAAATCTCATGGAAAATGGTCAGGAAAGTGGACCTTCATTTTAGCAGCTACTGGCTCTGCTGTTGGATTGGGAAATATATGGGGATTTCCTTATATGGCTGGCACTAATGGTGGTGGAGCATTTGTTTTAATTTATTTAGCATGTATTTTAATAATAGGCTTACCAATTATGATGGCTGAAATAGTAATTGGAAGAAGAGCATCTAGCAGTCCAGTTAACTCAATGAAGTCTGCAGCTTTAGACTCAAATAGATCTTCTAATTGGCAGCTTATAGGTTGGGGCGGACTTGTTGCTGGTATTTTAATACTATCCTTTTACAGTGTCCTAGCTGGCATTTGTATAAATTATATTTTTATTTCAGCTCTTCCTGATTTACAACTATCTTCTGAAGAGCAGTTCAGCATTACTACATCTTCAGCCTCTAATTTACTGATTTGGCATACTGTTTTTATATTAGTTACTGCAGGAGTTATAGCTAGTGGGATTAAAAATGGAATTGGGAGATTCGTAAGAGTTCTTATGCCTCTTCTTGGTTTCATTTTGATTCTAATGGTTTTAAATGCGGTTATAAATGGTGATTTTCTAAGAGGTCTACAGTTCCTATTTAGTCCTGATTTCAGTCAGGTAAATCCTCAGACATTCTTAAGCGCCATGGGGCAAGCTTTTTTTAGTTTAAGTTTAGGTATGGGAGCAATCATGACATATGGAGCATATATGTCAGATGATCAAAAAATATTAAGTACCTCAATAACCGTTGGTGGCTTAGATACACTTGTTGCTCTAATGGCAGGCCTTGCAATATTCCCAATAATCTTTGCATCAGGACTTGAAGTAAATAGTGGTGGAGTTGGACTAGTGTTTATAACACTTTCACAAACATTCGAAACAATGTTTTTGGGGCAAGTTTTTGGACCTTTATTTTTTATACTGCTTGTTATTGCTTCACTGAGTTCCTCTATATCTTTATTGGAGCCAAGCGTAGCCTACTTTTCAGAAAAGAATATTATTTCAAGAAAGAGTGCCGCATTCATCTTTGGCTTTTTAGCATGGTTTCTTGGAATAGGAAGCGTCCTCAGTTTTAATATTTTAAGCGACTTCCAACTCCTCGGAGATAGAACAATCCTTGATTCTATTGTTTTTATAGGAAATAACTTACTTTTACCTTTAGGCGGGCTTTTTGTAGCAATTTTTGTAGGTTGGTTTATGAAAAAAGAACTCATTCAAGAACAATTGCAATTAAGCGATGGATTTTTAAATACTTGGTACTTCTTTATAAGGTTTGTGGCCCCAATTGCAGTGGGAGCGATTTTAATTACACAAATATGATTAATGAAAAGAAATTTCGAAGTAACTCGTATTCTTCCTTTTAAGCACACTCTAGTATTTGAGCAAGTAGCAAACTTTGAAAGGTATGAACAATATTTACCCTTTTGCAATGCATCAAGGTCATTAAATACTGACAACAAAGATTTTTCTCAAATTGGCGAGCTTGAATTTGAGATTGCCGGCGTGAGTTATAAAATTAAGTCAGGAAACGTTATCGAGGATGAAAGAATTCTGATAACTCAAATTAAAGGACCATTTGAGGAAATGAATGCTTCTTGGGATGTCGAACATCTAAATGATAAAAGTTGTAGCATTTCATTTAAAGCTAATGCAAAGGTTCCTTATTTTTTAGGGATCATCTTAAGTGACTCAACAGTAGAAAAATTTGTAAATGTTTTTCTTGATAGCTTTGTTAATGATTTAGCTGCAAGAAATAAAACAGAGAACTAAAAAAAGAAATTCTATTCTGAAACAATTTTCCAAGATGATAAAAGATTTTTGTCATCAAAGATTACAACAAGTTTCTTTTCAACAATCTTCTCATCTCCAATCGTAATAAGATTTAAGTAATCCCATCTGTTTGAGTGAAAAGGATCTTTTATCATTGGCGAACCCAAAATGAACTGCACTTGATCCATTGATTGGCCGACTTGAAGCTTTTCAATATCCTCTTCTTCAAAAATATTACCTTGAGTAACAGGTACTTTATAGAAACTGAAAGATGAACAGGAAGAAATTAAAAAAATTAGTAGAAATGCAGTTGAAACTTTTAGATTTTCTTTCATAATATTCATCGATTATACTAAAGGAAGTAAATTAATCTATAACTTTATGAGCACACAAGACGCTGTTAAAAAAGCTGGACTTAAAGCAACTTTACCAAGAATGTTGATACTTGAGGTATTGGCTAAAACTATTGATAGTGAAGTTCATCTAAGCGCAGAAGATATTTATAAAGATCTTCTCACGAGTGGTGACGATGTTGGCTTAGCAACTGTTTATAGAGTTCTATCACAATTTGAATCAGCTGGAATAGTTACCAGGCATAACTTTGAAGAGGGACACTCAGTCTACGAGATGACCCAAGATCATCATCATGACCATATGGTTTGCGTTGATACTGGAAAAACTATCGAGTTTCATGATTCAGAAATTGAAAAGAAACAGGATGATATTGCAGCTTCTCACGGGTATGAGATTGTAGATAGAAGTTCAGTTATTTTCGTCAAAAAGACTGATTAAAAAAAGCTTGAAGTAATTCCACAAATCCCTATATATCTTCTAGGGAGAAAATATGTCTAAAGAAAAGAATGAAGATATCACAGATGATATTCATTCCGAATCTGAAACTGATGAACTTGAGGAGTCCAATGAAGTTTCAGATGAAGAAAGAATACCTGAATTAGAAGACACGATACTTAGATTAAGAGCTGAACTTGATAATTCACAGAAGCGTTCTGTAGTTGAAGTTGAGAAAGCTCATAAATATGGTGTTGAGAAATTGCTTTTAGAGTTATTGCCTGTTGTAGATAATTTAGAACACGCTTTAAAGAATCTAAGTAAGGATGTTTCTGACTCTGATAAAGAGGGTATTGAGCTAACACTTAAGTCTTTTGAGTCTGCTCTTGATAAATTTGGAATTAGTCCTATTTATCCCATTAGTGAGGATTTTGATCCTATTCAGCACGAGGCTGTCTCTGTAGTTAAGGATGGAAAACATGCTGACAACAAGATTGTTGAAGTGATGCAAAAGGGATGGAAACTTCATGAGAGAGTTATTAGACCAGCAAGAGTTGTGGTCGTAAAAAATTAGAGGAAATTTATGTCAAAAATAATAGGAATAGATTTAGGTACAACAAATAGTTGTGTTGCTGTTGTAGAGGGGCAACAGCCAAAAGTTATTGAAAATTCAGAAGGTGGAAGAACCACTCCTTCAGTTATTGCTTATACTGATGGTGATGAAGTTCTTGTTGGAACACCTGCCAAAAGACAGGCTGTAACCAATCCTGAAAAAACTCTATATGCCATTAAAAGATTAATTGGAAGAAGGTTTAGCGATGATGTTGTTAAAAAAGATGCTGATATGGTTCCTTACAAGATCATCAAAGCAGACAATGGTGATGCTTGGGTTGGGGTAGATGACAAAAAATTAGCACCACCACAAGTTTCTGCAGAAATACTCAAGAAAATGAAAAAAACTGCTGAAGATTATCTTGGCACAGATGTTAAGGAAGCAGTTATAACTGTCCCAGCTTATTTTAATGACTCCCAAAGACAGGCCACTAAAGATGCCGGGAAGATAGCAGGCTTAGAAGTTAAGCGAATAATTAATGAACCAACTGCAGCTGCATTGGCCTATGGCCTTGATAAAGGTAAAGGAGATTCAGTTATTGCTGTATATGACCTTGGTGGCGGAACTTTTGATATTTCGATAATTGAAATATCGGAAGTTGATGGCGAACATCAGTTTGAGGTGCTATCAACAAATGGAGATACTTTCCTTGGAGGAGAGGATTTTGATTTAAGACTGATAGACTTTTTTGTTGAAGAGTTTAAAAAAGATTCAGGGTTTGATTTGAAAAGTGATCCGTTAGCTCTTCAAAGATTGAAAGAGGCTGCCGAAAAGGCAAAAATAGAATTATCTTCTTCAGAGCAGACTGAAGTTAATTTGCCTTACATTACTGCGGATGCTAGTGGCCCAAAGCACTTTGTTCAAAAAATTACCAGGGCTAAGTTAGAGTCATTAGTTGAAGATTTAGTTGATAGAAGCATATCTCCTCTTGAAACAGCATTAAAAGATGCAAAACTCACAAAGGATAAAATTGATGACATTCTTCTTGTTGGCGGTCAAACCAGAATGCCTCTTGTTCAGAAAAAAGTTCAAGATTTTTTTGGAAAAGAGCCTCGAAAAGATTTAAACCCTGATGAAGCTGTAGCAATTGGTGCAGCGATTCAAGGATCAGTTCTATCTGGAGATACAAAAGATGTACTTCTTCTAGATGTTACACCTTTAACGCTAGGAATAGAGACTCTTGGTGGGGTAGCAACACCTTTAATTGAAAAGAATACGACTATCCCAACTCAAAAATCACAAGTTTTTTCGACCGCTGAGGACAACCAAACTGCTGTTACAGTTCATGTAATCCAAGGTGAAAGAAAACAGGCAGCTCAAAACAAATCATTAGGGCAATTTAACCTTACTGATATACCTCCAGCAGCAAGAGGAATGCCTCAAATCGAAGTTTCTTTTGACTTAGATGCTAATGGTATTTTGAATGTTTCAGCAAAAGATAAAAATTCTGGCAAAGAGCAATCCATAGTCATTAAAGCTTCAAGTGGATTATCAGATGAAGACATTGAAAAAATGGTAAAAGATGCTGAAGCAAATGCTGAGGATGATGCTAAGTTTGAAGAGCTCGTAAAAGTTAAAAATAATGCAGACATGCTATGTCATGCTACAAGAAAAACAGTTTCTGATTCGGGTGATAAATTATCAGATGAGGAAAAAGAACAAATTGAAGTTGCGGTTAAAGGTCTTGAGGACGCAGTTAAAGCAGAAAATGTTGAGCAAATTGAAGAAGCGACTAAAGCATTGAATGATGTGTTAACTCCTCTATCATCAAAACTTTATAATCAACAGCAAGATGGTCAGCCTAATACCTCAGAAGGCACTGAAGATTCTCAGAGCAGTGACGACAATACGGTTGAAGCTGACTTTGAGGAAGTTCAAGAAGAGGATAAGTAGTAATACTTCTTTACCATGTCAAAAAGAGACTATTACGATGTTTTGGGAGTCTCTAAAAGCGCTTCGGACTCAGAGTTAAAAAAAGCTTTTAAAAAGCTTGCCATGAAGTATCATCCTGATAGAAATCCTGATGATGATTCAGCAGCAGAAAAGTTCAAAGAAGCTGCCGAAGCATATGATGTTTTATCTGATCCACAAAAAAAATCTACATATGATCAATTCGGTCATGCTGGAGTTCAGGGGATGGGCGGTGGTCCAAACTTTAATGACATGAATTTTTCTGATATTGGAGACATATTTGGAGATATTTTTGGAGATATATTTGGAGGTGGAAGGTCAACAACAAGAAGAGCTAGAAGGGGTCAAGATCTTCAATATAATCTTAGTCTATCTCTAAAAGACGCTGTTTTAGGAACAAAGATTAAAATCAAAGTGCCAGTTCAATCACAGTGTAATGATTGTTCTGGAACTGGAGCAAAGCCTGGAACTAAACCCAAAGTTTGTCCAGCATGTGGAGGCACAGGCCAAATTAGAATGCAACAAGGTTTTTTTTCACTTCAACAAACATGTGGAACTTGTGGAGGAACTGGCCAAGTTATTTCTGAATTTTGTTCGACATGTTCAGGAAAAGGAACTATTGAGAAGGTAAAAACTTTATCAGTAAATATTCCTGCTGGAGTAGATACTGGAGACAGGGTTAGACTATCTGGAGAGGGAAACTGGGCAAGAGATGCACAGCCTGGAGATCTATATGTTGCTGTGCGAGTCGATGATCATCCTATCCTCGAAAGAGATGGCAAAGATTTATTCATAGAAGCTCCTATACCTTTTTATAAAGCTATCACAGGAGGCTCAATTGAAATTCCATCTTTAGAAAAGAATATCTCACTTAAAATTCCACCATATACTCAAACTGGAAAAATTTTTAGAATTAAAGGTAAAGGTGCTAGTCACATAAGATCGAGAGGTAGGGGTGATCTATTATGCAGAGTAATTGTTGAAATACCCACAACACTTGATAAAAAACAACTTAAAGCACTTGAAGAATTTTCAAAATCAACAGATGAAAGCAAGAATTTCCCTGGCACCGATCAATTCAAAAAGGTATTCAAAGAGTTAGATTAAATTTCTCTTTGATTTATGCATCATTTTCTATAAAATACACTAACTTTTAATCACGAAAGCCTTATTAAAGATTGATTTGGGTGCTTTTTTTAAAGTTTTTCAATTATAGGCTGGAGAAATAACCCAGGAGGAAAAATATGAGTATTGTCTCAATAAAAGACCTGCTTCAGGCAGGTGTTCATTTTGGTCATCAATCAAGATTCTGGAATCCAAAAATGGAAGAATATATATTCGACACCAGAAAAAAAATAAGCATTATCAATTTAGAAACAACCCAAAGTCAGTTAAATGCAGCTGCATCAAGAGTTGAATCTATTTGCTCAAGAGGAAACAAATTACTATTTGTAGGAACAAAAAGATCAGCAAGCAAATCAATTAGAGAAAAAGCATCATCACTTGGCCTTCCTTATGTAGATAAAAGATGGCTTGGTGGAACACTGACAAACTGGAAAACTATTCGAAGCTCGATCAGAAGGCTATCGGATTTAGAGGAAATGATGTCATCAGGCAGGATAGAAAAACTTTCAAAAAAAGAGGCACTTGAGATTTCAAGAGAGCATCAAAAACTAATGGAATCTATTGGTGGTATTAAAAACATGAAAGGGCTTCCAGATGCCTTATTTGTTATCGATGTTAAACATGAAAAAATTGCAGTAACTGAAGCTCAAAAAATGGGAATTCCAGTTATTGGTCTTGTTGATACAAACTCTAACCCTGAAGGTATAGATGTTGTTATTCCTGGAAACGATGACGCAATCAGATCAATTAAGTTAGTCCTTGAAGTCATTGGTGAGGCTTGTGAGAGAGGTCTAGAATCAAAACAAGGTTATGCTCCAGAAACATCTAGCGATGAATCAGTTCCAGTTATACATAAAGTAAGTGAAGTAAAAATTACTTCAGGTAAAGCTTTAAATCTAGTCGATGAAGCAACGAAAGATGATTTTTTACCTGAAGAGAGCATTGAAGAAACTAATGTTGAAGATGATAAACAAGAGTCAGAAAATCAAGAAAATGCAGAAGTAACTAATGAGACTTCCCCTAACGAGGAAACAGAAGTTAAGAGTGATGTTTCTGAAGAGGAACCAAAAGAAGAGAAAGCTGAAGAAAGCGAAAAAGGAGAAACCTAATGGAAATAAAGGCATCCCAAGTAAAAGAACTAAGAGAACTTTCTGGTGTTGGAATGATGGAATGCAAAAAAGCCTTAGTAGAAGTTGAGGGAGATATAGAAAAAGCTTTGGATCTTCTTCGTTCTAACAGTGCTCTCAAGGCTGAAAAGAAATCGGCTCGTGTGGCAGCAGATGGCGTAATAAAAGTTCATGTTTCAGAAAATTATGCAACTATGGTTGAAATCAACTCTGAAACTGATTTTGCTGCTAAAGATGATAGTTTCATTGAGTTTGCAAAGAATATCGAAGAAAGACTTGTCAGCAAGAAATATCTTGATGTAGAAGATTTAAAGAAGGATGTTGAGGAAGATCGACAAAAACTTGTTCAGTCAATCGGAGAAAATATTCAAGTAAGAAGATTGGCTACCCAAGAATTTGATAGTTCAAAAAAGGTCGGGACTTATCTTCATTCTGATAACAAACTTGCTGCAATGGTTTTATTAAAAGAAGAAAATGATGAACTCGGAAGAGATATTGCTATGCATATTTCTGCTTCAGCTCCTTTATCAATAAATGAAGATGGGGTTGATAAAGAAGTTCTTGAAAGAGAGACAAATATTTTTGAATCTCAAGCAAAGGAGTCAGGCAAAGACGAAAATATCATGCAAAAAATGGTTGAAGGAAAGATAAAAAGATTTCTTAAAGAAGTTACACTACTTTCTCAAGACTTTATAAAGGATCCTGATACCTCTATTTCAAAACTCCTTGAAAATAGCGATAATGAGGTAATCTCATTTGAAAGATTCAAAGTTGGTGAGGGCATAGAAGTATCTTCAAAAGATTTTGCAGAGGAGGTTGCTGAACAACTTAATAAAGATGGCTGATTTAAAATACTCAAGACTTCTTGTAAAGTTCAGTGGCGAATCTGTTGCAGGTGAAGAGGGGATTGGCATTGACCCCAAAATTTTAGACTCAATGGCCGTATCAATTAAATTATGCAAAGAGCTTGGCGCCGAAATTGGGATAGTCATAGGTGGAGGAAACTTATTTCGAGGAGAAAGGCTAAGTCAATCTGGAATGGATAGAGTTGCTGGGGATCATATGGGAATGTTAGCAACTGTGATGAATGGAATTGCCTTGAGGGATGCTCTTGAAAGGGCCAATGTTAAAACAAGAGTTATGTCAGCTCTCTCAATTTCAGGACTTGTTGAGCATTTTGATAGAAGAAGAGCTATTCAGCTTCTTAAAGATGGATACGTAGTTATATTTACTGCGGGAACTGGAAATCCTTTTTTTACAACTGACACTGCAGGTTGTCTTAGGGCGGTAGAAACTCAATCAGATATTATGCTAAAAGCTACTAGAGTTGATGGTGTATATTCAGCTGATCCCGAGAAAGATCCAAATGCCAAGTTTTATAAAAATATTTCTTTTGAAGAAGCAATTTCAAAAAATCTTCGAATTATGGATGGCACAGCTCTGACGCTAGCAAAAGATCATAAGCTGCCAATTAAAGTATTTAATTTGAAGGATGAGAACTCGCTATCATCAATTGCTAAAGGGGAAGATATAGGAACATTAATATCATGAATACAATAAAAGATGAGACTACTGAAAGAATGCAAAAGTGTATGGATTCTTTATCAAATCAATTTAATAAAATTAGAACTGGAAGGGCTAACCCTTCTATATTGGACTCTGTAAAAGTTGATTACTATGGTAATCAAACGCCTATTAATCAAACTGCAAATATAAGCGTTGAAGAAAATAGAACATTAGTAATATCTCCATGGGATAAGACACTAATGCCAGAAATCGAAAAGGCCATAATTTCTTCTGATCTTGGATTAAACCCAAGCTCATCTGGCGATCTCATTAGAATAACAATGCCAGCTCTTACTGAAGAAACTAGGCAAGACTATATTAAACAAGCTAGGACTGAGGCTGAAAATGCAAGAATTTCTATAAGAAGTGTTAGACGCGATAGTAATCAAACCGCTAGAGATTTAAACACGAAAAGCGAGCTTTCTGATGATGAATTAAGAGATTTGGAGGTAGAAATCCAAGAAATCACAGATAAATTTATATCTATGATAGATGATCAACTTAAGCATAAAGAAGACGATTTAATTCAAATCTAGTCATAAAAATGAACCTGAAAAATATAGCTATCATTATGGATGGTAATGGGCGTTGGGCAAAAAAAAATAATCTTCAAATTAAAGAAGGTCATGCTAGGGGAGTATCAGCACTCAAGGAAATAGTTAAGGAATCAGTTAATCAAAATATTGAATCTCTTACGGTTTATGCATTCAGCACGGAAAATTGGAAAAGACCAAAGTCTGAAGTCAAAGCCATAAACAATCTTATTGTTAATAGTATTAATAATGAGCTGGATGAATTAATTGAGCAAAAGGTAAAAGTCAGATTTTTTGGCGATTATTCTAATTTCGGCAAAAAAACTTATGAAAAAATCAAATTTGCTGAAGAGAAATCTTTCAGTAATAAACCTAAACTAAGACTAAATGTAGCACTTGGTTATGGTGGTAAAATGGATATTATTAATATCGCAAGAGAGGTATCTAGATTGAAAATTAAAGCATCTGATATCAATGACCATACAATTAATGAATTATCGCAAGTTCCTGAATCCAGCATTGATTTACTAATTAGGACTGGAGGAGATACAAGGATAAGCAATTTTCTTTTATATCAAATAGCTTATTCTGAGATCCATTTTGTTAGAAAACTCTGGCCAGATTATTCAAAACAGGATTTTAAAAGAAACATAAACAAATATTTTAATTCGGAGCGAAGATTCGGTGAGCGAACTTAAACAAGAATTTTTACAGCGTTCAATAACTGCAATTTTTATTTCAGCTATTGTTATCACTTTGATACTTTACTCATCAAATCTGATTTTGAATATTTTCATATCTATACTTTCTTTGGCTTTGTTCCTCGAATGGATGTCAGTTTCAAAATCAAGTAATGGAAAGAGATTAATTTTTTTAATATTGTTTATTATCTTAATAAGCGCTAATCATTATTTTGGAGGATTATTTGAACCAATATCATTTATAACAATGTTGGGAATAACGGTTTGGATTGTAGTTGCTTATCAAATATTCTTTAAACAAGGGCGTTTATCTTCAAATTTTGCATTTAATAATTTTTGGATTGGTTTGCTATTAATATCCGCTTTTTGTTTGGTATGTTTTCAATTAGTAACCGGATCTAGAATATTTCTATTAGCAGTTATTTTTAATATTGCAGTTTTTGATACCGGTGCATATATTATTGGTAAAAACCTAGGAAAAAATTCATTTCTTCCCAAGCTAAGCCCTAACAAAACCATCGAAGGATTAATCGGCGGCCTCATGTCTAGTTTATTTTTTGTTATATGTGCATACTTATTCCTAGAAGAGGTTTCTCTTGTACTCGCACTAACAATGATTCTTTCAATCCCATTCGCATTATGCGGAGACTACTTTTTTAGTTTTTTAAAAAGAAAGGCAGATGTTAAAGATACAGGTAGTATTCTCCCTGGGCATGGAGGCTTACTCGACAGAGTTGATTCTCATTTAGCGGCTATTCCAATGACTTTATTTTTTTCACTTCTCTTACATACGGCAGGATCATACTTTTGAAAAAGATATTCATTCTTGGTGCATCTGGGAGTATTGGAGAAAATGCTTTATCTGTTATCGACTCAAACAAAGAAAACTTTGAACTAGTAGGCATTTCGGTAAACAGCAATGTTGAAAAGGCTAATAAGATTATTAAAAAGCATAATCCAAAATACATTTACATAAATGATAAATCAGCAATAGAAAATATACTAAAAACGGAAGATACAGTTATTTGTGAAGATGAGAAAGAGCTTTCCGATATCTTCAATTCAAGTGATGTTGATATTGTAATCTCAGCCATATCAGGTTTTGCTGGAATTAAGTCGACTTTCCATGCAGCAAAATCAGGTAAAAAGATCCTTCTTGCCAATAAAGAAAGTATTGTGGCAGGCGGATCATTACTGATGGAAACAGTAAGAGAAAATAATACCGAACTAGTCCCAATTGATAGCGAGCATAATGCTATCTTCCAATGCTTACCTGAATCTAGATCAACACAAGATGTTAAGCAAATAGTCATTACCGCCTCAGGAGGGCCCTTTCACGGAAGGAATATAGATGAACTCAATAATATTGGAGTCCAAGATGCACTCAATCACCCTAACTGGGAAATGGGATCAAAGATTTCTATAGATTCAGCTACTCTTGTGAATAAGTGTTTGGAACTCATTGAAGCATGCTATTTATTTGATATGGATGAGAGCTTCTTTGAGCTTGTAATCCATCCCGAGAGCATTGTTCATTCGATAGTTACATTTAATGATGGATCTTCAATTTGCCAAATGAGTAATCCAGATATGCGTGTACCTATTGCTAATGCAATGTCAGATGATAAAAGACTTTCAATCCCGTTCCAGCCCATTGATTTTAATAATCTCAAGCTTAACTTTGAAAGCTTTCCAAATGACAGAGCTGAAATTGTTAATTTGGCAAGAGAGGCTGTTCGAGAAGATAGCTCAAAGGGAATTTATTTTAATGCTGCCAATGAGATTGCAGTAGAAAATTTTCTAAAGAAAAGGATTACATTTAGACAAATATATGAGGTAATTTTACGAACTTTTGATACAAAAGAGATGTCAAAGTTTAATAGTATTGAAGATATTTTTGAAATTGATAAGGAGGCACGCAATATATCTAATATGGTGATAAAATCACTAACTTAAAACACTTATGATAACTATAATTGCTTTTCTAATTCTTTTGGGTGTCCTTGTTGTAATTCATGAGGGCGGCCATTTCTTTGTTTTAAGAATGTGCAAAGTCCATGTTGATAGATTTTCAGTTGGCATGGGCCCAGTTATTTATAAAAAGAAAGATAAAAAAGGGACTGAATTTGCTCTATCAGCATTACCTCTTGGAGGCTATGTGTCATATTTATCGAAGAAAGCTCTAGATGCTGAACCTGAAATGAAAAAAAACTTTACTGATGAGCAATTAGATAACTTATTCGAAACAAAACCTAAGTGGCAAAGAGCAGCTGTAATGTTTGCTGGCCCTCTTGCTAATTTTATTCTTGCAGTATTTATATTTACCTTCATATTTTCATCCCAGCAAACGGTAAAACCAATTTTTCTTGTTGATGGTGAATATGTTTCTAGTTCTTCTATATCTGGTGACATTAATAAAAACGATATTCTTGTTTCCATAAATGGTGAAAAAATCTCAAATCCTACAGAATACAGACTTGCACTCTTAGCTAATGCTGGTCTAACTGGTGAAATAAATGCAGGCTTTTTAAATGCTAAAAGTTCTGAGGCATACTATAGAAATATAAGTGTTGTAGAATTTTTAAGTAATTCAGAACAACAACAAGAACCAGAAAAGTTCTTTCCAATCGGGATAACATCTTACATATCTCCAGAAATTGGCTCACTCTCTAGGCAGGGACCAGCATCGCTTGCTGGAGTTATGGCAGGTGATAAAATATTAGAAATAGATGGTAAAAGCGTTAATCATTTTGCAGAGGTTTCAGATATCCTCACATCTTCATCTAATAGTAATGTTAATCTTGTAATTCAAAGAAATGGAGAAATAAAAAACTTTTTTATAAACACTGAAATCTCTGAAGCTGGTACTCCAATTCTTGGCATTTCAGCTGCATACAAAAGATCTATTTTTGAAGCTTTCACAAAGTCAGTCAGAGATACATATAATCTAAGTGTGAAAACACTTCTATTTATAGGAAAAATGATTACTGGAAATATGGGTGCAGAAAATCTTAGCGGTCCTGTTGGAATTGCAAAGATGTCTGGTGAAGCATTTAGTGCAGGCTTTTTACCTTTTCTATATTTAATGGCTATTTTAAGCATTAGTTTAGGTGTGCTGAACTTGCTGCCAATTCCTGTTTTAGATGGCGGGCAACTTACCATGCTTGCGATAGAGGCGATAAGAGGAGAACCACTTCCTGCAAGAGTTGAAAATTTTGCATATACTCTAGGCGCATTGATGGTAGGATTTCTTCTAGTCTTTGCTGTAACAAATGATATTTTTAGGTGGGTAGGTTGATGAAAATCTTAAAGCGCCTAATTTCTTTCGTATTACTTCTAAACATAACTACCGTTTTAGCTTTTGAAGAATTTATCGTTAACGATATCCGAATAGCTGGTCTTCAGAGAGTCTCAACGGGAAGTATTTTTAACACAATACCAATTTCTGTTGGAGATAAAATTGATGATCGAAAGATTGTAGATATAACAAGAGCACTTTTTGCTACAGAGCAATTTGATGATATTCAAATAGGAAGAGATGGAAATGCATTAATAATAACTGTTGCAGAAAGACCATCAATATCTTCAATTGATATTTCTGGTAACAGTGCGCTTAAAACTGAAATATTACTTGAAAGTTTTGATGGTATTGGAATAACAGAAGGACAAGTTTACAAAAGGTCAACGCTTGAGAGAATGAAAGCCGAGTTAGTAAGATCTTATTCCTCTCAGGGTAGATATGGAGCAGGAGTAGAAATATATGAAACGCCTCAACCTCGAAATAGAGTTTCTATTTCAATTGAAATAGATGAGGGAGAGAGCGCAAAGATAGATGGCATCACAATTCTAGGAAACAATATTTTTTCTGATGAGGATTTACTTGATGTAATGGAGTTAAGTGAAGGCAGCTGGTTGTCTTTTCTCTCAAATGATGACCAATACTCAAGAGAAAAGCTCCAAGGCGATCTCGAAAACCTTGAGTCATATTATCTTGATAGAGGATATTTACAGTTCTCCATTGAATCAAGCCAGGTTAGCATCTCAAGGGATAGAAGCAGTATTTATATTACATATATTATTTCGGAAGGCCCTAAGTACACGATCAGCGATGTAAAAATTGTTGGTGATATGCCTATAAATGAGGAACTTATTGATCCTATAATTGAAACCCAAAAAGATATCACATATTCTCAAGCCCAAATTACACAAATTGAAGAGATTTTCACAAGTCTCCTTGGAAATGAGGGTTATGCATTTGCATCTGTTAAGGGGCAGCCAGATATAGATGAGGAAATGCTCGAGGTTGATTTAAGTTTTGTTATCGACCCAGGTAAAAGAACTTACACAAGAAAGATTTTATTTGAAGGAAATGAAATTACTCAAGATGATGTTTTAAGACGAGAGATGAGGCAATTTGAGGGAGCTTGGGCATCTGATGACAAAATTGAGCAGTCCAGAGTTAGACTGGAAAGGCTTGGATTCTTCAAAGAGGTGAACGTCGAAACAGTTCCCGTTCCAGGCACTGATGATCAAATTGACGTTAAATTTAGAGTTGAAGAAGAGACAACAGGTAACGTTGGAGGAAATTTAGGTTATAGTGATTTTGGTTTAATGATTGGATTCAATCTGCAGGAGAGAAACTTCCTTGGAACAGGAAACTCAGTGGGTATTGCAATAAATAAGAGCATTTACCAAGAGGTTTATAATCTATCTTTCTATGATCCTTATTACACAATTGATGGAGCAAGCAGGGGTTATAGCCTTTATTATAGAAAAACAGACTATGGTGAATTCAACATAGCTAACTACACTAGTGACTCTCAAGGTCTCGGTATACAGTTTGGATATCCTATATCAGATACTCAGAGAGTAGGCTTAAATTTAACTTATGATAAAACAGAAATTGATCAAGGAACTTTACCAGTAAGAGACATTCTTGATTTCCTCCTAGAGGAAGGTAACTCTTTCCAAACTGTCTCTGCCCAAGCTGTATGGTCAAGAATAACTCTTAATAGAGGTATGTTCCCAACAGATGGCGCATCTACTGAAGCATTATTTTTAGCTACTTTGCCTTTGAGTGATATTAATTACTATAAATTAAATATAAGACAAAAATTTTATCAACCATTAAATGTATGGGATCTTGTTTTTGGCTTCCAAGGAGAAATTGGATATTTAGCTCCTTATGGGGATACAGATAATGTTCCATTCTTCCAACATTTTTATGCAGGAGGTCCAAGATCATTGAGAGGGTTTGAGTCGAACACTCTTGGTCCTAGAGCTACTCCCTCACCATGTTATGGGTTTGATACAGTTAATGACTTATGCCCACCTTTAATAGACTCTAATTTTGATGGAATTCCTGACAGTCCCGCATATAATCAGAGCATCATTTATCAAAGAGATGATCCAATTGGAGGTGACGTAAAAATAGAGGGAAGTATGCAGTTGATATTTAAACTTCCAATGGTTGAAGACCAGCGATCAATGAGAACAGCTTTCTTTTTTGATTTTGGTAATGTTTTTGCAATGGAATGTAGGGAATATCAAGTAAGCTGCTACAAACCAAGCATTGATGAATTGAGATACTCAATAGGAGTTGGGTTAACCTGGATAACAGGGTTTGGCCCAATGAGTTTTGCGATCTCAAAGCCATATAATGAAGACAGGTTTGAGAGGACTGAAGAGTTTCAATTTACTATTGGAACTGTGTTTTAAATTTATTAGTGTTTTTCATGCAATTTAATATAGAATATACGAACTTAAAAAGGGGCTTATTATGAAAAAATTAGTTACATATATTGCTTGTATAGGATTTGTAGGCTTATTTTCTGTAACGGCATCAGCACAGAATGTTGCCGTAATAGATACACAAGCAGCAATTCTTCAAACACAAGTTGCTCAAGATGCTTTCAAAGCGCTTGAAGAAGAAAGTGAATATGCATCAATGGTTGAGCAAGCTCAAGAGCTTCAGGCAGACAGACAAAGTTTAGTTGAATCACTTCAAAAAGATGCAGAAACTCTTTCAAATGAAGAAATTGCTGAACTTCAAAAAGATATTCAAGAAAAAACAACAGATCTTGAATTTGTTTTAGGAAAAATACAGGCTAAACAAAATGAGACTATTCAAACTGTTGCTGCTCAATTAAATCCCGCTATGATGCAAATCATAAATGATCTTATTGTTGCAAAGAAGATTCAATTATTACTTGGTGCTGATCAGGCTTTATATTTTGATGGCTCTGTAAGCATTACCGAACAAGTAACAGATGCGCTAGATGGAGCTGCAAATGCAGAACCAGAATCTAACTAGTGTCTGGATCTGAGAATAAGAAATACTCAATTAAATTCATCTCCGAATATATCGATGCTTCGATAATCGGAGATGCTGATTTACAGATTGATAATATTGCAACCCTAGATAGTGCTGTTCAGGGCTGCGTAACTTTTTTAGCTAACTCAAAATACAATAAACTTTTAGAAAGCACAAAAGCTTCAGCCGTAATAGTTAAAGAAGGCATTAAAACAAACAATGAAACTACTCTCCTAGTATGCTCTGATCCATATCTTGCTTTTGCAAAACTATCAAAGCTTTTTAGTGATGAGATTGATTTCTCAAATGGATCTTTTCAAAACAGTGTCTTTATTCATGATTCTGTAAATTTGGGTAAAGATGTCAAAGTTGGTCCTAACGTTTATATAGGTGAGAATTGTAAAATTGGTGATAAAACAGTCATTTACCCAAATACGACAATACTTAAAGATGTTTCAATTGGGCAAGATTGCATAGTTCATCCAAATTCTGTTTTAGGCTCAGATGGATTTGGTTTTGCGCCTGAAAACGAAAGCTATCAAAAGATAGAACAGCTTGGCGGTCTTGATATTGGAGATAATGTTGAAATCGGTGCAGGATGCACAATTGATAGAGGCGCAATTTCTAATACAATGATCTTCGATGGGGTCAAATTAGACAATCAGATACATATTGCTCATAACGTTTCTTTGGGGTCTAACTCAGCAATAGCAGCCTGTTGTGCAATAGCTGGATCAACTAAGATAGGAAAAAATTTTAAAATGGGAGGCCTTTCTGGTGTTCTTGGGCACCTTGAGATTTGTGATGATGTAACCGTTGGTGCACATACTCTAATCACAAAGAGCATAAAGTCATCTGGAAATTATATTGGTATTATGCCCGCTCAAAATCATATGAATTGGTCAAAGTCAGCTGTTTTTATTAAAAAAAGAGGTAAATAGATGATTCTTTCTGGTGAAGAGATACAAAAGTATCTTCCGCATAGAGATCCATTTCTTTTTATAGACGAAGTAATTTCTCTTGAAGAAGGCGATAACATTCATGCTGTAATGCATGTAAAAGATGAAAATGTATTTTTAGAGGGTCATTTCCCTGGTAATCCTATTGTGCCTGGAGTAATTCTAATAGAAGCTATGGGTCAAGCATCGGGAATTCTTGGCTTTAAGACCATGAATAAGACTCCTGAAGAAGGTTCAATTTATGTAATAGCCGGAGTAGATAAAGCAAGATTTAGGCAAAGAGTATTACCTGGAGATAAAGTAGATATTTTCAGTAAAGTTCTTGGCAGCACGAGAGGAATCTGGAAATTTGAGTGTTTTGCTGAAGTTAATGGAAAATTGGTATGTTCTGCTAATATATTATGTGCAGAGAGAAAAAAATAAATGTCTATTCACGAATCCTCAATAATACATCCTTCTGCCGAAATCGATGAAAATGTTGAAATCGGACCTTTTTGTATTATAGGAGAAAAAGTTAAAATAAAGTCTGGTTCAAAACTGCTCTCTCATGTAGTTTTGAAGGGACCAACAACTGTTGGAAAGAATAATGTTTTTTATCAGTTCTGTACTATAGGTGAAGATACTCCAGATAAGAAATTTAAAGGTGAAGAAACAACTCTAGAAATTGGAGATCATAATATCTTTAGAGAGGGTGTAACTGTCCATAGAGGAACTGTCCAAGATAAAAGCACAACTATAATTGGCAACAAGAATTTATTTATGGCATACGCTCATGTTGCTCATGATTGCATTGTTGGTAGTGATAATGTTTTTGCTAATAATGCAGGCATAGCCGGTCATGTAACTGTAGGCAATAATGTGACAATTGGTGCTTTAACCACTATTCATCAGTTTTGTCAGATGGGGGACTACTCTTTTGCGGGTATGAATGCTTCAATCACAATGGATGTACCTGCATACATAAAAGTAGCATCAAATCCTGCAAGGGTTGTCGGTCTTAATTCAGTAGGAATGGAAAGAGGAGGTATTGATCAGGAAACAATAACCATTCTTAAAAAAGCATATAAAACCATCTATAGAAAGGGATTTAATCTTAAGGATGCAATAGAGAAAGTTGAATCTATGGAGTCCAATGATCTCCAAGAAGTCCAAAACTTTTTAGACACTATTAAATCTTCAGAAAGAGGCATTCTCAGGTAGGTGAAAGATTCTATTAAGATAGGAATTGTTGCTGGAGAGCATTCCGGCGATATTCTAGGGGAAAACCTTCTTAAAGCTCTAAAAAAAATAAAAAATGTAGAAATTTATGGCGTTGGGGGCCCAAAAATGGAAGATCAGGGCCTCAAATCAGCTTTTGACTTTAACAATTTAAATATAATGGGCCTTGTAGATCCCATTCTCAACTATTCCAAGATCATGTCTTATAAAAATGATCTCTGTAATTTATTCATAAAAGAAAAGATAGATGTTTTTATAGGCATTGATTCGCCAGATTTTAATATGCAAATCCAAAAAAGATTAAAAAAAATTTCAAAAATAAAAACAGTTCAACTCGTTACACCTTCTATTTGGGCTTGGAGAAAGGGGAGACTGAAGAATATCAAAAAATATACTGACCTCAGTGCTTCATTATTTAAATTTGAACACGATTTTTATAAAAAACATGGCTTAAATAATATTCTTTTAGGTCATCATTTCTCAGAACTTAAACCAAACAAGACATCAGATGTTCTAAAGAAATTTAAACTTGATAAGGATAAAAAATATATAAGCGTTATGCCTGGTAGCAGAAATTCAGAAATAAAGAATATGATGCCAACTTACATAGAATTTATGCAACTCTATGATGGCTTGAATGAAAATACGCATTTTCTAATACCTGTTGTGAATCATGATGATCTTGAGCATATTGATTCATATTTGAAAGACTCAAAAATCAAATACACAATAGAGGTAAATGCCGCAAATGAATTTTTGTCTTTATCAGAATTTTCAATTGTTACTTCCGGAACAGCTTCTTTGCAATCTTGTGTTTTAGGAGCTCATCCAATTATTTGTTACAAAACGTCATTTTTTAACCATTTCATTATTTCAAGAATGATTCAAACAGAAATAATTGGTCTGCCCAATCTTCTTCTTTCGCAAAGATTTTTTCCTGAGCTGGTTCAAACAGCTTGTACTCCTCAAAACATACTTTTAGAAACACAAAAACTTAAAATAAATAAATTTTTACTCGATCAAAAGACTAACCTTATTATTAAAAACCTTAAAGGAGTTGGTTTTGATTCCTTGGCAGAAGAAGTAGCTATTTTATAAATAAATGATTGCTGGTGTTGATGAGGTTGGTAGGGGCTGTCTTGCTGGACCAGTAGTAGCTGCATCTGTAATACTAAAGAGGCCAATAAAAGGCCTTATGGACTCAAAGAAACTTTCTTCAAAAAAAAGGGAGCATTTAAGTCAGGTAATAATAGAAAATTCCATATTTGCTATAGGAGTTGCAGATAATATAGAGATTGATCAAATTAATATCTTACAAGCTTCCCTGTTAGCAATGCAGAGATCATTAGAAAAGCTAGATGTAAAACCAAAAAAAGTATTAGTTGATGGCGATCATATTTTTAAAACTCCAATTGAAATAGAGTCTATTGTGGGAGGAGATAATTTGATACCATCAATCAGTGCAGCTTCTATAGTAGCAAAGGTATATAGAGATAGGTTAATGATGACGTATAGTAGAGAATTTCCAAATTATGGGTTTGATAAACACAAAGGATATCCAACAAAACTCCATAAAGAAATGCTTAAAAGATATGGATTAACAAGAATTCATAGAAGAACTTTTAAAGGTGTAAATTAATGAATGGATCATTTGCTCATTTGAGGGTTTCATCAGAATACAGCATATTTAAAGGACTCTTATCTATTGAGAAACTTGTTGAAAAAGCAAAATCTTTTGGTATGCCAGCAATAGCATTAACTGATCATTCCAACATGTTTGGACTCGTCAAATTTTTTAAGAAATGTGAAAAGGAGGGTATAAAACCTATAAGCGGATCTACGCTCAATATTGCAAGATCTCAAGAAGAAAGGCCGTATGAGTTTTTATGTTTAGCTAAAAATCTAGATGGACAAAAGAATCTAATGCATGGACTTTCAAAAGCGAGTAGAAACCAAACAAAAGCCATTATATATGATGATTTCTTGAATATTTGCAATGATATTTTTGTAATAACAGGATCTGAAAATTCTGAAATTTTTTCACTAATACTTAATGATAAGGAAGATGAGGCAGTTAAGCTTATTGAGAAATATAAATCAGATTTTCAAAATAATTTAGTAATTGAGATTCAAAATACTGGTAAGGAGAGTCATAAGATCTTTATGGCTTCTATCTTGCCTATTGCCTCAAGGCTAAGCATTCCTGTAATAGCAACAAATGATGTTTTATTTGGAGATAGAGAAGACTTTGAAATCCATGAAACTAAGGTATGCATAAACAGCGGCAAGACACTAAACGACCCAAACAGAGAAAAAATTTACTCTGAGGAACAGTACTTTAAATCTCAGGATGAGATGCAAGAATTATTTAAAGATTTTCCGGAGGTTCTTTCAAATACTCTTGAAATTGCGAAACAATGTAACTTAAGTTTAGAGCCAGATGGGTATTTTTTGCCTGAATATCCAGTTCCTGAGGGACAAAACTTTGATTCTCACTTAAAGAGCTTGGTTGAAGAAAATCTAAACAACCTTACTGCTAAATTTGCTAATGATCAGGTAGAAGAGTATAAGGCTAGAGTTAAATATGAACTAGACCAAATAAAAACGATGGGATTCTCCAGTTATTTTCTAATTGTTTATGATTTTATAAAGTGGTCCAAAAATAATGATGTTCCTGTTGGTCCTGGAAGGGGATCAGGAGCAGGCTCTTTAGTTGCTTATTGCTTAGGAATTACAGCTCTTGATCCTATTAAACATGGCCTTCTTTTTGAAAGATTTTTAAATCCAGAGAGAATATCTATGCCCGACTTTGACATAGACTTTTGTATGGAGAAGAGAGATAAAGTTATTGAGTATGTTAGTTCAAAGTACGGCAAAGATGCTGTATCACAAATTGTAACTTTTGGAACAATGGCCGCCAAAGGAGTTGTCAGGGATGTTACCAGAGCGCTTGGTAAACCATATAGTCTTGGAGATAGAATCTCTAAAATGATACCTTTTGAGATTGGAATGACTCTTGAAAAGGCAATATCGAGACAGCCAGTGCTTAAGCAAGCCATTAAAGATGATGATGAGGTTCAGGAAATTATGAATCTATCTTTTAAATTAGAAGGCGGCATTAGAAACATTGGAAAACATGCTGGAGGAGTTGTAATTGCTCCAGGATCGCTAGCAGACTTTTCTCCAATATATTTTGATAGCGATACATCTTCAGTGCTCACACAATTTGATAAAGATGATGTTGAAAAAATTGGACTAGTTAAATTTGATTTTTTAGGGCTAAGGACCCTTACAATCATTGATAAGGCAATCAAATCAATAAATGATGATCTAGCCTCAAAAAATGAAGACCCTTTGGATATATCAAATTTAGATTTAAATGACTCTAAGGTTTTTGAACTCTTATCTGCTGGAAAAACTACTGCAGTTTTTCAACTAGAATCTCCAGGCATGAAGGATCTTATTAAAAGACTTCAGCCAACAAAATTTGAAGAAATAGTTGCTCTTCTTGCATTGTTTAGACCAGGACCATTGGATTCTGGCATGCATGATGAATTTGTAAATAGGAAGAATGGTAAAGTGCCTGTCACATATCCTCATAAATTGCTTGAACCTGTTTTATCTGAAACATATGGCGTAATCCTCTACCAAGAGCAAGTTATGGAATCTGCTAGAGTTCTAGCAGGATACTCGCTTGGGCAAGCTGATATTCTCCGACGAGCAATGGGTAAAAAACAAGTAGAGGAAATGGATAAGCAAAGGACTATTTTTGTTAATGGTTGTAAAAATAACAATATTAAAGAAGACCTAGCAAATAAAATATTTAATTTAATTGAAACTTTTGCTGGTTATGGCTTTAATAAATCTCATTCGGCGGCCTATGCTTTGTTGTCATTCCAGACAGCATATCTTAAAACATATTACCCCGAATATTTTATGGCAGCTGTTCTTTCTTCGGCGCAAGGAAATACTGACAAGATAAGCTCAATCATAAAAGAATGCAAAGATATGGGTATAAACGTCTTAAGCCCGAATATATTAACAAGCGGAACAAATTTCTTTGTTAATCCAAAAAAACAAATTGAATATGGGCTAACTTCTCTTAAAGGCGTAGCGGAATCTTTTATCTATCACCTATCTGAGGTCAGAGAAAAAAATACTTTTAATAACTTACTAGATTTCTCCAAAAAAGTTAATGTAAAACTTGGTGGTAAGAAATCACTTGAATCTTTATCAAAAGCAGGAGCTTTTGATTCAATATGTGATTCAAGATCAATTGCCTTAGCTTGTATACCAGATATGTTAAAGGAGGGAGATAAGAAAGCATCCGATGCTTTGTTTGCAGGTGATTTATTTTCAAATGTAGAGGAGGATTTTAATCCTTATGATCAATACAAAGATGTAAATCCTCTGAATTTTTCTCAAAAACTGAAATATGAAAAAGAAGCTCTTGGTTTTTATATTTCTGGACATCCTGTAGAAGCAATTAAAGATGATATTAAAGATTTAAGATCCCATAAGATATCCAATCTTGATGCAAATACTTCATCTGCAACAATTGTAGGCCTTGTTAACTCAACAAGACAGATAAAAGACTCGAAGAATAAACCAATTACTTTTGTAAATTTTGATGATGAAAGTGGATCTATGGATGGAATAATTCTTTCTGAGTTATATGAAGAGAAATACGGAATCATCAAGGAAGGAACAATATTAAGATTTTATGGATCAGTTGAGGTAGATGATTACAGATCTAGAGAGACTAACTCAACAATGTATAGAATGAGAGTAAAGAATATAAATGCAGTTGAAAGCGATTTAGTTGATAGCAAAAAAGATCTTTTAATAATTTGTGATACTGTCAACGGCGACTCTCTCCAAGAAATTAAATTAAAGCTTAATAAGATTGATTCAGATTTTTGGGGCGGCGAAAGTAAAGTAAAGTTAAAAATACTTAAAGACAGCACAGAAGCGCTTATTTCTTTAAATGACAACTTTATGATTGATCTAAATTCAGAAAATTTGGATAATTTAAGAAGTATCTTTGGAGATAACAAGATTAAATTGAGTTAATTATGATTAAGCGTCACTTTTTGGAATTTGAAAAGCCACTGGAAGAAATTGCTGACAAGATTGATGCGCTCGAGATTGTTTCAAAAGATAATCCCGAATTAAGATCCCAGATAGACAAGCTTCAATCAGAATTTGAAGAAAGAACTAAAAAGATATACTCAAATCTTAACCGATGGAACAAAGTATTAATTTCAAGACATCCGCAAAGACCTCATACTTCAGACTATATTGAGAATATTTTTTCTAATTTTGATGAGCTTCATGGAGATAGGCAGTTTGGTGATGACCCGTCAATAATTGGAGGCCTTGCAAAAATCGATGACATTCCAGTAATGATTATTGGTCATGAAAAGGGAAAGGGCACAGATGAGAAGGTCAAAAGGAATTTTGGAATGCCTCAACCAGAAGGATATCGTAAAGCAAAAAGATTAATGAAAATGGCCGAACAGTTTGAGCTACCTATCATAACTTTTGTAGATACATCTGGAGCTTATCCAGGAATAGAGGGAGAGGAAAGAGGTCAAAGTGAAGCAATTGCTTCAAATCTAGCTCTAATGTCTCAACTCAAGACTAGAATCATTATTGTTGTAACTGGTGAAGGTGGATCAGGTGGGGCTTTGGCTTTAGGAGTAGGCGATCATGTGACCATGCTTGAGCATGCAATTTATTCTGTGGCCTCTCCAGAGGCCTGCGCTTCAATTGTGTGGAGATCTTCTGAGAAAGCAGAAGAAGCTGCAGAAGCAATGAAATTAACTGCAAAAGATTTGATTAAGCTCAATATTATTGATGAAATTATTGAAGAGCCAACAGGCGGCGCACATAGAAATTACAAAACTATCTCTCAAAATGTTAGGCAGTCATTATTATCAAATATTGAAAATCTTAATAAGATTCCTCTTGAGAGACTTTTAGAAAGACGTTACTTAAGGCTCACGGAAGTAGGAAAATAGCTTGTCACTTTCTACAAACCTCTTAGATACATTGTCTCCAAAAAATAAAATTTTTGTAGCTTTTAGTGGAGGACTGGACTCAACAGCACTTTTATTTTTATGTAACAAAGCCTTAAAACAAAAAAAAATAAATAATTTAAAAGCTATTCATATAAATCATAATCTTTCAAAAAATAGTGACAACTGGCAGCGGCATTGTGAGAGTTTTTGCAGGAGTAATAATATTGAATTTGATTCTTTCATGGTAGAAGTATCAAAAAATAGATCCAGCATTGAGTCGCAGGCAAGGCAGGCAAGATATAAAATTTTTGAAAGCCTGTTAGATAAAAATGATCAGATTTTATTAGCTCATCATAGAGATGATGTTTTTGAAACTATTCTTCTTAGGCTATTCAGAGGAACGGGAGTTGATGGTCTCAGTGGTTTAAATGAAAAAAGATCACTAGGTAAAGGAGAAATAATAAGACCATTTTTAAACTTATCTAAATCTGATTTGGAAATTTTCGTTCATAAAAATGATTTGCCATTCGTAGAAGATGATACAAATTTAAATAATGATTTTGATAGAAATTTTTTGAGAAATGAGATCATACCATCCCTTGAAAAAAGATGGAGCAAACTTCCTGAAAGGGCTGCACTTACTTCATTAACAGCAAAAAAGAAAAAACTTTCATTAGATTTCATGCTTGAAAAGAACTTTAAAAAAGAAATTTCTACAGGCATCATTGAAAGAGCAAAATTTATTGAGACACCTTCCTTCTTAATAGAAGAGTTAATAAGATTAATTTTAAGAAAGAAGGGTATTGCACTACCTAGTCAGAAAGTTCTGTCTGAAATTATGAATGTATTTTTTCATAAGAAACCTTCAAATGAATCATATGTTGAGTGGTCAAGGAAAGATGGCGAGCAAATTGGAGGAAAAGTCTTCTCAGAGCATAATGATATAATTTTGAAAAAAAAATAACCTATAATTTAATTATGAATACTGAAACACTTCAAATAAATATTGAATCACCCATAGCAACAGTCACATTAAATAGACCTAATGTTTTAAATGCATTTAATGAGCAGTTAGTTCTAGACCTCCAACAAGCATTTAAAAGTTTGACTGAAGATGAATCAGTGAGGGTAATTATTCTCACCGGCTCAGGGAAAGGGTTTTCAGCAGGAGCTGACCTAACTGAAAGAGAAGCAAGTTGGGATCCTGACTGTCCATCAAAAGACGCTCTTCTTCGTGGTTATATGCCTATTTTTAATAATATTGTTGAAATGCCAAAAATTGTAATAGCTGCAATTAATGGTCCAGCAGCTGGTATTGGAGCAGCATTGGCGATGGCCTGCGATCTAAGAGTTATGACAAAATCATCATATATTCTTTCAGTTTTTAGCAATATAGCGCTTGTTCCTGATGGCGGATTAAATTGGCTTTTAACAAGATTCTTAGGATATGCAAAGGCACTTGAATTTGCTATTGAAGCAAAAAAAATAGATTCACAAATGTGTTTAGATTTTGGTATTGCTAATAAAGTTGTTGAAGATAATAAGCTTCTTGAGGAGACATACTCCTGGGCAAATTCATTAGCGAAAAGATCACCTCAAGCGCTTTCAAACACCAAAAGATTAATGAGAGACTCTTTGAGTAAATCTTATTTTGAGACTTTTAAACAGGAAGCAGAAATTCAAAATGATATTTTTGGGTCCTCTGAACACAGAGAAGCTGTCCAAGCGTTTTTTGAAAAGAGGCAACCTAAATTTGATTAGATTAGTTTAGCTACTCCAACAATAATGGCTTCAAATGAAGCTTTTGTAGTATTAGGATTTATACCAACACCCCAACTTGTTTTGTCACCTTTTTGGAGTTCAATATAAGCAGCAGCTTGAGCGTCAGAGCCAGATGAAATTGCACTCTGATGATAATCAGATACTTTTATATCAATTGATAGTTTTTGATTCAGTGCATTTACAAATGCGTCAATTGGACCATTACCTGAACCAGATATTTCATGGTTTTTACCATCAATTTCAATCTCAGCTTTAATATGATCACTTAAATCAGTTGCATCTGAAGTTTTTAAGGAATAGTTTTTAAAACTATGCCCAGATTTTGGCATTACAAAGTTTGTATGAAAAATTTCCCAAATCTCTGATGTTGAAATTTCTTTACCAGTCTCATCAGCAATTTTTTGTATCTTCTGACTCATGCTTATTTGAAGCCTTCTAGGGAGAGACACGCCGTGATCTTTTTCCAATAGAAAAGCAACGCCTCCTTTCCCAGATTGTGAATTAATTCTTACAACGGCTTCATAAGTTCTCCCCAGGTCTGCAGGATCAATTGGTAAATAAGGCACTTCCCATTGCGGGTCATTCGAGCTTCTCAATGCATTTAAACCTTTTTTGATGGCATCTTGATGCGATCCCGAGAAAGCAGTAAAGACCAAATCTCCGGCATAGGGATGTCTGGGATGGACAGGTAGCTGATTACAGTATTCAACTTCTCTCATAACATTATTAATTTGTGAAAAATCTAAATTAGGATTTATACCTTGGCTATACATATTTAGAGCTAAGGTTACGATATCTACATTTCCTGTTCTTTCACCATTACCAAATAACGTTCCCTCAACCCTATCTGCACCTGCCATTAAGCCAAACTCAGAAGCAGCTATTGCTGTACCCCTATCATTATGCGGATGAAGTGAAAGACATATATTTTCCCTATTTTTAAAGTTCTCACTCATCCATTCTATTTGATCTCCATATATATTTGCCGTTGACATCTCAACTGTTGCTGGAAGATTAATAATAATTTTATTATTTGAAGAATCTTTTAATATATCAACAACGTCATCGCAAACCTCTACTGCATAATCTAGCTCAGTTCCAGTGAAACTTTCAGGAGAGTATTCATATGACCAATTAGTGTTTTTATATTCACTTGATAACTCTTTGATTAATTTTGCAGCATCCGTTGCAATTTTTTTAACCCCTTCTTTATCTTTATCAAAAACAACTCTTCTTTGAAGAGTTGAAGTCGAATTATAAAAATGAAGAATTGCATTAGGAGCTCCATCAAGAGCTTCGAAAGTTCTCTTAATAATTTCGGGTCTAGCTTGCGTAAGAACCTGAATAGTTACATCAGAGGGGATAACTTTTTCATTAATTAAATATCTTGTGAAATCAAAATCAGTTTGTGATGCAGCCGGAAATCCAATCTCAATCTGTTTAAAACCAATTTTGCACAATAGATTAAACATTCTTTTTTTTCTTTCATCTCCCATTGGCTCAATAAGAGCTTGGTTTCCATCTCGCAGGTCTACAGAACACCAAATAGGAGCATTTTCTATAACTTTTGAAGGCCATGACCTGTTTTCCTTACTTACAGGCTTATATGGCTTATATTTTTTATTTGTTTTATCCATTTAATTCTTCAAAATGTTAACATCAAAAAATGTTTGATACTAAGTCATCCTTTATTTTATCTAAATTAGGCATCCAGAGGTTTCAATCTCAAATAAATAACTCAAATTCAGAAGTAATATTTGGCGTACTTTGGGGCGATATTCTAACACTCTTGGACAAATCATTTAATGAATTAGAAGAAAATGAATTAAAGTTATTAATTAAAATAATAAAGTCTATTGTCGAAGATGGTAGCGAATATCCTTTTTCTAAAGAAATAAATAATCTTAGTGAAATAAAAAAGAAACCAAAACTTATAATCTCCTTTACAGGCTTGAAGCCCAATCTGATAAAAGAATTTTCCCCACTGATTGAATCTAAACCTCTTTCTGTGCTTGAAAATAGTCTAGAGGATAAGAAAACATTATGGTCAAAGATTAAGGAACATAAAGATGGATCTTCAGCTGGCTAGCTTTGGTGATTTAGACCAAATCTCAACCATTGAAAAGGAAACGAATGAATATCCTTGGACCCCAAATAACTTCAAGTCTTCATTGGACGCAGGAAATTGTTCTATAGTTTTGAAGGATAATAAAAATATTCTTGGGTATGCTTTTTTTTCAGTTATTGGAACTGACTCACATTTATTAAACATTACCGTCTCAAAGAATTATCAAGGAAAAGGTTATGGAAAAAAGATTCTTCAGAAGGTTCTTTTCCAATCAAAAGTCTTAGGAGCTTCTATTGTTTTTCTTGAGGTGCGAGTTAGCAATCACAAAGCAATAAATTTTTACGAAAAATTTGGGTTTAAGAGAGATGCTATAAGGTATAACTATTATGATGGCAATCCTAAGGAAGACGCATTATTGATGTCTAAGCAAGGACTATAAGATCTTCTCAATTTCCTCTCTAATATACTTTGGCTCAACTCTTGGACTAAATCTCTCAACAATTTTTCCATTGTTGTTGATAAGAAATTTTGTAAAGTTCCACTTTATAGATTGAGTCCTAAAAATACCAGGTTTATCACTTTTAAGTAGTTTGAATAAAGGATGAGCTTCGGGGCCATTAACCTTAATTTTAGAAAAAATTGGGAAAGTTACCGAGTAGTTAAGATCACAGAATTCACCAATTTCTTGATCAGTTCCTGGCTCTTGTCCACCAAATTGATTGCATGGGAAACCAAGGACAACAAAATTTCTATCCTTATAGGCATCATATAGTTTTTGTAGACCTTCATATTGCGGAGTAAGACCGCATTTACTTGCTACATTAACAATTAAAAGTGTTTTACCAGCAAACTCAGACAAACTAATATCGATATTAGCTGAGTCCTTTACATCAATATTGTATATATCAACCATGGATCTTTAGATGCACTTATTGCAAAGTTAATTTGTAGAAATATCTCCCTTAGCGCTATTATACAGCATTAATTTTTGTATTATGACTAATAAAACTCGATTCATTTGGCATAATTTTGATTCAATTTCAAAGGAACAGCTTTACGATGTTTTAAGTCTCAGACAAAGAGTTTTTATAATTGAACAAGATTGTTTCTATGAGGATTTAGATTATTCTGATCAGAAAGCAAATCATCTTCTTCTTTACAAAGATAATAAGCTAATTGGATATTCAAGGGTTTTTGCACCGGGCATTAAATATGATGCTGCCTCAATAGGAAGAATAGTTACAGATTTAGGATTCAGAGGAAAAGGTTATGGAAAGGATATTACCCAAGAATCTATCCAATTTCTAAAAAATAATTTCCCTGGATCAGATATTAGTATATCTGCGCAATATAGACTGGTTGATTTTTATGAAGATCTTGGCTTTGAAAGAGAGGGCAGCGTCTACTTAGAAGATGATATTGACCATATTAAGATGACCCTAAAGGCAAATAAATAAAAATTAAAAGCTTCTATAAAACAACACTAATAATATGAGATAATTGTCAAAAAATATTATGTTCAAAATTAAATATCTCACTCTGTTTTCTATTACTTTGCTACTGATAGGCTGTAGCGGAAGTGACGGTGAGAGTGTTTCTACTCTTGAGGCCACAGTTACTTCTTCTAATGATGCTCCTTTATATGATGAAACATACACAATTAGCTGGGAATCAAATGCGAGCCAGTGCTATGCAACTTCCACAACAGGATCATGGCTCGGTGAGCTAGCCCCCTCTGGAAGTCAGGATTTTGTTGCTAAGAGGGGAGGTACAGCAAACTATGGAGTGCAGTGTAGAAAAAGTATAAATTTTGTAAATGCTTCAACGGATGTAGTTGTTAACAAGGATTTTATTGATTATTTTGATTTTGATGATGTGCAAACTTATGATCTTGGTTCTTTAAATATTAGTCTTGATAATGATTTAGATGTTCTAGATACAACTATAAGTGACTTTAATGGAGATTTTCTTCTCGATATTGTTTTGTTATTAGAAGATTCTGGTACACAGGACATAGGTGACTCAACTTATTTTATTTTAGCTTTCTATGGTCGAGACCTATCAACAATTAATGATGAAGATCCTTTTGTAATTCAGGAAATTAATCAAGGAAATTGTGTTGGAGATAAATTAATAAGAGCCGATTATAACGTAGATGGAGCACTTGATATTATGACAGTTTCTAGATCTGCGGATGAGTCATTAAATAAAAGAGGGATTTGTATCTTTCTTGCATCTGAAGATGGATTAGTCCTTCAAGATGAAGATTATATTTCCAATGAAACGGTTCTTGATTTTTCTAATGTAGAAATTGGGTCTACTGTTGCCTATGATTTAACTTCTAATCTTAGACCAGATATTTTACTTTTAGGAAATGGTGGAACTACAGATTTACCATTTTATATATCACCTTCAGAGGAGGGACCTTCTATTGCTCTCTCAAACCCTCTGAACACTCTTAATCCTTATACAAGAAATCAAGGTTGTGCAGAAGGAATAACCTTTTTATGTGACTGGGCTTCAAAAGAATATTATTTTGAGGATTCAGTGGTAATTAATGCAGATGGTGATGGAATCTTGGATTCAATTCATTCAATCAATACTATTGATGGCCCGACTTATATTCTATACAACACTAGATTTGAGAATGTTTATTTTGACTGGTCTTTACCAGTAGAGGACTATATTTCAACATCTATTTCTTCTGGTGATGGAATTGCTTTAAGAATGGCACCGGCTGATGGAAACTTAGATGGACGAACTGATTTATTAGCATTTGAAAAAAGTTTATCTAGCGATACTTTTAAAATAAGCATTTATGAAAAGGTGGTTTCAGAAGAAGATTCTATTGATGAAATTTCTAGGACTAATAATGGGGACTTTGCTGATGAATATTCATTTCAAAATAGTTTAAAGTTTTCAAGCGAACTCTTGGTTTTTGATCTTGATAGAAATGGATTTTCAGATATATTTATTCCTTATACAGAGCTCCCATACAAGCAGGGAAATGTAGATAGTGATAAGCACTTCTTAGCTTTCGAAAAGAGCTATACAGTTAATGAAGATGAAACTACTTCCCAAGATTGGATTGTTCAAGACTTTTCAGACTTAATTGGCTTAGATGCTAATAGCGTATTCAACTCGTGGATTGACTTTGATGGAGACAATGACTTGGATGTAATATTGATGATCCCTGAAGTATCAAATGATGGCTTATCAATAAATTATAATTTTAAAATATTTCTTAATAACTCTCTTTTCTAATTTTTGAATATGTTTGTTCGGCTGGCTAAGGTAAAAGATTGCCAAGAGATATATGATTTGATTAAAGATGGTGATTCGGGCATGACAACTCTGCCCAAATCACAAGATGAAGTCCGAGAGAGAATTAGCTGGTCTAAAAAATCTTTAAACAAGAAAACAAAAAGACCCGACATAGATTCATATCTTTTTGTCCTAAAAGAAAATAACAGAATAGTTGGTATTTCTGCAATCTACACCTCTGTTTCAAAAAATGGAACTTCAGTTTTTTTTAAACAAAAAAAGAAGAATATTTCCTCAAAAGTTTTTAAATTTAAGAAAAGTTTAGACGTTATTCAGTTACACACAGTTAAAAATCCATATACTGAATTAGGTACTCTTTATTTACATCCTGATTTTAGAGGAAAGGGAAGAGGGTCTTTATTGTCATTGGCGCGCTTTAAGTTTATGGCTCTCTGGCCAGAGAGATTTGATCAGAAAGTTGTTGCTGAAATAAGAGGTAAAGTAGATAAAGATGATACTTCAATTTTCTGGAAACATTTTAGTAAGTACTTTTTTGATGAAGAAATGTTCAATAACAACGAAATAAGTTATATAAACAATTCTTTTATTGCTGAGTCTATACCTAAACACCCATTCCTTGTAAGTCCATTAAATAGATCAGCTCAAAGGATAATTGGAATTCCAAATGATAATGCGGTACCTGCTTTTAAGATGATGGAATCTCAGAACTTTAAACCTAATGGCTTGGTGGATATTATTGATGCTGGGCCTTGTCTTGACTGTAAGTTAAATGAAATTAAAACAATTAAAAATAATCAGTCTGTAAAAATAAAATCATTTGGTCTTCCTGAAAAGCAATTCAGCGGCCTTATTTCAAATACAGATCTAAAAGGGTTTAGAGTTGTCAGATCAGATTTTTCTTTTGATGGTGAAAAAGTTTCAATTCATAGAAACCTTATTAAGACTCTTAAATTAGGAACTAATAGCAAGGTTGCAATTAATGTCTGAAATAAACTTTGATGGTTTGATTGGTCCCACACATAACTATTCAGGATTATCTGAAGGCAACAATGCATCAAAAAAAAATTATTCTTCACCCTCTAATCCCAAGAATGCAGCGTTACAAGGAATTAAAAAAGCAGAAACTTTAATTGCTTGTGGATTGAAACAGGGATTTTTCCTTCCCCATGAAAGGCCTTTTATACCAGGACTAAAAAAGCTTGGCTTTAAAGGAACTGATGAAGAGATACTTTCATCAGCATTTAATCATTCAAAGGTTTTATTGAGTAATTTTTCATCTGCCTCATCAATGTGGGCCGCTAATGCAGCAACTATATCTCCTAGCTCAGACACTCAAGATGATAAGGTTCACTTAACGCCAGCAAATCTAAATACTATGTTTCATAGAAGTATTGAAACAGAATTTACATATCAGCAATGCAAAATAATTTTTCCAAAAAAATATTTTGAAATACATAAACCAGCCTTCACTATTTCAGGTTACGGCGATGAGGGAGCAGCAAATCATTTAAGAATAAGTAAATCTCACAATGAGAAAGGCTTTGAAATATTTATATATGGCGATAGTGGTTTTAAAAATGATAAGGCGTCAGTGAAGAGACAAGCACTTGAAGTTTCTAGATCAATTGCCTTTAATCACAAGCTAGATATGGAAAACACTTTTTTTCTTCAGCAGAATCATCAAGCTATTGAGGAAGGAAGCTTTCATAATGATATTGTTAGCCTCTCAAATGAGAATGTCTTAATTGCGCATGAAAAGGCTTTCCAAAATAAAGATGATTTAAATAAAATGCTAAATATACTTGAATCTAAAATTGATAATTTCCAATATATTGAGATTTCTAATTCTGAAATTCCCTTAAAGGATATTATCAGCTCATATCTTCTTAACTCTCAACTCATTACGAACAGCGACAACGAGATGCAATTAATTCTTCCTGAAGAGGTAAAACAATATGAAAATTGTATGTCTTGGATAGATAAACTAAAACAAATCTCAGATGTAAAGCTTTTTGATTTTGTTGATATTAGGCAAAGTATGATGAATGGAGGAGGGCCTGCATGTCTAAGGTTAAAAGTGATTTTAAATGATGAAGAACTTGAAAGCCTTAACCAAAATTTCCTAATGAATAGTGAGAGACTAGAATCTATAAAATTATTAATTGAAAGAGAGTATAGAGATGTGCTTTATCCTGATGATCTTAAGGATCCAAATTTACTTGATGAGAGCAGAAGAGTCCTAGATGAGCTAACACAAATCTTTAGTACTGGCTCAATATATGAATTTCAGAAACTTTAATTCCTACCTATCAATTAATGGCGCTTTAAAAATAATTGAATGAATTTCTTCAGTTATAAACGGAGCAAAAGGATGAATAAAAATAAGTATTTCCTTAAGAAGGGGATGCAGATTGTCAGTTTTTTCAGTTTTTTTGCATTCTTCAATGTAAACATCACAAAACTTATTCCAGAAAAACTCATATACATGATTAATAGCTAAATCTAACCTGTAATGATTTACATTATCCTCGACATCAGCTTTTAGCTGTTCAAATTCTTTTAATATCCATTTATCAGATTCAGATTCAGCTTCAAAATTATTCCCTTTGTTTTCATAACCATTAATAAATCTTGCAGCATTCCACATTTTGGTACAAAAATTTCTAAACCCTTTTAATCTCCCAATTTCAAAACTTATATCCTTAGCATTAGTTGCAATAGAATAAAATGTCATCCGTAAAGCATCTGTTCCATAAGACTCAATACCATTTGGGAATTGTTTTTTGGTTTTTCTAGCAATCTTTTCTGCTAAACCTTCTTGCATAAGATTTGATGTTCTCTTTTCAAGAAGATCTTCTAAAGATATACCATATATTAAATCAATAGGATCAATAATATTGCCTTTGGACTTTGACATTTTTTGTCCATTTTCATCTCTTATGAGGCCAGTAACATAAACATCTTTAAAAGGAATCTTTCCAGTAAATTCGATACTCATCATGATCATTCTTGCAACCCAGAAGAAAATAATGTCAAAACCAGTAACTAATAGATTTGTTGGGAAAAAAGTTTTTAGATTTTTTGATTCATTTGGCCATCCCATTGATGCAAAAGGCCAAAGGCTAGAGGAAAACCACGTATCTAAAACATCATCATCTTGTCTTAGCGATCTATTATCAAGTGAATAATGAGTTCGCACTTCATCTTCAGAATACCCCACATAAACATTTCCATGATCGTCATACCATGCAGGAATTCTATGACCCCACCAGATTTGTCTGCTAATACACCAATCTTCAATATTATTCATCCAGTTAAAATAAGTTTTAATCCAGTTTTCGGGATGAAATTTAATTTCCCCATTTTCTACAGCTTTATTTGCCCTATTAGCCATGTCCTTTGTTTTTACATACCACTGATAACTCAGTTTGGGCTCTATAACTATATTTGAACGCTCTCCTCGGGGAACACTGATTTCATGTGGTTCCTCTTTTACAAATAAATCTAGTTTTTTAATTTCTTCAAGAACAAGCTTTCTTACTTTAAATCTGTCTAAATTTTTGAAGGGAGAAGGGACATTATCATTACTATGCGCCTCATCAGTAAAAATATTAAGTGGTTCAAAATCTTCAATATCATCAGATATATGAACTTCATTATCTACACAATGAAGGCAGTATTTTTTACCAATTTCATAGTCATTAAAGTCATGCCCAGGAGTAATCTTAAGGCAACCCGTTCCGAACTCTTTATCCACATAATCATCACCAATTATTGGGATTTTTCTCTTTACAAATGGGAGCTCAACTTTTTTTCCAATGATATCTTTGTATCTTTCATCTTTAGGATTAACTGCAATTGCCATATCTCCAAACATAGTTTCCGGACGTGTTGTTGCAACTGTTACAAAATCATCTGAACCTATAATTGGATACTTTATATACCAAATTAGACCTTTTTTTTCTTGTCTTACAACCTCCAGATCTGAAACCGCAGTTTTTAAAGATGGATCCCAGTTTACTAACCTGTAACCACGATAGATTTTCTCTTTCCTGTAAAGCTCAACAAAAGCTTTAAGAACAGCTTCATTAAAACCTTCATCCAAAGTAAATCTGTAATTATCCCAATCAACTGAGTTACCTAACCTTTTAATTTGTCCAGTAATTTTATTTTCTGAAAATTCTTTCCACTCCCAAACTTTTTTAACAAAATCTTCTCTACCTAAATCATTTTTATCAATATTTTCTCTGGATAGGTTGTTTTCAACGACCATTTGCGTTGCAATTCCTGCATGATCGGTACCCATCTGCCAATGAGTATTTACATCATTTAAGTGATTGTATCTGGCATAGAAATCCATTATCGAATACTGGAAGCTATGCCCCATATGAAGAGTTCCAGTTACATTTGGAGGTGGAATAACCTGCGAAAAAGTTTGTAAGGAGTTATTTTTACCTAAATTATTTTTTGCCCAAAGCTCTGACCACTTTTCTTCAATAATAAGTGGCTCATATCTTTTATCCATTTAGGTAAAAGTTCTTTAGCTTAGAATCAAATCGCAAAGAAGAGGAACTGGCCTTCCTGTTCCACCTTTTTCATTGCCTTTAACCCATGCAGTTCCAGCAATATCTAAATGAGCCCAGCTATAGTCTTCTGTAAACTTTGATAAAAAGCATGCCGCTGTAACAGTGCCAGCACCAGCACCACCTATATTTGCTAAATCAGCAAAATTTGTTTTGGTGCAAGATTTATATTCATCCCAGAGAGGTAATTGCCATGCTCTATCGCCAGAATTTTCTCCAGCTTGCAAGATCTTATCAGCAAGTTTTTGATCATTTGCCATCAAACCAGATGCATAGTTTCCAAGAGCAACTACACATGCTCCAGTTAATGTGGCTATATCGATTACATGAGCAGGCTTATATTTCTTAACATATGTAAGAGCATCGCAAAGTACTAATCTTCCTTCTGCATCAGTATTAAGGATTTCAATAGTTTGTCCTGACATTGATGTTACAACATCTCCAGGTTTAGTTGCATGAGCAGAGGGCATATTCTCAGCACATGCAAGAAGACCCACAACATTAACTTTTGCGTTTAGTCTCGCTAGAGCAATCATTACGCCAAATACCGAGGCTGCTCCGCACATATCCCATTTCATTTCATCCATTGCAGGGGATGGCTTTAACGATATACCTCCAGTATCAAAGGTTATTCCTTTTCCTACCAGGACAATTGGTTTTTCACCAGCTTTTCCACCTTTATGCTCAATTGTCATCATTCTTGAAGGCTCATCACTTCCTCTTCCAACACTTAAGAAAGAACCCATTTTAAGTTTAGCCAAGTCTTTTTCATTAAAAGTTGAGATCTTTAATTTTGGAAATGGTTTTTTTAAGGCTTTAACTTTTCTTTCAATTATTCTTGGAGTGCATAAATTTGCAGGCATATCGCCTAAATGCTTGGCTGCATTCATAGCTTCGCCGACTGCAAAGCCAACCTTAGCCGAGGTTTTAAGCTTTTTCAAAACTGAGGATGTTACAGAACTTGCTATGATGGAAGCCTTTTTTAAACTAGGTTTCACAACTGTTTTATTTTTAGAGCTACCAAAAATATATGCAGATGCTTCTATTTGTCTACAACAAACTTCAGTTAACCAGCTTTCATCTTTCCCATCGGGACATTTGCATGCAAACATAACAGAAATGTCCTGTTTTCCAAGAGAATTAGCTATTTTTGAGATAGATTTAAATAGATCTAACCATAGGTAGGTATTAGATTTATCAGGAGTCTTCATAAGCAGAACTTCTTTTGATGAAACACCATCGGGACTCTGAAGATTAAGAGACTTAGCTTTTGACTTCGCAAAGGAATTTATAGATTTAAATAAACCACCCTTAGTTACTTTATCCATATGAATTAGCAATTTATTCTTTTTAGCAGACTTATCAACAAGGACTACCAAAAGAGAGGATTTATCTTTCACAAACTCTTTGCCGCTTAGATTTTTAACTGAAATGCTATTTAATACTCTGTAACTCATGAAATTCTCCTATTTCAACATTGTTAATATATTTATTGTAATGCATCATACTTATTAAAGGCATGTTTAAAAAGAATATTCTTTATAAAAGCATTAACCTTGAAGTTTTTAAAAACTTTTTAGGATGCTTAACCATTTTATTTATCCTTGTAGCTAGCTCAAGGTTATTAGGATATTTTGATAAATCAATTGCAGGAAATCTAGAGTCGGATTTAATTTTATCGATTCTAATTTTAAGGTCACCTGAGTTTATCAATCTGCTTATACCGCTTAGTTTCTTTCTATCAGTATTAATTGCTCTAGGAAGGCTTTATATGGATCATGAAATTTATGCTTATCAGTCTGCAGGATATTCAAAGATAGCTTTTGTTAAGTCTTTACTCTTTCAAACATTTTCTTTAACAGTAATTTCAGTCTTTTTAAGTTTTTGTGTAACTCCAGATTTTGAAAAAAGAGCAGATGAAATACTTAATTACTCTTCCATTGAAAAAAAGTTAAAATTGCTAAATGAGGATGAGCTAAGCTACATCTCAGATTCTTCATATCTTTACTTTTCTTCACGAAATGGAAATTATTTTAATCAGAGCATTTTCATTGAAGATGATGCAAATGGAATATCAATAATTTCGGCTGAAAGACTTAAATTAATTGAAAAGAATAGAGCAACAGATTTTGAATTCTTAAATGGAAAGATTTTCTTTGATGCTGCTTCGCCAAATTCTTTAGTAAGCTCCTTCAAAAAGTTGACTACCGATTTTAATGAAAAAGATTCAGAAGAAGAATCTTTTGAAAGAGTATTTAATATTGATGAGCTTTCAGATAAGGCTCAGTTTGAGTGGGCTCTTGCAGTTCCAATAATGATAATAAATTTAATGATTTTAGGAGTTTGTCTTACAAATTCTGCTCCAAGACAAGGCAGAATGATTTCTTTACTACCAGGCCTATTAATTTTCTTTTTATACCTCAGCACATTGATAGTTTTTAGAGATGGAATATCGGAGGATAAGTCTTTTGCATATTTTGGTATGTGGCCAGTTCACTTTTTAGTTTTGTTGACATCAATCTTTCTTTTTGTGCGCGGTGATGTGGTCTCTAAAATTCTTTTCACAAAAACTAATATTGCCAAGGCAGTAATGGCATCAATTTTGCTAATTATTTTATTATGGTTAATTTAGTAGGCATCTTTTCAAGACATATAATAGTAAGGACTTTTGTAATTACTTTACTAGTTTTTTTAGGCATTACTTTTCTTGATTTAATTTTCTCAATCATTGGTGATACTGAGGACTTAAATGAGGAATTCACTTTAAATGATCTTATCTTCACAACCTTATATAGATTGTTTCATGATTCAATGGATTACGTTCAGGGATCTTGTTTATTGGGAGCCTTAATATCACTTGGTATTTTTAAAAGAGATGGAAATCTTACAATAATTCGTTCAAATGGATTATCTCCTATAAAAATCTCACTAATTTTTGCTCTTGGACCAATTATCTTTTCACTTTTAATGATTTCGCTAGACAATAAGCTTTTCATTCAAGCAGCTAATCATGCTGAAACTTTTAATAGTCAAATCAGTAGGGATAAGCTAGATATTAAGTTTTCATGGATAAAAGATGGAAATAAGATTCTGAGATACTCTCAAAAGAGGGAATCCGAAATATTAAATCCAACATTGATTCTTCTTGATGAAAATGACTCAGTCAAAGAAATAATTTCTTCTGAAAAAGCAGAGGTTTCAGATGGATTGATCAAAATTGATAAATATGTATTTAGATTCTATCTTCCAAAAGATAAGAATTTCAATAGATCAACTGTAAAAAATATTCCAATTGGGAGCTTGAAGACTTATTTAAGAGGATCTGAAGCAAATAAACTTGAAGACAAAGAAAAGAATTTTATTATCGTAGAAATCCTTAAAAGGATACTTTTACCAATATCAGCGCTTCTTTTAATATTAACTGCATCAATATTATTTTTTAGGGATCAAAGAAATAATTCTTTTGGATCATATGTTGTTGGAGGATTTCTCGGAGCTTTTGTTTTTAATTTAACTCAAGAGTTTTTTTTCAGCATGAGCCTTACGATTCAATCAAATATAGTTGCAATTTCGCTAATGCCATATCTATTACTTCTATTAATTTTTTATTTAACTTATAAAAGGATTTAATCTGAAGTAATTGATGTTTTAGATAATAAGTCACTAAGCGAGCTATTATTCTTATTTATTCTTCTTAAGAAAAGCGGAATGCCAGCTAATGAAATGGTAAAGATATTTGATAAAAATCTTATGATAGTCTGGATTATTGTAATCTGATTACCATCTTGTGAAACTATTCTTAATTTCCATGATGACATCCCTAAAGTTTTGCCTCCATATATCCAGAACATAGCAAAATAGAGCCATGTACTTAAAATCACAAGACTCATTCCAGCAATAGGATTAAGCGAGGATACTTCCCCAGTAAAAACAAACTTTACACCTAGAGCAAGTGAGCCAACTAAAAACCAAACACCTAACATAAGAAGTGAGTCATAGACAGTTGCAGCAACTATCCTTAATAGGGAAACTTTTTTATTTGTTGGTTCCATTTTTGGTATAGTACTAAATTATTATCAAAAATAAATTATTATGCATACTTCATCAGATATATTAGGTCATCCAAAAGGTTTATTTGTTTGCTTTGCAACAGAAATGTGGGAAAGATTTTCTTACTACGGTATGAGAGCTCTTTTAATTTTGTATCTTACTAAGCACTGGGAGTTTTCCGATGCTGCAAGTTATCTAATTTATGGAGCATATACCTCATTAGTTTACATAATGCCGGTTTTTGGGGGGATGCTAGCTGACCAAATCTTAGGATCAAAAAAAGCTGTTACCTATGGTGCAATACTTTTGGTTTTTGGTCATTTAGGAATGACTGTTGAAAGCAATGAACAGATTTTCTATTTATCCCTGGCCTTAATTGTATCTGGTGTAGGGTTTTTAAAACCAAATATTTCAACAATGGTTGGAGCTTTATATGAGGAGGGTGATCCAAGAAGAGATTCTGGTTTTACTATCTTTTATATGGGGATCAATATTGGCGCATTTACTGCGACTCTACTATGCGGATATCTTGGAGAAGAAATAGGTTGGGCCTGGGGCTTTGGAGCTGCTGGAATAGGAATGTTGTTGGGATTGATTATATTTCTCTGGGGGCAAAAATATCTTGAAGGATTGGCAGAACCGCCTTCTGAAAAATATAGAGAAAAGAAGGCAGGTATTACCTTTGAGAACTGGGCTTATATTTCTGGGATCATAATGGTTTTAACAACATGGTTTCTTGTTCAAAACTCACAACTTGTTGGACAACTTCTTGGAGGATTTGGATTCATATTTATTGGAGCTTGGTTGATATATGCTTTATTCAAATGTGATCCTGAAGAAAGAGACCGTTTAATAGTAGTTGGTATATTAATATTATTTTCATTAATTTTCTGGGCTCTTTTTGAGCAGGCTGGATCTTCACTAAATATACTTACTGACAGAGGTGTAGACAGAGTAATTCTCGGTTGGGAAGTTCCTGCTTCAATGTTCCAATCCTTGAACGCAGGCTTTATTTTCACAATAGCACCTCTTTTTGCTCTTCTTTGGATAGCACTTGCGAAAAGAAATATGGAGCCCTCCACTCCAATTAAATTTTCAATTGGTATTGTTTTTGTTGGGCTTGGTTTTTTAGCGCTTGTTTATGGAATGAAATCGTCTGAGGGCTTACAGACAGGAGTAATATGGATAATATTGATTTATTTACTTCATACTTTAGGTGAGCTATGTCTTTCTCCGGTAGGCTTATCATCAGTGACTAAATTATCACCTCAAAGAATTGTTGGATTTATGATGGGTATGTGGTTTTTTGCATCGGCAGCTGGAAATTATGTAGCAGGATTAATAGCAAGAGCAACATCATCAGAAAGTTCTGGTGTTTCCGGAGAAGTTTATAATCTAGCTCAAAAGCAGTCATTTATAGATGTTTATACAGATGTTGGTTTAATGGCGATTGGATGCGGTATTGTTTTAGCTCTAATTACTCCATTGCTTAAGAAATTAATGCATGGTTCCAGCTAATAGAAAAAGAGATCCTGTTAAGAAAAATATGGATAAATTCCATAAACCAAAGACTCATAAAGATAAATCAAAATACAGTAGAAAGGAAAAATTTAAGCCGATTGATGAACTTTAATAAGTATCTTTTTATAAATTTCTTTTAAAGTACTTAGGTCTTCAATATCGACATGTTCATCAATTTGATGGATGGTTTTATTTAGTGGTCCAAGCTCAACTATCTCTGATCCCATTGGTGCAACCCATCTTCCATCAGATGTACCACCTCCATTATCAATTTTAGTATCGATATTATTTATTTCCTTAATTGATGACTTAACAATATCTATGAATTCAGTTTTTGCAGTCAAAAATGGAAGGGCGCTAAGTGTCCAACTTACATCGTATTTAAGATCTGATTTTTTTAACAATGCCTCAAATTTTTCCTTGAGTCCGTCCGGAGATGACTCTGGTGAAAACCTAAAATTGAAAGTCATTTCCAAAACTCCGGGCACTACATTTTCAGCTCCTGTTCCAGATTTAATATTTGAAACCTGAAAACTTGTTGGTTCAAAATTTTCATTGCCGCGATCCCATTCCATATTTTTTAGTTCTTCTAATGTTTTACCTATCCCTAAGATCGGATTTAATGCTTGCTTTGGATATGCAACATGACCCTGAATACCATATACTTTAAGATTACCTGAAAGCGAACCTCTTCTTCCAATCCTTATAACATCACCAACTTTTTTTGATGAACTAGGTTCACCAATTAAACAGAAATCTATAAATTTATCTTTATCAATCATCTCATTGATCACCCTATCAACTTTCCCATTTTCTAACTTACCCTCTTCATTACTATTTAATAAAACCATAATGTTAAAAGAGGGATCTTTGTTCTCAGAAAGAAACTCTTTAAGAGCAGAGATAAAACAAGCTACACCGCCTTTCATATCAGCAGCTCCTCTTCCATAAATCTTATTATCTATAATCTCACCAGAAAAAGGTGGAACACTCCACTCACTTTCAGGACCAGGGGGAACAACATCCGTATGACCTAAAAAACAAAAAGTTTTATTTTTTGAATCTCCATTGGTGATGATTAGGTTACTAATATTTCTATAGTTTGTTTCTTCAAAAGAAAAATCTAAACCATCAAATTGTTGCTTAATAACATCAAAGCAGCCATTGTCATTTGGACTAATGGATTCAATTTTTATTAATTTTTTAAGAAGTTCTAAATTACTCACTAAAATCTCTCTTCATCTCTTTTAGTAAGGACATCACATCCATTTGATGTAATGGCAATTGTATGTTCCCACTGTGCTGAATTTCTTCCATCCTTTGTTTCTACCGTCCAACCATCCGAAAGTATTTTAGTATATTTTGTACCTTGATTAATCATAGGCTCAATAGTAAAACACATTCCTTCTACAAGCTCGATTCCTGTGCCTGGTTTTCCAAAATGCAACACTTGAGGATCTTCATGATAGACCTTACCAATTCCATGACCACAATAGTCCTCAACAACGCTATAGTGATTCTTTTCAGCGTGAGACTGAATAACATGGCCTATGTCGCCTAGGGTGATACCAGGTTTTGCAATTTCAATAGCTTTGTACAAACATTCTTGAGTGACTGAGACTAATTTCTCATTGTGAGGTTGTGTCTTACCAACTAAAAACATTTTTGAGGTATCTCCATACCAACCATCTTTAAGGACTGTAACATCAATATTTACAATATCGTTGTCTTTGAGGATTTTGTTTTGATTAGGTATGCCATGACAAATAACTTGATTAACGCTTATGCATGATGTTTTTTCATAGCCGTTGTAACCAATATTAGCAGGAATCGCTTTTTGCTCATTAACAATAAAGTCATGACAAATATCATCTAGTTCCCCTGTTGATATTCCAGGTTTAACATGTTCAGTAATCATATTGAGGACATTTGCAGCAAGTTGACCAGCACTTCTGAGTTTTTCTATATCATTTTTATTTTTTATTGAAATATTCATTATTTTTGAGGCATATCTATAGACTAATTTTAATTAACCTTGTAAAGTACAATTTTAATGCCAGCATGTAATTTTAGCTCATTAAAATCCCCAAAAAAAATATTTTTTTATCCTATTTTTTTCTGTCAATTCTTCTCAATAAGGAGTAAATCATAGTGTCTTTTCCATGCATCTTAGCACTTGAAGATGGAAGCACATTTGTTGGTCATGGTATTGGAGCTAAAAAAGTGGCAATTGGCGAAATTGTTTTCAATACTTCCATGAGTGGCTATCAAGAAATAATAACTGATCCATCTTATTGCAAACAGATTATTACATTTACCCATCCTCATATAGGCAATACAGGTATTAATTCTGAAGATAATGAATCAGATAATATATATGCTGAAGGAGTCGTTATAAGAAATTATATCTCTCAGCCAAGCAACTATAGATCTGAAGAAAATCTTGATGATTTCTTGGCAAGAAATAATTCTATTGGGATTTTTGGAATAGATACTAGACAACTAACAATTATTTTAAGAGAAAAAGGCTCATTGAAAGCATGCATCAGTCCGATAGATGAAAATAATGAACAATCAGCAATATCTTTAGCAAAAAGCTTTGATGGTCTTGAGGGAATGGATTTAGCCAAAGAAGTAACAACTAAAAGTTTATATTCTTGGAACGAAGGAGTCTGGCCTGATTTTAAGGAGTCAAAAAGCAAGCTGCATATAGTTGCATATGACTATGGAATTAAAAAGAATATTTTAAGACTTCTCTCTGAGCATGTTGGTAAAGTAACAGTTGTAAATGCAAGATGCTCTTTTGATGAGGTTCTAAAGATGAATCCAGATGGCATCTTTTTATCAAATGGACCTGGCGATCCAGAGCCCTGCGATTATGCTATCGAAAATATTAAAAGGGCGCTCAATGAAAATATTCCCATATTTGGAATCTGCCTAGGTCACCAACTATTAGCACTTGCGGGGGGAGCAAAGACTGAAAAAATGAAATTTGGTCATCATGGGGCAAATCATCCTGTTCAATCTTTAAACTCTAGGGAAGTATTCATAACAAGTCAAAATCATGGCTTTGCTGTGAATGAGGATTCATTGCCAAATAATATTGAGATTTCTCATGTATCACTTTTTGATCAATCGATTCAGGGTATTTCATTTAAAGATAGGCCTGCATTTAGTTTTCAAGGACACCCTGAAGCAAGTCCAGGTCCACAAGATATAGTTAGTTTATTTAAGCAATATAAAGAAATGATAGATAAAAATGCCAAAAAGAAATGACATTAAATCAGTAATGATAATTGGTGCAGGGCCTATTATTATCGGTCAGGCATGTGAATTTGATTATTCTGGAGCCCAGGCATGTAAAGCATTAAAAGAAGAGGGCTATAGAGTAATTTTAGTCAACTCAAACCCAGCTACAATTATGACTGATCCATTGCTTGCTGATGCTACTTATATTGAACCAATTCACTGGGAGTCAGTTGCCAAGATAATAGAGAAGGAAAGACCAGATGCACTTCTCCCAACCATGGGAGGACAGACAGGTTTAAATACTGCTCTTTCATTGGCAAGGGAAGGAATCTTAAAAAAATATAATGTTGAATTAATAGGTGCCTCAAGGGAGGCAATTGACAAAGCTGAAGATAGACAGCTTTTTGATCAGACTATGAAGAAAATAGATTTGGAAACGCCTCAATCAGGCATTGCACACTCTATGGAGGATGCATTAGAGGTTCAAAAAGAGATTGGATTTCCATGCATTATAAGACCTTCGTTTACTCTTGGCGGGTCTGGAGGTGGAGTTGCATACAATATAGAAGAATTTAAAACAATCTGTGAGAAAGGATTAGATTTATCTCCAACAAATGAACTATTAATAGATGAGTCTCTTTTAGGCTGGAAAGAATATGAAATGGAGGTTGTAAGAGATAAAAGTGATAACTGCATTATTATCTGCTCTATTGAGAACTTTGATCCAATGGGTGTTCATACTGGAGACTCAATAACGATAGCACCTGCACAAACTTTAACAGATAAGGAATTCCAAATCATGCGTAATGCCTCTTTTAAAATTTTAAGAGAAATAGGCGTGGAAACTGGTGGTTCAAATGTTCAATTTGCCATAAATCCAGTTGACGGTCGAATGGTTGTCATAGAAATGAACCCCAGAGTAAGTAGATCTTCTGCTTTAGCCTCAAAAGCAACTGGATTCCCTATTGCAAAAGTTGCAGCACTTTTGTCTATTGGATATACCCTTGATGAGCTTAAAAACGATATAACCTCAGGATTAACTCCCGCATCATTTGAGCCTTCAATTGATTACATTGTGACAAAAATACCAAAGTTTGCGTTTGAAAAGTTTCCACAAGCTGAACCAAGACTTTCTACACAGATGAAATCCGTTGGTGAAGTTATGTCAATTGGCTCAAATTTTCAGGAGTCTCTTCAAAAAGCCATTTGCAGTATGGAGGATGACAAATGTGGGCTAGAAAAAATTCTTGATGATAGTGAGTTAATTAATGAGAAGCTTGGATTTGAGTTAACTTTTCCAGGACCTGAAAGGCTTTTTTATATAGCAGATGCATTCAGATGCGGATGGTCTCTTGAAAAGATTTTCGATCTAACATCTATAGATCCTTGGTTTTTGAGACAAATTGAAGATTTAGTTTCTGAAGAAAATGCAATTGAAGGCTCTAAGCTTGAAAACTTATCAAAGGAGAATTTCATAAGGCTAAAGACTAAAGGATTTAGTGATCAAAGAATTGCAAATTTACTTGACGAAAGCTATGAAGAAGTAAGATCAAAGAGGAAGTCGCAGAATATATTGCCTTCTTATAAGCGTGTTGATACTTGCGCTGCAGAGTTTAAAACTTCAACATGTTATATGTACTCAACTTATGAAGGTATTTGTGAGAGTGAGCCAACTTCGAAAAAGAAAATATTAGTCCTCGGTAGTGGCCCCAACAGGATAGGTCAAGGCATTGAATTTGACTATTGTTGTGTACATGCATCTCTAGCGATGCAGGATGAAGGTTTCGAATCAATTATGGTTAATTGTAACCCTGAAACCGTCTCAACAGATTATGATGTTTCAAATAGACTTTACTTTGAGCCAATAACCTCTGAAAAAATTTTAGATATTATTGACTTAGAAAAACCCGACGGAGTCATTATTCAATTTGGCGGTCAAACTCCTCTAAAACTTTCAAATGATCTTGAGAACTATGGTGTAAATATCCTTGGAACAGAGCCTGATGCAATTGACAGGTCAGAAGATAGAAAAAGGTTCCAAGAAATTATAAGTAAGCTTGATCTTCTTCAACCAAAGAATGCAACTGTATCGAGTTTAAAAGAAGCGCTTAACAAATCAGATGAAATTGGCTTCCCGATTGTTGTAAGACCTTCATATGTTTTAGGCGGAAGGGCTATGGAGCTTGTAAATAATAAAGATGAGCTAGGCATATATATTTCCGATGCAGTGCAAGCCTCTAATGAACGACCAATACTTTTAGATCATTATCTTGATAATGCAATTGAGGTTGATGTAGATGTTGTTTCAGATGGCAAGGAGATCGTAATTGGTGGAATACTCCAACACATTGAACAAGCTGGAATTCATTCAGGTGATTCAGCTTGCTCTCTGCCACCTTATTCTCTGAGTGAGGAAATAATTAAAAAGCTAGAGCTTCAATCTAAAAAGTTAGCAGAAGAGCTGAATGTTATTGGTCTGATGAATGTTCAATTTGCAATTAAAGATAATGAAGTTTTCATTCTTGAAGTAAATCCCAGAGCATCTAGAACTGTTCCCTTTATTTCAAAATGTATTGGTAATTCTCTAGTAAAAGTTGCTGCAAAAACAATGGTTGGAAAGAGCTTAAAAGAACTAGGATTTTCAAATAAGCTACCTGAAAATATGTTTTTTGTTAAAGAAGCTGTGCTTCCATTTGATAAGTTTCCTAACGTAGATCCAATTCTAGGGCCCGAAATGAAATCTACTGGAGAGGTAATGGGCATTGGAAGAAATTTTGGTGAAGCATACGGAAAAGCACAAAAAGCTGCTAATAAAGTTCTCAGAAGAAAAGGAAAGATTTTTATAAGCGTGAAAGAAGATGATAAGAAATACCTAGATTCAATAGTAGAAAAAATAATTAGTTTTGGTTTTGAAATTATTGCTACTAAAGGGACTGCAAAATATATAAAAAAATTAGGTTTTGGTGTTCAGGAGATTAATAAGGTTGCTGAGGGAAGGCCACATATAGTTGACGAGCTTGTTAATGATCAAGTTTGTCTCGTTATTAATACAACTGAAGGAAGACAGTCTATAAAAGATTCTGCATCTATAAGGCAGACAGCTTTAAGAAAAAAGATATTATGTACAACGACAATGTTCGGAGCAGATGCTCTGGTTAAGGCATTAGAAAACAAAGAAGAGGACTGGGAGTTCAGCTCATTACAAGAAATTAACTAATCACCACAAGTTGATATAATTAGTTTATGTCAAAGGTACCACTTACAAAAGAGGGAGAAATAATCCTCAAAGAAAGACTAACAAAGCTAAAGTTTGTTGATAGGCCTCAGATTTCAGAGGCAATTGCTGAGGCTAGAGCGCATGGGGATTTAAAAGAAAACGCTGAATATCATGCAGCAAAGGAGCAACAGGGATTAACTGAGGCTAAAATTAATGAGCTTGAGCATGCATTGTCAAATGCTCAGGTAATTGATGTTAAAGAACTTCCTAAGACTGGAAAAGTTGTTTTCGGAGCAACTATAAAGCTCTATAACTTAGATACTCATGAGACAACCTCTTATCGAATTGTAGGAAACCTTGAATCAGATCCTGCAAATGGCATGATCTCAATTGATACGCCTATTGGTAGGGGCTTAATAGGTAAGTCTATCGGTGATGAAGTCAACATTGAAACACCATCTGGAAAGCTCAATTTTGAGATAGAGGAAGTAGAGCATATTTAATTCATGCATGCTGATAATTGGGCTCAAAAAGCAAAATCTTTAGGATACAGATCAAGAGCTGTATTCAAGTTAATTCAAATAACTGAAAAAATAAAACAAATTAAAAATCCAAATCTAATTCTTGATATTGGAGCTGCTCCAGGTGGATGGTCTCATTATTTAGCAAATAAATATCCAAGCGCAGAAATATTTGCAATAGACATTCTAGAAATGGAACAAATTAAAGGAGTGAAGTTTATACAGGAAGATTTAAGAAATATTGAAAAAATAGATCAACTAAGCAGTTTAAAAAATAAATTTAATCTTGTGATTTCTGATTTAGCCCCAAATTTAAGTGGTATAAGCAGTATTGATGAAGAAAATATTCTTGAGCTTAATTTGCTTACTTTAGAGGGAGCAATTAGATTTTTAGATAGCAACGGTGTATTTATTGTTAAAACCTTTCAAAACTCAAATCTAAGGAAATTTAGGAAAGAAATGGAAAAAAATTTAAAAATAGTTCAAACTGCTAAACCCGCTGCTTCCAAGAAGCAGTCAAAAGAGATATATTTATACGGTATTAAGTAATTATGAATGATTTTTTAAAAAATATTTTTGTATGGCTGGTTTTAGGCTCTATTATTTTTTTAGTATTTAACAATGTTGAACCAACATCGCCAAGAGAAGCTATATCTTACAGTCAATTTAAGCAGGAAGTTCTCTCAGACAGAGTATCTGAGGTAACTTATAAAGGTGACCAAATGACAATTTTTGGTCAGAGATTAGATGGTTCCAAATTTAAAACTAATCATCCTATTTATAAGTCTGATCCTGTTTTAGATGCTGCCCTTCAGGAAAATGGCGTAATCACCTCGTATGAAGAAGTTGAACAGCCATCGGTATGGTCACAATTATTAGTTGGGGCATTCCCAATATTACTCTTACTTGCGATATTTTTCTTTTTCATGAGGCAAATGCAAGGAAGCATGTCCGGAAGAGGCGGACCAATGTCTTTTGGAAAAAGTAAAGCTAAATTAATGGAAGGTGGAAAAGTTAAGACCACATTCAAAGATGTCGCTGGTTGTGAGGAAGCAAAACAAGATGTTCAGGAGCTAGTAGATTATTTAAAAGACCCAACACGATTCCAAAAAGTTGGTGGAAAGATACCAAGAGGTGTCTTGATGGTGGGCCCTCCAGGTACTGGTAAGACTCTTCTTGCAAGAGCTACTGCAGGTGAGGCCAGAGTACCTTTCTTTAGTATTTCCGGTTCTGATTTTGTTGAAATGTTCGTTGGTGTTGGCGCCTCAAGAGTAAGGGATATGTTTGATCAAGCAAAAAAGAATTCTCCATGTATTGTCTTCATTGATGAAATTGATGCCGTTGGAAGGCATAGAGGAGCAGGTCTTGGTGGAGGACATGATGAGAGAGAGCAGACCTTAAATCAGCTTCTTGTCGAAATGGATGGTTTTGAGGCTAATGACGGAATTATCATAGTTGCAGCAACAAATAGACCAGATGTTCTTGATCCAGCACTACTGAGGCCAGGAAGATTTGATAGACAGGTTGTTGTTGACATGCCAGATATTAGAGGAAGAGAACAAATCTTAAAAGTTCATGTTCGAAAAGTCCCTCTTGATAAAAATGTTGACCTTAGAGCAATTGCCAGAGGAACTCCGGGGTTCTCTGGTGCTGATTTAGCAAATCTAATTAACGAAGCAGCCTTATTTGCGGCAAGATATGGCGATAAAAAAGTTGAGCAATCTCACTTAGATCTTGCTAAAGATAAAATCATGATGGGTCCTGAAAGGAAATCAATGATTCTAACCGAAGAACAAAAACGCTTAACTGCATATCACGAAGCAGGACACGCTATTGTTGGAAGAATTGTCCCTGAACATGATCCAGTTTATAAAGTAACAATCATTCCGCGTGGTAGAGCACTAGGAGTTACCATGTTCCTTCCTGAAGATGATAAATATATGCAAAGTAAAGAGTATCTTTTAAGCAGAATATGCACTCTTTATGGCGGTAGAATAGCTGAACAGCTCATTAATGGGGAGAGAAATATAACTACAGGAGCTTCAAACGATATAGAAGTTGCGACAGGAATTGCTACTAACATGGTTACCAAATGGGGACTTTCTGACAAGGTTGGGCCTCTTAAGTTTGGAGAAGATGATTCAAGCCCATTTTTGGGTAGATCTGCATCTCAATCATCAAAGACTTACAGTGATGAGACCTCGAAACTCATTGATAGTGAGATAAAAGACATAATTAATTCTTGCTATGAGAGGGCTGAAACTATTTTGAAGGATAATATGGATAAACTTCATACAATGGCAGAGGCACTTTTAAAATATGAGACAATCGATCAGCATCAAATCGATGACATCATGAGTGGTGCAGAGCCTAGGGAGCCGAGTGATTGGAATAATGACGATGAGCCTCCTAAAAAGAGTACAAAAGAATCTTCAATAAAAGGACCAGCAGAAGAGTTATAATAGATCTATGAATCTTAAATTTGGTACCGACGGAATTAGGGGGCCTGTCGAAACTAAAGTGACTCCTGAAGCATGCCTTCGCATCGGTCATGCAGCTGGTATTGTTTTTAAGGAACTTGGCTGGGATACTGTATTAATTGGAAAAGATACCAGGGTATCAGGTTATATGCTTGAAGCTGCACTTCAAGCAGGATTCTTGTCTGTAGGGATGAATGTAAGACTTCTGGGCCCATTGCCAACACCAGGCGTTGCATATTTAACTAAATCTTTTAGAAACCAGTGTGGCGTTGTAATAAGTGCGTCTCATAATGATTATCAAGATAATGGAATTAAGATTTTTGATAATGGTGGCGTAAAAATCGATAGAAAAATTGAGATGATGATCGAAAATATTTTAAGTGAGAAAATTACTTCATTACCATCAGTAGAAATTGGAAAAGCTAAAAGATTTGATGAATCCGGACCAAGGTATGTTGAATTTTGTAAATCAACAGTTCCCGATGAGATTAGTTTTACTGACTTAAGAATTGTCCTTGATTGTGCAAATGGAGCATCTTATAAGGTTTCTCCAGATGTTTTTCGTGAGTTAGGGGCTGAGACAATTGTTGTTGGTGATCAGCCCGATGGATTCAATATTAATCAAAATTGTGGCTCAACAAATCCTGAGCTTGTTCAAAAACTTGTTAAAGAACATAGAGCTGACTTTGGAGTGTCACTGGATGGTGATGCTGATAGAGTAACCATTGTAGACAGAGAATCAAATATTTTAGATGGTGATGACATTCTCTACATATTAGGTTTTGCCAATCCTAACAGACTAGGCCCATGGTCAGGCATAGTTGGAACTCAAATGTCTAATGTTGGATTAGAACATGGCCTTAATAAACTTGGATATACATTCAAAAGAGCGGATGTTGGCGATAAATATGTTTCAGATTTATTATCAAAAGAGGGTTGGCTCCTTGGGGGAGAACCTTCCGGACATATTATCTGCAGAGACCTTGTCAGCACAGGTGACGGAACTATAGCAGCTTTAAAAACAATTAGTTCACTAGTTATGCTTGAGAAAGATCCAAAAGATGTTCTTTCTAATTTCAATAAAATTCCTCAAATAAACGAATCCATAAGCGTTATAAACAAAGATATTGTCAGTGATGCCGAAGTAAAAACAGCCATAAATGATATCAAGTCAGATTTAACAATTAATAGAATTCTTGTTAGGCCATCAGGTACTGAAAATAAGATTAGAATAATGATTGAATCTGAAAACAAAAAAACAGCCAAAAAATATACAAATGATCTCATTAAGCTATTTGAGTCTAAAACTCCGTAATATACCCTTAATAAAATGTCACACCCTCTAGTTATTGCAAATTGGAAGATGAATATACCCTCTGGAGGCATTTCAGGCTGGATCCAAAGTGAGATGGTGTCCAAAAATGAAGAAGAGGATTTTGATAACAAATCTTCCCACTTTAAGTTTATGGGAATTGCCCCTCCAATTTCTCACTTAACTGAACTCAAAAACCTTTTTAAATTTGGGCTTCTTGGCGCACAAGATATTTCTAGATTTAATGATGGCGCTAAAACGGGAGATATAAGTGCTGATATGGTGATTGACAAAGGCTGCACATTTTCAATTTTAGGTCACTCAGAAAGAAGAGAGTTTTATAATGAAACAAATAGCCATGTTTCTGAAAAGCTAAGAATATGTCTCGAGAAGAATATTGTGCCAGTTGTCTGTATTGGTGAATCTCTTGAAGACTATAATGCAGGTAAAACTCTTGAAGTGCTGGATATGCAACTAAAAGAGATATTTGCATCAATATCTACTAAAAAGACTGTTGTAATAGCTTATGAGCCAGTTTGGGCTATTGGTTCAGGAAAGACACCTACTGTAGATGAGGTGAATAATATTCACCAACATATTAAAGATATAGTACAATCCATCGCTGAAATTGAAGCTATTAGTGTTATTTATGGCGGCAGTGTAAATTGTGAAAATGCTAAAAGTTTTTTTCAACAAACAAATATTGATGGTGCTTTAATAGGTGGAGCCTCATTGAATGGAAAAGATTTTTTAGATATTTATAATGATTTTTTGGAGACTTTTTAAAAGATGATTTTATTTGTACAAATTCTTTGTATTATTCTGGCAGTTTTGCTTGTAATTCTTGTAATACTTCAACAGGGTAAAGGTTCTGACCTTGGATCAGCATTTGGTGGCGGATCTTCTAACTCAATGTTTGGTGCCCTTGGACCTTCCAACCTTCTTGGAAGGTTGACATGGATTGTTGGCTCACTTTTCTTAATTCTTGCAATGACTCAAGCTGTTCTCCTAAAAAACTTAAACACGCAAGATAACTTAAACTTTCCAGAACAGGAAATTGTCCTAGAAGAAATAGACGAATTAGATTCACTTCCAACAGAATAAAGTTGGTGCCGAAGGCGGGACTTGAACCCGCACGAGCATTAGCTCACTACCCCCTCAAGATAGCGTGTCTACCAATTCCACCACTTCGGCTTTAAAAAAAACATATCATAACTCAAAATATTTAAATAAAAAAAATTTGATATGCCTTGACCAACTGGCTATCATTTCTATAAACTTCACTTTCGCTGCGTTGCGGGGTGGAGCAGTCTGGTAGCTCGTCGGGCTCATAACCCGAAGGTCGTTGGTTCAAATCCAGCCCCCGCTACCAGTCAAAAATTAGGATTTTTGATGGGGCATATGCCCTGTTTTTGTATATGGAATATGGAAAAAGAAAGAATAAAAGAAATTATTGAACCCATTGTAAATGATCATGGGTGTGATTTTTGGGGCTTAGAGATCTCCCAAGGTAAGAATATTCCTACATTAAGGGTTTTTATAGATGCCATAAATGGCGCCACTATAGATGATTGTGAAAATATCTCTAAAGATTTAAATCTTGAACTTTCAGTTGATTCAGATTTTATAGATGATTATGTTCTTGAAGTTTCAACTCCAGGTCTTGATAGAAAATTCTTTTATAGCTACCAATTGAATGATTTTGTAGGAAAAACATTAAAGATAAAGCTGAAAGACAAGATTAATGATAAAAAAACATTTAAAGCAATTTTGAAGTCAGTCGAAAATGATTCTCTAGAACTAAATATTGGAAAAGAAGAATTAACTATCGACTTTGGGATAATAGATATGTGCAAATTAATGCCAAATTACAAAGAAATTTTGAGGGAAAAAAATGGAAGGTAAAGAAATTTTAGCTGTTGTAGATTCTGTCTCCTCAGAGAAGGGTCTTGAGAAAGATGTTATTTTTGTTGCTATGGAGTTAGCAATCGCATCTGCCTCACAAAGACACTTTCATGAGGATGCTCAACTTATTGTTGAAGTAGACAGAGAATCTGGAGAATTCATTACAAAAAGACAGTGGGAAGTGCTTGATGAGAATGATGAAGAATTTCACAGGGAATCTTACATATCACCTTCTGAATCATCTATGGAGATTGGAGAACTTTATTTTGAGCAGGTTGATAATGTTGAGTTTGGAAGGATTGAAACGCAAGCAGCTAGACAGGTCATGCTTCAAAAAGTTAGAGAAGCTGAAAAAGAGCTTATCGTTTCGAAATTTCGCTCTAGTGACAATAATTTAGTATCTGGATTCGTTAAGAGGGTTACAAGAGACAATATTATTGTTGATCTAGGTCAAGATGCTGAAGCTATTCTTCCAAGAGACCAGATTTTACCCGGAGAAATTTTTAAAATTAATGACAGAGTTAGAGCTGTATTACAAATAAAAGAGATTGAAGGCAGAGGACTTCAATTAATGTTAAGTAGGATTTGTTCAGAAATGGTTACTGAGCTCTTTAGAATAGAAGTACCTGAAGTCAATGAAGATGTAATAGAAATAAGAGGTGTTGCTAGAGATCCAGGATCTAGATCAAAAATAGCTGTTAAAACTAATGATGGAAGAATTGATCCTGTAGGTGCCTGTGTTGGGATGAGAGGATCAAGAGTTCAAGCAGTTTCTGGAGAGCTTGGCAATGAAAGAATAGATATCGTAATTTATGATGATAATCCTGCCCAATTGGTAATTAATTCTTTAGCGCCGGCTAAGATTGAGTCAATAGTCTTAGATGAAACATCAAAATCTATGGAGATTGCTGTCAATCAAGAAAATCTTGCACTAGCAATTGGAGCAAGAGGTCAGAATATTAGATTAGCATCAAAACTTTCGGGTTGGGACTTAAATATTATAAGCAGCGAAGAAGCAGAAGCTAAAGAAAAGGTTGACGAGACTGAATTCCTTGGAAAGCTTGTTGCTAGTCTTGAAGTAAGTGAAGAATCAGCAGAATCAATTATTGAATTAGGATTAAGGAGTTTTGATGATATTGCATACGCTTCCAAGAAAAAACTTTCAAATATTTTTGAAGATGAAGAAGAAATTCAAAGAGTGAAAAGTGCTGCTGAAGATGCAGCTCTTCTAGAGGCAATGAGCGAAGTTGAGCAGGATGAACAAGATCAAGAGTCATTAACTGATCTTGAGTTAAGCGATGAACAGGTAAATGCACTGACTAAATCAGGCATCAAGAATAAAGATGATTTAGCTGAACTTGCTACAGATGAGTTAATGGAAATAATTGATATTTCTGAGGATTCCGCCTCAGAAATGATTATGAAAGCAAGGGAGCATTGGTTCAAATAAAAGATGGCACAAACAACGGTTAAAGATTTTGCAAAGACTCTTAAAATCTCTGAGGAAGCATTACTTAAAAGAATGTCATCTGCTGGATTGTCTCATAGCAGTGCAACAGACGAAGTAACGACAGCCCACAAACAAATTCTTCTAAGATCTTTAAAGCAGAAACAAAAACAAACTTCATCATCAATATCATCATCATCAGGGGTTGGCATAAAGGTTAAATCTAAAGGTGGGAAAGCTATTTCTGATTCTAGTGAAACTAAGAGCTACTCGGACAATATTGAGGCGAAAAGACAGGCTGCTTCTGAAGCATTGAAAGCTGAGCAGGTAAAAAGGCAAGAACAGCTAAAAGAGGCTGCCTCTAAAAGAGAAGCAAGATTCAAAGCAGAACAGAAAAATAAAGAAAATACAAAAGCTGCTGAAAAACCTAAGAATGTTAAAGAAGAGCTTTCAAAAGCAGCTGAGAAGTATACAGAAAGTGATGGAATGGATATTGATGATCCAAAGCACAAGTTTGAAAAGCCTCAAGAATTTATTAAAAAAGATATTGAGATACCAGAATCTATTCAAGTTGGAGAATTAGCAAAATTAATGGCAATTAAGGGTGGTGAGCTAGTAAAAACTCTAATGGGTTTAGGAGTTTCTGCAACCATTAATGATATTTTAGATCAAGAAACAGCGATATTGGCTGTAGAAGAAATTGGTCATAACAGCATTGCAAAGGCCTCAGATGATGTTGAAGAGGAATTATTAAATCAAATTACTTATGACGGTAAAGAAAAAACAAGATCTCCTGTTGTAACAGTAATGGGTCATGTGGATCATGGTAAAACAACACTTTTAGATTTTATTAGGAAAGCTAAAGTAGTTGATTCAGAGGCTGGAGGCATTACACAACATATTGGTGCTTATGAGGTAAAGTCAAAGGATAGCAGTATAACTTTTATAGACACACCAGGACATGCAGCTTTTTCTTCTATGAGAGCTAGAGGAGCAAATACAACTGATATTGTTGTGTTAGTAGTTGCTGCAAATGACAGCATTATGCCCCAAACTGAAGAAGCTATAAATCATGCAAAAGCTGCTGAAGTTTCGATAATAGTTGCTATTAATAAGATGGATCTTCAGGGAGCAGATGCTGAAAAGGTAAAAGGGGATTTGGGAGCAAAAGACCTAGTGCCAGAAGACTGGGGTGGCAATGTTCAGATGATTCCTGTTTCAGCCCTCAATGGTGAAGGGGTCGATAAGCTTCTTGAAGCAATTTCTCTTGAAGCAGAAATTCTTGAACTTAAAGCTTTTCATGAAGGAGATGCTCAAGGTGTCGTAATTGAATCTGAATTAGATAAATTTAAAGGAGCTGTCTCAACATTCTTAGTTCAGAATGGTTGTTTAAAGGTTGGTGACGTTGTGATCAGTGATATGTCTATGGGGAAAGTAAAGGCAATAACGAATTCATCTGGAGAGAAGATTAAGCAAGCGGGACCATCATCAGCTGTTGAGGTGCTTGGTCTTGATACTGCTCCAAATGCAGGAAGCTCCTTCCAAGTTGTTAAAAATGAAAAAGCTGCTAGAGAAGTTATAGATTTTAGAAATAGTAAGCAAAAAGAAAAGAAACAAATTAAGCAAAAAGATGACAGCATGGGAGATATTTTTGAATCAATGGGCCAAGCTTCGATGAAGTTTCTAAACCTAATAATTAAAACTGATGTTGCAGGAACTGCTGAAGCTATAAACGCTTCTCTTGCTAAAATAGGGAATGATGAGGTTTCAATTAAGATTGTTGCCTCTGGAGTTGGCGGCATTACAGAATCCGATGCAAATTTAGCAATTACAACTAACTCAAGCATTGTCGGTTTCAATGTTCGTGCTGACAATGCAGCAAAAAAGATAATTGAAAAAGAAGGAATTGACTTAACTTACTACAGCATTATTTATGAACTCATTGATGATGCTAAAGCAAAATTAAGCGGATTACTTGACCCAATTATTAGAGAAGAGATAGTTGGAACAGCTGATGTTCTTGAAGTATTCAATTCACCAAAATTTGGTCAAGTTGCCGGTTGTGTTGTTGTAGAGGGGACTGTTCTAAGGAATAAGCCGGTAAGAGTTCTTAGAGATGATATTGTAATTTTCCAGGGTGAGTTGGATTCTTTAAGAAGATTCAAAGATGATGTTAATGAAGTCAAGAATGGAACAGAATGCGGAATGGGTATCAAAAATTATAAAGATATTCGAGAGGGAGATAAGATTGAGGTATTTGATAGGAAAGAAGAATCTCAATCAATTTAACTTAATATGTCCTTAAGACCTGAAAGAATCGCAGATTATCTTAAAAAAGAAATTTCAAATATAATTCTTCAAAAAGTTAGAGATCCAAGACTTAAATCTATAGTTATAAACCATATTTCTGTAACACAAGACATTTCAGTTGCTAAAGTCTTTTATTCGGTCTACAAAAATGAAACTGAATTAAATGAAAAAATTCTTTCAAAATTTTCAGGCATGATTAGAAGCGAGATCTCAAAATCAATGAAAATTAGAAGGGTACCTAAGATTCTATTCATTTTTGATAAAACGCCTGAGGAAGCAGACAACATAGAAAATCTTTTAAAGAATATTAAATGAATTCAGGTATTTTTTTAATAAATAAAGACAAGGGTCTTTCATCTAATAAAGCTATCCAAAAAATAAAAAGAAGGCTGGACATAAAAAAAATCGGTCATTTTGGCACACTTGATCCTTTGGCAGAAGGCTTGTTAGTGTGTGGAATTAATAAGGGAACAAAGTTATCAGAAAGATTCCTAAATCTAGATAAGTCATACTTTTCAAAAATTATGTTGGGGATTCAAACAACAACTGATGACTCTGAGGGGAGTGTTATTGAGGAGAAAAAGATTCAAGTAAGTGAAAAAGAAATTATTGAAATGATTAAAACCTTTGTAGGTGAGTCAAAGCAAAAAGCTCCATTTTTCTCTGCTTTAAAATATAAAGGTAAACCGCTTTATAAGCATGCAAGAGAAGGAAGACTGATAGAAAAAGAGCCCAGAGATATAAAAATTTACAAGATATTAAATATTGCTGTAGAAAATGCTTTTGTTTCCTTTGAAATATCTTGCTCCAAGGGCACCTATATTAGATCTATTGCAAGAGACTTGGGTGACAAGCTTGGATGTGGCGGCCATTTAGTTGAGCTTGTTCGGCTTTCTCAAGGTAAATTTCAACTTAAAGATGCAAAAAAAGTAGATGATGTTCAAATGAGTGATTTGATAAATATGGAGGATTTATCCTTTTAAATTTAAAAGAAATTAGTTGTTAATATCTTTAAATACCTTTAAGCTACGCACTCAAACTTTAGACATGCGAGGTTTGACGGGTGTAAATAAATAAAAATGTATGTCCTAGGAGAATAATTATGGCGCTTTTAAAAGACGAAAAAGCTAATTTAGTCAAAAAATTTCAGAAGGATGAAAACGACACTGGATCTTCAGAGGTTCAGATAGCTTTACTTACGGAAAATATTAATAAACTTCAAAGTCATTTCAAGACACATAAAAAAGATCATCACTCAAGAACAGGTCTAATTAGGATGGTTAATCTCAGAAGAAAACTTTTAGCATATTTGAAAAGAACTAATCCTGAAAGTTATAAAAAAATTATTACAGACCTTAATTTAAGAGGATAAAACGTGGAAAAACATTTAGAACCGAAATCATTATCATTTGAATATGGGGGTAAAGAAATAACCCTAGAAACAGGAAGAATAGCTAGACAAGCAACTGCAGCTGTCCTTGTTACTGTGGATCAAACCCAAGTACTAACAACAGTTGTTGCAAAAAAAGAAGCTGATCCTGGAAAGGATTTCTTCCCACTTGCAGTTTTTTATCAAGAGAAATTTTATGCGGCAGGAAAGATTCCTGGTGGGTATTTTAAGAGAGAAGCTAGACCAACTGAGAAAGAAACATTAACGTCCAGACTTATTGATAGACCAATTAGGCCTCTATTCCCTGACGAGTTTAAAAATGATGTTCAGATTATGTCTACGGTCATTTCTTCTGATGAAGAATTTTCTTCTGACATTGCAGCTATGATTGGGGCATCTGCAGCATTATCTTTGTCCGGTGTGCCTTTTCAAGGACCTATTGGTGCTGCTAGAGTTGGTTTTATTGATGGGAGCTATGCTCTCAATCCATCAAAAAAAATAATGGATCAGTCTTTCCTGGATATGGTAGTTGCTGGTACATCTGAAGCAGTTCTTATGGTTGAATCTGAGGCAAGCGAACTTAATGAAGATCTTATGCTAGGCGCTGTATTGTTTGGTCATAAATCTATGCAGATAGTTATTGATAAAATAAAAGAGTTTAGAGAATTAGTGGGTGTTGAGGACTGGATAGTTGAAAAAGATGAGGAAACACCTAGATATTTTGCTGAACTTGAATCAGATTTTTCATCCAAGATTGAAGAAGCATTTACAATTGCAAAGAAATCCGACAGATCTGAAGCTATTAACGCAGTCCGTCTTGAAATTCTAGAAAAATATGAAGATCTTGATGAGTTAGCTACTGGAAAAGTAATGAGTGCCTTCAAAAAACTTGAGAGTCAAATAGTTAGGAAAAATATTCTTTCAGGTAAACCAAGAATCGATGGAAGAGATTTAAATACCGTAAGACAATTAACAGTTGAAACCGATGTTCTAAATAGAGCTCATGGTTCAGCTTTATTCACCAGAGGTGAAACTCAGGCGTTGGTAGCTGCAACGCTTGCATCTCCTCGAGATGCTCAAAGGCTTGAATCACTTGATGGCGAAGAACATGATCATTTTATGCTTCATTATAATTTTCCTGCTTATTGCGTAGGTGAGATTGGTATGCCAATGGGCCCAAAAAGAAGGGAGATTGGGCATGGTAATTTAGCAAAAAGAGCTATAAAAGGAGTTCTTCCAGACTTTGATGATTTTGGTTACACAGTGAGAATAGTTTCTGAGATTACAGAATCCAATGGTTCAAGTTCAATGGCCACCGTATGTGGAACTTCTCTTTCCTTGATGGATGCCGGAGTGCCTCTAACAGCTCCTGTTGCTGGAATAGCAATGGGTTTGATTAAAGATGGTGATGAGTTTGCAGTTCTAACAGATATCTTAGGAGATGAAGATCATTTGGGAGATATGGATTTTAAAGTTGCTGGATCAGAAAAAGGAATAACAGCATTGCAGATGGATATAAAAATTGATGGCATTAATGAAAAAATAATGGATGAAGCGCTTACCAGTGCAAAAGATGCAAGAATGCATATTCTTGAAAAGATGAATGAAGTTCTTTCTAAGCCTAAGGAGTTAGCTTCAGATGCTCCATCAATGCAAAAATTCATGGTTAATAAAGATAAGATAAAAGAAATTATTGGAAAGGGTGGAGCAGTCATTAAGTCTATCCAAGAAGAGTCCGGAGCTGTTGTGGACATAAACGATACTGGAGAAATATCAGTCTTTGGTGATAACCAGGCTAAGATGCAGGCAGCACTTGATATTATCGATAAGATTATTGAAGAGCCTGAATTAGACAAAGTTTACGAAGGAACAGTTGTTAAGATTGTAGACTTTGGAGCATTCGTAAATATTTTACCTGGGAAGGATGGATTGCTTCATATTTCAGAGATTTCGGAAGAGAGAACTGAGGATGTTTCAGCAGTTTTAGAAGAAGGACAGAAAGTTACAGTTAAGCTTATTGGTTTTGATAGAGGAAAAATGAAACTATCAATTAAAGCCCTTAGTAAATAAAGTTCTAAAAGTCAAATTGCGTTAAATATCCATTTGAGGTAATTTGAAAACCATCATCAATTTTGGTTTCATATGCGTGTTAACCATTACCTTTATAGGGGGGGAATTATGGAAACTGGAATGAAAATGATTGGTGATTTAGTATCAGGTCTTACTAAGATTCTGATTGCTGTTATCGGGTTAGGTGTTGTAGCTGGTATCGTTTTTGGTGATACTTGGTTCTTCGGCGATGTTCTTTCAAATCTTCTTGGTGTTGTTTCATCACTAGGTGATGCTGGACTCGTTGGATTACTTGTTGCTGCTATCCTAATAGGATTGCTTAAGTAATCATTTATTCTTTCAAAGGGAGATTAATTTCTCCCTTTGACTTAAAATCTTAAGAATGAAGCTAGATTTTTACTACTCATTAAACAAAATCAAAAGTTACCTCAAGCAGGTCACAGACGTTCTTTTAGTTGTAGTCGCAGTTGCTCTATTGCTAGGAGTTCTTTTTGGTCCTGATGCCCCATTTGTTGGAGCAGTATATTCAAACCTTGTTACTATATTAGATACTATTGGGGATAGCGGAGTTGTTGCTCTTGTATCCTTGATAATAATTTTTTTAATAAACAAGAAGTAGAAATTGGTGGCTATGGGTGGAATTGAACCACCGACCCCAGCGTTATGAGTGCTGTGCTCTAACCATCTGAGCTACATAGCCATTGACCCGAAATAATAATTTACTCTCAATAAAAGTCAAACATTAAATTTAAAGTGGGCTATGTCACCATCTTTAAATATGTAATCTTTCCCTTCCAATCTTAACTTACCATTTTCTTTTGAGCCTGCCTCGCCACCAAAAGATATATAGTCTTCAAAGCTAATAATTTCTGCCTTAATGAAACCTCTCTCAAAGTCTGTATGAATTCTTCCAGCTGCTTGAGGAGCAAGAGAGCCTCTTTTTAATGTCCAGGCTCTCAGTTCGTTTGGGCCAGCAGTAAAAAAAGTATCCAAACCAAGTATTTCATACCCTTTTTTAATAATTTTATTAAGGGCTGGTTCTTCTATACCTTCTAATTCTAGAAAATCTTTTTTATCCTGCGGATCAAGGTTCGCTATTTCTTCTTCTAATTTAATTTGAACTTCAATAACTTCTTGATTCATTTTTTTTGCATATTCCTTAAGATTATCAAGATTCTCTTTGGATGATTTAGTATCAGAAACATTTGCAATGAAGAAGATTGGTTTAGTTGTTAATAATTGAAAAGACTGAATTATTTTTAGATCCTCTTTATTGGAGAAGTCAGATATATCAATAAAATCTCCAGACTCAAGAGTTTTTATACAATTCTCAATTAAGTTAAATTCATTAGCTAAATCCTTATCTCCAGACCTTAATTTCTTTTCAATTTTTTCTTTTCTTTTATTTAAGGTTTCTAGATCGGCAAAAATAAGCTCGAGATTTATTACCTCCGCATCTCTGGTTGAATTAATTTCACCATCTACATGAGTAATATTATTATCGTCAAAACATCTTACAACGTGAGCTAAGGCATTCATTTCTCTTATATTTGATAGAAAGCTATTTCCTAAACCTTCACCTTTAGAGGCGCCTTTAACCAATCCAGCAATATCAACTAAGTTTAAAGTTGTAGGTATAACTTTTTTAGCTATTACTATTTCTTGTAATGCATCAAGTCTCAAGTCAGGAACTTCAACAACTCCGACATTTGGTTCAATTGTGCAAAAAGGAAAATTTTCAGCAGGTATAGAGGATTGAGTTATGGCATTAAATAATGTTGATTTACCTACATTTGGCAAACCAATGATTCCACATTTAAAGCCCATGTTAATTTACCAAGTTTTGAAGATTTTCTATTTCAAGGCTAAATATTTTATCTTTGTGAACCATAACTTTTTTATATAACTCTTCAAGAAGTTGAGTCTCGGATGGTTTAAACTTTCCTAAAACCCAATTTGTAACTTCATTTTTTCTTCCCGGATGGCTAACGCCAATTTTTAATCTTTTGAAATCTTTTCCAATAAGATTAGATAAATCTTTTAATCCATTGTGACCACCATCTCCACCACCAGATTTAAATTTTGCATCACCAATCTGCAAATCAATATCATCATGCAATACTAAAATGTGCTCAGGTTTAGCATTTAGATATCTTTTGAGCAATGAAGCAACTATGCCACTTTCATTTACATACACATCTGGCACCACCAAATAAACATGAGGCTCTACCTCACAAATACTACACTTTAATTTTGATTTTTTTACGAAAGTTAGTTCGTGATCTTTGGCAATTTTTTCAACCCAATCTTTGCCAATATTATGCCTGGTGTTGTTATATTTTTCTTCTGGATTTCCGATACCAAGAATAAATACCTTTTGCACAGGGTAATTATTCTGTAGCTTCTTCTTTTTCTTCTGAATCTTCAGAGCCTTCGTCAGAAGCTCCATCAGTGACCTCATCACCATCTTCATCTCCTTCAAGAACTTCATCTTCAAGAGGCTCTTCTTCAACTACAGCTTTTGGAGCATTCACAGAAACTATCATTTGATCAGTTTCTTCTGTAAGTCCTGGAATTTCTGAACCCTCTGGAAGAGATAGGTCAGTAAGTCTAATAGAGTCTCCTAAATTAAGTTCAGCAATATCAACTTCAATAATTTCAGGAATATTTTCTGCGGAACATAGAATCTCGATATCTCTCATTGTTTTTGTAACAACTCCACCCTCTGTTTTAACTCCTACACAGTCTTCTTCATTTAAAAAGTTAAAGGGAATTGTGACTTTAAGCATAGTTTTCCTCGAAACTCTCATAAAATCAGCATGAAGCAACTTGCCTTTCATAGGCTCCCTTTGAAGTTCCTTAAGTACAACCTTTTCATCATTGTCACCCACTTTAATGATTAGAACTTGAGTAAAAAATAGATCATTCTGTGATGCCTTTGTGAGCTCATTTAGAGGGATGTTTACATTTAAGAGCTCTTTCTCATTTCCATAAATTACAGCTGGAACCATATTATCACTTCTAATATTTCTGGCTCTATTGGAGCCTAGCTCAGACCTAGAAACTGCATTTATCATTATTTGTTCTGACATAAAAACCTCTTATAAAAAAACCGCACTCAAGGATTCCTCATTAGAAAGCCTCTTAATACACTCTGATATTATTGGTGCGATCGATATGACGCGTATTTTACTGCATTTTTGACTATCTTGGGTAAGAGGAATCGAATTAGTTACAACAAGTTCATCAATCTCAGAATTACTTATTCTTTCAATAGCTGGACCTGACAAAACAGGATGAGTTATATATGCACTTACTTTACTTGCCCCAGCATCTTTTAAAGCCTTGGCTGCATTGCATAATGTTCCTGCTGTATCGATGATGTCATCAGGAACAATACATTCTTTTCCAGCAACATCACCAATTATGTTCATTACTTCTGACTCATTAGCCACATCTCTTCGCTTATCTATAATTGCAAGATCAAGACCATCTAGATATTTTGCTAACGCTCTTGATCTGACAACCCCACCTACATCTGGCGAGACAATAACTAAATTATCTTTAGAATAATGCTTGGATATATCTTCAACCATTAGTTTTGTTGCATAAACATTATCAGCAGGCATATCGAAAAAACCTTGGATTGTTTCAGAATGAAGGTCTAGAGTTAGAACTCTATTAATACCAACAGAACTAAACATATCAGATACAACTTTTGCACTAATTGGGACTCTTGAAGATCTAACTCTTCGGTCTTGTCTAGCATAACCATAATATGGAACAACCGCAGTGATCTTAGAAGCAGAAGATCTCTTTAGGGCATCAGCTAGTAACATTAGTTCCATGAGATGTTTATCAGCTGGAAAGCAGGTGGACTGAATTATAAAGGTATCATGACCTCTAACATTCTCATTAATTTCTACTTGAATTTCACCATCTGAAAAGGTTCCCAATTCAATGGAAGAAAGCTCATTATTTAAAAGTTTTGCGACTTCATCTGATAGATCAATACAAGATGACCCTGAAAATATATCTATTGTTCCATTACTCATATTTATTTGGCTGGGGTGGTAGGATTCGAACCTACGCATGACGGGATCAAAACCCGTTGCCTTACCGCTTGGCCACACCCCATCTCTTTAAACTCCTGTCAATGGTGAGTATTGTAATCCTTCACAGAAAAAGAATCTCCAATTTTTTGGAATTTTTTGTAATATTTTTTTTAAATCATCTTTTTTGTCATACTCTATAAAGAGCGTTGAACCAGTTCCAGATAACTTCAAATCATAATCATTTATATTGCTAGCATAAAATTCTTCAATGCTTTTATTTTCTCTTAGTAGAGTATCTAGGAATGAATTTTGATGTTTGGGACTTAATTTATCAATTTTAAGTTTCCTGAACATTTCACCAGTTGAAACTTCGATATTTGGACAAATTAGTAAGAATTTATTTTTTCTAAATTCAACATCTAAAAAAATGTCACCAATTCCTGTTGCAATAGCATTTTTACCGTATATGAATATAGGAATATCTGCCCCTAAAGGCTTCCCAATCTTAGCTAACTCTTCCCTAGACAAATCAAGATCCCAAATTTTGTTTAATGCAATTAGAGTTGTTGCTGCATTAGAGCTTCCACCCCCAAGCCCAGCCCCAACTGGGATATTCTTTTTTAAATGAATCTGAATACCTTCATCTACTTCATAATATTCTTTGATTGCGTTGAATGATTTAAAAATTAAATTATTTTCAGGCTCTATCTCTAAACCATCACAGCTAATATTGAAAGATTCATTGCTTTTCTCGAAAGCAATCTCATCGAATAGGTCTATAAACTGAAAGGTGGTTTCTAAATTATGATAACCATCAATTCTTTTTGAAATAACTCTCAAGTTAAGATTTAACTTTGCAGGAGATAAAAACTTCATTTTGCTTCAATTATTTTTCTTTACTAGATAAGTTGTATAATAACATTCATAGTTTTGATCAAAAATGAAAAAAAATCTTTCTAATCAATCAATTTTTAGCTACTGCTAAATACTTAACTTAAATAATGCAAGAAATTCACCTAGTTGGAATAAACCATAAGACCTCAAAGGTTTCGGATAGAGAAAGATTTATCGTTGATGACACAAATCTCGTTTATCTAAATGATTTTCTAATTTCAAAATTAGATAAAAAGATTTCTGGTTTTTTTGGCCTTTCTACATGCAATAGGACTGAAATATATTTCTATGGAGACAAGGGCATAGAGGATGATGTCCTAAAGCTAACTAAGGAGGCTCTTAATATTTCTGATATACCTGATAAAAACTTTTATATTTATGAGGGTTTAAAAGCATTTGAGCATATGTGTAGAGTTTGTTGCGGCATAGACTCTCAAGTGGTTGGGGAGCAAGAAATATTTGGACAATTTAAAAACGCATATAACTCAGCCAAAGCTTTTAGGATTGTTGGGAAAGAACTTATGATTTATGTTGAAAAAGTTTTTGAAATTACAAAAAAAGTAAGAACTGAAACAAAGATAGGTATAAATCCGTTATCTGTGAGTGGCTTATCATTCAACCTCGTAAAGGAAATATTTGAGAATCCTGAAAACAAGGAAGTCCTTGTAATTGGAGGAGGAGATTTAGCAAAATCTATAATTAAAAACCTCTTTGACAAAGGCTTGAGGTCTATTTCTGCTATAAATAGAACTATAAAAGAAATAAAGATATCTGAAGATTTTTCTATAATTCCGATGCCTCTAAATCTAGTACATAGAGAAATTATTAATGCTGATATTATTATTTGCTCTGCATCAAGTCTTACACCAATTATTGGTAAAGGAGCAGTTGAAAATGCATTTAAAAATAGAGGAAACAAACCAATGATGATAATAGATTTGGCTGTTCCTAGGAATGTTGAGCCAGAAATAGAAGATTTAGAACTGGTTTACTTGTTTTCAATTGATGATATCGAAAAGATTTCTCAAGATAATCTTGAAGAAAGATTGGTTGAAGCTGGAAGAGGAAAAGAGATCATCAAATATCAAGCCTTAAAATCACATAAAACTATTAATTCAAAGATAGAAGATGACAAATTTGCTTTTGAGATATTAAAACTTCTCAAATCTTTAGATGATAAAAGAGTATATGAACTTTCCAATGACAACGACATAAATTTAGAGTTTTTAAATCTTGTTGAAAATACAAACAATATTCAATTATCAGAAAAGCTTAGAAAAAAAATTGAACTTATCGATGGCCAAAAACTTATTTCAATAATTTCTAATTATAAATAATGCAAGATTCTATTGAGGCAAAGCTAATAAAACTTTCAGAACGCCTTTCGGAAATTGAAAAACAATTAATTGAGGAATCCTCAACTTTAAATCAAGATGATTTAATTTCATTAAATAAAGAGTTTTCGCATATTCAACCTATTGTTGATCTTTATTACAAGTATCTAAAGGTTCTCGATGAAAATACACAAGCAATAAGTCTTTCAAAGTCTGATGAAAATGAAATTAAAGAATTGGCTCAAATAGAGGTTGAAGAAACAGAAAACTCAATGAATGAAATCCTTGGAGAACTAAAGTTAATGCTTTTACCAGTTGATGAGGATGATGAAAGATCAGCTTTTTTAGAAATCAGAGCCGGAGCAGGAGGAGATGAAGCTGGGATTTTTTCAGGTAACTTATTTCGGATGTACTCTAGGCTAGCAGAAAGGGAAAAATGGATTATTGAAATTATTTCCCAGAAAGATGCAGAGCATGGAGGCTTTAAAGAAATAATTGCAAAAATATCAGGAAAGCTAGTCTACAAAACACTTAAATTTGAATCGGGAGTTCATCGGGTTCAAAGAGTTCCTGAAACTGAATCACAAGGTAGAGTCCACACATCAACATGTACCGTTGCTGTCCTTCCTGAGGCAGAAGAAATAGATGATATAGAGATAGATAAATCAGAAATAAGAGTAGACACTTTCAGAGCGTCTGGAGCAGGGGGTCAGCATGTTAATAAAACTGACTCAGCTGTAAGAATTACTCATCTTCCAAGTGGTTTGGTTGTAGAGTGTCAAGATGATAGGTCGCAGCACAAAAATAAGACAAAAGCATTATCCCTCTTAAGCGCCAAGTTAAAAAAACAGGAGGAAGAAAATCAGCAAGCTGAAATAGCTTCTGAGAGGAAGATCCTTGTAGGCTCAGGTGATAGAAGTGAAAAAATTAGAACTTATAATTTTCCTCAAGGAAGAGTTACTGACCATAGAATTAAACTTACCCAGCATAATCTTGATCAAGTAATGGATGGAGATATAAGATCTATCAGCGATGCCTTAATAGCAGAAAATCAGCTAGAAATGCTTGCTAAGCTTGAATTAGATAATAAATGAAGTCTGAAAAAGGTATTGATCTTTCTGAATTAAGCTTTGAGACCAAAAGGGACATAAATTTCTACATAAAAGAAAAATTTAAAGACTCATCTAAATTTAATCAAAGTCAAATCAATAAAATAGAAAATGTTGCTAAATCTTTAGAAGAAGGATACCCGAGGGATTACTTAATTGGAAACTCTGAATTTTATGGAAGAAAATATTTTGTAGATCAAAGAGTTCTTATTCCAAGACCTGAAACAGAAGTTCTTGTGGATACCATAAAAAGTTTAAATTTATCTGATGGCTCAATTCTATGTGATCTTGGAACAGGATCAGGATGCATTGGCATTTCTTTAGCAATGTTAAATGAGAGTTTCATTGTATTTGGTGTAGATATTTCTGAAGAAGCTATTTTAGTTGCAAGAAAGAATGATCTAACTTACATGAAAAAAAATTTCTTTTTAATACAATCAAACTGGGCTTCATGTTTTCAAGAAAATTCTATCGACTGCATAATTTCTAATCCTCCATATATTGATAAAGATGATTCTCACCTAGCAGATCTAAAGCATGAACCATTACTAGCCCTTGTTTCTGAATTACACGGGCTACAAGCTTTCGAAATTATTTCTCAACAAGCCAAACAATTACTTAAGAAAGATGGATTACTGCTACTAGAGCATGGCTTTGATCAAAGCGAGCATGTTGAGAAAATTATTTATAAAAATGATTTAAAATTAATTAGAAAGATAAAAGATCTATCAGGAAATGATAGAGTGATATTGGCGCAAAAATGAACTTAGATTTTTTTGAAAAACAGTTACTAATAGATAATTTCTCCGAGAAATTACAAAAAAAGATCTTTGATACAAATTGTCTTGTAATCGGAGGTGGTGGCATTGCTCATCCGCTACTCACCTATTTAGTTTCGACAGGTTTTGGAAATATTTCAATTGCTGATGGTGATAAGGTAGAGCTATCAAATCTTCACAGACAATACCATTTTAATGCAAGCGATCTCAATAAAAGAAAAGCAGAAGTCTTGAAAGAGAAATTTAAGAATGAGTACGAATTTATTGATATTAAATCAATAAATAAATTCCTTGAGGAAAAAGATCTATTCGAATTAATTGAACATCATGATTTGATTTTTGATGCATCTGATAATTTCCAAACAAGATATATCTCTAATGATGTGTGTCATGAGCATAAAAAACCCTTAATATCTGGAGCAGCAGAGGGGATGCTAGGAATTGTTGCTGCTTTTAACTTTAAAGAAGATTCACCTTGTTATGAGTGCCTATTCCCAAGAAACTATGACTTAAATGAAAATACCTGCCAAAACTCTGGTATTACACCTTCAGTGCTGGGCATAATTGGGTCTTTTATGGCTTCAATTGCTCTAAAAATAATTGCTGATAATGCATTTAGGAGTTCGGTAATGCGTATAAATTTAACTGATCTTAGTATTTCTCAGCCAAAACTTAAAAAAGATGTATTGTGTAAGATTTGTGGAGAAAACAAAGGATGATAACAGGCTATATTGAGGGATATTATGGTGTTGAACTATCTTGGAAAGAGAGAGATTCTATAATATCTAAACTTCATCAGGTCGGATGCAACACTTATTTTTATTGCCCGAAAGAGGATCCTTATCATAGAGTTAGATGGAAAGATGATTATCCAATTGATTGGATAGATGATTTTAAAAAATTCAAGTCTAATGCAGATAGTGCTGGAATTGATATTATCTTTGGCATTTCTCCGGGCGCATCTTTGGAGTTAAAAGATTTTGAACATTTAGAAAGAAAAATAGGCATCTTTAAGGAGCTATCTATTGAAAATTTCTGTATTCTTTTTGATGATATTCCTAAGGAAAAAGAGCAATTCTCTCTTCATAAAGAAGTGCTTGAACTTTGCTTAGAAAAGTTTCCAAATATTAATTTTTCTTGTGTGCCGTCACAGTATTGTAAATACATGGTTGAAAATTCTAATAATTCTTATTTAGCAGAATTAGATAAAGTTGATACAAGTATTCCTTTCTTTTGGACAGGAAATCAAGTTATAACATCCAATTATTCTGATAATAATATTGATAGTTGGAAAGAGTTGTTTCGTAAGGATAGAGACTTAATAATTTGGGATAATACTTTTGCGAATGACTATTGTGTTCCTAAGATTGTTATGCAAAATTTTGATGGCTTTTTTTCTAAAGATGATAACAAAGTATCTGGGTTTCTCTTAAATGCATCTGGTATAGAGTTAATAGATCTTATTGCTATTGAAATATTAGACAATGCATTAAAGGAAAAACAAATAATGCTAGATGATATTCTAAAAGATAGAGGCTTTCCTAAAGAACTTATTAATTTAAGTAATTTTTTTAAAATAAACATTTCATCGAGTTTTACAGATGATGAAAAAAAAGATTTAGATTTCCTCCTCTGGAACTGGAATGGAAAAATAAAAAAGTTTTTTTATCCATACCTCCATCAACTCAACCAAATTTTTAATGAAACAGATAAGCATGAAATAAATGGTTTAAAAAAGCGCTTTCGCATTAAACAATAAAGATATTTTTATTATAAGAATATTAGGTTAATATTTAATTAAGATTTTAAGAAATATGAGTGAAGTTCCAGTATATGTTGTAGCAAATATCGTAATCCAAGATCCTGATACTTATAAAAAATATGAAAAAGGATTCTTTCCGATATTAAAGAAATATGAAGGTAAGTTCATTACTTTTGACGATAATATTGGTCAACTTGAAGGAAGTTCTGAAGTTTCTGGCAGAGTTATAATTTTTTCTTTTCCAAATGAAAACTTAGCCGATCAATGGTATAGCAGTGTCGAATACCAAGAATTAAGTGCTTTTAGAAGAGAGGGCACTGATACCATTTCAATTTTTAAAGTTAAAGGACAACCACCAAGAAATTAAGGGAGGAATAATTATGTTATTAGGAGATATGCAAGACTGGAAACCAAATGTTGCAAGCATTATAGAGTATGCTGCAGATATTTATCCTGAGTCTGAAGTAGTAAGTAAATTAGTAACTGGCGAAGTCCATAGGACTAACTACAAAGAGGTATGTGTTAGATCAAGGAAGTTAGCTTCAAAACTTTCTCAAGATGGTTATAAACAAGGAGATGTCATCGCTACTCTTGCTCTAAACACATTTAGGCATCTTGAGGCATATTATGGTGTTTCAGGAATGGGCGCAGTTGTTCATACTTTGAATTTTAGATTACATCCCGAGCAGGCAGTTTACATAATTAATCATGCTGAAGATAAAGTAATCTTTGTTGAGGCACCTTTTGTTCCTATCCTAGAGGCGCTTCAAGAAAACCTTAGCACTGTTGAGAAATATATTGTCTTTTGCAATAAAGATGAGATGCCTGAGACTTCTCTTAAAAATTGTTTGTCATATGAAGAATACATTGAAGATGGTGATGAAAATTTTGTCTGGCCAGACCTTCCTGATAATGCAGCTTGTGGACTTTGCTATACATCGGGCACAACAGGAAATCCAAAAGGAGTTTTATATTCACACAAATCGACTATTCTTCACGCAATTTCAGCAGCTGGACCAAAGGCTTTAAAAATTGAAGGAGATGACTCTGTTTTAATGGTTGTTCCTATGTTCCACGTTATGGCATGGGGAGTTCCATACTATGGTGCAATTTATGGACTTAAAATTGTAATGCCTGGAATGGCAATGGATGGTGAATCTCTCTATGAAATGTGTAAGGAGGAAAAGGTAACACTTGCCTTTGGGGTGCCAACAGTTTGGATGCAGCTGTTGGGCTATTGTAGAGAAAATAATGTTGTCCTTGAATCAATGAATAGTACTGTAATAGGAGGTTCAGCAGTAACAGTAGCAATGATAAAAGAGTTTGATCAAGTTCATGGAGTAACCGTTCTTCAAGGATGGGGTATGACTGAGATGAGTCCTCTTGGAACAACAAATTTCCCAACCCCAGAAATGGAGGAAATGTCTGATGATGAAAAGTATGCAATTCAAGTTAAAGCAGGTAAACCTGTTTTTGGTGTAGAAATGAAGATAGTAGATTCTGATGGTAACACTCTTCCAAATGATGGTAAGGCTTCAGGAAGCTTATTAGTAAGAGGCCCTTGGATTATTAAAAAATATTTTAAAGCTGAGGAGGACGCTGTAGATAAAGATGGCTGGTTTGATACGGGTGACATATCTTCAATAGATCCAGATGGATATATGTCTATTGTTGATAGAGAAAAAGATGTCATTAAATCAGGCGGCGAATGGATTAGTTCAATAGATGTCGAAAACGCTGTAGCTAGTCATCCAGACGTAATGCAAACAGCAGTTGTTGGCATTCCTCATCCAAAATGGGATGAAAGACCACTTTTATTTGTTGTTTCTAATTCTGGTAATGAAATTAATAGAGAAGAATTAGATGAATTAATGCTAAAGAAGTTTGAAAAATGGCAACTTCCTGATCAGGTAGTCTTCTTAAAAGAATTGCCAATAGGTGCTACAGGAAAGGTGAAAAAGATCGATTTAAGGGAAGAATATAAAGAGCACTATATGTAGGAGAACATTATGCCAATGACATTTGTAAAACCTGAAGAATTAGATAGTTATGTTGGTAAGTCGCTTGAACCTAGTGAGTGGCTGACTATTGATCAAGAAAGAATAAATAATTTTGCCGATGCGACTAATGATCATCAATTTATTCATGTTGATCCTGAACAAGCTGCACCAATATTTGGATCAACAATTGCGCATGGATTTTTATCATTATCTCTGACTTCGGGAATGGGAGAGGAAAATGCTTTAGTTGTTGAGGGCTCAAAAATGAGTCTAAACTATGGATTAGATAAAATTAGATTTCTTGCACCTGTTCCTGTAAATTCTAGAATAAGAATGCACTCAAAGATTGTAGAAGTTAAGGAAAAGAACCCAGGTCAATTTCTTATTAAAAGCGAAGTTACTATGGAGCTAGAGGGCTCCGAAAAACCAGCCTTTATTGCTGAACAACTTGGTCTTTGGGTCACTTAAGAATTTAGCGCTTTTTTCAATAAATCGTTCACTGCTTTAGGGTTAGCTTTCCCTTGAGTTTCTTTCATTACTTGGCCAACAAAGAAACCGAATAGCTTATCTTTACCATTTTTATAATCTTCAACTTGTTTAGTATTTGATTCGATTACTTTTGTGATTACTTCTTCAAGAAGGTTCTCATCTTGAATCTGAACCAATCCTTGGTCATTAATTATTTCATCTGCATTTCTGCCTGTTTCCCAAATTTCAGCAAGTATAGTTTTTGCTATTTTTTTAGATATTGTTCCATCAGATATTCTTTGAAGCAGAATATTAAAATTATCTGACGAAAGTTTAGATTCATCTATCTTTATATTATCCTTATTAAGTAGGGAGCTAATTTCACCAACTATAAGATTAGCAGCAAGTTTTGGATCATTTTTAGATTCTACTGCAACCTCAAAGAAATTAGATAGTTCTCTTGACGAGGAAATAATCTCAGCTTCACTTTCGTCAATTTTGAATTCTGAAATATATCTTCTTGATTTATCTGCAGGAAGTTCAGGGAAAGTACTTCTTATTTCCTCCATCTCATCATCAGAAATAACTACTGGTAGCAGATCAGGATCAGGAAAGTATCTGTAGTCATTCGCAAACTCTTTTGATCGCATCGGCCTTGTTTCATCCTTTCCGCTATCGTAAAGCCTTGTTTCTTGGGTAACTTTTTCACCGCTCTCTAGTACTTTAATTTGTCTTTTGATTTCGAAATTAATAGCTTTTTCAATAAACCTAAATGAATTAATATTTTTTATCTCAGTTCTAGTGCCTAACTCATCATCACCAACTTTTCTAATAGAAACATTCGCATCGCAGCGAAGAGATCCTTGCGACATGTCACCATCACACACATCTAGAAATGTAACAAGTTGATGCAAAGCCTTCATGTAAGAAACAGCTTCTTTGGCGCTAGATATTTCTGGCTCAGATACAATCTCAAGCAGGGGAGTTCCTGCTCTGTTTAAATCAATAACAGATTTATCTGGATAGGCATCATGTATTGACTTTCCAGCATCTTCTTCAAGATGCGCTCTTGTAATGTTTATGGTTTTTTTATCTCCATCCACATCAATATCGATAGATCCTCCCTCTACTATAGGTTTTGTCATTTGAGTTATTTGATAACCTTTTGGTAGATCGGGGTAAAAATAATTTTTTCTATCAAAAGTAGATTCCTGATTAATATCTGCTTCAATTGCTAATCCAAATCTTATTGCTTTTTTAAATGCATCCTTATTAACAACAGGCAGAACTCCTGGTAAACCTAAATCAACTAAATCAACTTGAGTGTTAGGCTCTGAACCAAACTTAGTTGATGCACTGGAGAAGAGTTTAGTATTTGTAGACAGTTGCGCATGAACTTCTAAACCAATTACTGTTTCCCAGCTCATGAGCTCTCTCCAAGATCAGGAGTTTTGAAATGCCAATCACTATTTTTTTGATATTGGTGAGCAAAATTTAATATCTTTGATTCCTCTAGATAATTTCCTATAAGCTGCAAACCAATAGGTAGACCATCAGAAAAACCATGAGGTATAGACATTGCTGGTACACCAGCAAGATTTGAAGAAATCGTAAACAAGTCTTCTAGGTACATTTCAATTGGATCTTCAGTTTTTGAACCAATTTTAAAAGCAGAGCTTGGTGATGAGGGAGACATTATTACGTCAACTTCACTAAATGCGTTCACAAAATCATTTTTTATCATTCTTCTTGATTGCTGAGCTTTCTTATAATAAGCGTCATAGAAACCCGCTGATAAAACATATGTTCCTATTAGAATTCTTCTTTTAACTTCGTCCCCAAAACCTTCAGATCTTGATTTTACGTATAGTTCTTCTAAATTATCGACATCTTTTGCTCTATAGCCGTATTTAACTCCATCAAATCTAGAAAGGTTTGATGAGCATTCAGCTGGAGCAACTACATAATAAGTTGGAACAGAGAGTTTGATATTTGGCATTGAAACCTCTACAAAGTTTGCTCCCAAAGCTTCAAATATTTTTTTTGATTTTTCAAAAGAATCTTGAACTTCTTTATTAAGACTAGAAATATCGAACTCTTTAATAATGCCAATTTTCTTACCTTTTAGATCATTATTTATTTTATCTAGATAATTTTCCTGTTCATCGCTAATTGAGGTTGAGTCTTTTGAGTCATGGCTACAAATATGATTAAGTAAAAGAGCACAATCCTCTGCATTTCTTGCAAAGGCCCCAGCTTGATCAAGACTGGAAGCAAAAGCTATCATTCCCCACCTTGAAGCTCTTCCATAGGTAGGCTTTATACCAGTAATTCCACATAATGCAGCTGGTTGCCTTATAGATCCACCTGTATCTGTTCCAGTTGCAGCGCAAACAAGACCTTCTGAAACGGCTGCTGCTGAACCACCAGAGCTTCCTCCTGGAACTCTTTCAAGATCCCATGGATTTCTTACTGTCCCGTAATAGCTTGTTTCATTTGAGGACCCCATTGCAAACTCATCCATATTGGTTTTTCCAACACAAATGCTGCCAGCAGCAGAGAGATTATCTACAACAGTAGCATCATAAGGAGGAATAAAGTTCTCTAAAATCTTTGAACCGCAAGTTGTCCTTAAATTTTTTGTACAAAATAGATCTTTTTGAGCGATTGGTATCCCTGCGAGATCGCCATCAACTTTACCCTCATCAAAATCTTTTGCTTTGTTTAGTGCTGCTTCTTCATCTAGTGTAATGAATGAATTCGTTTTACTTGACGAAATATTTTTAAAGGTTTCGTTTACCAGCTCATAGGAAGATATCTCTTTATTCTCTAAAAGTCTTTTTAATTCAGCTAATGTTTTAAATCTAATACTCATTCAACGACTTTTGGGACCATAAAATAATCTTGATCTGACTCAGGAGAGTTCGAGAGAAAAGCTTCTTTTCTATTTCTTGAAGCCACTGAGTCCTCTCTTTTAGGAGCTACTTTTTCTAATGGATTGGAAAGTGGAACTATATCTTCAGTATTAAGATCTTGAAGCTCAGCAACGAAATCAATTATATTTTCTAGGTCTTTAGTAATTTTTTCTTTTTTATCCTTATCTATCTTTAATCTAGCTAAATAAGAGATAGTTTCAACTGTTTTATTGTCCATATATAGGATATTATATTAAAGTTGCGAGATGTTAACCTAACGCAGTGTAATTTTATATATTTTTGAGGAAAATTGTGGAATTTAACTTATTCAAAACAGCTAGAGGGCTTTTTTCAAATGATCTATCAATAGATCTTGGTACTGCTAATACCTTAATTTACACAAAAGATGTAGGAATAGTGCTAAATGAACCTTCGGTTGTAGCGATAAGAGAATCCAGAGGTCAAAAAACTGTTGTTGCCGTTGGTGCTGAAGCAAAGAAGATGCTTGGAAGAACGCCAGGCAATATTACAGCAATAAGACCCTTATCCGATGGAGTTATAGCTGATTTCCAGGTAACAGAGAAAATGCTTCAACATTTTATCGCCACTGTTCATGAGCAAAGATTTATAAAACCAAGTCCAAGGATACTAGTTTGTGTTCCATGTAGATCAACTCAAGTTGAAAGAAGAGCCATAAGGGAATCTGTTCTTGGAGCAGGGGCTAGAGATGTAAAGCTTATTGAAGAGCCAATGGCTGCAGCAATTGGAGCAGGTTTGCCTGTTGAAGAAGCTAGCGGAAGCATGGTAATAGATATTGGTGGTGGTACTTCTGAAATTGCCATACTTGCATTAAACGGAGTTGTCTATGCTGAATCGGTAAAAATCGGAGGAGATAAGATGGATGAATCAATTGTTTCCTACATTCGAAGGAATTATGGGTGCGTTATTGGTGAATCAACTGCTGAGAAAATTAAACAAACAATCGGATGTGCATCTGAGGACTCTGAAAAACAAGAAATGATGGTTACTGGTAGAAACTTAGCAGAGGGTATTCCTGAAACATTTAGTCTTTCAAGCGATCATGTTTATGATGCTATGAAAGATCCGCTTAATGGGATAATCCGTGGAATAAGGGATGCACTTGAGCTTTCTCCACCCGAGTTGTCTGCAGATATAGCAGAAAGAGGTATTGTCTTAACAGGTGGAGGAGCGTTGTTGAGAGATTTAGATCGATTAATTTCATCTCAAACCGGAATACCAGTTATTATTGCTGAAGACCCCCTTACCTGCGTCGCAAGAGGGGGAGGCCAAGCGTTAGAAATAATAGATAAATATAATATAGACCTATTATCAACTGAGTAATATGGCAAGATTGCCTGATAGATCATCAAGGTTTATGTTGATAGCAACTTTTATTATTTGCTCATCAATCTTATTTGTTGATTTTAGATTTGATACTTTTAAGCCTGTTCAGAATTTTTACAACTCTTCTTCGATTTTCATTCGAGTGTTTTCCAGTGAGTACGTTGTAAGACCCTTATATAGATCTCTTTCAAGTATGCGAGATACAAGAAGGGCTAAGGAAGAAAATAAAAACTTAAAAGAAGAACTCAACAAGCAATTAATTGAGAATTATATTATTTCTAATAAGGAAATTTTAAATAGAAATATTTTCTTTGATGTAACAAATTTGGAAAAGTTAGATTTAAAGTTAATTCCTGCAAAGGTTGTGGATTTTGATGTTAATCAATACAGATGCTGCGATAAGCATAGAATGTTTTTATTGCCTGAAGTATCAAGTGATATTGATTCTTTTAAAGTCGTAATAAATCCTGAGGGTATAGTAGGACAAACAATTAAAGTTAACAGCAGCTTATTTGAAGTAATTTTGTTAAGCGATAAAAGCCATAAGATACCGATACAAAATGAAAATAAATTTTACTGTGAAGCAAGTGGATTAGGAATACCTAAAAAAATATTCTGTGACGTTGATTTAACTTTGGGGGATAAAGATTTTGAATTAAAACAAAAGATTTATTCATCTGGACTGGGCGGCATATTTCCAAAGGGAATTGAAATCGGAAGCATTTATGAAATCAAAGATTTAACCCCTAAAGAGGTTAGGATAATAATTGATTTAAATGCAGACCCCTTAACATCAAATTATTTTGGAGTTCTTCTTTAATGAAACTATCAGAATTAGTATTTTTGACTGTAATTTTTACATTACTTAGTTTTGTTGATTCTCAAGTTAATCTTTTTCTAATAGATTTTTTTATAGTTTCGAACATAACTTACCTATTTCTTTGTTACTTGTGTTTTAGGAATCCGCAAAAGATTAATTCCTTATTTGGTGCATATATAGGTTTTATAGTTGATCTCCACCAAAATACTTTTTTTGGTCTTCATGCAACATTATTCACATTATCCATTCTCTTAATCAACTATAACTACTTCAGATTGAGAATGTTTTCAACTTTACAAATAACAGCAGCTTTTAGCTTTTTTACAGTTTTTTTTGTTGGATTTAAGAGTATTTTAGTTTCAACAATGAATTTTCAGTATCTAATAGTCTTCCTTAGCTTTTTTTCTGCATTTCTTACTTATCTCTTTGTTCCAAGTCTCGGTAAATTCTTAATAAAGAAAACTAAACTTTAAAATGAAAAATGCTTTTTTATTAAGGTTTTTGTTGGTGATTTTTTCACCACTTATATTTATTTCATTATTGTATTTTTTGTTTCTAAGTAAGCCTGAGCTTTTTTCTGGGAGTTTTGAAAGATATAAGTATCAAGATTATTCATTTAGCTTTAAAAAGGTAGTTACAAACAAGAATCCCCTATATCCAGAATTGATATTTGAAGATGTTGTTCTCACAAATAAAAATGAGGGTATTAAGATTATTAATCTTAAGATAGGCCTCAACATGCTTGGATATTTTTTTGATGATCTGAAAAGAATAAAATATTTAAAAATATACGCAACGCAAATTAAAACAGAGAATTATATTTCGCTACTCCCAGAAAACTCTATCGCACTGAAGAATAATTTATTAAACATAATTGATGATGGCAATATCGAAGAGCTATATTTTGAATTTATAGATGAAGCTGATATCAGCATTAATAATGAATTAATAATTTCAGACGTAATTCTTAATTTAGGATCTGAAAGAAAATTAACAACTAAACGAGCATACATAACTGCAGACCCCCAAGAAGTTAAGATAAAACTAGACAAAGGTTCATTCGAAGACCTTCCATTTGAAGAAATTTCTGGATTCTTAAATGTAGATACAATGCAATTGAATTATATTTCTTATCACAAATCTATTAATGAATATGCTGAAAATATTCTTCCGCTGGGAGTTTTAAACTTTAAAAATGATATTCAGCTGTTCACAACAGGTTTTGCTGACTTCAAAAACAACAAAAATAAGAATTTTGGTTTTATAAGTTTTCAAGACCTTTCAGATATTAAATATCTACAAGATGGATTTAATATTAAGACTAATATATTTATTGAAGACTTTAATAATGTATTTTCACAAAATTTTATTTCTTTCAATGAACTCAAGATAAATCTATATCTGTCTGGTAATGAAATACAAAATTCATCTGCATTCAATTTCTTTTCAGATAAAGATTCCGGTGTTGAGCTATCAGGAAGCTTCAATGAAGGAAATCTCACTTTAGATTTTAATAGTGAAAATCTTAAAGGATCTTTAGTTAGAGATGATTCAAGCTTTTTTAGAATTAATCTTTATGACTCAAATATTAATTTTAATTTTGGGGATTCAGAAGAAGATAATTTTATTCTTCCAAACTTAAAGTTCAGGGTAACAGGAGAAAATGTTAGTTTTAATGATGCAATATTCAACTCAATAGATTTTTATTATCTAAAGAATGGGGATGTTCTCACCTTAAATGATATAAATATCGATAGTGACTTTTTGAAAATATCTAATTATGAAAATGAGCCTGCTTATTTTTCTATTAATACAGCCCGAGATTTTTACAAAATTAAAGGTTTATATGAATTCAATAATATTAAAGAAGCTTTAAAGCTTAAAAATTTTCCATCAATAAATTATTTTAGGTCGAATATAAATATTCAGTGGAACAATCTTCTAGAACTTAGAAATATAGAAGGAAGCATGGATTTTTTAACTAAAGATTTCCAAATAAACCAAAAAAATCCGAACTCAGCTTTACTAAATCTAATCGGCTTGTTAAACATTCAATCATTTTTTGATGGTTATGACGGATCGTCAACAGATGAATATATCAAGTTTAAAAGAGGGAGCGGAAGTATAATCTTTTCTCAAAATTATGGGAGGATTGTTGATGACTTTTCTTTTGAGGCTGATTTCGGAAATATGGATTGGAATGGCTTTATTATCAAAGATAATGCTGGTTCTTTTGAAAAGTTAGATCTTGAACTATCTTTAAAATTAAATCTTCAAGAAAATATACCATGGTATGCAGCTATTTTTGGTGGTCTTGGCGTAGCTGCTGGAACAGCAATTATTGGAAATGTTTTTGAAGATCAGATTGAAGATATTTCAACTATAGAATACTCAGTGAAGGGACCGCTGAATTCTCCAAATCTAGAAAGGTTATAGTAGAAATATTGTTGCTAGGCCAAGAAAAGAAACAAAGCCTACAACATCAGTCACTGTTGTCACAATAACACTCCCAGCTATAGCAGGATCCTGATTTAATCTTCTTAAGATAATAGGTACAAAAACTCCTGCAACAACTGAGCTTAGAAGATTGATTATCATTGCTGCAGCAATTAGCGCTGAAAGAATTAACTGGTTAAACCAAACATAAGTAACTAAACTAATTATTAAAGACAAAATGATTCCATTGAGGATTGCAACCGCTAGCTCCCTTTTAAAAAGCCACCCAAGATTCGAATTTGAGATTTGCTCTAACGTTAATCCCCTCAATACAATTGTTAAAGTCTGGGTTGCCGCAACTCCTCCCATGCTTGCAACGATTGGCATCAAAACAGCTAGGTATACTATTTTATCAATTGCATCTTGAAAAATATTTATTGCTAAGGCTGCTACGAATGCTGTGATGAGATTAAGGCCAAGCCAAACAATCCTTCTTCGTGCAGCTCTTGCTGGGGGTGAAAAAGTATCTTCAGCAATTCCAGCCATACTCAAAAAGTTTTGATCTGCATCCTCAATAATGACATCCACGACGTCATCAATGGTGATTCTTCCAATGAGCTCATTTTTATCATTAACTACTGCAGCAGATATAAGATCATTTTGTTCAAAAAATTTAGAAACTTCTTTATCAGATTCATTGACCATAAAAGAATGCGGTTTGTCATTCATAACATCTGATACTTTTAGCTCTGGATTTGAGCTGATAATTTTTGAAATCTTTAGCTCGCCGATAAAATTATTGTTCTTAGAGACTACAAACAGTTTATCTGTATTTTCTGGGATATCACCAATTGATCTGAGATATTCAAGAACTAAATTAAGAGTAGAATCTTGTTGGACACTGATAATATCGTTATTAAGCAAGCCACCTGCAGAATCTTCAGGATACTCTAAGACCATCTCAACCCTTTCTCTATCTATTTTAGTCATCTTAGACAGAAGAAAACTTATTCTTTGTTGAGGAAGGTTCTGAAGAATATCAACCATCTCATCTAATTCAAGGTTTTGAACTAAATCTAGCAGTTCTTCATTAGAAATTTCATCAAATAAATCTTGCTGAATTTCTTCGCCCAATTCGCTCAGCACATCAGCTTCATTCGATTTATCTATAATTGACCAAATTACTTTTCGCTGCTCTGAGGGAGTTGATTCAAGACAGTGAGCAATCTCATGCGAATCCATTTTAGAGAGGATTCTTTGAATCTTAATAAATTTATCTTCAGATTTTTTGCTTAATATCTCAAAAATCTTTTCTTGATTGTAGGTTTCCATCAATCAAAAACTGTTCCAAAGTATTCCTCTTTAATAAGCGAGCTGTTTATAAGATAATCTTTTTCACCTTTATCAAGGATACTTCCATCTTTTATGACAATTGAGTAATTGCATATATCTATGGTTTCTCTCAGATTATGGTCAGTTATTAAGATACAAATACCTTTGTCAGAAAGGCTCTTTAAAACATTTTTAATATCTTGAATAGCAAGAGGATCAATGCCAGCAAAGGGCTCATCTAAAAGTATTATTTTTGGTTTTGAAGCTAAACATCGAGCTATTTCAACTTTTCTTCTTTGCCCGCCTGATAACACATAACCCATTGAATCCTCAATAGACTCAAGACCAAACTCTGTAATTGTATTTTGATAAAAATTAATAAGATCTTCTTTTTTTAAAAAATTTCTTTCTGCGACGCCTAAAATATTTGATTTTACTGATAGGTTTCTAAATATTGATGGTTCCTGAGGCAAATAGCTCATTCCAACTTCGGCTCTTTTATGAGGAGGAATCATAGTTATATCCTTGTTATCAAGAAAAACTTCTCCACTATCTATTTTTATTAATCCTAAGATTGAGTAAAAAGTTGTCGTTTTACCAGCACCATTAGGTCCCAAAAGTCCGACAATTTGGCCCTCTGAGATATCAAATGAGATCTCATTAATAATTTGCTTATTTTTAATAGACTTTGATATATTTTTAACTCTAAGGACTTCCATACTAGTTTATTTGAAGCTCTCCAGAACCCATATTGAATTTTATTATTTTACCTCTTATTCGCGAGTTCTTATCCTCTATTAGAACACTTCCAGAGATTTCTATCTCATTATCTTGAATAAAGACTAAGTTTGAAAAACCATTGAAATTATTATCTTCGGTGCTTATTTTAAATTTTACAGGGGACCCTTCGATTTTAATAAGCTCTAAATTTCGATTATATTCTGCAACCTCTCCAAATATTTCAAAAGACTCTGACTGAAAAATAACATTATTTTTAAATTCGATCTTTCCTTCTTTAATTTCTATGTTATCTGAAGAAATATCTATTTTTTCTGATATGTCTATGCTCATTTCAGCAGCATTAAGTATTCCAAATATTGAAATAACTAAGCCTACAAGAAATATCTTTTGCATAAAATTTTAAAAACTAACAAGTGTATAATAATGCAATGTCATACCTAAAAAGAAATTTATTAGCCCTATTTTTATTTTTATCATTCCCATCCTTATCTGATATTAATAAAAATCCATTTGAGCTCATAGATACTAAATCACAAGAAATGGTGTTGGTTTTAACAACAGAAAATGAATTATTCAATACCGATCCAGAACTATTCAAAAATAAGATAAAAAATATTTTTGAACCCTTAATAGATTTTAATAGAGTGAGTGCAAGCGTTATGGGGAAAAAGTATTTTTTGAGTGCTACTAAAGAGGAGAGAGCTCAATTTATAGAAGTTTTTAAAATTTCACTTCTAGATACTTATGCAGAAACCCTTGCCCAATGGGGAGATGCAGAAATAATTACTGATTTTTCTTATGATGAGAAAAAAAATAAGATTGTAAGCGTGAAGCAAGAATTACTTACTACTAACAATGTTTATCCAATAATTTATAAACTAAGGGAATATAAAAATGGTACTTATAAAATAGTAAATATAATTATTAATGGAATCAATTTAGGGCAAACCTTCCATAATCAATTTCAAGCACTTGCTATAGAAAAGAATGAGAATATTTCTTCAATTATTAGTGAATGGAAATCGGATGCTTTCATAGATGGATAATAATCAAATACAAGAACTTATTAGATCTTATCTAGACGATGTCTCTGACCTATCCATTAGCGGTCAGGATTGTAATTTTTCTATAAAAATTGTTTCTAAAGATTTCATAAATATGAGCACCATAGATAGACATAAAATTATTATGAAATTGTTCACAGATCTTCTACAATCAGGTGAACTTCATGCAATTAGTTTAGATTTAAAGGCACCAAGCGAGGTCTAATTGGAAAAATTATTAATTAAAGGCGGAAAAAGTCTTTCAGGTCAGATTGACTGCTCAGGAGCTAAGAATGCTGCTTTGCCAGTAATTGCAGCATCAATTCTTTCGTCAGATGATATAACGCTTAAAAATCTTCCATATCTTCAAGATATTACTACCATGTTTGAACTCATAGGCTCGATGGGAGCTGATATTTCTCTTGATGAGAAAATGAATTTTAAACTAAATACATCAAACCTTTCCAACCTTGAAGCAAGATATGAGCTTGTAAAAACTATGCGAGCTTCTATCTTAGTTCTTGGATCTATGGTGGCTAAATATGGATATGCGAAGATCGCATTGCCTGGAGGGTGCGCTATCGGAAGTCGTCCTGTTAATTATCACCTTAAAGCTCTTGAAAAACTTGGTGCAGAAATATCTCTCAATAATGGATATATTGAGGCTAAAGCTAAAAAGTTAACTGGAGCTAATATAGAGTTTGAGGGAGTTACTGTTACGGGTACAGAAAATCTGATGATGGCTGCTTCACTAGCTGAGGGATTAACAACTTTAACTAACGTTGCAAAAGAGCCAGAAATTTCTGACTTGGCAGATTTTTTAAATTCAATGGGAGCTAAGATTTCAGGAGCAGGAACAGATGAGATTAGGATTGAAGGTGTGGAAGAATTGACTGGTACAACTTTTAAAATTCCTGCAGACAGAATCGAGGCTGGTACATATCTTGTAGCAGCAGCTGTTACTAAAGGAAAAATTACAATCAATAAGATTGATCCAAAAAGAATGGGCTCAATTATAGAAACTCTTCAAAAAGCCGGAGCTGAAGTGGATTCAAATGATAATTCTATTTCCCTAGATATGACGAAGGATGCTATAAAGCCTGTTGATATTGTCACAGCTCCGTTTCCTGGGTTTCCAACAGATATGCAAGCGCAGTTTACTGTTCTCAACTGCATCGGACCTGGTGAATCAAGTGTAACAGAGACTATATTTGAAAACAGATTTATGCATGTGCAAGAGCTTAATAGAATGGGTACTGATATTACAATCAATGGTACCAGTGCACTTATTAATGGAGTTGATTCTATTTCTGGGGCTCAAGTAATGGCAACAGATCTAAGGGCATCAGCAAGTTTGATACTGGCTGGATTAATAGCAAAAGGAGAAACTATTGTAGATAGGATTTATCATATTGATAGAGGCTATGAAAGAATAGAAGAAAAATTGTCCAATCTGGGCGCAGAAATAATAAGATTACCTAATTAGATGCGATAGTCTTAACTAAAACCTCTTTATTTTTATCTTTTCCATAAATCTCAAATAAAATCTCATCACCTGGGAAAGTTAATTTAAGTGCTGTAGTCAGATTTGTCCATGTGGCTGGTAAGTCATTTATCTTTAATATTATTTCACCCTCTGATATTCCATTTAGCTCAAGAGGATTTGCAATACCAGACGTATCATCAATTTTTATAATGCTTAAAGCTGGCACTAAATTATTGCTTAAATTTAATCTTATCTGCCTTACCTGAAAGTCGCCAATCCATGAATTTCTTACCTTGCCAAACTTAATGAGTTCGGAAGCAACTTGAATTACTTTTTCAGATGGTATTGCAAAACCAATACCTGAATAAGTCCCAGTTTTTGAATATATGCTCGAATTAATACCAATTAAATTTCCCTCTTCATTGAGTAATGCGCCGCCAGAGTTTCCAGGATTAATTGCTGCATCTGTTTGCAGTAATTCCAAATAGGGGTTTCCATAATCTCTACCAGTAGCACTAATGATTCCACTTGTAACAGTTTTTCCAACACCAAATGGGTTTCCTATAGCAAGGACCTCATCTCCGACCCTTATATTGCTAGATTCAGCTGAATCAATAGGATTTAAATCCTCAAAACCACTAATTTTTAGAACCGCAATGTCTGAATATTTGTCAGCACCAATTAATATTGCTTCTGTAATTTCTCCATCATTAAATTCCACAAAAACAGATGAGGCATTTGTTAATATGTGAGTATTAGTTACGATGTGACCTTCTTTTGAAAAAATTACTCCAGAGCCTACAGCATTCCTGGCTCTATTAATTCCTCTGTTGCTTATAAATATATTTACCACAGATGACAAAGCTTTTTCAGCTGCATAGGCCAAATCTTCTTGAGAACCTTTTTTATAACCAGATTCGAATGAAACTATACCAATAAATGCGGCAAATATAATGCCGCTAATGATAAACTTATAATTTCTCATTTCTAAAAAGTATGTATCAAACTATTTTAAAGAAGTTTTCAGAAGATGGCATTCATTTAAATGATGAACAAGACAACTTTCTAAGAATTTTTGAAAAAAATCTTCCAAGAAAGAGACTTTTTGTAGACTTTTTCAAAAAAAAATCAAAAAAAGGTTGTTATGTGCATGGCGATGTTGGAAGGGGCAAAACCATGATGCTGAATGCAATATTTAAGGAAATTAAACTTTCAAAATGTTCATATCATTTCATTGAGTTTATGAAATTTATTCATAATGAGCTTGAGTTAGTAAAAAACACCAAAGATCCATTAGAAAAAATTGCAAAAAGAATAGCTTCAAAGCACAGAGTACTCTTTATTGATGAGTTTCAAGTTGAGGATGTATCAGATGCAATGATAATCGGTAAACTTTTAAATTTATTATCAAAAATGAATGTTTTCATAATGCTTACATCAAATGCAAAGATAGAAAACCTTTATAAAAATGGACTTCAAAGAGACAAATTTATTAGACATATTTCAAAGTTGGAAGAGAGCTTTGTAGTATATGAATTCATTGGAGATAAGGATTATAGGTTAAAAAATATAAATCTAAATTCTTCAAAGAGTGGGAAAGACTTTAGCCAAGATCAGATCTTTGACTTCATTAAGAAAAACTTTAATTTTATCGGCGATCTTAACAAAGAGCTTGAAATAAATGATAGAACTTTTAGATGCAAAGGAAATACTAAAGACTTTATTTGGCTCTCATATAAAGAATTCTTTAGACAAAATTTAGCAATTTCTGATTTTTTAGCTATATGTAAAAATTATGACTGGTTTTTCATTGATGATTTTGAACAAAATGATGATTATGGAAAGGATATTATTAGAAGGTTTATCGGCTTTATTGATATTGCTTACATTGAAAAAGTAAAAATTAAGTTCTTTATGAATAATGATGACATTAAAAGCCTTTACAGCGGTGAAGAGCTTTTATTCTTATGGGATAGAACAATAAGCAGGATTGAAGAAATGCGAGATATTAATGATAAATAAATTATAAAAATTATTGATTAAATAGCTCTTAACCTTTAATATTCGTCCACACAAAAATTGATATGAAAACATTTAGCTTAAAAAATACTGAAGTTGTTAGAGACTGGGTAGTATTCGACGCCGCGGACAAGGTTTTGGGTCGTTTTGCGACTAAAATTGCAGATAAACTGAGAGGTAAAGACAAGCCAACATTTACACCCCATGTCGATGGTGGTGACTTTGTAGTGGTAATAAATGCTGATAAGGTAAAAGTTACTGGAAATAAGGCAGAACAAAAGAAATACTATAAACACTCCTTATATCCGGGCGGGCTAAAAGAAAAATCATATAAAGAAGTTCTTGAGAATAATCCGGAGAGAATTATTGAGAATGCAGTAAAGGGAATGTTACCAAAAAATAAGCTAGGAAAAACAATGATTAAAAAACTAAAGGTATATAGTGGATCTGATCATCCTCATGAATCTCAAAACCCAACTGAATGGAATCCTAAAATATGAGCAGTGAAAGACTTTATGCAACTGGCAGAAGAAAAACATCTTCAGCAAGAATTTACTTATCTCAAGGGAATGGCGCAATAATAGTTAACAATAAAGATCTTGCTGATTACTTCGGTAGAGAAGTTGCACAAATGCTTGTTAAGCAACCACTTGAGTTATGTAACTTAATCGACAAAGTTGACATTAATGCAAAAGTCAAAGGTGGAGGAAGTTTTGGCCAAGCAGGGGCAATAAGGCATGGCATATCTAGAGCCCTTCTTTTATTTGATGAAGAGCTTAGACCACAGCTTAAGAAAGCAGGTTTTCTTACTAGAGATTCAAGAAAAGTAGAGCGAAAAAAACCTGGTTTAAAGAAGGCAAGAAAGAGCTCTCAATTCTCAAAAAGATAGATATAATTTATTATTAAAATCTACTTCCAATAAGGGTATTTTTGTATTATATTGTGCGTACTTTACTAACATATATAAGGAAGTATATGGGTACAAAGAATAAGAAATCTCCTGATATTAAAGGTATCTCGGTAAATCCCACATTTTTTGATAGCTTAAATCCATTTGCCCTTTTTTTTATCATGGGTACCCTTAAATTTGTATATGGGTACAATCGTGAATTATATTATTAATCACTACTAAAAATGACAGAGATTACCGAAAAATACCTTACCCTTAGAGGAGCCAATAATGATATTTATTTCTTTCAAAAAAGAGTTAGTGAAAAAGTTGCAGATATTATTGGTACAAGCTTTGTAAAGACATCACTAAGGACAAAAGATCTCAGTGAAGCTATTTCAAGCAGGGATGATCTCGTTGATGCGCTAAATGAACTTGAAAATTCTACCACACAAGAGATTAGTGATAATTCCCGTAGCGTAATGGATAGCTTTGGCATTTCACTTTTGAGTGAAAATGAACATAAAAATTCTCCAACATCCAATGAGCCTGATCAAGGAAGAAGAAAGGTTTTAATAGGTCTTACAGCTGGTTTTGCTGCTGCTGGTGTTGCTTTTGCAGCTACTCCATTTGTGACAACTTGGAATCCAAGCGCTAGAGCTAAAGCAATAGGATCAGCGGTTAAAGTTGATGTTTCTAAAATGATGGTTGGTCAGCAGATACAAGTTTCATGGAGAAAACAACCTATATTAATTATTAGGCACTCACCATCAGCATTGTCTGGTCTGGCATCAGTGACATCAAAACTTGCTGATCCAAATTCAGATAGTATCGACGAACCTTACAAAAACATTAATGCCACAAGGTCTTTAAGTACGGAATATTCGGTATTATCAGGAGTTTGCACTCATCTGGGCTGTTCCCCTAAATACTATCCCGAAGTTGAACCTAAGCCTTGGGACTCATCTTGGGCAGGTGGTTTCTTTTGCCCTTGTCATGGCTCTATGTTTGATTTAGTAGGCAGAGTTTATAAGGGTGTTCCTGCGCCAACAAATTTAACTGTACCCCCTCATTTCTTTGAAGGGAGCATATTAACAATCGGAGAAGAAGCTTAATGGTTACCAAAGTTCTAAATTGGATTAATTACAGATTACCTATAGTCAACACATTTGAGAGACATCTTTCCAAACATCCAGTACCTAAAAAAGTTAACTTTTGGTATTTATTTGGTGCTTTAGCTTCGATAGTTTTAATTCTCCAAATTGTAACCGGTATATGGTTAATGATGCCTTACTCAAATACTGAGGAGGGCGCCTTTGCATCAATAGAATATATTATGAGAGATGTAGATTATGGATGGATTATCAGATATATGCATACAACTGGAGCATCAATGTTTTTTGCAATAGTTTATCTTCATATGTTTCGTGGCCTTCTATATGGATCCTATAAAAAACCAAAGGAACTTGTTTGGATTTTTGGAGCAACTATCTATTTGGTAATGATGGCCGAGGGATTCTTAGGTTATGTTTTACCATATGGTCAAATGTCATATTGGGGAGCTCAAGTTATAATTTCCCTATTTGGTGCAATACCATACATTGGAGAATCACTAGAAGTATGGGTAAGAGGTGATTACTATATTTCAGGAATAACTATTTCAAGATTTTTTGCTCTTCACGTTGTGGCTTTGCCGCTGATATTGATTGCTCTTGTATTTCTTCATCTTGTGGCTCTTCATGAAGTTGGTGCGGGTAACCCAGAAGGAGTTGATATTGAGGAATTTGTTGATGAAGATGGAGTCCCTCTTGATAGCGTACCATTCTTTCCTTACAAAGTTTTAAGTGCTATGCCCGCAATCGGAGTCTTTGGGCTGGTTTTCTGCGTAATTATGTTTTTCTTCCCTGAAGGTGGAGGATATTTTCTTGAATTGGCAAATTTTGAAGAAGCAAATCCTCTTGTAACGCCAGAACACATTGCTCCTGTTTGGTATTACGCCCCTTATTACACAATGCTTAGAGCAGTTCCTGATCCTTTTGGAGGGTTAATAGTTATGGCAGCTGCTGTTGCAATAATATTTATTGTCCCATGGCTTGATAGAAGTAATGTTGCATCAATAAGGTACAAAGGCATCTTGAGTAAGATAGCAATAGTTATGTTTGTTGTTAGTTTTATTACTCTTGGATATTTAGGAACTGTTACTGTCACGGAGACCGGAAAGATTATGTCAATAATATGTACTGTAATGTACTTTGCATTTTTCCTTCTTATGCCTATTTACACAAGCATTGAAAAAACATATGAGGTGCCTAAAAGATTGTGATTAAACCATTATTAATAATTAGCTTTTTATCCTTCATATTTGTTCCAGTTGTGGATTCAGCTGAGGGAGGACCCTGCAAGGACTATGGAGATTGTGATCAGTTTAAACCAGATTTAAATAATATGGCTTCACTGCAGAGAGGAGTAGGGACCTTTATGAAATATTGCTATAGCTGTCATTCACTAAAATATTCTCGATGGGGAAGGGTTGCTAATGATCTTCAAATACCAGAGGACATTTTCTTTGAATATCTTGTCCCAGATCAAGATGCAGGACCATATGATTTAATGGTTGCCCCTATTCATGAATTAGAAATTGATAACGCTCCTCCTGATTTAACTTTAGTTGCGAGAAAAAGAACTTCAAGTTGGGTTTATACTTATTTGAGGGCTTTTTATGATGACTCTTCAACAACTTATGGATCTAATAATCTTGTCTATCCAGGTGTAAACATGCCTAATATTTTGGCACCAATTCAAGGCAATCAAAAACTTGGTTGCAAAGAAGTACCTGTTTTAGCAAAGAATGGTGGTGAAAAGAGAGATGAATTTGGAAACACTATCACTAAAGAAAAATGTGGCTACCTCAAGCATCAAGATGGTTCAGGATTGTTAAATGTTGAAGAGTTTGATGAATTTATATATGATCTCACAAATTTTTTGACATATGTAGGTGAGCCCAGTAGGGCGGAAAGGGAAAGAATGGGAGTATATGCGATAATATTCTTTATTATATTTACATTTCTTTCTGCGCTTCTCTACAGAGAATATCAAAAAGACTATCACTAGGAGAAGTTCAACATGATTTTATATTCAGAGCGAGATAATCACTATAGCCACAGAGTAAGAATAGTTTTAGCTGAGAAAGATATAGCATGCGAAATAAGAGAATTCGATATTGAAGAAGCTCCGGATGATATTCTTTCTGTCAGTCCTTACCATAAATTACCAATTCTGGTTGATAGAGATTTAGCTCTTTACGATACATCAGTAATGATGGAATATCTCGACGAAAGGTTTCCACATCCTCCATTATTACCAGTCTACCCGGTTGCAAGAGCTAACTGCCGAGAGTTAATGCTCAGAATAGATAGAGAGTGGTGTCCCTTAGTAGATTCAATAATTTCAGGAAACCTTACAAAACCAAAAGAGAAAAAGACTAAAGAAGAACTAATTCAAGAGCTTGCGACGATTTCACCAATTTTCAAAGAATTTCCATTTTTTATGAATGAGGATTTCACTCTTGTTGATTGTTACCTAGCACCAATTATGTGGAGATTAACATCCATGGGTATAAATCTTCCATATAATAAACAACTCAAACCTCTCTTAGATTACCAAAACAAAATTTTTGAGAGACCTGGTTTCATTGATAGTTTGACAACAATCGAAAAAGATCTCAGAGCTGACTAAATCCTAGATTATCTATCTTAACAAGATTCGTTTGCATATCAGAGCAAGTATTTTGTGAGAAGCGAATATTTGCAAACTGGCCAGCAATTATTTGAGAATTACCATTATTTTTTTTGATTGCAGAAATAAGTATTAAATCCTGCAAAAATGATAACTTTGAGAGCTCATCAAGATTTAATGACTCATTTTCTTTCAAAAATGAGTTAGGGACTGCGAGAATAACTTCAGAAAAGTCTAATAATTTTTTTCTATCTTCAATTCTTGTTACCGATTGCGAAGACACATAAATTTCTTTACCTAAGATGTAGTTAAACCTTAATGAGGGAATAAAGTTTTTAGATTGATCATAGTCGGCAATAATATAGATCTTTTCAAAATCCTCTCTTGGCCTTGGCACAAAACCTATATCTTCCTCTTGAACTAATCTGTTTATTAAATCTCCTCTACTATTACTTCCTGACAATTCAAATACTCTCTTAATAAGATCATCATAATCCCCCTCCAATTTAAAGATTCTTACACCGGGATAACTATTCTTTATTGCCTCTGCTTGATATTTAAATCTTTCACTGTAAAAAATAAAAACCTCATCATTTTTCTGAAAATCAAACAAGTATTGTTCTGTGACTTCCTCAAGATATACATTTGCGGGCTTACAAAAATAAGTGAATTCTTGATTTAGAAAATTATTTGATATTGGAAGGACTCCATTATCAATGCTATCGACAAAATTTATTTTTATATCAGAATCTAGAGAAACTATTGATTTAATAATAAGCTGCTTAACTTCTTCATTAGCATTAATTCTTAATTCTACTTGTCCAATATTATCAAGCAGATCGTTAAGCTGTTCATCCTTTGAAATATCAACTAATTGTGTTGAAGAGCAACCAAGAAAAAAAAAGCAAATAAAGCTTATAATTAGTAGATTGTTGAAATTTACAGTTTTCACTTATGATTTATTTAATTTGTACTCCAATAGGTAATTTAAATGATATTTCTTTAAGGTCAATAGAAATACTTAATAGCAGTGACCTTATATATGCAGAGGATACTCGCAAAGCTCAAAAAATTTTTGATAGGTATAAAATTGATAAAAAAAGTTTTTCTTTTAATGACCACAACGAAAGAAGTAAGACAAAAAGTATAATTAAAGAGGCTAGGGCAGGAAAAACGATATCATTAATTTCAGATGCCGGCGCTCCCTTGATATCTGATCCAGGATACATATTGGTTAATGAGTGCATTAAAGAAAATATTGAGTATTCAGTAATTCCTGGGCCTTCATCGGTAATAAACTCCTTACTATTATCTGGATTTCCTATTAATAAATTTATGTTTTTGGGGTTTTTGCCAAGAAAAGACTCTGAGAGAAAAAAAGTTCTTGAAAATAATATAAAAAATGATGCAACATTAGTTTTTTTTGAATCACCAAAAAGATTAGTCAAGACGCTATCAGTGATGCAGAAGATTTATCCATCACATAGACGAGCTGTTATTTGCAGAGAAATGACAAAAAAACATGAAGAAGTAATAAGAGGATCAATCTCTAAGATTCTTTCGAAGGTATCATCAAGAGATATTAAAGGAGAGATATGTTTAGTTATTGAGGGCGATAAAGATTTAACAGAACCGTCAATAGACTTAGATAATGAAATAAAAGATTTTATATTGAGGAAAATGTCTCCGAGCGAAGCCGCAAAGCTTTTAAGTTCTATCACTCAACAAAATAAAAGGGATCTCTATAAGTGGCTAACTAAAAAAAGTTGAAGAAAAAGTTTTTTTAAATAAAATGTAACCGAGTTGGTCGGATGATCGCTGGTAATCCAGAGGAAAGTCCGGACTTCATGAGCAAGGCGCCAGGTAACTCCTGGGGGACGTGAGTCCACGGAAAGTGCAGCAGAAAAAATACCGCCTTAGGGTAAGGGTGAAAAGGTGAGGTAAGAGCTCACCGCATGAATGGTAACATTCTATGGCAGTGCAAACCCCGCTTGAAGCAAGACCAAATAGGAGCTCAATAGGAATGCTCATTCTGAGCTCGGGTAGGTCGCTAGAATATTATGGCAACATAATATCGAGATAGATGATCATCTTGAACAGAATCCGGCTTATAGACCAACTCATATCTTTATAAAAAAGTGTTATAAAGTGCGTTAAAAGTATTGTAAAGTGCGTAAATACTTTATAATATGTAATGATGTTTGGCTTTAATAACATATCTATAGACAAAAAAAGCAGATTTTCATTCCCTGCTAAATACAGAGATGCATTTATTAATTCAAATGAAAATCAAATAGTTATTACTAAAGATCCTCAATATCCTGCACTTAAGGTTTACTTAGGAAGTGAGTGGGATCAAATATCTACAAAACTATCTTCCTTACAAGGCCTAGATCCAATAGTCAGAAATCTTCAATGGACAATTCTAGGCAATGCAAGCGTTTGTGATTTTGAACCTAATGGGAGAATGCAGGTTTTAATTTCTGCTGATTTAAAAAAATATGCACAAATAGAGGAAGCAAACAGAATATGTTTAATCGGAATGGGTAATAAGTTTGAAATTTGGAATCAAGAAAATTGGGAGCAAAGACAGACTGGAGGAAGTCTTGCAACAGAGATCCTAGATATTGTTCTTCCAGAATCTATAAAGGATATGAGTTTTTAGGGGAGATGAAATGAATTGGGAAGTTGTAAATGATATTGATCAAGCAAAAATAAAAGTTATTGGGGTGGGTGGTGCCGGAGGCAATGCTGTGATCCACATGATGAATCACAAAATCCAAGGTGTAGAATTTATATGCGCTAATACAGATTCACAGGCCTTAGAAAATGCTAAGGGCGCCACTATTTTAAAGCTTGGAGGTGGAATGACTAAAGGACTTGGTGCTGGAGCAAATCCTGAAGTTGGAAGACAAGCTGCTGAGAGAGATAGAGAAGCAATTGAGCAACTACTTCACGGCTCAGATATGATCTTCATAACTGCAGGCATGGGTGGAGGAACCGGAACTGGAGCTGCACCAGTAATAGCTTCAATTGCTAAAGAACTCGGTGCATTAACAGTTGCAGTTGTTACGAAACCATTTAAGTTTGAAGGTAAACCAAGAATGAGTTCAGCTGAAAAGGGTCTTGCTGCTCTTGTAGAGGAAGTTGATAGTTTAATAACAATACCAAATCAAAAATTAATAGATGTTCTTGGAGCAAATACGCCTATTCCAGAAGCTTTTGCGCAGGCAGATGATGTTTTAAAGGGAGCTGTTCAAGGAATTTCAGATATTATCATGAAACCAGGTCTCATAAACGTTGACTATGCTGATGTAAAAACAGTTATGTCAGAAAAAGGCATTGCAATGATGGGCACTGGAAGATCTAACACAAAAGACCGTGGAAGAGATGCAGCTGAATTAGCTGTTGGAAGCGAACTACTTGAAGATATAAATCTTAAGGATGCAAGAGGTGTCCTAGTAAATATTTCTGCAAAAGATCCAACAATGGGTGATTTTACTGAGGTAAGTGAGGTTGTTGAGGAGTTTACTGCTGATGATGCGACATGCATCTACGGACTTGTAATTGATCCATCTCTCAAAGATGAACTAATGGTTACAATAGTTGCAACAGGAGTTAATCAGAAATCTCCAAAGCTTGCTATCGATAATAAACCTAGAGCATCTATTAAGCTCTCACCAGTTGGATTAGATAAAGATTTAACAAATAAAGAAGTTCAACAAGTTGGTGCATCGTCTGCAGAGGCAATTGATTTCCTCGATGTACCAACTTTTATGAGAAAGCAAGTAGACTAGAAGATGATTCATTCTCCAGTATTGCTGGAAGAATCAATTGATTTCTTAATAACTAATCCTTCTGGCAAATATATTGATGCAACCTTTGGTAGAGGTGGACATTCTAGAAAGATATTAGATTCAATAACAAAAGATGGAGCTCTTTTAGCTTTAGATAAAGACATCGATGCGATTAGATTTGCAGAAGAAAACTTTAAAGACAAAAATTTTTCAATTAAACATACTGGCTATGAGGACTTAGACTCAATAAATATAGCAAAACAGGCTGATGGTATATTATTTGATTTTGGACTTTGTTCTACTCATTATGATGACCCACTAAGAGGCTTTAGTTTTAGTGAGGCTGGACCGCTCGATATGCGAATCGACAAAAGGCAAACTAAAAAACTTGAAGATTTACTTCAAACTGTTAATCCTGAAACATTAGCAAACATTATTTACCAATATGGTGATGAGAAAGAGTCTAGAAAAATCTCGCAAGCCATTATTAATTCTTATAAGGATGGCAGGATTTCAAATACTATTGATTTGGCTGAAGTAATAAAAAAATCAAAAACTAGGCTACCTAATAAAATACATCCTGCAACAAAAACTTTTCAAGCTCTAAGAATTTATTTAAATGATGAGATAAACAATCTAAGAGCAGGATTAAATAAATCAAAGGATTTGCTGAAAACTGGAGGAAGAATAGTTTGTATTTCTTTTCATTCCCTCGAGGACAGATCAGTTAAGCAATCCTTCGCTCCAAAAAGGATAAGTTATCCAAAAGAAATTCCACTGAATAATGAAGTTATTAAAGAATTTAAAGTAGTTGCTAAAAAAATTAAGCCGAGCGCTTCTGAGCTTCAAAGAAATAAGAGGTCAAGGAGTGCGATTATGAGAGTTTTTGAAAAGATATAATGAAAAATTTTTATCTTCCAATTATACTTTTCCAGCTTGTAATAATTACTTACTTATCTTTTATTGTCGTTGATGTCAGATGGGAAATAAGATCAGGTTTTAAGTCACAAGAAATGCTAACTACTCAAAATGAAGAATTAGAAAATCTTTATTATCAGCTCTTAACAGAAGAATTCTTTCTTAACTCCCCAGCAAGGATTGAGCAGAAAGCTAGAGAGGATCTTGGAATGGTAAAGGTCAGGCCAAGGAAGATTAAATGAAGATTTATTATAAAAATTGGAGATTATTTTTAATATTTTTATTTCTTTTTTTATCAATTGCAGCAATTGTTTCGAGAATGGTCTATGTTCAAGTTGAGCAGGGTAATTTTCTTCTACAAAAAGGTAATAATCAAAACACTTCAGAAAGGGTAATCAAATTCAAGCGCGGATCTATTTATGATAAAAATGGGATTCCTCTTGCAATAAGTATTACAGGTTTTGACTTATTTGCGTTGAGCGGTCTTAGGGAAGATGATTTCTTAAAAATTAAAAATACACTTAAACTCAATGATTTAGAATATAAACCCTTCAATAAAAAATCCTTAATAAAGAACTCATTATCTTTTGAAGAGATGCGTAAAATTAGGTCTCTAAGAATAGATAGGCTGGAGTTAGAGAAAACTTACAAACGTCACTATCCTCTTGGAGAGCAGATTGCTCCACTGGTAGGTTTCTCTGGAAGGGATGGGTATGGTTTAGAAGGCCTAGAAAAAAGCTATAACTCAATTTTGACTGGAAAGCCTCTTAAAGAGAGAGTACTAAGAGATGGTGCGAGAAGCACAATACAAAGGCTTGAAGTCTTAGAGTTTGGTGAAAACTCAAAAGATATCTACCTCACCATAGATAGTAATATTCAATATATTGCATATAAGTATCTTGTTGAAGCCATTAAAAATAATGATGGTACTGGTGGGACAGTTATTATTTTAGATAATTCAGCTAAGGAGGTTCTAGCCCTGGCTAGTTATCCTTCTTACAACCCAAATAATCCAATGAGAAGCATAAAAAAAAATAGAGCTTTTCTTGAAAGCTATGAGCCCGGATCAATCGTTAAACCATTAGCTCTTGCCGGAGCTATTGAAAAAAATCTTATTGATATTGACACAGAATTGGAGCTTCCGATAAAGATCGAAGTTGATGGAAACATTATTAATGACAGAAAAAAATATGGGCAACTTAAAGCATATGAGATTATTAAGGAATCAAGCCAGGTTGGCGCAACTCAGATCTCATTTCTCTTAGGAGCAGAGAGGCTGATTGATAATTATAAAAAATTTGGATTTTCAAAACCTGTAAATATTAATTTTCCTTCTACATCATTTGGTGAGATTAATTCTAGAGATGAAATTTCTGATATTGAAATAGCTACACTCGGATATGGTTATGGATTAACTGCGACACCTTTCCAAATTTCACAGGCATATGCAATCTTTGCAAATAAGGGTACCTATTATGATTTTAACATCATTAAAAATAATGAATCTCAAATTTTTTCAGAACAAATTATTAGCGAATCAACTGCTAATGATATTTTATTTTCAATGAGGAAAGTCGTAGAAGATGGAACAGGAGCTCTTGCAAAGTTAGAAAACTTTGATGTAAGCGGTAAAACAGGAACAACAGAAAAACTTAGAGACGGTAACTATAAAAGTTCAACATATACAGCTTCTTTCATTGGAATTGGGCCTAATCCATCAAATGAGTTGACCATCTTTGTAAATATTGATGGCTTGGGATCTCAAAAATATTCTGGAGGATCTGTTGCAGCCCCACTTTTTAAAAAGATCTCAAATGATGTTTTTAGCTATATGGGATATTTTAATAAATGAAAGTTTTACGAGACCTAGGCTTAAATATTAATGAAGACATATTTATATCTGGATTGACAAGCTCATCTGGATTAGTAGAAAAAGATCAATGCTTTATAGCTCTTCAAGGTTTAAGGTCTCACGGACTTGATTATATTGACGAAGCTATTGCTAATGGAGCCAGCTGTGTCTTGCATGATAAAGAAAATTATAATGAGCAACACAAGATACCATGTTTTTTTGTAGAAGATTTATTTAAGAGACAAAAAGAAATTTGTCTTAATTTTTATAATATTCGTGAAAAAAACTTAAAGTTCCTTATTTTTACAGGGACTAATGGAAAGACTTCGACCGCATTCTTTTCTTACCAAATGCTATTAAAAACAAACAAAGATGCTTTACTAGCAGGGACCTTAGGACTTGAAAGTAAAACAAGATTTAAGGAAACAAGTAACACAACTCCAAATCTTTTTGAACTTTTTGAATTTATATCTGGAGAAAAATATGAAGATGACCTATTTGTTTGTATTGAAGCTTCTTCTCATGGCTTAGAGCAGAATAGACTTATAGGAATAGATGCTGAAACTAGGGCAATTTTAAATATCGAGCAAGATCATCTAGATTTTCACAAAAATATTCAAAATTATATTGACTCAAAACTGAAGATATTAAATTTCTCTTCTCATAATAAGATTATCTTAAATGGAGACTGTGAAACTTCTGCTTCACTTATAGCTAAAGAATTAGCAGAATATGAAAAATGCATAGTAAGTAGCTCCAATAAAAAAGCAGATTACTTTTTTTCGATAGATAAAACTAATAAAAATGGCTGTAATTTTAGATTAATATCGAGTGATAGATGTATTGACTTAAAAGTAAGATTTTTTCAAAAACATAATATTTATAATTTAGTTTTTGCTATAGCATGCCTTGATCAAATAGAAAAAAATATTTTTTTTGACAAGGAGCTCATTAAGTCAATAGATCTTCCTTCTGGTAGGGCAAAAATAATATCTAAAAATAATAAAAATATTTTAATTGACTATGCACATAATTTTGGGGGCATCAGAGCTATAGTTAATTCTGTCTCAAATATTTATCATGATTTAATCATTGTTTATGGATGTGGAGGAGAGCGAGATAGTTCTGAAAGAGGAAAAATCATGAAATTTACATGCGCTAATTCACGAAAAGTCATTTTTACTTCTGACAATTGTAGAAATGAAAGTTTCCAGTCAATTTTGGATGATTCTAGAAAAGATCAGGAGTATAGTAACTTAATTGTTGAACCAGATAGGAAACAAGCAATAAAGAATGGTATAGATGCCTTAAAAGAAGATGATATTTTATTGGTTCTTGGGAAAGGGCATGAAGAATTTCAAGAAATAAAAGGAACTAAAATACCATTTAACGATCAAAGGGTTGTGGAGGAAATATTATGAAATATATCACTCTTATAATGTTAGTTTTTTCAACATTCACTTTTTCAGAAAAAAAAGAAATAATCTGTGAGCTTGAAGGGTCATTTTCTGTAACCTATAGAGATCTTTCCAAAACAGTAATATCGGAAGGCTTAGACTTTTTTAAAAACCTGGCAACTCAGACGCAACAGTCTATTTTTCTTATCAATAAAGCAAAAACAAATTTTGACAAAGACGATTGGCAAAAAGAATCTTTGCAGGTTGTTCAGTATTGGGAAATTGATGAAAGCGATAACCTTATTAAACTTAATTATACATTTGACCCTTCACCAATTTGGGTAAATCCTAAAGCGAATTGGAGTAAAAAGATAAGTGAAAATGGCATAGAAGTAATATCATCAATGACTTTGGGAGAAGATCATCCACTTTTTGATAATTATAGTGTCGAATATTATGGAATCTCAAACTCTATCAACTGGTATACGGGCAAAGGGAGAATTTTTGGCGATGTCTGGTTGAAAAGTAAAGATGGTGGCAAAAATAAGAATCCTAAGTTAGAAATCTTGGCAAAAGGAAATTGCACAAAAAAAGAAAGAAAATTTTAATGAAATTCATTTCTAGCACAAACGATATTAGAAAGTATCTTGGTTTAAAACCAAAAAAAGATATTAAATTTAAAAATATTTCAATTGATACAAGAACTATCAAAAAAAACTCACTTTTTATTGCTTTGAAGGGAGAAAATTTCAATGGAAATAAATTTATCGAAAAAGCTTTCTCATCTGGAGCAATTGCAGTTTTATGCTCTGATAAATCTTATATTAAAAAAAATAATGTCATCTATGTTCCTAGTGTTAGGAAAGCACTTTCAAAAATATCATCGGAGATTGCGTCTGATTTTAAAGGAAAGAAAATATTAATTACTGGGAGTAATGGAAAAACATCAACAACAAATATCATCTCAAAATCACTCCCTAAGTGTTCGTCTACAATTAAAAATTTTAATAACGAAATTGGCCTTCCTATTAGCATTATGTCGTCAAAAAAGGATAGTAAATATATGGTTTTAGAAGCTGGCGCAGCAAAAAAAGGAGATATCGAATATTTATCAAAGATAGTTAAGCCTGATATAGGAATAATTACAAATATCGGAAACTCGCATCTAGAAAAACTTATAAATATTGAAGGTGTTTTCAAGGTTAAGTCTGAGCTTATAAAAAATATCCGTAAAGGAGGAACTTTGATAGTACCAAATGATATGAACTATCTTCAAAGATGGAAAAATATGGCAAAAGGAATCAATGTAATCCCTGTCCCTAAAAAATTTATTGCGAAGAATGAGAAAATCTCAAAAGATAAAAAAGTAATGACTTTTGATATTATCAAGAGCTGTAATGATGATAAAAAATCTAAAGCTATTTCTATTTCTTCATCACTTCTAGGAAAGCATAATGTTCAAAATATTTTGGTATGTCACACATGTCTTGATGTCTTAGGTGAGAGCAACTTAAAGATGCTTAAATCTCTAAAAAATATATCAAGTTCTATTTCAAGACAAAGAATTCTTTCTTGGAGAAATAAATCCACATTGATTGATGATACTTATAACGCAAACCCCGAATCGGTCAAGAGAAGTATAGATGTACTATCAGAATTTTTAGGCAGAAAGATTTTTATTTTCGGAGATATGTTTGAGTTAGGAAGATTTAGAAAAAAACTTCATATTGATATTGGCTCTTATGCAAAAAATTCCAAGATTGATATTCTCATAACTTTTGGAGAGCTTTCAAAATTTGCTTCTAGTGGATTTCAAAAAAAATCTTATAATTTTTATAATGAAGAACAACTCAAGGCATTTATTGCAGACTTTATTAAAAAGAATGATATTGTTTTAATAAAAGGATCTAGAGGAATGAAAATGGAGAGATTTATTTAATGTTTGAATACTTAGGCACCATACTTGTAGATATTGATCCTGGCTTCGATGTTCTCAGATATCTTACTGTGAGAACAATTGGAGGAACAATAACAGCGTTATTGCTGACAATATTTTTGGGCCCTAAGCTAATAAGCTGGCTTCAAAGGATGCAATTTAAACAATATGGAGTCGAGAGAGGTCCAGATTCCCACAAACAAAAGTCTGGTACCCCAACCATGGGAGGATTACTAATAATCTCCTCATTGCTAATATCTACTTTGTTGTGGGCAGATTTAGGTAATAGATATATTTGGGTTTGCCTTTTTATTACATCAGGTTTCACCATCATAGGTTTTCTTGATGATTTCTATAAAATTAAATATAAGGACTCAAAAGGCATATCCGGAAGGCTTAAACTATTGTCTCAAACTTTAGTCTCAATTATTGCAGTAAGCTTTTTATACTTCTCTGCCGAAGATTCAGCAGAAATATCATTAATACTCCTTTTTAACAAAGATTGGATCTTTGAAATGAGCATGCTTTCATTTATTCTTTTTGGCTCATTTGTAATTGTTGGTTCATCAAATGCAGTAAATCTTACAGATGGCCTTGATGGGTTAGCAATATTGCCAACTATTTTAATTGGTGGAGGCTTAGGATTAATAGCATATGCAATGGGTAACCAGTTAATTGCAGAATATTTATTTATACCTCATCTTCAAATTGCAGGTGAGCTAATTGTATTTTGTGGAGCGCTTATAGGGTCCGGAATTGGCTTCTTATGGTACAACTCATATCCTGCAGAAGTTTTTATGGGAGATGTTGGCTCTCTTACTCTTGGTGCAATTCTTGGAGTCCTTGCTGTAATTCTGAGACATGAAATAGTTTATGCAATTATGGCAGGAGTTTTCATAGCTGAAACTCTAAGCGTCATGATTCAAGTCACTTCTTACAGATTAAGGCAAAAAAGAGTTTTTTTAATGGCACCAATTCATCATCACTTTGAGCTAAAAGGGTGGCCAGAGCCAAAAATTATTGTTAGATTCTGGATTATCACCCTTGTTCTAATTTTAGTTGCCCTTGCAACACTCAAATTAAGGTAATTTATGCCATCTTTGATATATGGCTTCGGTGTTACTGGAAAGTCATTCAAAAGATATCTTGACATCAAAGGCGAAGAGTTTGAAATATATGACACTTTGCACAGTGATTCATTAAAAATTGCTTCAAAGATTGAGGATGGTTTTTATAAAAATATCTATGTAAGTCCTTCAGTGCCTAAAGAGAAGTTTAAAAACTTAAAGAAATATTCAACAGTTTTTACTGATATGGATATCTTTTTCAATGAAGATGACTCTATAAAAATAGGAATAACCGGTACAAATAAAAAAAGCACCACCTGCTATCATTTAATGCAACTATTAGAAGAAAAATATTCTATAAACTTAGTTGGAAATATTGGTAAGCCAGTCCTAGATGTTTTGAATAATGGAAAAAAATATTCAATTATTGAACTTTCTAGTTTCCAATTAGATAAGGTTTCAAATATTGATCTTGATTATGGGATACTTCTCAATATAGATAGTGATCATCTTGATTATCACGAAAATATTGAAGACTATGTTCAATCAAAAAAAAGAATATTGGAGGCTAAAAAAAGTATTCAGAGTGATGATATAAAGACTATATATAAATTTATTACTGGATCTATGCCTCCCAAGAAAGAACTAAAAGATCTCCCGTTTAGGTTTCAAAAAATAAATCAAAATACAATCAATGACTCTAAATCTACTAACTCTCATTCCTTAAAATTTGCAATATGTGAAGCAAGTAAGATATTTAATGATTTTGCTTTGATCCTAATAGGTAATCCTGAAAAAGAAGGATATAAAGAAGTTGAGATTTCAAATCCATCATTAGTAGTTATATGCGGTAAACATTCAAATGAAATCTTCTCATGTGTAAAACATGAGAATAAAGTTTTATGTGAAAATCTAAGTTTAGCAGTCAAAGAGATTGAAAAAGCTAATATTAAAAATATTCTCTTTTCCCCTGGGTATCCCAGTGGCGATGACTATATTAATTTTGAAGAAAGGGGGAAGGCATTCAATAAACTAATAGAGGAAAATAGTGGAACTTAAAAGCAATAATTTTCAAATTCTTTTTACTTTTGTCCTCTTACTTATCTTTGGAGAGATTATGGTCCTTTCCTCTAGCATGGTCAGGGCTGAATCAATTTATGATAATCCTTTTTTCTTTGCATCAAGGCAAGCCATTTTTATTTCGATTGGCTTTATTATTTTTTGTTTTTTTCTTCTTATTCCATCAGATTTTTTAAGAAAATTTGACTGGTTATTATTAATGCTATCTCTTATCTTGCTAGTCGCATTATTTTTTCCGGGAGTTGGCACTGAGGTCAACGGAAGCATGAGATGGATAAGGTTTGGACCAATCAATATCCAGCCATCTGAAGTTGCCAAGTTCTGTATGCTTATTTATATTTCTGGATATTGCGTAAGGAGGCTTGAAGAAATATCATCAACATCTGGTTTTTTAAGACCTCTTTTCGTTTTAACCCTTTTTGCTTCTCTAATATTAATTCAACCAGATTATGGATCTACGGCCATACTTTGCTTAATCGTAATGGTTTTACTTTTCTTTGCTGGCATTTCTTTTTACCAATTTTTAATTTTAATAACGCTCTTTTTAATACTGGGAGCAATTGCAATATTTTTAGAACCATACAGACTGATAAGATTATTAAGTTTTATTGATCCTTTTGAGGATATTCAAGATAGTGGTTGGCAGCTAGCTCAATCCTTAATAAGTTTAGGTCAGGGAGGATGGTTTGGATTAGGATTAGGAAATAGCATTCAAAAGAATCTTTTTTTACCCGAGGCACATACAGATTTTATCTTTGCAATATTAGTTGAGGAACTTGGAATAATAGGAGGTGTATGCCTAATTTTGATTTATGTATTCTTATTAATTAGCATTTTTAAAGTTTCTTTTGAATCATTTAATAAAATTAGACCATTCCAGGGTTACCTTTGTTTTGGAATAGGATTTTTAATATCACTTCAAGTAATTTTAAATATAGGAGTTAATATTGGGCTGCTTCCTACAAAGGGACTAACTCTTCCGTTCATTAGTTACGGAGGCACTAGTTTACTTGTAATGATGAGCTTAATAGCTATAGTTGTAAGAATTAATAACGAAAATAAGTTCTATAAATGAAAAATATAATCATTTGTGCTGCTAAAACAGGCGGACATATTTTTCCAGCACTTGGTTTTGCTAAGGAGGCTCTTAAAAATGATTATAAAATTACTTTCTTAGGCACCAATACTGATCTTGAAAAAAAGATTTTTCAGCAAAATGAGAATATAGATTTTATAAAATTTGAATTGGATGGCTTCAGGGGAAAAAGCATCACTCAAAAATTAATCTTTTTAATTAAGTTACCTCTAATTTTTTTTCAAGTTATATCAATTATTATTTCAAGAAAAATATCTTCAGTGGTTTGTTTTGGTGGATTTATAACAGTCCCAGTAGGTTTTGCCAGTATCATTAGCTTGAGGAAACTATATTTGCATGAGCAAAACTCAGTTGTAGGATCTTCAAATAGACTTCTTTCATTATTTGCAGAAAAGATGTTCACTGCATTTCCAATTAGTAAAAACAAAAAATACTTTTTTATTGGAAATCCATCATATATACAAAATAAAAAAGCTATAGATATTGATCAAAATGATAATTTAAATATTTTAATTACTGGCGGGAGCCAAGGAGCAGATTTTATTAATAAAAATATTCCCACTACTCTAAATACTTTAAATACAAAATTAAATGTAATCCATCAATGCGGTTTGGGGAAGATTCAAAATGTTTCAAAATACAATCAAGAAGTTAATGCATCAATCTTAGAATTTATAGATAATTTAGATGAATATATTGAGTGGTGTGACTTTGCTATTTGCAGATGTGGGGCAGGCACTCTTAGTGAGATTTCTCAAAAAAAGAGAGGGATGATCATGATTCCTCTTCCTGAATCAATTGATAATCATCAATACTTTAATGCAGTATTTTATGAGGAAAATAATCAAGGTAAGATTTTTCAAGAAAAAGACTCACTAGATAGCCTCTCTTATCTTCTTAAAAAAATAATTCATGAAAAAATTTATCAGAATTGGAAAAAGAAAGAGCCGCCTATTGATCACTCAAGAGCAGCTTCTTTAATGTTGGGTGAAATTAATAAAGATAATGCAGCAATTTAAGAAAATAAGAAATATTCATTTTATAGGCATTGGTGGGTCTGGAATGATAGGAATTGCAACAATTCTTCACAAGAAAGGATATAACATTTCGGGTTCAGATATCTCCAAAACAAAAGATCTGGATGAGTTAGCAAAGTCAGGCGTTGACGTAACTTACTCGCACAAAAGCAAGAACATAAATAATAAAGACTTAATTGTTTTATCCTCCGCAATTGATTCTTCAAATGTAGAGGTATCTTCTGCAAAAAAGAAAAATATACCAATTATTCCTAGGGCTGAAATGCTTAGCGGTATTTCCAGAGGATACCAAGGAATAGCAGTTGCTGGCAGCCATGGAAAAACAACCACAACAAGCTTAATTGCTCATATCTTTAATCAAGCTTTATTGAGTCCAACTTATGTAATTGGGGGAAAAATACTTAGTTCAGATGGTAACTCACGTCTTGGTGACGGGAATTTTTTCATATTTGAGGCAGATGAAAGTGATAAATCTTTTTTAAGTTTTTATCCTGATTCCGCTGTTATAACAAATATAGATGATGATCATCTTGAGGCTTATGAGGGCAATATTAACAACTTGAAAGAATCTTTTTTAGATTTTTCAGATAATATTCCTTTTTTTGGATATGTCATTGCTAATTATGATGATAAAAATACCAGGGACATATTAAAAAAAATAAAAAGACGGGTAATCACATTTGGTTTAAATAAAAAAAGTGACATTACAGTTAGTGAAATCAATTACTTCTTTGATTATGTTGATTTTAAAATTTATATTAAAGACACAAATAAAAAACACAAATTCAGGTTATCACTCCAGGGGAAATACAATATTTATAATGCTGTTGCTGCTATAGCAGTTGCTATAGAGGAGGGAATTAGTATTCAGACAATCAGGGCTGCATTGAAATCTTTTTCTGGCGTCGAAAGGAGACTAGAGAGATTTAAGCTAATAATTAAAAATAAGCAAGTTACTCATATTGATGATTATGGACATCATCCTAAAGAAATAGAGCAAGTAATAGTTTCTTTAAGAAGGCACTTTAAGAAAAAGAAAGTTCTCATGATTTTTCAACCTCATAGATTTTCAAGAACAAAAATGCTTTTTAAAGACTTTATTTCAACATTAAGCAAAGTTGATAAGGTATTTTTATTGCCAATTTATTCTGCAAGTGAAAAAGAAATTAAAGGAGTCTCTTCAAAAAATATGGCACAAAAATTAAATACAAAAAATGAAAAAGACTTTTGCAGTCTCGTAAAACATGAAAATGTAAATGATATGGTTGAGCAATGTATAGATAAATATGATGTTGTAATAACTCAAGGAGCAGGAAATGTTTCAATGGTTTCAAAGGGTTTAATCAAGAAATGGAAGATATGAAAGAAGTCTGTGTACTCTATGGTGGTAATTCTTCCGAAAGAGAGGTTTCACTTAAAAGCGGTAAATTTATTCATAAATCTCTAGTTAAGAATGGATATGAATCTCACTTAATTGATTATGCAGATCTGACTGAACTGGAAAAGCTAAAAGATTTTAATCTTGTTTTTATTGCATTGCATGGCGAAGAGGGCGAAAGTGGTATTCTTCAATCAAAAATGGATAAAGCAGGAATAGACTATACCGGCTCTGGTTTTGAAGCTTGCAAGAATAGTTGGGACAAAGAAATTTGCAAAAATATATTAAGACAGAACAATCTTCCTACTCCCGATTTTTCTGTGTATAAAACATTTCAAGAAATAATTGAGTCTAAAAATAAAATAGAAGAGCGGTTTCAAGAAGGTGTATTTATAAAACCCTGCAAAGAAGGCTCTAGTATTGATATTATTAAGGTAACAGATTTCTCAAAATCTGATCTAGAGAAGATAAAAGTAGATTTAGTTGATAGAGAAAGAAAATTTTTAGTCGAAAGATTTATTGAGGGTAGGGAGTTTACCGTCGGTTTTTTAAATGATCATATTCTTGAACCCTTAGAAATAATTACTAAAAGAGAATTCTATGATTATGAAGCTAAATATGATGATGATGAAACTCAGATTATTAAAGCTGATTTGAATGAAAATGACTTGGATACATTAAAAGAAATAGCTAAAAGTTGTTTCAATGTATTTGGGCTTTCAAGATGGGGCAGAGTGGATATTCTGCAAGATCAAAAAGGAAATTTTTTTGTATTAGAACTTAATACTGTTCCAGGTATGACTGATCATAGTCTTTTTCCTTATGCTGCAAGCTTAAAGGGATTTAGTTTTGATGAGCTAGTGAATGAAATTGCAAAGTAAGAAAAGAACTTTTTTAGCAAGTTTTTTAATCCTATTTTTCATTCCTTCGTACTCTGCCGAATTTGAAATTAATTTTATTGAAACCTTTGATGAAAATTACATGCTTGAGGTTATACAAGAATTAAAATATGAAAATAATATTAAAAGAATTAAAACTTTCTTAGATCAAAAGCACTGGATTGAAAGATATGAAATCAAAAGAAACTTTTTCAAACCCTCATCTATAAACATCTATTCAAGAGAACCTATTTTTGTTTGGAATAATGATAGTTTTGTAGACAAAGATTTAGTTATTTTCCCAAAAAATGAGAATTCCTTGTCTAACAAAATTCTTATGATTAATTGTCCAGAGCCATTACTTTATGAGGTTTTTGACTGGATAAAGTATCCGATTGACTTAGCTGAAAACAAACTAATTTCTATAAACTACAACTCAGTCGAGGGATGGATATTCGAATTTGAAGATTTTGAAGCAAAATTGGGTAAAAGTTTAGACAGCTATAAGTTTGAAAATCTTTTAAAAACTATAGAATACTTATACGCAAAAAGAAAAAATGTAAGTATAGTAGACTTAAGAAGTAATGCAGGAATTTCTCTGAAATATGACAAATAATCAATCAAAAAATAAAGATCTTATTGTTGGTTTAGACATTGGCACTTCAAAAGTTGTTTGTTTAGTTGGAAGGTATGACTCATCTGATAATTTAGAAATACTTTCGTTAGGAACATATCCTTCAAGCGGTCTTAAAAAAGGTGTCGTTGTCAATATCGATGCAACAACCGATGCAATAGAGAAAGCTGTTGAACAGGCTCAATCTTTAATAGATGAAAAGATTAGAAATATTTTTGTAGGAATAGCTGGAAATCATGTTAAAAGTCTTAACTCAGAGGGCGTAGTTGGTATAAAAGACAAAGAAGTAAAACAATCTGATGTGGATGCAGTTATAGAATCTGCAAGAGCAGTTGCTGTTCCATCAGATCAGACAATGCTTCATGTTATACCTCAGGAATATACTATTGATGAACAAGACTCAATAAAGGAACCTATCGGCATGACTGGTGTCAGACTGAAATCTAGTGTTCACCTAGTAACATGTGCATCAAATGCTATTTCAAATATTGAGAAATGTATTAGTTCTTGTGATTTGAATGCAAATGCGTTTGTGCTTGAGCAACTTGCAAGCTCATATTCAATTCTAACAGAGGATGAAAAAGATTTAGGAGTTTGTATTGTTGATATTGGAGGAGGCACTACAGATATTGCAATTCTTAATTCTGGATCAATTATTTTTACAGGTGTAATACCAATTGCAGGTGATCAAGTAACAAGCGATATTGCTGTTGCTTTAAGAACACCAACATCTCAAGCTGAAGAAATAAAACAAACATACGGATGTGCAGTTGCTGAATTTACAAATGACGAAGACATGATAGAGGTTCAGGGAGTTGGAGGAAGGCCTCCAAGAGAGTTAGCAAGAAGATCACTGGCAGAGATAATAGAGCCCAGATATGTTGAGCTATTTGAGCTAATAAGAGCTGAGATTGAAAGAAATGGATTTGAACACAAGATTCCTGCTGGCATAGTTTTAACTGGCGGAACTTCAAAAATGGAGGGCGTAGTTGAATTAGCAGAATCAATCTTTCAGACAAGTGTTAGATTGGGAGTCCCAGAGAAGTTTTCAGGAATGGAAAATGTTCTTAGAAATCCAATATATGCAACTTCAATAGGTCTATTAGCCTACGGTAATGACAGAATTAAAAACGGACTTGTATCAAACTCAGGAGATAGCTTTGTATCCAAAGCTTGGAGTTGGCTTAAAAATAATTATTGATTAGAAACAAATTTTATATATAATTCACTCACCTTGATTTAGCAAATAAGTGCTAAGTCTTATAACCATAGGGTAAAAATGCAGAATTACGAAATAGCTTTAATAATTAATCCTGATCTTTCAAAGGATATTGATAAGTTTTTTACTAGTTTTGAAAAACTATTATCAGATAATAATTTTTCCATATCTAGGTTAGAAGATGTGGGAAGAAGAAAGCTTGCATACTCAATAGATGACCATAACAAAGGCCACTACCTTTTCTATTATGTAGAAGGTACCCCAGAAAATGTATCTGAAATTGAAAACAAGATAAAGTTTAACGATATGATAATTAGACATTTATTCGTAAAAATTAATAATGTTCCAGACTTTGAATCTGATCTGAAAGAGGACTCTGCGAAAGAAGAGGATAAACCCAAAAAAGCTACAAAATCAGCTGACAAAGAAGAAGAAACAAAAAAAGATGATGACAAAAAATCAGATGATGCTAAGGAAACCGCAGACGAAGTGGGCGAAGAGGAAAAAGTAACTGAAGACAAACAAGCTGAAAATGAAAAAGAGGAGACTAAGGATGAGTAATCTCGATTCAAAATTTATAAATTATAAAAACATTGATTTACTTAAGAGGTACATCACCGAAACTGGAAAAATCGTACCCGGAAGAGTTTCTGGAGTAACCTCTTCTCAGCAAAGAAAAATTACAAAAGCAATTAAGGTTGCCAGATATATGGCTCTATTGCCATATACAGATTCACATAACTAAATATGAAAATTATATTGCTAGATAAAATTATTCGCCTTGGTGACATTGGTGATGTTGTTAATGTGAAGTCAGGGTTTGCAAGAAATTATTTAATACCTCAAAAAAAAGCAATGTTTGCTAATGAAGAGAATATAAAGATAGTTGAAGCAAAAAAAGCAGAATTAGCAGCAGAATCTGAAGATCTTAAAGTTCAAGCTCAAGCAGCAGCAGATGCTGTATCCGGTATAGAGGTAGTAATCAAAGTTGCTGTTTCCGAAGAAGGCTCTATGTATGGCTCAATTGGGACTAGAGAAATAGAAGAAGCATGTCAGTCATCAGATATTCAGATTGATAAGAGCCAAGTTCAACTGCCAGAGGGCCCCATTAAGGAAATAGGCGAGCATTCAGTAACAATATCCTTCCACCAAGAGGTTTCAACCGAAATCACAGTAAAAGTAGAATCAGAGTAGTTGTTTATTTTTGAATATGATGTAAAAATCATAAACCCATGTCAGAAATAACTATTAATTTTAATGAACAAGCTAGAGAAGCTGAAAAAGCTGTCTTAGGTGGATTGATGTTAGAGACTGAAAGATTTGATTCAGTCGTACTGAAGATTTCTGACCAAGATTTTCATGGCAAAGATCATCAACTAATATTTGAAAGTATGGGCGAGCTTATTAATGAAAGTAAGCCATTGGATCCTTTGACGGTTTCAGAAAAACTCGACAGCAAAAATCTCCTAAATAAAATTGGCGGTAAGGATTATTTAATTTCTCTTGCTACTGAAACTCCAACTGCTGCCAACCTAGAGGCATATGCAGATATCATCCGCCAAAGATCTGTAGCTAGACAGCTAATGAAGGCAAATTCAGAGATTGCTGAACTTATAAATAATCCTCAAGGAATGGATGGATTCAACCTTCTCGATGAAGCTGAAAGAAAAATATTTTCTTTAAATGAAGAAGCTAATCGCTCACAGTCAAGCATTGAATCTATGAAAGATCTTGTTCCAAGGTCAATAGATAGACTTCATCAGCTTGCTGAAAGTGGATCAAACTTGCTTGGAAGCTCTACTGGTTTTAAGGGTATAGATAATAAATTGCAGGGCTTACAGGATGGCGATTTAATAGTTATTGCAGGTAGACCAAGCATGGGTAAAACAGCTTTCGCAATGAATATTGCTGAAAATGTTATAAAGGGAAAGGATGAGGATGTTGGTGCAGTATTAGTCTTCAGTTTAGAGATGCCAGCAGAATCATTAACTACCAGATTGCTATCAGGAATGGCAAAGCTAGATCAGCAGGCTGTGAGATCAGGAAGACTAGACAATAAGCAAGTCACAAGAGTTGTAGAGGAAAGTAAGAAACTTAAAGAACTTCCTCTATATATAGATGATAGCTCTCTACTTTCACCAATGGAACTTCGCGCACGAGCAAGAAGAATGAATAGACAGCTACCAAATGGGTTATCTTTAATAGTTGTTGATTACTTACAGCTTATGCAAGTTCCTGGATCACTTGAAAACCGAGTCAATCAAATTTCAGAAATCTCAAGATCACTGAAATCTCTTGCAAGAGAGCTAAATATTCCTGTTATTGCTTTATCTCAACTAAGTAGAGCAGTTGAACAAAGAAATGATAAGCAGCCTATGATGGCTGATCTCAGAGACTCAGGAGCGATTGAACAGGATGCAGATGTAATATTGTTTATTTACCGTGACGAGGTTTACAACAAAGAAGACCCAAACAATAAAAATATAGCTAAAATAATTATAGGTAAACAAAGAAATGGACCCATTGGCGATGTTACTCTGACTTTCTTGAAGGAGTATGCAAAGTTTGTTGACTACATTCCAGAAGATAAGCTCCCAGAGGAAGGTCTTTACAGTAAGTTTGATAAGTAATGACAACTTATTCTGCAGAGCTAATCGTCGATAGCTCTAAAATTATTAGTAATATTTCACATCTAAAATCACTTATGAGCAGTGATTCAAGATTTATGTTCATTGTAAAAAGTAATGCATATGGACACAGTTTAAAAGAGATTGTAAAAAATCTTGAAAGCTATGTTGATGCTTTTGGTGTCGTTAGAATGGAAGAAGCTATTTTAGTTAGAAAAGCTACAAGTAAGCCTATTCTTCTTATGCAAGGTATTTATACAGAGAATGAAATAAAAACAGCTAAAGAAAATAATATACAAATAGTTATCCATAAAATGAGCCAATTTGAGTTAATTGGTAAGAATGATAGTGAGCTTGGCCTTTGGATAAAGATAAATACTGGCATGAATAGATTAGGACTTTCACAAGAAGAATTAAAATTAGTCTACAAAAAGGGGATTATAAATTCAGATTCTGTACTTATGACACATATGGCATGTGGAGATGATCCGGATGATCCAATGAATAAGATGCAAATAAACAACTTTGAAAAAGCTTTTAACTTGGTTGAGAGAAAAACGAAAAGAAGTATTTGCAATAGCGCATGCTTAATAAATTTTCCTGAACTTTCATTTGATTGGGTAAGGTCAGGTATAGCTGCTTATGGTGGAGAATTTAAAAATTTAAACCTTAAAACAGCGATGACATTCAGAGCCCCAATAATTTCGATAAGAAACATAAGAAAAGGAGATAGGGTTGGGTATGGTGGAAGAAAGAAAGCATCCAAGGATATGAGAATTGCGATAGTCTACGCCGGGTATGCTGACGGAATCCCGCAGACAACAGTTGATGGGACCAAAGTTTTGGTAAATGACAAACAGGCAGAGATTTTTGGTAGAGTGAGTATGGATTTAGTATCAATAGATATCACAAATCTTCCTCAAGTCTCTGAAAATGATCTTGTTTCATTCTGGTCTGAAGAACTTCCAATCAATGAATTTTCAAACAATAATGGATTGATTTCATATGAGCTTATGACTAGAATCAGTAGCAGAGTAAATGTAAAAGTAATTTAAATGAAAATTAATTATCTTAATAATACACCCAGAAAGGTAATCGACTCAGACGACTTGCCTGACTATATGTCAGAGAATGATGTTACCGATGTTGTTGAAATTTTTAATACGCCTTTAACGGGATCATATAATTGGGACTATACAATTCAAGATAATAGAATAAAAAAGCTTTACGAGTTAGGTAAAGAGCTTAACTGGAATTCTAATATGGATATTAACTGGGATAGACCCGTGGTTCATTTAGATGAACCACCTCCAATCTTTTGGGATGATTATGAGCCTTATATAAAGATGTCAGACAAAGAAAAATTGAGATTTCTTAGACATAGACAGGCATGGAGCATGAGTCAGTTCCTGCATGGTGAGCAGGGAGCTTTACTTGTGGCATCCCAGCTAACTAGCTGTGCACCAACTTATAATGCAAAGCTTTATGCAGCTTCACAAACTTTCGATGAAGCTAGACATGTGGAAAGCTTTAATAGATATGTTCAATCGAGAATGGAGCTCATGTATCCAATTGGCAATGCTCTTAAATCAATTTTAGATAAGATCCTTACAGATCCAAGATGGGATCTTAAGTTCATTGGGATGCAATTAATTATCGAAGGGCTGGCACTAGCAGCTTTTAGAACCTCAAGGGACTTAACACCTGATCCTGTCTTAAAAGATATGCTTGATTTAATAATCCGAGATGAAGCAAGACATGTTACTTTTGGTATTAATTATTTAGAAGAGTTTGTAACAACTTTATCCGAAAAAGAGATTGAAGAAAGAGCCCAGTTTGCCTATGAGGCATGCTACTTAAGCAAAGAAAGACTTGTTTCCATAGAAGTCTATGAACATTTTGGTTGGAATGTTGAAGATGCAAGACAATTTCAGCTAAGTTCTGAAATAATGCAAACATTCCAAAAACTTCTGTTTCAAAGGGTTATGCCAAATCTTAAGAGAATTGGACTACTCACTGATTCAATTAGACCAAAATTCGAGAAACTCGGTATTCTTGAGTATGAAGATGATGCAAGTGATGCTGACATTGATTGGGCTGATCTATCAAGACCATTATTCAAAGAAACTGCAGAGTTAGCACCATAAAGCATTTATATAATCTTTAATATCTGTTATTCTGTTATCCCATCATGATTATCTTTAATGATGGCAAAAACTAAGTATATTTTTATCACTGGTGGAGTTGTTTCCTCTCTTGGAAAGGGTATTGCTGCTGCCTCAATTGGAGCTCTTCTTGAGGCTCGTGGACTTAAGGTCTCCCTATTGAAATTAGATCCTTATATCAATGTTGATCCTGGGACTATGAGTCCATTTCAGCATGGAGAAGTCTTTGTCACTAATGATGGAACAGAAACGGATCTTGACTTGGGACACTATGAACGTTTTGTTAGATTTGAGGCTTCTAAAAAGAATAATTTTACAGCAGGTATAGTTTATGAATCTGTTATTAAGAACGAAAGAAAAGGTAAATATCTTGGCGGTACTGTTCAAGTTATCCCACACATAACCGATGAAATTAAAAGAAGGATTAAGGCAGGAGCAGCCGGAAGTGATGTTGCTATAGTAGAAATTGGTGGAACTATTGGTGATATAGAAAGTCAGCCATTTGTTGAAGCTATTAGACAAATGTCTTTAGATCTTCCTTCAAAATCAACATCATTTGTTCATTTGACTCTAGTACCGTACATTAATGTTTCAGGCGAGCTAAAAACTAAACCTACTCAACATTCTGTTAAAGAACTGAGGTCGCTGGGCATTGGTCCTAACTGTCTTATTTGTAGATCTGAAACAGAACTTCCTAAAGATGAAAAAAAGAAAATAGCACTATTTTGCTCAGTTGACATGTCTAATGTTATATCTATGCACGACGTAGATACCGTTTACTCAATACCTTTGTTACTTCATAAACAGAAGGTAGATGAAATAGTTTTAAAAGATTTAGCCCTCAAGACCAAAAAACCAAATCTTAATGATTGGAAAAAAGTAGTTAGAGCTAAATTAAATCCTAAAAAATCTATTGAAGTTGCAATGGTTGGGAAATATACAGAATTAAAAGACTCTTATAAATCTCTCAATGAAGCGCTGGATCACGCAGGCATAAAAAATAATGCAAAAGTAAATATAACTTTCGTAGAGGCAGAAAAATTAACCAAAAGAAATGTAAAAACCAAGCTTAAATTTGCGGATGCTGTATTAGTGCCTGGCGGATTTGGTAGCAGGGGTATTGAGGGAATGGTCATAGCCTGCGAATATGCAAGACTAAAAAATATACCTTATTTTGGAATATGTCTTGGAATGCAAATTGCTCTTATTGAGTTTGCAAGAAATATGCTAGGCCTCAAAGGAGCTAATAGCACAGAATTTGATTCAAAAACAAATTATCCTGTTGTTGCACTTATTACGGAATGGAAGGATAAAACCGGTAAAACTGAAAGGAGAACAGCTGACTCTGATTTAGGTGGAACAATGAGGCTAGGTGGTCAGACCTGCATATTAAAAAAGGGCTCCAATGTTTTTAGAATGTACAAAAAGGACGAGATTGTTGAAAGGCATAGGCATAGATATGAGGTAAACCCGGAATTTAGAGAAGGATTTAATACTAAAGGAATGAATATAGTTGGTACTTCTGTGGATGATATGCTGGTTGAAATGATCGAGATAAAAAATCATCCCTGGTTTCTAGGTTGTCAGTTTCATCCCGAATTTACTTCAAATCCAAGAGATGGACATCCTATCTTTAATAGCTTCATTTCAAGTACAATAAAGACTAAAAAATGAAAGATATTTCAATAAAAGATTTTCAAATAGGAAATGATCAAGATTTTACCTTAATGGGTGGAATGAATGTTCTTGAATCAGAAGAGACAGCTCTTTTAGTAGCCGAAAAATTTAAAGAAGTTACTGATAAATTAAAAATAAATTGGATTTTTAAAGCCTCCTTTGATAAAGCAAATAGAAGTTCAATTGAATCCTTTAGAGGTCCAGGTATGGATGAAGGACTCAAAATACTTGAAAAAGTCTCATCAGCATTTGATGTTCCTATAATTACCGATATACATGAACCAAGCCAGGCTAATCCTGTAAGTGAAGTTTGCGAAGTTATTCAAATCCCTGCATTTCTGTGCAGACAAACCGATCTTGTTTCAGCAGCTGCAAAAACAAATTCAGCTATTCAATTTAAAAAGCCACAATTTCTTTCAGCAGCTGAAATGAAAAATGTTGTTGAAAAATGTAAGTCTGCTGGAAATGAAAAAATTATTTTATGCGAGAGAGGAAATATTTTTGGTTATAACAATCTTGTAGTTGATACTCTTAATTTCCAAATAATGAAAGGATACTCTGTTCCAGTCATGTTTGATGTTACTCATTCACTCCAACTACCCGGAGGATTGGGAAAATCTACTGATGGTAGAAGAGAATATCTTTTGCATATGGCAAAAGCTGGAATTTCTCAAAAGATTGCTGGATTGTTTCTTGAAGCTCATCCTAATCCAGATAAAGCCAAATGTGACGGACCATGCGCTCTTAGACTTGATCAGCTTGAATCATTTCTTCTTCAAGTAAAAGAATTAGATAAACTTGTAAAGTCTCAAAAAGATTTAGATCTTAAATAAAATGCCCAAAATTGAAAATCTAACCTCCATTCAAGTTCTGGATTCAAGAGGACTTCCCACAATTTCTACTGAAATATTGTTAGATGATGGGACTAGATCAGTTGCAATGGTACCTAGCGGCGCTTCAACTGGCGAAAAAGAAGCTCTTGAACTTCGAGATGGAGGTCAAGCATTCCTTGGAAAAGGCGTAACAAAAGCCATAGATAATGTTAATGATCGCATAAAGAATTCTCTTATAGGACAGAATCCACTTGACCAAGATCATATCGATCAAATCTTAAATAACTTAGATGGTACAAGTGACAAATCTAATCTTGGAGCTAATGCAATTCTTTCTGTATCAATAGCTTCTGCAAAAGCATCATCTAAATCAGAGAATTTAGATTTACATAATTATTTTAACATTTTACTTGGTAATAAAATGGGCAAAACAATTGATCAAGTTATTCCAATACCCATGTTAAATATTCTTAACGGTGGTGAGCATGCCGACAACAATATCGATATACAAGAATTCATGATTATTCCAAAAGGAGCTGTTAATTTTTCGCAAGCCATGCAGTGGTCTTCTGAGATATATTGGAATCTTAAATCTATTCTTAAAGAAAAAGGCCTATCAACTGCAGTAGGTGATGAAGGGGGGTTTGCTCCAAATCTCAACACAAATAGAGAAGCTCTTGAGTTAATAGCAAGGGCGGTAGATAAAACTGATCTTAAGTTAGGTTCAGATATCTGTATATCCTTAGATTGTGCTGCAAGTGAATTTTATGAAAATGGCACTTATCATCTTAAGGGTGAAGATAGAGAGCTTACTAGTTCAGAATTTGCTGAATATTTAGAGGGTTTGGCAAATGATTTCCCAATAATATCTATTGAAGATGGGATGGATGAAAATGATCTAGAGGGATGGAAACTGCTTACTAAACAAATTGGAAAAAAATGTCAGCTTGTTGGTGATGATCTGTTTGTTACAAATCCTGAAGTCCTCAAAAAAGGAATAATTGATGAGATTGCTAATTCAGTTTTAATAAAATATAACCAAATTGGAACAATATCAGAAACACTTGAAACGATTTCTATTGCCTTAAATAACGACTATCAAAATATTATTTCGCACAGATCTGGAGAGACCGAGGACTCATCAATTTCTGATCTCGCAGTTGGAACAGGAGCCGGTCAAATTAAAACGGGAGCACCATGCAGATCTGAAAGGGTTGCAAAATATAATAGGCTTTATTGGATTGATAAGAAAAATAGCTTTTCATATGGCTGATGATGAGATTAGCTCCTTTAATTATAATTTTATTTTTCTTTCTTATTGCAGCTCTTTTGTATTCATTATTTTTCAGTGAAAGTGGTATTAATGAGAGAAATATGATTGTTGAGAGCAACAAAGAGTTGCTAGAAGAAAATCAAAGACTAATGAATGAAAATAAAAAGTTATCTGAAAGTATTAAACAAGCTCAAGAAAACCCAAATATGCATATTGAAAATATTGCTCGTGAAAAATTTAACCTCACTATGCCTGATGAAGAGTTCATAGTTTTTGAAGAAGAGGGTGAAAATGAATAACAACCTTTTGGTAATTATTCCATGTGCTGGAATAGGTAATAGATTTTCGTCACAAATTGAAAAACAGCATGCTAGTTTGGGAGACTTATCAGTTATTGAGACAACTTTAGATACTTTTATGATGTTTAAGCCTGCTTCAAAGATTGTGGTTGTTGTAAAAGATCCAGAAAGTTTCCAAAAAAAAATAAGTATCAAACTAGATGAAAGATTCTCAATTGTAAGTGGAGGAAATTCCAGGTCAGAATCTGTACTAAACGGAATTAGGAGTGAAAATATTGAAAAATATGATTATGTAATGACTCATGATGGAGTGAGACCATATATTGACCTTGATTCTTTAGAAAAGATATATACATCTATCTTGGAATCTGATTATGATTGTATTTTTTATGGGATAAAGCCAAAAGATTCAATTAAAAGATTAGAGGGAGGATCTTGTAAGGCTGAAGAAAGAGATAATTTTATTTTAGTTCAAACACCTCAAATCTGTGAATCTAAGAAATTAAAGAACGCTCTTGAAGTACTAACTTCGAAAAATATTTATCCTACTGATGAGAGCTCAGCAATGGAGAACTCTGGATATAGTGTAAATTTTATTGAGGGGTCGCAAAAAAATATAAAAATTACTTTTCAAGAGGATTTAGTAAAAAAGGATATTCTTATTGGGAATGGGTTTGATTTACACAGATTTTGTGAGGGAAATTCAATAGTCTTTGGTGGAGTAAAATTTCCATTCGAATTTGGAATTGAAGCAATATCCGATGGCGATGTAATTTTACATTCTTTAGCTGACTCAATTTTAGGTGCATTATCTGAAGGCGATATTGGAACTTCTTTTCCAGAAGATGACCCAAATAGTAAAGATTTAGATAGTCGAGAAATAATTACACACTGCTTGGATTTGATGAAAAAGAGGGGATATCATCTAAATAATATAGATATCACAGTTATATCTGAGATCCCAAAAATTAGTCCAATTAGGAATCAGATCATAAAATCTTTATCTGAAATTTTTTCAATTGATTCAAGTAAAATAGGTTTGAAAGGCTCAACTATGGAAAAAATTGGAACAATCGGAAAAGAGCAGGCTCTTGCAGTAATGACATCTGTAACACTAAAGCGATAAATATGAATATTCTTCTTACAAACGATGATGGTTTTGATGCTGATGGAATTAAGGCCATTAGAACTGCATTAGAAAAGAGTCATAATGTCTATGTTGTAGCTCCAGAAAAAAATTGCAGTGGCCTTAGTGCATCTATCTCGTACATGAAAGAAATTGAAATCAAGAAGGAATCAGAAAGACTTTACATTGTTAAAGGAACTCCAGCTGATTGCGCATATATTGGCTTATTAAATCTTCTAAATGATGAAATAGATGTACTTGTATCAGGCATCAATCTTGGAGCAAATATTGGGAATGATGTTTTGTATTCTGGGACTGTAGGAGCTGCGCTTGGAGGAAGAAAGCTTAAGTATCCGCCAATTGCAATTTCTTCATGTGAGTACAAGCCTAAATCTCTTGAGTTTATAGCAAATAAGTCATGTGAATTAGTTGAATTAATAACTTCTTTTGAAAAACAGGAAATTTTAAATAAAGTTGTAAATATAAACTTTCCTGATATTGATGAAAAATCTTATAAGGGCATTAAAGTGGTTCCAATTGCTAAAAGAGATGTACCACCAACTCCTGATATTCTAAAAAACAATTCTGATATTCAATCATTTAGGTATGCGGCATCTGGAGCGCCAATAAAGGAAGATTTTCTTACCGATGCGGAGGCGGTGAAACTTGGGTATGTATCTATATCAATTTTAGATTATGAATTACTAGATCCTAATTTTAATAGTCTTGAGTTTGAGAACTTCTTAAATGAATAACCCTAAAGCAATATATGAAAGACCGCTTGAAGAGATGATTGGAAAATTGCTTGAAATGGGCATCAAAGACTTTAGTGTTTTAGATGCAATGAGAAGGGTGCCTAGACATATTTTTATTGATGAAGCCTTAAGGTCCAGAGCTTATGAAAATATGTCTTTACCTATTGGCTACAAACAAACCATATCGCAGCCATATATTGTTGCAAAAATGACAGAACTATTGGTTCGAAATTCAGCAAAACAAAATGAGAAATTTGAAAAGATTCTTGAGATAGGATCTGGTTGTGGATACCAATCTGCTGTTCTTTCTTACTTTGCTGACGAGGTGCATTCCGTGGAAAGAATTAAACAATTAGTTAGCAAGGCTCGTGAGAATCTATCAGATCTAAGAATTCATAATGTCTTAATTAAAAATAGAGATGGCTTTGAAGGTTGGGATGAAGAAATTAAATATGATGGCATTCTTTGTGCAGCAGCACCCCCAGAAATACCCAAAAGCCTTTTAGCTTTTTTAAAGGTTGGATGTTGTCTTGTTCTTCCAGTGGGTGGAAGCAAATCTCAGAAATTAAAAATAGTTACTAAAACTAAAAAGGGTTTTGATGAACAAGAATGCGAAAACGTTTCATTTGTTCCAATGCTAGGTGGTACTTCAAAATGAGTATTAGACTCAGATTTCTTTTGGCTGGTTTTTGTATAGGTCTTGCCGAGTTGCTCCCAGGGATTTCAGGGGCAACAGTAGCCCTGATGTTTGGCATATATAAAAAACTTATTGAATGTATTTCCAAACTAAAAGATCTAGATCTTCTTGTTCCATTGTTGCTTGGAATGGCTGTAAGTGTTTTTGGTTTTTCAAAACTGATAAATTTTTTATTTTTAAATTACACCAACTTATTCGAGTTTTTTATTGGAATTCTTATGATTTTCTATGGTGCTTATTTATTTTTAAGCAATATTCAAAAATCTAAAAGAAAAGAACTATTTTTCTTTTCTTTATTGTTTGTTATTTCAGTAGCTATTGGAGTCGCAATTGGAAATTTATCTGGTTTGGATGCATCTGTTGGCACCTTTCCTTTAGTTATATATGGATTTATTGCGTTTTCTTTTCTTTTGATACCAGGGATATCCGGGAGCGCTTTTCTGCTAGCAATAGGGATTTATCCATTAATTATTGGATCAGTAGCAGACCTAAACTTATTAGTGCTTCTTCCTTTTGCGACAGGAATGCTTTTTTCATTAATTACAATGCCAAGATTAATAGAAAAGCTTCTATCTAAATTTGATAAGAATATCTATATGATTTTCGCAGGTTTTATTCTTGGTGCTGGCTCTTCAATAATTTAATAATCAAGAAGGTGTTTTTTTTCTTTAATGTTTTTCCATTCATCGGCATTAGGTAGAGGTTCTTTTGCCTCCGAGATATTTGGATAAACATCAGCTAATTTTGCATTTATTTCTATAAAATCGATTTGATCTTCTGGTAGTTCATCTTCTGATAAGATTGCATCAATAGGGCACTCCGGCTCACACAAAGCACAGTCAATACATTCATCCGGATGTATAACAAGAAATTCTGGCCCCTCATAAAAGCAATCCACAGGGCAAACTTCTACACAATCAGTGTATTTACACTTTATACAAGCTTCAGTAACTACAAATGTCATGATTATTTATTAGATAGGGTGATTCTAGCTAACAACAATGAAAAATTGTATATAAAGTCTTTAAATTTTGGTATTTTTCTAATATACTGTACAAATATACAGTAGGAGTTAATTATGGCAGAAGATAAATCAAAGCAACTTAATGAAACCTTAAGTCAGATTGAAAAACAATTTGGTAAGGGAACTGTGATGAGAATGGGCGATAGAGAAGTTGTCGATATTCCCTCTATCTCTACTGGATCTTTAGGATTAGATATCGCACTTGGAATTGGGGGAGTCCCACAAGGTCGAGTTATTGAGATTTTCGGACCTGAATCTTCTGGAAAAACAACACTTACTTTGCAAGTGATTGCAGAATGCCAAAAGGCAGGTGGGACAGCAGCTTTTATTGATGCAGAACATGCTTTAGACCCGCTTTATGCAAAGAAACT